>NZ_JBEXHJ010000035.1:0-1159 GCF_040607775.1 Micromonospora sp. NPDC005237 | reverse complement strand
GTTCTAGCTTGGTCGCTGAACCAACTACCGGAGACCTCTTCAATTAGCGACCACCGCCACGCCCAATATCGAGGCCCTACGAAACACGGCCTAGGTCGTGGTCCAGCCACAGCTCGTCCAGACGCTGGCCCCGGTACCGCTCGAGGAGGTCAACTCCGGCGGCACTGGTACGGGCCACCTCGGCACTACGGCCATCCACGAACGAACGGAGGTCATCGACCAGGACGATCACTCGGAGGGCATCCACGCGATGATGATGCCTGGCACCGTCAGGATCCGACATCCGGATTTGCCGCTGGTAATGCGTGGCGATCGTGAACGTGCCCCCTATCAATGCGGCTGAGGGAGCCAGCGCTGGTGCCAGCCAAGGCACAGGGCAGGCTGCTTACCATCGGTCGGCGGTCGATGATCCGGTGCGGGGAGCAGGTTGGGAGCAGCGAAGCGCCGTGAACAGCCTCGAACTGCGTCCAACGGCGTCGAACTGCCCTCAACTGCACCCACCCCTGCCTGCGGCCCCACGTTGCCGCAGGTCAGAGTCGGTGTGGCGTCCTGGTTCCCGCGGAGTGCTCCGCAGTTCTGTGATGCATTCGACAACGCTCTATGTCGCCTGGTAGGGGAGTGTGTGCAGGTCAAGGCGGTAAGGAGCCGACGGTTGCCCGACCTTGCAACTGGGAGCAGGCTGGGGTGCAGGTTGGCGAAGTGGTCTCCGCGCCCGAAGTGCTCATCGACGCCGGACGGAGACGAGGGCTTTGACCTGTAGTGATGAGGTCGAGCGGTGCGGCGTGACCTTCCAGTAGAGGTCGAAGTGGTCAGGCGTTGCTGCTCCCGGGATGGCTGGCGCCGGCCGACGTCCCGGTTCGCCTAAGGCCACGTCTAAAGGCGTGCTGCAGATCGATGTGGAGCGTTGCGGGTGAGCTTGCTGGAGTGCGCCGCTGTTTCGTCATTCGAGACACCGATCCCACGGGCAACGTCCTAAGCAGGCCCTTCAGGCTGCGGACCTCTTCGGCGTGCCCGAAGCCGTCGGGGTTGTCCCTCGGAGGCGGTAGGGCAGCGTCCGCTCATGTCGATGAGCGGGTAGGAGATCATGCGCGATGATCCGGTGCGGCATAGGAGGTGTCACTGTTCGGTGCTGAGCTGAACTTTCGTGTATCGCCACGTG
>NZ_JBEXHJ010000034.1:0-1233 GCF_040607775.1 Micromonospora sp. NPDC005237 | reverse complement strand
GGTCAGTTGAAGCAGTCCTTGACGGTGCCGGCGCAGTTGGTGGGGTCGTTGTTGGTGATGGTCGACTTTTCGTCGAGGCGGACCTTGCCGTTGTTGTTGAGGATGCCGCCGGCGACTCGGTGTGTCTTGGAGGAGTCGGTGGCGGTGTTCTTGGTGACGCGGGTCTTGGTCAGGGTGACTGTGCCCTTGTTGTTGAAGATGCCGCCGCCGTTGAGGGCGGTGTTGGCCTTGATTTCGGTGTCCCGCAGGGTGAGGCGGGCGTTGTCGTCCTTGTTGTCCTTGTTGTCGGGCTCCTCGAAGCCTTCCTTGAGCTTGACGTCGGGGTCGCCGTTGAAGATGCCGCCGCCGAAGCGTCCGGCGGTGTTCTCGACGATCTCGCTGTCGGCGATGGTGGCGGTGGCTTCCTGCTCCTTTTGGTCCTTCTTGTCGTCGCTGGAGGAGGGGCCTTCCTTCTTCTTTTCTTCGCCGCCGGTGTTGACGATGCCGCCGCCGTCCTTGCTGGCGTGGTTCTTGGCGACGGTGACCTTCTCGAGGTCGAGGTTGGTGTTGCGGGCGTAGATGCCGCCGCCGCTTTCGCAGGCGGTGTTCTTCGTGATGCTCGACAGGACGATCTTGACGAAGCCGCTGGAGCTGAACACGCCGCCGCCGTTGCCGTTGGCCGTGTTGCCGTCGATGGAGGTCTTGAAGATCTCCACGCTGCCGGCCTCGTCGCGGCCCTGCACGCCTGGCCAGTAGTCGTTGTTCTTGTCCTTGTCCTTGCCGTGTTCTTCCTTCTTGCCGCGGCCGTTGGCGATGCCGCCGCCGTTGTCACCTGCGGTGTTGTTGGTGATGCGGGACTCGTGATCCCGCTCGTGGGAGAACTCGTTCTTGCCGTCGTTCTTGTCGTCGTTCTTGTCGTCGTTCTTGTCGTCGGCGGACCCGCCCTGGCCGTGGGAGGACCAGTCCTTGTCGTCGGAGGACCCCTTGACCTTGAGTACGCCGACGTTGAAGATGCCGCCGCCGTTCTCCCGGGCGTGGTTGTTCTCGACCTCGCTGTCGTCGAGGTCGACCCGGCCGAAGTTGGCGATGGCGCCGCCGTTGCCTTCGGCGTTGTTGCGGGTCAGTTCGACCTTCTCCAGGTGGGCGCTGCCGCCGCGCTCGACCAGCAGCGCACCGCCGTCGGCATCGCCGTCCTTCTTCATCGGCGGCGCGGGCTTCTCCGGGGCCGCCGAAGGAACGTCGGCAGCCTGCGGC
>NZ_JBEXHJ010000033.1:0-1385 GCF_040607775.1 Micromonospora sp. NPDC005237 | reverse complement strand
GTTTTAAACTGCTTACTGCTTTAGATGGTGGGTCGTGCAGGATTCGAACCTGCGACCAATTGATTAAAAGTCAAATGCTCTACCAACTGAGCTAACGAGTCATGCTTAAAGCGTCATTTTCACGACGAAATATATTATAACACAGACTTTCTGAAATTTCTAGTCTCAGCTGTAATTTTTTTATTTTTTTAAAAATTTATTATTTACGCAAATTGCAAGTCCAAGTTAGCCAGCCAAGCTCATCTCATATGAACTCTTATAGTTGAACATTTTTCTTGGATAATGGTTCATCCAATACTCGATAGCGGCGACTTCTTCAGGGGTCGTCTTTGTTGTGCCTTTTGGCAGATGCCTACGAATCATTCGGTTATGGTTTTCATTCGTCCCTCGCTCAAAGCTCGCGTAGGCGTGTGCATAGTAAACTGGACAGCTTACGACCTCAGAGAGCCTTGCAAATTCATGGCCATTGTCAGGGGTAATGGATTTGAAGTCATAACTTTTTTGAAGTTCCACCAGCTCATCATTGACCGCCTGTGCTGTTTTCCCATCAATCAAGCGAATGATCTCCGTGCGGTATTTTCGCTCTGTGAGCGTCAAAAGCACCTTGTTCTTAGCTCTCGTAAGAATGACCGTGTCAATCTCGTAATGCCCCACTTCTAAGCGATTGTTAATGAACTCAGGCCGTTCTTCAATAGACTTACCAAAAGGATGCTTTGGCGCACGAGGTTTGATTTTCTTTGCCGCCTTATACTGCGGATAGAAAAGATGATGACGCTTGGCTTCTAACCAGCCCCAGTTGACCCAATTGTAGAGGCTGCTCAGAGAAACTCCTTTTAGAGCCTGATGAATGACTTCCAAAGAGTCCTTGTCTTCTTTAAGACGTGTACTCACATAACAATCAATCTCAGTCGTGAGTTTACTCGGACGAACACTGTGAGCCCTCAATCCTTCATAATTTTCTTGAGCCTTTTTAGCAGAGTATTTTACCTTCCGCTTGAGCTGGATTTCCCCTCGCTTCATCTCTCTGTCAATCGTCCCATGAGCTTTATTCAATAAGCGCGCAATCTCACGGTTGCTCAGTCCTTCTTTATTGTGCCAACGTTCAATGTTTAAACGGTCTTGATTGGTCAGGTGTTTCCCTTTGCTCTGGCTTGTGATAGAATAGTCTTGCATCTGAATTTCCTTTTTATACTATTTGGTCGAACTTCTAGTATAAGAGATTCAGATGTTTTTTGCTTGACTCAAGGTGGCTAACTTCATTTTACAATTTGCGATTAATTATTAAATTTAAAAAAATAAAAAAATAGGAGAGAAAAAATGGCAAAACGTATTATTGGTACAACACCAAAAGAAGATGGTTTTCGGATGCCTGGTGAATTTGAAGC
>NZ_JBEXHJ010000032.1:0-1394 GCF_040607775.1 Micromonospora sp. NPDC005237 | reverse complement strand
GGGACTGTGGATCTAACGGTGTTTCCGGCCTGACCTGCCAGGCGTTGTGCCTGGTGAGGAGGGTGCCGTGATGACCGCGACACAGAACGATGTGACTGGACGTAAGAAGCGGACCGAGCCGTCGGCGGAGGCGAAGGCCGCCGCCGAGCTGGTCCGGGCAGCCAAGGAACAAGGGCTGTCGCTGACGGGCCCGGACGGGTTGCTCCGGCAGTTGACCAAGACTGTCCTGGAGACCGCGCTGAACGAGGAGATGACCGAGCACCTCGGCTATGCCAAACACGAAACCGACGGCGCCGGCTCGGGCAACATCCGCAACGGCAGCCGGCCGAAGACGGTGCTGACCGACAGCACCGGCCCGGTGCAGATTGACGTGCCGCGGGACCGGGCTGGCACGTTCGAGCCCCAGATCGTCCGCAAGCGGCAGCGGCGTTTGTCCGGCGTCGACGAGGTCGTGTTGTCGCTGTATGCCAAGGGCCTGACGACCGGCGAGATCAGTGCGCACTTCGCCGAGATCTATGGCGCCTCGGTCAGTAAGGAGACCATCTCGCGGATCACGGACAAGGTGATCGAGGAGATGACCGACTGGTCGCGCCGGCCTCTGGATGAGATTTACGCGGCGGTGTTCATCGACGCGATCGTGGTCAAGGTCCGTGACGGGCAGGTCGCGAACCGGCCGTTTTACGCCGCGATCGGGGTCACCCTCGACGGCGAGAAGGACATCCTCGGCCTGTGGGCCGGCACCGGCGGTGAGGGCGCCAAGTTTTGGATGAGCGTGCTGACCGACCTGCGTAACCGGGGCGTCAAGGACGTGTTCTTCCTCGTCTGCGACGGCCTCAAAGGCCTGCCCGAGGTCGTCACGAACGTGTGGCCTCGAACGATCGTGCAGACCTGCATCATTCATCTGATCCGCAACACGTTCCGGCTCACCTCCCGCAAGTACTGGGACGAGGTGAAACACGACATCAAACCGATCTACACCGCCGTGAACGCCCAGGCGGCCCGGGCGGCGTTCGACGACCTGGCCGAGAAGTGGGGCGGGCGGTATCCGGCGGTGATCCGCCTGTGGGACAACGCCTGGGCCGAGTTCATCCCGTTCCTCGACTACGACGTGGAGATCCGCACCGTCATCTGCTCGACCAACGCGATCGAGTCATTGAACGCCCGCTACCGGCGGGCCGTGAAGGCCCGCGGCCACTTCCCCAACGAACTGGCCGCGTTGAAGTGTCTGTACCTGGTGACCCGGTCCCTGGATCCCACCGGAGCAGGCAGAACCCGATGGACGATGCGCTGGAAACCCGCGTTGAACGCCTTCGCCATCACCTTCAGCGACCGCTTCCCACCTGCTGAAACCTACTAACCAAGATCGCCGAAAACACCCTTAGCGAGACAGCCCC
>NZ_JBEXHJ010000031.1:0-1429 GCF_040607775.1 Micromonospora sp. NPDC005237 | reverse complement strand
CTTTCCGTCCTGTCGCGGGTAACCTGCATCTTCACAGGTACTAAAATTTCACCGAGTCTCTCGTTGAGACAGTGCCCAAATCATTACGCCTTTCGTGCGGGTCGGAACTTACCCGACAAGGAATTTCGCTACCTTAGGACCGTTATAGTTACGGCCGCCGTTTACTGGGGCTTCAATTCATACCTTCGACTTACGTCTAAGCACTCCTCTTAACCTTCCAGCACCGGGCAGGCGTCACCCCCTATACATCACCTTGCGGTTTAGCAGAGAGCTGTGTTTTTGATAAACAGTTGCTTGGGCCTATTCACTGCGGCTGGCTTTTACACCAGCACCCCTTCTCCCGAAGTTACGGGGCTATTTTGCCGAGTTCCTTAACGAGAGTTCTCTCGATCACCTGAGGCTACTCGCCTCGACTACCTGTGTCGGTTTGCGGTACGGGTAGATATGACTTTACGCTAGAAGCTTTTCTTGGCAGTGTGACATCAGAGAGTTCGCAACCGTAGTTGCTTCCCCATCACAGCTCAATGTTAAAGAGAAATGCATTTGACACATCTCACACCTCACTGCTTAGACCAGAATCCATTAACTGGCATCTCTTAGCCTACTGCGTCCCTCCATCACGATCATATCTAGTACTGGAATATCAACCAGTTGTCCATCGACTACGCCTTTCGGCCTCGCCTTAGGTCCCGACTAACCCAGGGCGGACGAGCCTTCCCCTGGAAACCTTAGTCTTACGGTGGATAAGATTCTCACTTATCTTGCGCTACTCATACCGGCATTCTCACTTCTTAACGCTCCAGCACTCCTCACGGTATACCTTCATCGCGGTTAAGAACGCTCTCCTACCATTGATAAAATATCAATCCAAAGCTTCGGTAATATGTTTAGCCCCGGTACATTTTCGGCGCAGTGTCACTCGACTAGTGAGCTATTACGCACTCTTTGAATGATAGCTGCTTCTGAGCTAACATCCTAGTTGTCTGTGCAACCCCACATCCTTTTCCACTTAACATATATTTTGGGACCTTAGCTGTTGGTCTGGGCTGTTTCCCTTTCGACTACGGATCTTAGCACTCGCAGTCTGACTGCCGAACATGTGTATTAGCATTCGGAGTTTATCTGAGATTGGTAATCCTAGACGGACCCCTCACCCAAACAGTGCTCTACCTCCAATACACTTACATTTCGACGCTAGCCCTAAAGCTATTTCGGAGAGAACCAGCTATCTCCCAGTTCGTTTGGAATTTCTCCGCTATCCACAAGTCATCCAAACACTTTTCAACGTGTCCTGGTTCGGGCCTCCAGTGCGTCTTACCACACCTTCACCCTGCTCATGGATAGGTCACTAGGTTTCGGCGCCGGCCCGCCCGTCGAGGCACCGGAGTCTGATCTGTCCACCGGCGTCCTGGTCGAGCCGCCACCGGTC
>NZ_JBEXHJ010000030.1:0-1582 GCF_040607775.1 Micromonospora sp. NPDC005237 | reverse complement strand
CCAGCAGGGTGGCGGCGATGCCGATGGCGGCGACCGGGCCGATCGTGGCGGCGCCCCGGTACGAGCGAACTGTCGGCTCAGGCCTCGGCCTGGTCCTCACGGAGGTTCTTCACCAGGTTCGGGTCGACCGGGACACCCGGGCCCATGGTGGTGGTGAGGATGACCTTGCGGAGGTACTTGCCCTTAGCCGCGGACGGCTTGGCGCGCAGCACCTCGTCGAGCACCGCGGCGTAGTTGTCCACCAGCTGGGTCTCCGTGAAGGAGGCCTTGCCGATGATCAGGTGCAGGTTGGAGTGCTTGTCCACCCGGAAGGTGATCTTGCCGCCCTTGATGTCCTGCACCGCCTTGGTGACGTCCATGGTCACCGTGCCGGTCTTCGGGTTCGGCATGAGACCGCGCGGGCCCAGGATCCGCGCGATCCGGCCGATCTTGGCCATCTGGTCCGGCGTGGCGATCGCCGCGTCGAAGTCGAGCCAACCACCCTGGATCCGGGCGACCAGCTCGTCGGTGCCCACCTCGTCCGCACCCGCCGCGGCGGCCTCTTCGGCCTTCGCGCCACCGGCGAACACGATCACGCGGGCGGTCTTACCGGTGCCGTGCGGCAGGTTGACCGTGCCGCGGACCATCTGGTCCGCCTTGCGGGGGTCGACGCCGAGGCGCATGGCGACCTCGACCGTGGCGTCGAACTTGACGTTGGTGGTCTCCTTGGCCAGCTTCACGGCCTCGGAGGGGGTGTAGAGCTTCGACCGGTCGATGACGTCGGCGGCCTTGCGGTAGCTCTTGCTGCGCTGCATTGCTGATTACTCCTGTGGTCTCTGGCGGGCCGCTCGGCGCGGGCCCTCCCACGGTCGGGTCGTCGGCGAGGCCGAACGTCAGTCGCTGACGGTGATGCCCATCGACCGGGCGGTGCCGGCGATGATCTTCTCGGCCTGGTCCAGGTCGTTGGCGTTGAGGTCGGCCATCTTCTTCTCGGCGATCTCACGCAGCTGGGCGCGGCTCACCGAGCCGACCTTCTCGGCCTGCGGGACGCCCGAGCCCTTCTGCACACCGGCGGCCTTGATCAGCAGCCGGGCGGCAGGCGGGGTCTTCAGCACGAAGCTGAAGGACCGGTCCTCGAACACGCTGATCTCGGCGGGGACGATGTCGCCCCGCTGGGACTCGGTCTGCGCGTTGTAGGACTTGCAGAACTCCATGATGTTCACGCCGTGCTGGCCGAGCGCGGGGCCGACCGGCGGCGCCGGCGTGGCCTGGCCCGCCGGCAGCTGAAGCGTGAACGTCTTGACGAGCTTCTTCTTCGGAGGCATGTCACTTCCTGGGGCTTGGAGCTGGGAAAATGCGGCCGTCGCCGCCCTCGGGGACGCGCACGGTCAGCGCGGTGCGACAGCGGCGACGTTCAAGAGTAGCGCAGGCCGCAGCCCGCTCGTCCGCCGAGGTCGAGCGGGAGGGCGTACGCCGACGTCGGGGGGGGGGCGGGCCCCCCCCCCCCCCCCCGGGGGGGGGGGGGGGGCGGGGGTGTTGTTTTGGCCCCACGGGGCTCCCCCCCGCACCTAGACACACCCCCCAATTTGTTGTTCATGTGGGG
>NZ_JBEXHJ010000029.1:0-1706 GCF_040607775.1 Micromonospora sp. NPDC005237 | reverse complement strand
CTGGCTTTACAAGCACCCTGTTGAGTTCTCAAAGAACAACCACACACCGATCAGAAGACCCAACCAGTGGGCCACCATCCCGGGGCTTTTCGTACGCGTCCCCGCCGCTCTCGCGCCGGGCACTTTTACTACGTTACCTCACCGTCTTCGCCGTGTCAAACCGTGTGTCCCGGTCTGTCGTGCTTCGTACGGGTTGGTCCCGGCGCACTCACGCAGCAGCGAACCGCTGCGTCAGGTCGTCGGATTTGGCAGGCCGGCCGCTGCGGTGTCCCGCAGTCTCGCCCGGTGCCCTGCCGGTCGTGAACCTTACCCGGTCGGTTCCGCTGCGCCAAATCCGCCTCGCGGCTGATCCGGTGAGCCCCGCCCGAACCGTGCCCGCAGAGGCGAACCCCTGCCTGACCCGGCTGCCTGCCCGATCCGGTGCTCCAGGTCTTTCGCCCTGTTTGCCCCGTTCCGCGCTGGCAGAGAGAAAGTTACGCGTCCGTGGGTTTGATCGTCAAATCGGGGGGTAGCGTCCCGCGTCACACTGATTCCCCTCCGCGTCGGATCAGCCATCCGGAGCTTCGCCGAGCAGCGGCGGAGGTCAGGACGCCTGCCGTCGGCGGGCGGCGGACCAGGCTCGGATGCCGAGCACACCGACTGTGGTCCCGATGGCCAGGGACACGGCGATCAGCAGAGCGTGCACCCACAGGAAGCTGGTGGCGGCGCCGTCGGCCACCGTGCCGGAGGCCCAGGATCGCGGGTCCTGCCAGATGGCGACGGCGAACCTCGGCCAGATCACCCAGGTCCAGATCCCGACCCCGACCAGGAAGAGAGCCCACCCTCGCGACAGCACCATGGCAGCCGAGTATGCCAGCGCACCCGATCCGCGAGCTGGCCAAGGACGCAACGGACGCGACGCCCGGACCGCGCGCCGCCGACCGGAGCTGGCACTCCAAGCAGCCCGTTTCCGGCCACGCCGGGGTGGGCAGTGCGATGGAGGACAGCTCAGGACCGTCCCCCGGGTAACGTGAGGCCGTGGTCCGGACGGGCAGTTGCGTGTCGGAGGCGGTCGATGTGGTCGACGGCCTGCCGTGCGGTGTCGTGCCCACGGTCCCGGCCAGCTCCGGCGACGGCCGTGAGCACTTCCTGGACGTACTCCGTGCCGGTGGTCTGCGGTACCGCGCCGGCGCGCGATGGCGGACGGCTCGCTGAGCCCTGTTTCCGCTTACCGAGGGGGCCTGTTCGCCCCGCTCGGCGCGCGCCCACGCGTGACCCACCCACCTGCACGAGAGGCACCTCGCCATGTCCATCGCACGAATGCTCACCGGCGACCGGCCCACCGGCCGCCTGCACCTTGGCCACTACGTCGGCAGCATCGCCAACCGGGTGCGGCTGCACCAGCGCTACGAGAGCTTCTTCATCATCGCTGACCTGCACATGCTGACCACCCGCAACCGCCGGGAGGACATCGACCAGGTCTCCGGCAATGCCCGCGAGATGGTGACCGACATCCTCGCCGCCGGCGTCGACCCGGCGCGTGCCACGTTCTACCTACAGTCGGCAATTCCGGAGGTCGGCGATCTCAACACCCTTCTGCAGAACCTGGTGACCGTTCCCCGGCTGGAACGGGGGGACTGTGGATCTAACGGTGTTTCCGGCCTGACCTGCCAGGCGTTGTGCCTGGTGAGGAGGGTGCCGTGATGACCGCGACACAGAACGATGTG
>NZ_JBEXHJ010000028.1:0-2513 GCF_040607775.1 Micromonospora sp. NPDC005237 | reverse complement strand
AAAAAGACATACTAAACGGATAAAAATGTATATTTTTTCTTCTTATGTTGGATATAAACTTTACAGACTGGTAAGAGGTAAACACTGGAAGTGAATATAATTTTTAATCTTATTTACCCGAATTGCTAGTTGATTATTTATCCATGACTTGATACCCGATAGAATATCTTAAAGTCTCTGGTTCCAGTGATTTAACTGATTTTAACAGTAAAGAATACGCTAAAAGTATCATCTCTAATCTCAATTGAAAACCTTGAGGCGAACGACTTTTACAACGCTCAGCTCCTAGATTTGTCAAAAAAGAGAAAACTCGCTCAATCACTTTTCTATGTTTTGAAAAATTAGGGAAAAGGATTTTCTTTTGCTTCATATTCTTCCTGACAGGTGTCATTAGATCAATTCCTTTTAATTCCAGCCTATCATGCAGTGACTGACCTAAATATCCCATATCTCCAAGGACTGTTGGTGTCCCAAATTGACTCAACACTTCCTCGGTCATTGAACTATCAGCCATTGAAGCAGGAGTAATTGTGTAGTCTATGACATAGCCTGATTCACTGACTAAAGCATGACATTTACATCCATAGAAGTACTGTCCCTTTGTAGCATTGTAGCCAACATTGGCATAATCTCCAAGAACTTTGCTTCTGAAATTACGAATAGGCTGACACAAAGGAATGGGGAAGCTGTCAATAATGGATACACTAATTCCTTCAACCTCTTTAAAGACGAGTGCTTGGCGAATGACTTGGATACTCGGTAAGAGGGCATTACAACGGCGGACAAAGCGAGAATATTCTAGGAAATTAGGAAATAAACTTTGAGCCAATTGGTGCTTAGCTTTAAGCGTTTCACTAAAATGCAGTACGCCCCATAGGTAACAAGCGATAACTAAGCAATCTGATGTTGCGAGATGGACGTTCTTTCGGTTTTGAACTTCAAGGGGAACACTCGTTTGATAAAGCGTCTCAATGGTTGTCAGTAAATAAACAAAAACTTTTGGAAGTGTGCTATTATAAGTCATATAAGTCGTGCGCTTTCTAATGCTTAGTGGTTTAAGATTAGGATAGCACGACTTATTTATTTTCCAATGAAATTAACTAGCAATTCGGGTAGAAAGTTTAGAGGTATCATATGAAACTACTTAATAATTTGTTGACTAGCTTAACACAATATGAGAATGAAATGATTCAAATTAGGCGTCATCTTCATCAATACCCAGAAATTTCTTTTCAAGAAAAAGAAACATTTAAGTATATTATGGGCTTTTATAAAGAACTTGACTGTGAACCAAAACTTATCGGAAAGGGATTTGGAATCATCGTTGATATTGAAGGTGGAAAATCCGGAAAAACTCTTGCGTTGAGAGCAGACTTTGATGCTCTTGCTATTTTTGAAGATAATGATTTAAGTTTTAAATCGGTCAATCCAGGAGTAATGCATGCCTGTGGACACGATGCACATACTGCATATTTGATGGTACTTGCTAGAGAACTAGTAAAAATAAAACAAGAACTTCCGGGAAGAGTTAGAATTGTCCATCAACCAGCAGAGGAAGTATCTCCTGGTGGTGCCAAAGGTATGATTAAAGCAGGAGCTCTTGACGGTGTCGATAATATGATCGGGGTTCATGTGATGACTACAATTAAAACAGGGGTCATTGCCTATCATAATAAAGAAACTCAAACGGGACGTTCTAATTTCACCATTACAATCAAAGGAAACGGAGGTCACGCTTCTATGCCACAATTAAGTAATGATGCAATAGTAGCCGCTAGTTACTTTGTAACTGAACTCCAAACAGTAATTTCAAGAAGAATAGATCCATTTGACATGGGTACTGTAACTATTGGATCATTTGATGGAGCAGGAAGTTTTAATGCTATACAAGATAAAGTAGTGTTAAAAGGGGATGTTCGGATGATGAAAGAAACAACTAGAAAAGTCATCCGAGACCAAGTGAAACAAATTGCTAAAGGCGTTGGAGTAACCTTTGGGGTTGAAGTGATTGTAGATTATGACGATAACTATCCTGTACTCTTTAATTCAGAAAATCTCACTCACTTTGTAGTTGACAGCTTAAAAGATCAGAATATTTCAGAAGTCAATAATATAGTCGATTTAGGACCACAAAATCCTTCTGAAGATTTTTCATATTATGGGCAAGTTGTACCAAGTACTTTCTTTTACATTGGTGCACAGCCTGAAGACGGCGGAAATTATCCCCATCATAGCCCTTTATTTAAAATGAATGAGAAAAGTATTTTAATCGCGGCTAAAGCAGTTGCAACTGTAACTATAAACTATCTATTTTTCAATAAAAAAATGTAGATTTACAAATAGCAAGATTTGTAGCTAAAGTTGCTCCTTCGTTATTTAATAAACTTATAAAAATATTTCTATCCTATGTCCAGAAAAAGGTCATTTTCTGGACACTCTTCTTTTGTTATAAAAACTCTCAAAATCATTTACATTTCTCGTTCATTAACCCGTAATTTATTCTATGTTCATTT
>NZ_JBEXHJ010000027.1:0-4067 GCF_040607775.1 Micromonospora sp. NPDC005237 | reverse complement strand
CGACGGTGAAGTCCTTGAGTGACACCCAACCCGACTTCGGCTGCGCCAACGCGCCGGTCGACGACCACCGGTACGACGACGGCAGATCACACGTGCCGCCCGGGGGCGGCGTGGTGGGCGGCGGCGTGGTGGGGTTGCCCCCGCCGTCGACGCGCACGAGCTGCCACTGCTGGTTGGTGCCGTTCCAGTCGTCGTACTGCACGATGTTGCCACCGTCGGCGGTCGAGGCGCCCTGCACCTCCATCACCCTGTTGCTGTTGCGGTTGATCAGCCGCACGTAGCCGCTGTCCGAGTCGGCCAGCCGGAACTGCTGGTTGGTTCCGTTGTTGTCGGTCCACTGCACGATCGCCGCGCCGTTGGCGGTCGAACGGTTGTAGACGTCGAGCACCTTGCTCGACAACCGCGACTTGAGCCGGTAGTAGCCGCCGCCCGAGTCCACGAACTGCCACTGCTGCTGGTTACCGTTGTTACGCGTCCATTGGGTGATCCGCGCGCCGTCGTTCGTGGCCAGGTTGTAGACGTCCAGGGCCTTACCGCTGTTGCGGTTGACCAACACGTACCAGGCGCTGGTGTCGACCGTCGCCGCGGCCGCGGGTGACGACACCGCCATCGCGGCGGCGCCGGCGACCACCACCGCTGCCGCGCCGGCGGCGACTGCTCGCACCAACCACGCTCGCCGCCGCGAGGGCGGTGCCGTCGACGGAGACCTACCAAAGGCAGACATGATCCTCCTCAATCACCAGGAGCCGAACGGTCACCCGAAGCTGGGCGCACCGCGACACGCGACCGGGCGCATGCGTCGGGAATGTTCGCGCTAACAAGATCCCCTGCATGCTGTGGACGCACGCCTGAATCAAGGTCGGCGTCGCAGGCCCGCCCCGTGAGCCGTAGCCGTCGCCGTCCTTGACCATCGACTGTGAGCGATAACATGCTGTTCGTCAAGACGTAACATTGGCGCTTCGGTGAGCCGACGGCCCGCGCCCGCGCACGACGCGACCGATTGACGCCGATCACGCTCGGCAACAATGCCGTCCGAGGTCCTCTACCGGGGAAGGCGCATCCGACGATCTGGGATGGTTGGCGCTAACATCGACGCCCGCACATGGCCTGGTCCCGGCCTCCTCGGGCGTCGACGCCCCGACGTCCGGCAGGCGCGGCGCCGAAGCTCGCACCACCGGACGCACGGCCCGCGGTGCGAACGCTGCCCGCCGCCGTGGCGGTCACGCGGTGTGGAACCCCGGCCCGGGGCCCGGAGCTGGTGGCTCCGGACCCCGGGCTCGGACGGTCAGGGGCTCGTGCAGGTGACGTTGCTGGGCGGGGTGTCGCCGTTGCCGGTGGCGGTGAACCCGAAGGTGGTCGAGGCGTTCGGCGCCAGGGTGCCGTTGTACGCAGCGTTGCGGACGGTGACGTTGCCGGTGGTGCCCGTGTTGGTGCCGTTCCAGAGGCTGCTGATGGCCTGGCCGCTGGCCAGGGTCAGGCGTACGGTCCAGCCGCTGACCGAGGTGGCGGTGTTGTTGGCGACGGTGACCTCACCCTGGAAGCCGCCCGGCCAGCTGTTGACCGCCCGGTAGGTGGCGGCGCAGCTGCCCGGCTCCCCGGTCGGCGGCGGCGTCGTCGGAGGCGGCGTGGTGGGCGGCGGCGTGGTGGGCGGGGGCGTCGTCGGCGGGGGCGTGGTCGGAGGCGGCGTGGTGGGCGGGGCCGTGGTCGGCGGGGCGGTCGTGGGCGGCGTGGTGGACTGGAACTGGGTGAAGAATCGCCAGATCTCCGCCGAGGTCCAGGTCCTGGAGTCGTTGGGGCTGGACGACCCGTCGACCGGGCTCGGGGTGTGGTCGCCGTCGAACGCGGCCCACTGCACGGGGTAACCCGCGCGGCAGCCGGAGTAGGTGGTGGTGATGTGGGTGAGGCTGCCTCGGCTGGGCTCGCGCGGGCTCTGTGCGGTGCAGCCGTTGTTCCGGACGAACGTGTCGCGCAGCGCCCGGCCCTGGGAGATGTTCAGCACGCTGTCGTAGATGCCGTGGATGCCGAAGTAGGCGACAGGCTGGGTACCGCCGTTACAGCCGCTGAGGTTGGCGCCGGAGAGCACGGTGACCGCCCGGATGACGGTCGGGCGGGCGCAGGCCACCGCGTAGCTCATGGCCCCGCCGTAGCTCCAGCCCAGGGCGAAACGCTGGGTCGTGTCGACGCAGAGGTCATTCTCGACCTGCCGGGAGATGTCGTCGAACAGGGTCAGATCCCGACCGTTCGTGTTGGCCCAACCGGCGTCGATACCCTGGGGCGCGACGAAGATCGTGCTGTTGTTCGACAACGGCGCCAGCCCGTAGTAGCCGGCCGAGGCGACGTTGTTGGCCGAGCCGTTCAGCCAGTGGAAGCCGAAGACCAGTCGGTACGGACGGTTCCGGTCATAACCGCCCGGGATCTGGAGGATGTAGCTGCGATTCTGGCCACTGCTGGAAATCGTGCGCGTCCCGCTGGTGAGAGTGGGCGCCTTGCCGCACCCCGCGGTCGCCGCGAGGGTGCCGTTGGTGGCAGCCAACGCCTCGGCGCCGAATCCGCCGCGCAGCGCACCACCGGTCGCCGCGACGAGAACCACCGCGGCCGCGATGAACGAGAAGAGTTGTCTCCGTTTGACCATTGCTCGACTCCTTGCCGTTGATCGTCCGTAGGACATGCACCTCGCCGTCAACGAGTCGGTTCGCACCGGTGTGCGGGCCGGCATGCTCCTGAGGCCGGCGTGGCGCACACGGGTGCGTACGGGCCGTACCGTCGCTGCCGGGGTTGTCCGTGACGGGGCAAGGGGGAATGCAGCCGGACCAGGGTCGTCCGACGACCGCCTGCGGTCGCCTGGCAGTGGCGGAGCGGCCCGGACTGGTCACCGACCGGCGAGGCGGCGGGAGGGGCGAGCCCTCGGCGTTGCCTGTGCCGATTGACTGAGGTGACTGGGAGCGTGCCCTTCGCTCCCGCGCCGAAAGATAGCATGTTATCGATAACATGCTCAACCGGCCGAGTGCCACGGAACAGGCCACAGCGGACGGACCAGCCCGACCCGCGCGCCTCACCACCGTGGGCCGGAGCAGGGCAGGCGTCACGCCGGCGTGAGCCGTCCATCGTGCCGGTGAGCGGTGTCCCGCCCACCGGCACGATCGGTCGTCCGCGTCGCCGCCGGCAGTGCCCTTCGATATCGCAGCGAGGTCATCTTTTCGAGTCCTAGACTGCGAACGGGCACGGCGGGGCCGCCCCCTGCCAACGGGGGAGGCGCGGGTGCCATGAATTCTCGGCCGACGCAACAGCAGGAACAGGCTCACGGCGGCGCGAATCGCGACATGCCCCCGCAATTGGGCTCGGACTCCATCGGCACGGCCGCCCAGCCGCACCTTCGGTGAGGCACACGACCCCGGCGCCGACGACATGACGTCGCGGTGGGCGGCCAACAAGCCGGACCTCAGCGCGGATTCGGAGCTGTTGCGCAACGTCTATCACAAGTCCGCCGTCGACCTGCTGTCGATGCGCATCGTCAAGGAGATCAACGGCGAACAGGTCGTCCTGCTGGCCGCCGGAATGCCCTGGTTCCTGACCATTTTCGGGCGGGACACGCTGGTCACCGCCTACCAGAGCATCACCTGTGGACCGGACGTCGCGCGGGGTGCGCTGGTGACGCTCGCCGCGCACCAGGGCAACGCCGTCGACGACTTCAGCGACCAGGAGCCCGGGAAGATCCTGCACGAGTTCCGCTCCGGGGAGCTGACGCAGCTCGGAATCGCGCCGTACGGCCCCTGCTTCGGCTCAGCCGACACCACCCAGCTGTGGCTCATCCTGCTCTCCGAGTACTGGCGGTGGACGGGCGACGACGCGTTGTTGCGGCAGTTGCGGCCCAACGCCGACGCCGCTCTGCGGTGGATCGACGAATTCGGAGACCGCGACGGCGACGGTTACGTCGAGTACGCCACGCGTTCCCCGGACGGGATGCGCAACCAGTGAGCCTTTTCCAACCTGATCTTGCAGGTCAGGGACGGTGTGCGTAGCCCGGTGATCGATGAGGGCGAGGCTCCAGGTAAGACAGCAAATCGACC
>NZ_JBEXHJ010000026.1:0-3227 GCF_040607775.1 Micromonospora sp. NPDC005237 | reverse complement strand
GGTTGGTGGGAACGGATGCTGTTGGTGCGGCTGGGGGGGAATGTGAGCACCCTGTTGGGTCCTGAAGGAACAACCGTCGTGTTGTTGTTTCAGAGCCGTAGCGAGCCTGTGGGTTCGTGAGGTTGCCAGGCATGGCCTGGCCTCACATACCGCCGATCGGTGATCGGGTTTGGTGTGGGGCGGATCGGGTTGTGGGTTGGTCGTTTGTTGAGAATTGCACAGTGGACGCGAGCATCTTTGTGGTCAAGTTGTCAAGGGCGAACGGTGAATGCCTTGGCACCAGGAGCCGATGAAGGACGTGGGAGGCCGCGATAGGCCTGGGGGAGCTGTCAACCAAGCTGTGATCCCAGGGTGTCCGAATGGGGAAACCTGGCACCAGTCATGTGGTGTCACCCACACCTGAACACATAGGGTGTGTGGAGGGAACGCGGGGAAGTGAAACATCTCAGTACCCGTAGGAAGAGAAAACAAATAGTGATTCCGTGAGTAGTGGCGAGCGAAAGCGGATTGAGGCTAAACCGGCTGCGTGTGATACCTGTCAGGGGTTGCGTGGTCGGGGTTGTGGGACCCTACTGAACAAGCTGACACTTGTTCGAGGAGTTACAAAGTCAGTGGCTAGTCGAACAGTCTGGAATGGCTGACCGTAGACGGTGAAAGTCCGGTAGGTGAAAGTTGCTGACCTTCTGTGGGTGTTCCCGAGTAGCGGCGGACCCCTGAAATCTGCCGTGAATCTGCCAGGACCACCTGGTAAGCCTAAATACTTCCTGGTGACCGATAGCGGACGAGTACCGTGAGGGAATGGTGAAAAGTACCCCGGGAGGGGAGTGAAATAGTACCTGAAACCGTTCGCCTACAATCCGTCGGAGCCTTGCGGGGTGACGGCGTGCCTTTTGAAGAATGAGCCTGCGAGTTAGTGGCATGTGGCGAGGTTAACCCGTGTGGGGGAGCCGTAGCGAAAGCGAGTCTGAATAGGGCGATTCAGTCGCGTGTCCTAGACCCGAAGCGGAGTGATCTAGCCATGGGCAGGCTGAAGCGCGGGTAAGACCGCGTGGAGGGCCGAACCCACCAACGTTGAAAAGTTGGGGGATGACCTGTGGTTAGGGGTGAAAGGCCAATCAAACTCCGTGATAGCTGGTTCTCCCCGAAATGCATTTAGGTGCAGCGTCGCGTGTTTCTTGCCGGAGGTAGAGCACTGGATGGTCTAGGGGGCCCACAAGCTTACCGAAACCAGCCAAACTCCGAATGCCGGTAAGTGAGAGCGCGGCAGTGAGACTGCGGGGGATAAGCTTCGTAGTCGAGAGGGAAACAGCCCAGATCACCAGCTAAGGCCCCTAAGCGTGTGCTAAGTGGAAAAGGATGTGGGGTCGCATAGACAACCAGGAGGTTGGCTTAGAAGCAGCCACCCTTTAAAGAGTGCGTAATAGCTCACTGGTCAAGTGGTTCCGCGCCGACAATGTAGCGGGGCTCAAGCACACCGCCGAAGCTGTGGCATTCACATTTTAACCTCGCTTGGACTTGATTCCTTGTGCAGGTGTGTGGATGGGTAGGGGAGCGTCGTGCCGCGAGTGAAGCAGCGGGGTGACCCAGTTGTGGACGCGGCACGAGTGAGAATGCAGGCATGAGTAGCGAAAGAAGGGTGAGAAACCCTTCCGCCGGATGACCAAGGGTTCCAGGGCCAGGCTAATCCGCCCTGGGTGAGTCGGGACCTAAGGCGAGGCCGAGAGGCGTAGTCGATGGACAACGGGTTGATATTCCCGTACCCGCGAAAGAGCGTCCCTGATGAACCTCGTTGTGCTAACCACCCGAACTGTGTGATGTCTTCGGACTGATTGCAGGGAGCGTGGGAACCTGATGGGTAGTAGTCAAGCGATGGGGTGACGCAGGAAGGTAGCTGAGCCCGGCCGGTGGTTGTGCCGGGGTAAGCGTGTAGGCCGTGTCGTAGGCAAATCCGCGACACATGAAGGCTGAGACGTGATGCCGAGCCGATTCAGGTGAAGTCAGTGATCCTATGCTGCCGAGAAAAGCCTCTAGCGAGTTCTTAGCGGCCCGTACCCCAAACCGACACAGGTGGTCAGGTAGAGAATACCGAGGCGATCGGGCGAACTGTGGTTAAGGAACTCGGCAAATTGCCCCCGTAACTTAGGGAGAAGGGGGGCCGGAGACGTGAAGCCCCGCGCGGGTGGAGCGTTGTATGGCCGCAGAGAGCAGGGGGAAGCGACTGTTTACTAAAAACACAGGTCCATGCGAAGAAGTAATTCGATGTATATGGACTGACGCCTGCCCGGTGCTGGAACGTTAAGGGGACCTGTTAGCTCTTCGGGGCGAAGCGGAGAACTTAAGCGCCAGTAAACGGCGGTGGTAACTATAACCATCCTAAGGTAGCGAAATTCCTTGTCGGGTAAGTTCCGACCTGCACGAATGGCGTAACGACTTCCCCACTGTCTCAACCACAGGCCCGGCGAAATTGCAGTACGAGTAAAGATGCTCGTTACGCGCGGCAGGACGGAAAGACCCCGGGACCTTTACTATAGCTTGACATTGGTACTCGAATTAGCTTGTGTAGGATAGGTGGGAGCCGGTGAAGTCCATACGCCAGTATGGGTGGAGGCAATCTTGAAATACCACTCTGGTTGATTTGGGTATCTAACTTCGGACCGTTATCCGGTTCAGGGACAGTGTCTGGTGGGTAGTTTAACTGGGGCGGTTGCCTCCTAAAGGGTAACGGAGGCGCCCAAAGGTTCCCTCAGCCTGGTTGGCAATCAGGTGTTGAGTGCAAGTACACAAGGGAGCTTGACTGTGAGACTGACAGGTCGAGCAGGGACGAAAGTCGGGACTAGTGATCCGGCACTTGCGAGTGGAAGCGGTGTCGCTCAACGGATAAAAGGTACCCCGGGGATAACAGGCTGATCTTCCCCAAGAGTCCATATCGACGGGATGGTTTGGCACCTCGATGTCGGCTCGTCGCATCCTGGGGCTGTAGCAGGTCCCAAGGGTTGGGCTGTTCGCCCATTAAAGCGGTACGCGAGCTGGGTTTAGAACGTCGTGAGACAGTTCGGTCCCTATCCGCCGTGCGCGTAGGATACTTGAGAAGGGCTGTCCCTAGTACGAGAGGACCGGGACGGACGAACCTCTGGTGTGCCAGTTGTCCCGCCAGGGGCACGGCTGGTTAGCTACGTTCGGAAGGGATAACCGCTGAAAGCATCTAAGCGGGAAGCCTGCTTCAAGAT
>NZ_JBEXHJ010000025.1:0-6278 GCF_040607775.1 Micromonospora sp. NPDC005237 | reverse complement strand
TGAACGCCTTCGCCATCACCTTCAGCGACCGCTTCCCACCTGCTGAAACCTACTAACCAAGATCGCCGAAAACACCCTTAGCGAGACAGCCCCGGAACGGGTGCCCTCGTTGAAGGACATGGCCCGCGACGCGGGCAAGGAGGAGATGCCGTACGGGCTGCTCGGTTATCCGGTGCTCCAGGCGGCGGACATCCTGTGCGTGAAGGGGGAGGTGGTCCCGGTCGGCCGGGACAACGCCGCCCACGTCGAGGTGACCCGGGAGATCGCCCGCCGCTTCAACCACCTGTACGGGCCGGTGTTCCCGGTGCCCGAGCTGATCCCGGCGGACACGCCCAGTCTGGTGGGCACCGACGGCACGGCCAAGATGAGCAAGAGTCGGGGCAACACGATCGCGTTGTCGGACGACGCGGCGACGGTGCGCCGCAAGGTGCGCGGGATGTACACCGACCCGAGCCGGGTGCGGGCCGACGTGCCGGGGACGGTGGAGGGCAACCCGGTCTTCGCGTACCACGAGGTGTTCAACCCGGACCGTGCCGAGGTGGCCGACCTGGCCGACCGTTACCGGGCCGGTCAGGTGGGTGACGTGGAGGTCAAGGAGCGGCTGGTCGTCGCGCTGGAGACGTTCCTGGCGCCGATCCGGGAGCGCCGGGCCGCGATCGAGGCCGACCGGGGACTTGTCGATCGGCTGATCGTCGAGGGCACCGAGCGGACCCGGCAGGAGGTACGCCAGACCCTGACGGAGGTACGCCGGGCGATGGGGCTGACCGGGGCGTACCAGCAGATGCGGCGGCGGGCCGAGCGGACCCGGCGCCGGACGGACGCCCCGGCCTGACGTGGGCGATCGGGTCTCCTCGTTGCCACGGGGAGACCCGACGTGCCCCCGGGGGGCGCAGAACGACCCTGCTGGCGATGCGGCGTACCGGGACGCGTTGGCGCTGGTCGGCACCGAGCCGGAACGTGCGGACCTGCTGCGTCGGCTGGCATCCGTCAGCGAGGAGTGAGCGGATTCCCGCTGTACCCTTCCTCGATGACTCTGCCTCTGCCGCCCGGTGAGTTCGCCGCGTACCTGTTCGACTGCGACGGCACCATCGTCGACTCGATGCCGCTGCACTACGTGGCGTGGCGCCGGGCGCTCGACGAGTGGGGCTGCGAGTTCCCGGAGGACCTCTTCTACGCCTGGGGTGGCCGGCCGACCGCCGACATCATCGTCGAGCTGAACGAGCGGCAGGGTCTGGCGATGCCGGTGGCGACCGTCGTCGAGAACCGCGAGCGCATCTACCAGGAGTTGCTGCCGCAGGTCGCCGCCGTGCCCGAGGTGGTGGCGCACATCCACGACGCGCACCGCCGGGTGCCGTTCGCCGTCGTCTCCGGCAGCACCCGGGCCACGGTCACCGCCTCCCTCGACGCGCTCGGTCTGCTGGACCGCTTCGACGTGCTGGTGTGCGCCGAGGACTACACGCGGGCCAAGCCCGACCCGGAGGCGTTCCTGCTCGCGGCGCGGCAGCTCGGCGTGCCCCCGGGCTCCTGCCTGGTCTTCGAGGACACCGACCTGGGCATCCAGGCCGCGACGGCGGCCGGCATGGCTTCGGTACGCGTCCCGCAACAGCGCGTCGGCTGATGCCTCAGGCGATCGTCAGCAGCAGCTTGCCCAGGTAGGAGCTCTCCAGGCGCTTGTGCGCCTCCCGCACCTTGCCCAGCGGGAACGTCTCGGCGACGTGCACCACGAACGGCCCGGCCTCGATGAGTTCGTTGAGGCGTTGCAACTGTCCGCGGTTGGCCACACCGTCGTACGCCCGGACCGACACACCGGACCGTTCGCGCGGTTCCGGCCGCACCCCGTGGGCGTACGCGACGACCCCGCCGTCGGACAGCGTCTCGGTGAGCCGGTCCAGCGTCTTCCCGCCGGCCATCGCGAGGATGCCGTCCACTCCTTCCGGGGCCGCGTCCCGGATTGTCGCGAGCACCTCGTCGGCGTCGGCGTGGCCGTCGAGAGACACGTCGGCGCCGAGGCGGGTCACCAGCGCGACCCCGTCGCTGCCGGAGGCCACCGCGATCACGTTGAGCCCCTGTCGCTTGGCCAACTGCACGGCCAGGTGGCCCTGCCCACCGCTCGCACCGAAGATCAACAGCCAGGCGCCCGGCGGCAGGCTGAGGGTGTCCAGCCCGGCCAGCGCGGTCAGCGCGTCGGTGGGCATCGCACCGGCGTGCTCGGCCGGCACACCGTCGGGCAGCTTCGCGACGTACTCGGCCTTGACGGCCGCGTACTCGGCGTAGAAGCCGCCCTTCGGTCGGCTGGTGGCGGCGGCGTAGACCAGGTCACCCACCGCGAGATCGGTCACCTGGCTGCCGACCGCGATGACGGTTCCGGCGCCGTCCGAGCCGGGCACGATCGGAAACTCGGCACCCTCGGGCACCAGCATGCCCTGCCGCTCGTAGACGTCCCACACGCCCACGCCGGCGCTCAGGACCTTGATCAGCACCTCGTCGGCGGCGGCCTCGGGTACCGGAAGTTTCCGCAGGGTGATCACCTCCGGCCCGCCGAACTCGTCCAGGGCCGCAGCCTGCATCCGCTCTGGCACGTCCGCGTCAACCATGTGGGCTTCCTCTCCGGGCCGGCGTCACCGTCGCAGCATGCCGGCTCGGCGGCGGGCCCGGCCCGGTGCTCGGTGCCGTTCACCCACAAGGGCGACCGGCCGCAGTCGGTGCACCCCCGAGGGCGTGTTTCGACGGTGTGGCGAAGTGCTCGGCATGTCCTCGTCGTACGACGCGGGCTCGTTCACGGCCGAGCGCTGCGCGGCCGCCATCGGGCGGGCGTGGCAGCCATGCTCAACAACCTGACCGGCGGTGTCTTCATGCTGGAGTACGAATTGCGGGGAAGGGGCCGGGCACATCTTGCCCATCAATCGGTGAATGACTATGTTATCGATAACATAGCGATCGTTGCGGGAGCCTCGCCGCTCGCGCGGACCCTCGGGCAGTGTCCGCGCAATCCACGTTCCCGGCCGCGTCGTCCAGGCGACCACGGCCCCACGCGCACGGGCATCGCGCATTCGCCATCCCGCATGCGGTCGCCGGGTGCCAGGCGCCCGTCCGGGCACACCTCGACCCGTCAGGACCGGGTGGCCGACGGCCGGCGAACGTCGACACCCCATTCACCACAGCGCCAGCATGGCGAGGAGTCTCCTGATGAGTTCGCACGGTTTCCCACGAACACGGCGACGGGTCGGCCTGGTCGCCGGCGCGGTGGCCCTGATGGTCACCGCGGGCATGATGGTCGCCGGCAACGCCCAGGCCGCGGCCGGCTGCCAAGTGGCGTATGCCGTCCCGTCCCAGTGGCAGGGCGGCTTCACCGCCGACGTGAAGGTCACCAACCTCGGTGACGCGGTCAACGGCTGGAGCCTGAGCTGGGCCTTCCCGTCCGGCCAGCGGGTGACCCAGGCGTGGAACGCCACCGTCACCTCCTCGGGCGACCAGGTCACCGCGAAGAACGTGAGCTACAACGCCGCCATCGGCACGAACGCCTCCGTCTCCTTCGGCTTCAACGGGTCCTGGACGGGCAGCAACACCGCGCCGACCTCGTTCGCCCTCAACGGCGTCACGTGCACCGGGAGTGTGGGCGGCACGCCGTCCCCGACCCCGACCGTCACCCCGTCCCCGACGCCGACGACATCCCCGTCCACGTCTCCGTCCCCGCCACCCGGCGGTGACGCGGCGGCGACGGTGGCGGCGATGCAGCCCGGCTGGAACGTGGGCAACACCCTCGACGCCATCCCGGACGAGACCGCGTGGGGCAACCCGCTGATCACCCAGGCCATGCTGCACGAGGTACGGGCACAGGGGTACAACAGCATCCGGATCCCGATCACGTGGAGCAACCACCATGGGCCGGCGCCGACGTACACCATCGACCCGGTCTGGTTGAGCCGGGTCCAGCAGGTGGTCGACTGGTCGCTGGCCGAGGGCCTGTACGTGATGATCAACCTCCATCACGACTCCTGGCAGTGGATCAACGGCTACCCGGGCGACCGCACGAACGTGCTGGACCGCTACACCGCGCTGTGGACCCAGATCGCCACGAGGTTCCGCGACCACTCGTCGAAGCTCGTCTTCGAGAACATCAACGAACCGCAGTTCACCGGCACCTCGGGCGACGCCCAGAGCGACGAGGTGCTGCGCGAGCTCCACGTCGCGTTCGTCCGCCTCGTCCGCCAGTCCGGCGGGAACAACGCCACCCGACTGCTGGTGCTGCCCACCCTCAACACCAACTCCAACCAGGCTCAGCTCGACGCGCTGGCGACCACGATCGCGCAGCTGAACGACCGCAACATCGCGGCGACCGTCCACTTCTACGGGTGGTGGCCGTTCAGCGTGAACATCGCCGGCGGCACCCGTTACGACACCAACGTCGAGCAGGACATGGTCGACGGCTTCGACCGGGTGCGCAACACCTTCGCGGCGCGGGGTGTACCGGTGATCGTGGGCGAGTGGGGTCTGCTCAGCTACGACTACACCCGACCCGGCATCATCGAACGCGGCGAGCTGCTGAAGTTCTTCGAGGCCGTCGGCTACCAGGCCCGGATCAGGAAGTTCACCACCATGCTCTGGGACGCGGGGTCGTTCCTCAACCGCAACACCCTGCAGTGGCGGGACCCGGGCCTGCTGGCACTGATGAAGACGAGCGTGACCACCCGGTCGGCCACGGCCTCCTCGGACCAGGTCTACGTACGCCGCACCGGCACCATCACCAGCAGGACCCTCACGCTGAACCTGAACGGCGCCTCGTTCCAGGGACTGCGGCAGGGCAGCACCAACCTCGCCAACGGCACCGACTACACGGTCTCCGGGACCACGCTCACCCTGACCAGCTCGGCGCTGACCCGGCTGGTCGGCAACCGCGCCCCCGGTGTGAACGCGACCATCGAGGCCCGCTTCTCGCAGGGCGTGCCGTGGCAGATCAGCATCATCTCCTACGACCCGCCGACCCAGGCCGCCGCCACCGGGACGGCCGCCTCCTTCACCATCCCCACCCAGTTCCGAGGTGACCAGCTCGCCACGATGGAGGCCAGGTACGCCGACGGCTCTGCCGCCGGGCCGGCGAACTGGACCACCTACAAGGAGTTCTGGAGCACCTTCCAGCCTGACTACGCGGCGAACACGATCCTGTTGAAGCCCGAGTTCTTCGCCGAGGTCAACGATGGTCCGGTCATTCTCACCTTCCATTTCTGGAGCGGAACGCAGATCACCTACCGGCTGACCAAGTCCGGTGGCACGGTCACCGGCAGCGTCGGCTGACGACGCCTCGGTCGCCGTTCGCACGACGTCCGAGGACCGGCACGGCCGTCCTGCGTGCAGCGCACCGGGGCGGCCATGCCGGCCTGTTCGGAGGGTCCACGATGACGGTCCGACGCCTTCAAGGCATCGAGGTTGATGGTTTGGGAGCGCTCCCGTAACATACGCGACGCGGCTGTTAACGCTCACCTAACAATGATTCCCACGAATGTGGAGGCCGCCATCCCGTCAGGAGGGTGCTTGATGACCATATTTAGAGCGACCAATGTCGGCCTCGTCTCGGCCGGTGTCGCGTTGCTGGCGTCGGCCACGGTCGTCGTGGCGATGCCGGCCGGTGCCGCCGCAGCGGGCTGCTCGGTGAACTACGCCGTGTCGTCGCAGTGGCAGGGCGGGTTCGGTGCCAACGTGACGATCACGAACCTCGGTGATCCGTTGAGCAGTTGGACGTTGACGTGGTCGTACAGCGCCGGGCAAACGGTGACGCAGTCGTGGAACACGACGTTGACGCAGAGCGGTGCGGCGGTGACCGCGCGCAACGTGAGCTACAACGGGTCGGTCGCGACCAACGGCACGGTGTCGTTCGGCTTCAACGGGTCCTGGACGAGCAGCAACCCGGACCCGACGAGCTTCGCCCTGAACGGCGTGACCTGCAACGGTGGCACCACGCCGACGACACCACCGCCGACCACCCCACCGCCCACCACGCCCCCACCCACGACACCGCCGCCCACCACCCCACCGCCGACGACCCCGCCACCCACGACCCCGCCGCCGACCACGTGTGATCTGCCGTCGTCGTACCGGTGGTCGTCGACCGGCGCGTTGGCGCAGCCGAAGTCGGGTTGGGTGTCACTCAAGGACTTCACCGTCGCCCCCTACAACGGACGGCAACTGGTCTACGCCACCACCCACGACACCGGCACCCGGTGGGGCTCGATGAACTTCGGCCTGTTCACCAACTGGTCCGAGATGGCCTCCGCCAGCCAGAA
>NZ_JBEXHJ010000024.1:0-11515 GCF_040607775.1 Micromonospora sp. NPDC005237 | reverse complement strand
GTCAGCACCTCGCTCATCCGCATACGGAATTCCACCACGTACGCGACCGCCCGACGACTCTCTTGTCGATCATCCAGTAGCTCCCTGCCTCGAGTGCCGGTGAGCCGGCAGAGGTCCTGCACGCTTCTGCCGCTGATCACGCGCGACCCATAACTAGAGGTGGTCGCAGTACGGGGAGCAACGACGGCCAAGGGCGTGACCCAGGTCCCGTAGAAGAGTGCCCAGGCGCTTGACCTCTTCCGCGGTGGGCGGAGTGATGGCTGCGCCGGCCGCGATGTGCTCTCCGGCTTCGTACAGCGTGACGTACAGACCTTCGGCGGTTGCGCGGTCGAGCCGCAGAACGATGTCATCCCCCATACGCAGACCCTAATCACACGTCTCGCGGCACCGGTTGGCCAAGGCCGGGTGCGCGGATCTGTCGCTGACCACCTTGCCTGGTCGAGTTCGGAGGATTGCGGCTCATCTCAACCGGTGTCGGCGGTACTGCGGGAAGGGCTCGCCGACCTCGATCCCATTTTCGTCCAGTGCGTTGTAGATCGTCAGCCAGCCGTCGGCGAATCGCAGGCCCAGCGCCACGGTGCCGTCCGCCAGGTCGCCCCCGGCGTACTCCAGGAGCTCCACCGCCTCAAGGGGTTGCCCGCGCCGAGCAGCCAACGGCGCGGGAGCATCGTCGCACCACCGTAGGCGGAAGCCATCCGAGGTCGGCCACATCGGTGCCCGGGTCACGTCGATCGTGCACCAGGTGATCGACAGGTCGTCGAACTTTTGATGGTTGATCTCCAGGCGCTCCTCTTCGAAGTCGAGCACCACCGGGCAGTCGGCGAACCACGAATCGTCGTCGTCCTCCCAGACCACCCAGGTAGACGTCAACCTGCGGCCCACAAGGCCCCGCAGTCGCTGAGCGTGACGACTGGCGACGTCAGCGACTCCGTTGCACCAGTTTGGCTGGTAGCCGGGGATACCGAAGTTGAACGTCATCGAGGCAAGGTAGTCCTGATCCGGACAATCCTCGACGGGGTATCCGGGTCTGCTGCGAGGTGTTCACGGGCAGGTCAGTCGAACCAGTTGAACAGCAGGTCACCAAGCCGGCCCGGACGGTGGTAGGTGACATCCCGGCGTTCTTCGTCGGTTAGCAGCCGGAGGTACCGATCCTCGATCGGTTGCTCCAGCTCCGCCGCAGCGGCGACCCGCAACCCCGCTCGGCGATAGATCTCCCGGCCTGGGACGTCAGCGAACAACAGGGTGATCAGATGAGGATCTCGCGGTTGAGCTGCGGCGACCAAGGCGGCCGCGGAGTTGAGAAGGACGTACAACGGCTTGCCGTCACTGAGTCGCACACCGATTCGGTTGTAGTTTCGGCCGACTGCTGGTTCCTCGACCGAGGTGGTGACCGCACCACCGGCTCCTCTAATGCTCTCGTACACCGAGGCCAGCCATGTGGCACACGCCGCCGAGTCAGGGCGCGGCGTGGTCACTCCGGCTCGTAGCAGATCGATGATGGGCACGCAGGGCATCATCCTGTATCGCAGCGGTGTCTCTACGGCGAAGCCCGGGAACGAGCGCTTCCGTCTGAAGCCCGCGACCTGGCATCCGGATCAGCCGCCGTCCGTGCGCGCTACCCTCAGCCGGCGCCGTCACGCTCCGTGGCCAGCCTCCCGTGCCGGTCGACGTCCGGAACTGCCGATGAGGGTGTCGGCGCGAACTTCGCTGCCGGTTCAAGTTGCGCCGTGGACCTATGCTGATGCGGTTCTGTAGGTCGAAGCCCGAGTACCGATCTTTGCCAGGGAGCCGGCGCCATTGGCGAGGGGGGTCGTGCGGCTGCCCGGGAGACCAGGCTGTGGAGCCGCTGTGAGCAGGCTTATCGCTGAGTCCCGTCCGGGCTGTCGGCCGTTCTGGCACACGTGCGTCCTACTATCGTGGAATGTCCGTGCCTGCTCGTCCGCCGTTGCCGCCCGACGTCGACCCCAATTTGTGGTTCGACACCGAGCGATGCGGACGGCACTACCTCCTCGACGGCAACCCGCACACGTTCGCCGGACGCATGTTCGCCTATTGCGCAGAGCGCGGCATCCGTACCCAGGTGTCGAAGGGGGAAATCGGCGACTGCTCCGAGCAGACCCGGTACTTCGTACGGGGGTTCCTGTCCGGCAATGAGCTGCCCCCGCCGGTGTCCGGCGGCGGCACCGAACCGGCCCATCTCGCCTGGCGCGAGGCGGCCGCTCATTTCCGCAACACCGGATACTGGCTCGACGTCGACGCCGCCGGTGACATCGATGCCGCCCCGCCGGAGGACACCGAAGCGAATACCGATGGCGGCGTTGTGACCGAGGCCGAGGCGGAAGAGCTCCCCACCGAACTGCAGGCCTTGATACGAGAACAAGCAACGGCACGCGTGGCGCTTGTGGTCGACGTGTCGACCAGCGATGCGGACCGTGCCGTTGAGGTGGCCACAACACTCGCCCAACGGGTCCGCAGGCGGACCTGTGACGGCCCCGGCCCTGTCGAGGTCAGTCCGCCGGTGTCGTTCACCCGGGTGTATGCGCTGGTCGGCGTCACCGGACACCGCCCATGGGTGGCGATGCAGACAGCGATGACAGCGCTGGGCCGCAGCGGCTGGGCTCCCTCGGCCGCGGTCGAGGGCGAGCAGTACGTGACGGCGGAGTTCAGGGCGTACCGCGAGCTCAACCGAGGTCTCGACGCGCTAGGAGTGAGCGCGGTGGAGATTCACGCCGGCTATGGACTGGGCCACGACCCGTCCCGTACGCCGGGCAGTCGGTAGCAGGGCGAGTGACGACGGCAGCCAGCCCGGCTACCGCCCCGCCCTCGATCGGGCAAGGTCACCGTGCTTCGGATCGGTGCCGCGCTCACTCTTCTGCCGCGGACAAGGCGCGTCGATCGTGAGCGTGCTCCCCGATCGACCGATGCGGCTGCGGGAGCCAGCGCTGGCGCCAACCACAGCACTGGGCCCGAGCTCACGATCGGTCGGCGGCCCGGTGCCGCCCCGGTTTGGGGGAGCAGGTTGGGAGCAGCGAGGTGCCCTGAACGGCCTTGAACTGCATCCAACGGCGTCGAACGGCGCTCAACTGCACCCACCCCTGCCTGCGGCTCCACGTTGCCGCAGGTCAGAGTCGGTGCAGCGTCCTGTTTCACACGGAGTGCTCAGCGGATTTGCGCAGCGGTCGACAGCATTCTATGTCCCCTGGTAGGGGAGTATGTGCAGGTCGCGGCGGTAAGGAGCTGCTGGATGGTCTGGCCTTGCAAGTGGGAGCAGATTGGGTGCAGCTTTGTGAGGTGGTCGCCGCGCCCGAAGTGCTCACCAACACTGGAAAGAGCCGAGGGCTTTGACCTGCGGTGAGGTGGGCGAGCGGTCGGCGTGACCTCCCAGAGAACACCGAAGTGGTCGAGGTTCGCTGCGCCCGGTCTGGCCAGTGCCGGCTGTCGGCCGGGGGCTCGTTGACGCCGCTCGCGATGTCGTGCTGCATCGACCTGCGGCTCTGGCATCCGCCGTGGTGGCGCCGGTGTACATCCCGGACGCTGAGACACGAATCCCACCGGCAACCCCCTGGCCAGGGATTCCGGTCCGGTGACCTCTTCGGCGGACCGAAGGTGTTAGCGTCCTTATGGTCTCTGGACATCTGCGGGTCGGACGACTGTCCCGCGCCGCCTTAGAAATTCCCCGACGTGGTCGTAGAACGCCGAGCACGCCTGTTCACCGGCCCGTCTGACCCACCCGGGTCTAGACGGCAGCTACAGGAGTTGGTGGCAGCGAGTGGGGCGCGTTCAGGATTGCTGACCCTGGTTGCGCAACGGCCGGGCTTGGTCGACACCGCACCAGGCCCGGCCGCTGCGTCACGCGGCTAGGAAATGTTCCAGCGCCGGTTCCAGTTCACGCTGCAGGTCCATACCTGCAGTGGTGCGCCGATGTCGTAGCTGACATCCTTGACGCCGAGGCACTTCTTGCTCGTCATGTTGACGAGTTGCAGCCAGGGGTCACCCGGCGTCGCCGGAGCCGCGATCCATTCCTGCGGATTCGCACGCTTCAGCCTCCGTGCTCATGTGGTGCACCGACCGTGTAGAGAAGTGTGGCGAGCGACAGGAGCGCCACAATGATGCGGATTCTCATGCCGGCCCCTCAGCTTCCTTCTGTCATTGGTGCGCCGATGGTGTAGAGCAGCAGGGCCAGCGACGCTAACGTGAGCATCGCGTAGGCGGCCTGGCGCCAGACGGTGGACATGGTCATGTTTCACCTCCCGTGATGTGCTGGGGTACCGGATCGGGTTGGTCGTGGCGGCGACGCATCGCGAGCGCCGTCAGCGCGACGGTCCCGGCGCCGATGAGCACGTCGCCGGGACTGACGAGCTTCTTCAACGGCGTGACCGGGATCGTGTCACCGAGGAGCGCGAACCGGGTCGCATCGTCCGCGGGTTCGTTCTTGGGCGTGGTGAGATCCGGCCGTAGGCCGACCGCCTCAGCCCCGCTCGGCTGGTATGGCATGCGTCCGTTGAGGGCGACCGTCACTCCGTTGGCGAGCGCACCTACCGTGATGGCGACGCCAGCGACGCGGATCGCGAGCGGCCATCTGGGAAGGTTCACGGCCAGCCACCACAGGACCAGGCCGAATACGACGACCAGCGTGCCGGGATGCCGCAGGGCAGCCACGTGGTACTGCGCCGCCTGGACGACGGCGGCCAGCCACAGGAGCCACACGGCCGAGAGTCGGATGCTCCGCAAGCCGGCGATTCGACCCCCGCTGGCGTAGCCGACAAGGACACCCACCATCGGCGGTGCGATGAGCAAGATCAGACTGTGGATCGACATGGCGCCACCGTGTGGGCCTCGAAGGCCCTAAGTCCGGTCATTTGCGGTCCCTCTCGTGGAGTTCCCCTCAACAGACCAAGTCCAGTGTGGATTGCCGGATCTGATCACGGCATGGTTCTTCCGTCCATCGGTTCACTGATGATCGGGCTTCACGCGTAAGGGTTGAGGTTGCGTCCGCTGGAGTGGTGTACGACTTGCCCGTGATGGGCCGACCATGTGACGCGGAGCGGTGAGGAGAATGTCGGCAACGACACCTTCCTCACCGCTCCTACGATCATGCCTCATGGATCACGCCCAAGTGGACGGCCACTCACCCGTGATAAGGCGGGTCTTGTAGTGCCACCAGTTGTCGGGGCCGTAGACCTTGACGGCGACCTTGCTGCCCGACGTGGAGTGTGCGCAGTTCACGCCGTACCCGGTCTTGATCCGTCCACCGATATCGTTCTCCCAGCCGCCCCAGTCCCCGGCCGGCCACAGCTGACGCTTGTGATTGACGTCCCCGCCGGCTGCTTTGACGTAGATCTCCAGGGTGCCGCCCGGGTTCCGCATGCCACAGAAGCTGTCGTAGATCAGGCCGCCGAGACTGTACGCGCCGGACCAGTTCCCGTCTGCTTGGACCCAGCTGTGAAAGAGTTGTCCGGGATTCGAGAACCCGGTGGCATTCCCAATCCAGAACACCTCGTCAGAGCCGTTCTGGTTCACCAGCCACATCAGCTCTCCCGGCTGAGCGGTGAACCAGGCGCCGGGCGCGGTCGTCTCGAAGACGATCCCGCTCGCGGGCGGTGGCCCCGCGTACGCGGGGGCACCGGGTATCAGGATTCCGATGATCAGCATGGCTGCGACCGCGCATCTGCGCAACATAAGCTTCTTCCCATCCATGTATGTTGACGTGCGCTCATCCTGCGGGAGCCCGCTTGCCGAAACCTTGCGACTTCCTGCCCGTACCGCGTCCGTACCAGGGGAAGGCCCGTTTGCCGGTGGCGAGGTACCGCCACCCGGCCGGGTTCACGCAGAGGCCACATGTCGGCTCCGGCCGGCGTTACGCGGGGTTCTCCCGTTGGCGATCTCATAGCACCATGTCGTTAGCGGATCGGTGCACAACGTCGTGGAATGGCAATAGTCCGCACCACGTCCGGATCTTTCAATCGACGGCGCCGACCGCGGCCACCATGAGAGACAGCGAAGGCAACGATGTCCAAGGTTTCCACACTTGACCCTCCGATGTAGCGTCGACCATCGGCACGTTGGTCGGGATTCGGGGATGCCTCAGAGGCCGGCTGACGCCTCGAGGTGGAGCAGTTCGCTGCGGACCCGGTCGCCATCTGGATGGGCGAGTTCCTGAAGTACGACGAGGGCTTGTCGGTACGCGTCGCGAGCGCAATCCAGCCGGCCGGCGGCGCGGTGCCTCTCGGCGAGGTGGGTCAGTGTGACGGATCCGTAGTACCGGTCGCCGAGGTCGCGGTATAGGTCGATCGCCCGCTGGTAGCTGGCGACGGCCTCGTCGTCGTCGCCGAGGTGGTGGTGGGCGTATCCGATGGTGTCCCAGGCGTTGGCCAGTCCGGCTTGGTCCCCGAGATTCCGGGTCACCTCAATGGCCTCCTGGCCTGGGATGAGGGCGTCGTGGTGGTCGCCCAACAAGATTTGATACCAGCTCACCGCGTTCAGCGCGTGTCCCAACCCGTGTCGCAGGGCGTTCGCCCGGCAGATGGCGACCGCCTGTCGCGCGTGGTCGAGTGCCTCCCGGTAACGGCTCTGCTGCTCGCGCAGCATTCCGAAGTAGTGATGTGTCCGGGCTTGTCCCTCAAAGTCGTCGCGCTCCCGGTACAGCTCGAGTGCTGCCCGCAGGTGCGCCTCGGCCTCGTGGCCTTCGCGCAGCCGGATATGGGTGCGGGCGAGGTGGACGTGAGCGGAGCCTTTCGCGGCCACGTCGGTCGACCGTGCCGCCGCGCGCAGCGCCTGCCGTTGGATCGTGACCTGTTCGTGCCACATCCCTTGCCGGTACAGGAACGTCGCCGTTGCGTCCGCCAGGTGCCAGGCGTATGAATCGAAGCCGGCGTTCACGGCGTGGTCGACGGCGGCGAGCAGGACGCGATGCTCGGCGGCGAACCACCGTAACGCACCGGTGTGGTCGGTGGGCGGGTCCACGGTGACCCCAGCACGCGGGAAGTCGAGAGGGCTCGAGTCGCGGGCGGGTTCGAGTAGCCGGTCGGCGGCGCGGGCGGTGTGCAGGTAGTGGTCCAGCATCCGGCCGGTCACGGCGTCGGGCTGTTCGTCAAGGGCCAGCTGGCTCGCGTACTCGTAGACGAGATCGTGCAACGTGTACCGGCCGAGGGCGTATTCCCCGATCAGGTGAGCCCTGGTCAACTCGGACAGGACCGGGCGGACTCCTGCCGGGGGCAGACCGAGAAGACTTGCCGCCGCGCCCGCTGATATTTCGGGTGAGGGATGCCGCCCGAGCAGCCGGAAGAGCCGTGCCGCGGCCGGGCCGAGGGCCTGGTACGACCAGGAGAAGACGCAACGCACATCGGTGCTCGCGTCGCCGGTGGACAGGGCGTTCAGGCGGTCTCCGTCGCGCAGGTCGGCGGCGACGTCGGCGAGCGACAGACCTGGTTGGATGGCGGCTCGTGCGGCGGTTATGGCCAGCGCGAGCGGGAGCCCGGCGCATTGGTTGACGATTTCGACGATGGCGTCCGGCTCGGCGTCGGTTCGGCGGGAACCGATGCGGTGTGTCAACAGGCGGCGGGCTTCGTCCGGGCTGAGCGCTTCGACGGTGAGAGGGTGAGCGTCGTCTGCGGCGACAAGCCCGGACAGCGGGTTGCGGCTGGTGACCAGGGTGAAGCAGTACGGCGCGCCGGGCAGCAGGGGGCGGACCTGCTCGGCGTCGCGGGCGTTGTCCAGCACCAGCAGCATCCGTCGGCCTGCGAGCAGGCTGCGGTACAGGCTGACTTGGGCCGCCGGGTCGGCTGGCAGCCGCTGCGGTGTGACACCCAACGCGTCAAGGAACCTCCGGACGGCCTCATCCGGGTTCATCGGCGAGCCGCCTGGATCGAAGCCGCGCAGGTTGACATGCAGTTGCCCGTCGGGGAACCGGTCGGCGACCCGATGGCCCCAATGTACGGCCAGAGCTGTCTTGCCCACCCCAGCGGTGCCCGACACGACCGCGATGGCGACGGCCGGGTACGGCTGCCGGTGGGTGTGGAGCATGTCGTCGAGCCGCGCGAGGGCCTCGGCTCGGCCGGTGAACCGGCGGACGTCGGCGGGAAGCTGGGCCGGGATGTGGGCCCGGTCGTCGCTACGCGACGGGGCCGCGAGGGGTCGTGACTCGGCTTGAAGGGTGTGTTGAGCGGACGTGACGTGCTGTTGCCGTAGAACGCGCCGGTGGACGTCCATCAGGTCGGGGGACGGCTCGATACCGAGGTCCTCGACGAGTCGCCGTCGGATACGGGCGTAGGTGTCGAGCGCGGAAGCTTGCAGGTTGCCGGCGGCCAAGGCTGCGATGAGCCGCGTGTGGAGCGGTTCGTGCAGGGGGTTGGCCGCAGCGAGTTCACGCAGTCGTGGTAGGCAGCGGTCGGGTTGGCCGGCTGCGAGGGCCAGGTCGGCGTGGCGCAGGGTTGCCGCGATCTGCTCCTCGGCCACTGCGGTGGCCAGGAATTGGTGGTGCAGATTCGGCACGTCTTCCAGCGGGTCGCCGCGCCAGAGCGCCAGCGCGGCTTCCAGAAGGTCGAGTGCCGCCATCGGCTCGGCGGCGCGGGCATGGCGCACCTGGCGGCGGAATTCGGCCAGGTCGAGCTGCTCGTCGGCGAGGTTGAGCTGGTATCCGGCCGGGGTCCGGGTGATCAAGGCGGCCTGGCCCGGTCCGGTCGGCTGCAGCGCCGACCGGAGCCGGGACAGGTAGGTGTGCAGCGCGTTCGCCGGCGCCGCGGGTGGGGTGTCCCAGAGCAGGTCGATCAAGTCGGAGACCGGTACCGGAGTGTTGACCGACAAGGCGAGCCGGCCTAGCAGAGCGCGACGCCCCCCGCGGCCGACCGGCGCCGCCACGTGCCCGCGGTTGACGGTCAGCGGGCCGAGGATCGCCAGCCGCAGCGGTTCGGCGGGGCAAACCTGCCTGGAGGGCGGGATCGGGCCTGAAGGGCGGGTGGCCGCGCGGCGGAGCGTGGCCGCGTCGTGAGGGGGCAGGCCGAGCGCGGCGACGAGCGCCTCGACGGCTGTGGGCCTGGGTCTGCGGCTACGGCCCTGTTCGAGGTCGCGTATGGCGGCCACGCTGAGACCGGCTTGTGCGGCAAGTTCCCGTTGGCTGATGCCGCCCGCCCGTCGGCCGGCCCGCAGCAGCGCGCCGAATCCGCTTCCTTCTTCAGTGGTGTCCATGCTCACGCCCCGTGCGTCATACCTTGCCTGCCGCCTATACCGCGGTGTCCATCGATGTCGCCCGAGCGGCAGTGAACAAGCCGCTGAAGTGACCCTATCGGCTGGACACCTCGAGGTCTGTCAACAACTCGTCGTAGATCCTTCGCAGATCGAGCAGCGTCTCCGCTGCTGCAACCGCGGACACCCCGGCGCGACGCTCCCGTGGCGTAGAAGATCATTGGCCGTGTCGGCAGCAGGGTACGGGTCGTCTAGCCCGGGTGCCTCCCCCGGATCATCCGCCGCCGTCACGTCAAGCATCCGGACGATGGCCTTGGGAAGCCGGCCCGGCAGGCGAGGTGAGTGCCGCAACATCGGAAGAAGCTAACGGCGGACCACAGGTACTGGTCCCCTCGATGAGGAGCGACGCGTGCCCGAGCCCAGTGCAGCCGCGTGGGCCGCGACCTCTTCGGCGGATGCGAAGAAGTCAGCCGTGATTCTCCCGGTCGTCAATCGGGCGACGTCCGCTCATGCCGATGACAGCGCGTTGGCTCGGTCCTGCACCATCGTTCCAGCGTTAGGGTCACGAGCATGACCGATCAAGACGCTCGCGAGATCGCACTCGCCTTCCTCGCTGACCGCATGGGCGAGGTCCGCGCCGGTGAATGGGTGATCACCGGTGTGCGGGAGCACGAGGCCGCATGGTCTGTGGGCTACCAGTCACGCGCCTTCATCGAGTCAGGCCGCATCTCCGACGCGTTGGTCGGCAACGGGCCGGTGGTCGTGCCCAAGTCCGGCGCGGACCCATGGCTGGCCTGGTCCGGTCGGCCGGTAGAAGAACAGATCGCCGAGGGGCGGCCCACTCTCGGATGAACGCACTGACAGGCCGCCGGGCGGGAGGCATTGCTGCGGTGTGTCGTCAGTAGTGACTGAAGACCTGGCGAACCGTAATGCCGAGCACGGCCGACACTTGCGCTGCCTCGTCGGGCGACAACCAGCTGCGGCCTGGATTGCGAACCAGTAACTCGAATCGCGCAAAGGCGGCCGGCCAGTGGTACTCCAGGTCGTTGAGCGAGACGGCTGCGCTGCAGCACGGTGTCACGGTGTCCAGTGTTGCGAAGCGAGTGGCATAGGCATCATCCATCCGCTCTTGCCACCAGTCGGCATCCAGCGGAGCCTTGCAGGCCGGGCAGCCGACTGCCTCGAAGTTGGCGCCCTGGTCAATGAACGTAACCTCGGCGTACTGGCAGGCGACCAGCTCTCCCGCGCCCGGACACATCGCCGAGACGACCTCGGCCGCAGTATCCGCGGCGCCCTGCGCCGGCACCCAGGCCGGCACGGTCGGCACGATACGAAGGAGATCCTCACTCACGCCCATATCCTCTACCAGCTGCCGCCAAGCCGATATCCGCACATGCCGCTGACATTACGCGGCGATCGTGAGCGCACTTCCCCATCAACCGATGCAGCTGTGGGGGCCAGCGCTGGTGCCAGCCAAAGCACTGGGCCGGCAGCTTACGAGCGGTCGACGGCCGGCGGTCGGCGAGCCGGTGCGAGCCGGGTTGGGGGAGCAGGTTGGGAGCAGCGGGGTGCCCTGAACGGCCTTGAACTGCGTCCAACGGCGTCGAACGGCGCTCAACTGCACCCACCCCTGCCTGCGGCTCCGCGTTGCCGCAGGTCAGAGTCGGTGCGGCGTCCTGTTTCCCGCGGAGTGCTCCGCGGTTCTGCCTAGTGTTCGATGATGCCCTATGTCGCCGGCCAGGGGAGTGTGTGCAGGTCAGGGTGGTAAGGAGTCGTTGGTTGGCCTGGCCTTGCAGATGGGAGCAGATTGGGTGCAGGTTGGCGAAGTGGTCTGCGCGCCCGAAGTGCTCACCGACGCCGGACGGAGACGAGGGCTTGACCTGTGGTGATGCGGTGGAGCGGTGCGGTGTGACCTCCCAGTAGGGGTCGAAGTGGTCAGGCTGCTGCTCCCGGGATGGCTGGCGCCAGCCGGCGTCTCGGTTCGCCTGAGGTCACGTCTGTAGATGTGCTGCAGACCGATGTGGAGCGTTGCGGGTGAGCTTGCTGGAGTCCGCCGCGGTTCCGTCATTCGAGACACCGATCCCACGGGCAACCTCCTGAGCTGGCCCTTCAGGCTGGAGACCTCTTCGGCGGATCCGAAGGCGTCGGCGCGGATGCCTTCCGCCTCAGAGGCAGGGCGCCGATGAGCAACCAGCCACTCGATCGGCCGGCTTATGTCTCGTGGCGACGCACTGATCTGCCGATGAGCGGGTAGGAGATCATGCGCGATGATCCGGTGCGGCATAGGAGGTGTCACTGTTCGGTGCTGAGCTGAACTTTCGTGTATCGCCACGTG
>NZ_JBEXHJ010000023.1:0-12589 GCF_040607775.1 Micromonospora sp. NPDC005237 | reverse complement strand
AAGGTGCCGTTCGAGTCCGAATTGCCGGAGGCGGACCAGTAGGGGAGGTCGACCGCGGCCACCGGGTTGAACGCCGCCTGCACGCGCTGGATCTGCGGGTTGCTCCAGGGGTCGGGCAGGTTGTCGGCGCCGTAGATGGGGTGACCGCCCTCCTCCGGGGTGAAGTCGGTGGACCGCACGCCGGGCACGACGCTGGCCCAGGCGGACAGCAGCGTGTACGGACGCAGGTCGGTGGCGCCCTTGCCGCGCTTGGCCAGGGTTGCCGTGGCGAACCACTCGAAGCCCTGCTTGTTGTTGCATGCCGGCCAGATGAACTCGCCCTCGCCGTCGGGCCGCCCATTCACGGTGATCAGGCCCTCCCCGTACCTGCCGAAGCCGTCGACGTAGTGCGGGATCACCGCGAAGTTGGCGTACGTCATCCCGGGATACAGGCTGACATTCCCGCCGACGCCCACCTCGACAATGATCGGCCGGGTGCCGTCGGCGCCGTTCATCGCCGCGTACAGGTCCTTCTCGAACTGTTCGGAATCCTGGCCGCTCTGGTTCGGCTCGTTGTTCTGACTCCAGCGGATGATCGCGGGGTGGTTGCGGTCGCGCAGGACCAGCGCACGGGCGTGGTTGACCATGTTGTCGCGCCCGACGGAGTTCTGCCACTCCTGCGAGGATTGGGAGCCGCGGATCGCGACCTCGTCGATGATCATCAGGCCCATCTCGTCGGCGACATCCAACATGTACGGGCTCCCGGGCTCCTGGTGGATGCGCACCACGTTGTAGTTCAGCCGCTGGTAGTTGTCCACCGCCTGCGGCCAGCCGCCGTTGCCGGACGACGGGGGCAGGAAGCCGGGCAGGGTGTGGTACGCGTCGCCCTTGCCGCCGTTGTTGATCCGGTCATAGTCGCCACCCTGGAGGTTGTCGCCGCGGAAGTTCACGCGCACGCCGTTGAGGTAGTAGTAGTCACCGTTCTGGGTGGCCTCCCGGAACCCGAACCGGGACGTGGCGTCGCTGGTGTGCCCGTCATCGGTGACGGCATGCACCGTCAGCCCGTGCAACTGCGCCCGGTACCCCGACCGGTACGGCACATTGGGCCACCAGTACGAGGTGCTGTCGAGGTTCCACGCGACCGGCCCGACGGTCACGATCACGGTCGAGCGGGCCGCCACGGTGACCGTACGGCTGGGCAGTGCCGGGTAGCTGAAAGCCGTTCCGTTGCTGGACGACAGCGACCCGGTCAACGTCACCGACCGGGAACTGCCCGACGTGTTCCGCACCGTCACGTCGTAGGTCAGCGTCTTGTTCGCCACCGACGTACGCACGAATGTGTCGCTGACGTACACCGCCGGGTACACCCGCAGGAACGCGGACCCGAAGATCCCCTGCGGTATCGCCTCGGACCACGTGGCGGCGTCGGGCACCAGGTACCGGCCGTTGGATGCCTTCAACGCGCCGCGGCCCTTCACGTTCACCGTGATCGTGTGGGTGGTGCCGGGCGCCGCGTATGCGCTGATGTCGAAGTTCGACGGGGTGAACGCCGTCGTCTGGGTGGCGACCACGCGGCCGTCGACCGACAGTGTCGCCTGGTGGTTGACGGCGCCGAACTCGATCCAGGTCGACTGCGGCTGCCCCGAGTCCGGCACGGTGATGCTGCGCGAGTACACCGCCTCGTTCACGTCGGTGAAGCCCTGCTTGTACCAGCCGCCACCGGGCACCGCGATCGTGGTCGCCGCCCGGCCCGCGGGCGTGAAGCCCCAGGTCCCGCTCAGGTCGATCGAGGTGATCGCGGCGTTCCCGGCCGCCACACCGTCAAGTCCGGCGGCCGCGACACTCTGCGTCTCGACCGGCGCGGCCAGGGCCGAACCGGGGGTCGCCAGGGTCAGGCCACCCAGCGTCAGGGGCAGGGCGAGCGCCACGGTCGCGGCCAACCCTCTGGCCCACGCCGACAATCGGCCACCCCAGCGGACGTTCGTACGATGCACGGTTACCTCCTGTGACTCATCCGCCAACTCCGCAACACCGGTTCAGGGCACAGCCTCAAGGCCGATACTCGAATCGATTCGACAAAGCTGCCGGCGTCGCCGACCACCCGGGAAGGGTGGTTGCGGCCAGATACATAGGTACGTATTAATGGGTGCATCGAGCGTGAAGTCAAGGTTTCAAGACGGTTACTTCCTGCTCCTGACGCCTCGCAAGCTTCGAGTGGCCGCCGATAGTACGACCCTTCCGGAGTGCTAGGGCATCGCGCTCAGGCACTCCGTACCGCCGGCCCACCGACGCGGCGCCGATCGAGTAGCGAACCGATTCGCCTCTGCGGCGCCCGGCCGCGTGACACGCCGAAGGCGTGGACAGCAGCACTGTCGTCTTCGGTGAAGTCGGCGGGCGGCCCGGCCTGACCTGTTCGGTTCGAAACTGGGGTTAGGGTGCTGGTAAGAAACGTGCTTCGCCAGCGTCACGGCGGGTTACGGGATCTTGATGGCGAGCGTCTGACTGCGTAGACATGACAGCGCAATCATAGAGGACGATGGCCGGCGGCGGGAGGTGCCATGACGCGACTGGCGAGGCCGGGTGGAAGCCCTCCGACGCCGCGCAGCGTGGACGTCGCGCGGCTGGCCGGCGTCTCCCAAAAGACGGTGTCCAGGGTCCTCAACGACGAGCAGTATGTCTCGGCCGACGTGCGCCGGCGGGTCCTGGACGCCGCCGCGGAGCTCGGCTACCGGCGCAACCAGGCGGCCCGGGCGCTGGCCTCCGGGCGGACCCGGTCGATCGGCGTGGTGACGCTCGGCAGCGCCTTGTACGGGCCGGCGTCGTGGCTCATGGGCATCGAGCGGGCGGTCCGGGAGGTGGGCTACACGCTGCGGGTGGCCGCCACGATCGAGGGCGACCCGGGCGGCATCGCGAGCGCCCTGACGTCGCTGCTGGGCCAGGGCGTGGACGGCGTCGTCATCTCCGAGCCGATCGACGAGGGCGTCGGCCTCATCAGCGTCGACGTGCCGGTCCTGGTCCTCGGCGCGCCGCCCACCTTCGCCGCGCCGCAGGTGGTGACCGCCAGGGTCGGCGCGGGCCGGCTCGCGCGGGCCGCGACCGAGCACCTGCTGGAGCTGGGGCACGCGACCGTCCATCACCTGGCCGGCCCGCAGCGGTGGTATTCGGCACGGGACCGTCTCGCCGGCTGGCGCGAGGCGCTGCGAGCCCACGGCGCGGACGAGCCGCCGGTCGTCGAGGGCGACTGGTCGGCCGCGTCCGGCTACGCGGCGGGCCGGGAACTGGCCGGCGACGGCACCGTGACCGCGGTGTTCGCCGCGAACGACGACATGGCGATCGGTCTCATCCGCGCGCAGCTCGAGGCCGGGCGCCGGGTGCCCGAGGACATCAGCGTCGTCGGGTTCGACGACATCCCGGTCGCCGCCTACGTCACTCCCCCGCTCACCACCGTGCGGCAGCCGTTCGACGAGGTCGCGCGGCAGGGCCTCGCGCTGCTGGTACAGGTCATCGAGAAGCCGGACGTCGAGCTTCCACCGGCGGCCGACCAACCGGTCGAGCTCGTCGTCCGCGCCTCGACGGCGCCACCACCGCCCCGGCCGATCCCGGGACCTGGCCGCCGGGAGATTCCCCATGCCCACGGTGGCCCGCACGGTCAGCCCGCCGGCAGCGAAGTCCCATCCACCCGGCCCTGATCAGCGTCGATCTGTCCACCTACGGCGGCACGTCACCCGAGGCCCGCACCGGCCGTCGCTGACGGGTGGCGCGATCAACGAATACCGCCGAGCCGCTTGATCCACTCGCAAATCCCCAGGTCACGAATGCGAAGCACAGTTTTGGCACGGTACAGGGAAACGGTTGCCCGGACGCGACAGCGTGCGGCACAGCGAGGGCCGCGGCCAGCGACACCGCCCCGCGAAATCCGGCGACACCGTTGACCACGCGGGTACGGGCGCCGACACGCCGAGATCGTTGCTGCGGGCGCCGGTCCAACGCCCGGATCACGTACGGGGTGGTGAAGAGCCAGGCGAACCGGGCGGCGATGACGGTGGCCGACACGACGCTCACCATGATCAGGCCGCGGGTGAGAGCAACACTGGTCAGGCCGCGTACTGCCGTTTGCACCTGCAGACCGACAAGAATGTACAACGCCCCGTTGAGCAGGTAGGCCGCCAGCGTGAAGAACGGCTGGATCTGTACCCGGGCGGCTGCACGCCCGATACGTGGCCCGGCCTGGCTCATGATCAGCCCGCAGATCACGACCGCGAGGACACCGGAGGCGTGCACGGCCTCGGCGAGCAGGTAGGCGGTGAACGGCAGGAGCAGGACGGCGACGCTTTCCTGCAGCGGGTCGTCGAGACGCCTGCGTACCTGTACGCCAAGCCAGGCGACCACGATCCCGCCCAGCGCTCCGCCGCCGTAAGCCAGCAGCAGCAACCCGCCGACGTGCGGCACGCTCAGATGTTCCTCGCCGACGGTGATACCGACGGCCAAGCCGTAAATCACCAGTGCGGTGCCGTCATTGACCAGGCTCTCCGCGCGCAGCACGGTGACGGTGCGCCGCGGCAGCGACCGGGCCAGCACCCCGACCGCGGTCGCGTCGGTCGGGCGACCGCGGCGCCGAGCACCCACGCCGGCCCCCACCCCAACCCGAGGGCATGCGCCGTCACGGCGGCGGTGACAAGCACCAGAACGGTGCTGTTGAGCAGGATGGTCCGCAGGTTGTCACGGATCTCGCGCGGTGAGGTGGTCAGGCTTCCCCAGTAGAGAAGCACCGGCAGGAACAGCAGCAGCACCATCTCGGGCGACAGCTGCACGCTGCGCAACACCGGCACGAAACCGAGTACGACACCGCACACCAGCAGCAGCACCGGTGGGGCGATCCGCAGCGAGCGCGCGAGCAACCTGGAGGCGAGCTGTACCGCCCCCAGCGTGACGACCAGGACCAGAGCGAGCACCGCCCACCTCCCCTCAGGTGACGCTTCACCCACGCAGCGGCCTGCTGCACATGGAGTCGCCGCGACGGCGGTGTCCCACGCGGTAACCGGTGGGCAAATGTCAGTCGGCGTGGGCGATCGTCACGGGGAAGTCGCCGGATTGGCCAGGGAGCAGCTCGTGGCCCCCGTCGAGCGAACCGATCGTGATCAGTCCCGGGGAGCGGCGGAAGTCGCGGTAGAAGATCGCCAGGTTGCCCCAGGGCGCGTAGTAAGCGAGGTCGCCGGCAGTGGCGGCGGTCGCGGACGGGGCGCCCTCGGTGGTGAGCTTGCGCGGCAGGTAGCTGATCTTCTCGGTTCTGTTGTGATCGCTCAGGCTCAAGGTCAGGGGTAACAGCGCTGCGAAATCGCGGCTGGTCGGGTTGTCGGCGAGCGTGCCGGTCAGCACGGTAGCGCCGACGGTCAGGGTGATTCGCATAGAGCGGTTCCTTCGGAGTCAGCCGAGGACCGGTACGGGGGCACGGTCACGGGCGAGCAGGACGATCAGCGCGCCGGCCAGGGAGAACGCGGCGGTGATCAGGACGGCGGTGTTCCAGCCGCGCAGCACCGCCGCCGGCTCGTGCCTACCGCCGGCGACGGTGATCGAGACCAGGGCCAGGCCGATCGCGGAGCCGACGTAGCGGGCGGTGTTGTTGGCGCCGCTGCCCATGGCGGCCCGTTCGGCCGGCACGCTGGAGACCGCCTGGCGACCGAGCGCGGCGTTGAGCACCCCGTTGGCCGCGCCGGCGACCAGCAGGCCGGGCAGCATCCGGGAGACGTGGTCGCCGCGGTGCAGCCCGAGCAGGGCTAGTTGCCCGGCGGCGCAGCCGAGCAGCCCGGCGATCAGCTGGATGCGCGGTGTGACCCGGGTGGAGAGCCAGCGGGCGGTCAGCGGGGTGAGCGCGCTGAGCCCGGACCAGGCCAGCATCGCTGACACCCCGGCTAGAGCGGGGCCGGCTAGGCCCTGTTGGACGATGATCGGGGTGTAGGAGGTCAGGGACAGCACTCCGGCGCCGGTGGCGAGCGCGGCGATCAGCGCACCGGCGAAGTCGGGGCGGCGCAGCAACGTCAGGTCCAGCATCGGGTGCCGGCTGCGGTGTTCCACCGTCACGAACCCGGCTACCAGGACCACACCGAGCAGCAGCAGGCCGAGCGTCGCGGGCTGGGTCCAGCCGGTGCGGCCTTCGACCAGTCCGGCGAGTAGCGCGGACAGTCCCAGAGCCAGCAGCACTGTCCCCGCGGCGTCGACCGGGCTTGGCCGGGCGGCCCGGGATTCGGCGAGCGTCCGGTGCCCGGCTACGGCGAGTACGGCGGTCAGCAGGGCCACGGCCAGGTACGGCAGGCGCCACCCCGCGACGGTTTGCAGGCCGAGCGCCAAGAAGGGGCCGATCGCGACCCCCGCGCCGAGGGCAGCGCCCCAGACACCGGTCGCCCGGGCCCGCTCGGGACCGTCGGGGTAGGCGTTGCCGATCAGGCCGAGGCTGCAGGCCACGATCGCGGCACCGCCCAGGCCCTGCAGGATGCGGGCCAGCACGAGGACCAGTGCATCAGGGGCGGCCGCACCGAGCAACGAGCCGACCGCGAGCACGATCGCGCCGGCCAGGAACGTACGGCGGCGGCCGTAGTCGTCGCCGAGCGCACCGCTGCTGAGCAGCCCGGCCGCGCAGCCGACACTCATCCCGCTCAGGATCCACGCCTGGCCCCCGGGGCCGGCGTGCACACCTGCGGCCGTGGCGGGCAGCGTCGCCAGCGGGGTGGTGAAGGCGATCAGCACCATCGTCGTGCCCGCCGCCGCGACTGCCAGCGTGCGACCCGCGGCCGGGCGTTCGGATGTCGGTGTCATGTCTGTGCTTGCTCCTGGCTCCGTGAGACCTGCGGGTGACCGGCGACAATCGCCCGCAGCGTGTGGTGCAGCCCTGGTGTGACCTAGAAGGCGATGAGGGCTTTGAGGACCTCACGGTCGTCCATCGCGCGGTAGGCCGCGGGCACCTCGTCGAGGCTGACGGTGCGGTCGAAGACCTTGCCGGGGTCGACGCTGCCGTCGAGGATGCCGGGCAGCAGCTCGTCGATGTACGCGCGCACTGGTGCCGGGCCGCCGTTGAGGGTGATGTTGCGGCCGAACAGGCTGGCGAAGCCGACCGGCGCCTCCTCGTACTGCGGCACACCGACCCGGCTGATCACACCGCCCGCTCGGACGATGCCGACGGCCTGGTCGTAGGCGGGCCGGTGCCCGACGGCTTCCAAAACCTTGAGCGCGCCGCCCTTGGTGAGGTCGCGGACCTTGGCGATGCCTTCCTCGCCGCGCTCGGGGACGACGTCGGTGGCGCCGTACTCGATGCCCAAATCGGTGCGGACCTTGTGGCGGCCCATCAGGATGATCTGCTCGGCGCCGAGCTGCTTGGCCGACAGCACGGCGAGCAGGCCGACCGCGCCGTCGCCGATGACCGCGACGGTGTCCCCCGGGCTCACGTTCGCGCGCTTGGCGGCGTGGTAGCCGGTGCCGTACACATCGGCCAGGGTCAACAGCGACGGCAGCAACTCGGAGTCGGTCCCGACGGGCAGCTTAACCAGCGTGCCGTCGGCCAGCGGGACGCGGACCAGCTCGGCCTGCGCGGCGCTGAAGAACCCGAACTCAGGGTGGGAGCAGGCCGTCTGGAAACCGGCGCGGCAGAACTCACAGGTGTTGTCCTGGTAGGAGAAAGATGCCACGACCAGATCGCCGACCTTGACCGTGGCGATGTCGGAGCCGGTCTGCTCGACCACGCCGAGGAACTCGTGACCCATCTGCTGCCCCTGGTCGGAGGCGGGCATGGAGTGGTACGGGTGCAGGTCGCTGCCGCAGACACAGGCACGCACGACCCGGACGACCGCGTCGGTGGGTCGCTCGATGGTCGGGTCAGTGATGGTTTCGACGCGGACGTCGCCCGGGCCGTACATAAGGGTTGCACGCATTTTGGTAGTCTCCAGTCTCAGTTCAGTAATTTGTCGAGGACCGCGGCGGCACGGTCGGCTTGGGGCTCGCCGACCCGTTCGCGCAGGATCGTGATCAGGCCGCGCAGGTTCGTCTCGGTCAGCCCGGTGTTCAGGGCGATGCCGAGATGCGACTGCAGTTGCGACTCGAGGCCCTCGAGGGTGGCCAGGGCGGCGACGGTGGCGATCTCGCGGCTCTGCCAGTCGAGGTTGTCGCGGCCGAAGATGTCACCGAACAGGTGTCCCTTGAGGAACTCATCGATGGCCGGCGCGAAGTCGAACAACGGGCCCGTCACCGGCTTGCCGGACAGCTTGGTCTGGTTCACCGTGCCGAGCTCGACACTGGTCTTGTCGTTCATAAGCGGGGTCGGCTCGGGGCCGGCCTCGTCGGTGATCCCCTTGGTGCGGCGCTGTTCGAGCAGGTCCATGAACGTGCCGAGGCCGTTGAGGCTGCGCGGGAAGCCCGCGTAGGCGTACATCTGGATCAGGATCTCGTTGATCTCGTTGATCGTCAGACCGGCGTCCAGGCCGTCGGCAAGGGCGTCGCGCAGTTGCGGGAGCTGGCCCGCGGCGGTGAAGGCTCCGATGGTCGCTGTCGCCTGCTGTCGTGAAGTGAGGTCGCTCACTGCTGATTCGCCTTCTCGTACAGGTCCTGGGCGACCGGCTCGAGCCAGGTGGTCGGGTCGCTGCCGTCGGCCTTTGCCTCGAGCAGGGCTAGGTGGCTCATGAACGTGTCGGCGGCGGCGCCGTGCCAGTGCTGTTCGTCGGGTGGGCAGAGCACCGTGTCGCCGGCGTGGATGCGTACGACGGAGCCGTCGCGGGTGCCGACCAGGCCGACGCCCTCGGTGACGTGCAGGGTCTGCCCGACGGCGTGCGAGTGCCAGTTGGTACGGGCCCCGGGCGTGAACCGCACGAGCGCGGCGGTCATCTTCGACGGCCCGGAGCCGTTGTAGATCGGGGTCATGTAGACGTCGCCGGTGAACGTCTGCGCGGGCGTCTTCACGGTCGGACGAACGGGGAGAAGTTCCATGAGCCCAGGTAAGCGCGCGCCGGGCGCCGGTGGGAGGGTTTGCCGTAGCAGGTAATGACAGAACCCCCATGCCCCGAGGCCGTGGCCGTAGCGTGGTTGTCATGGATACGCAGGACGATGTTCGCGAGTTCCTGGCCTCCCGGCGCGCCAGGATTACCCCCGAACAGGCCGGACTACCCGCCTTCGGCGGCACCCGCCGCGTCGCCGGGCTGCGCCGCGCCGAGGTCGCCATGATCGCCGGGGTCAGCCCGGACTACTACACCCGCCTCGAGCGCGGCAACCTCTCCGGCGTCTCCGACAGCGTCCTGGACGCCATCGCCCGAGCCCTGCAGCTCGACGACGCAGAACGCTCCCACCTCTACGACCTCGCCCGCGCCGCCAACACCAGCCCCCGCGTGCGGCGACGGCCTGCGAAGCAGCAGATCCGCCCGGGCGTGCAGAGCCTGCTGGACGCGATGACCGAGGCCCCCGCATTCGTACGCAACGGGCGTCTCGACATCCTGGCCGCCAACCGCCTCAGTGAGGCGCTCTACTCCCCCGCCTTCGAGGCCGCCGCGCGGCCGGTCAACCTGGCCCGGTTCTGCTTCCTCGACCCGGCCGCCGACGAGTTCTACCCCGATTGGGACGAGGCCGCCGACACCACCGTCGCGCTGCTGCGCACCGAAGCCGGGCGCGACCCGTACGACAAGGCGCTCAGCGACCTGGTCGGCGAGCTCGCGACCCGCAGCGACGACTTCCGGACCCGGTGGGCCGCGCACAACGTGCGCCTGCACCACACCGGCGTGAAACGCTTCCAGCACCCGGTGGTCGGTCGGCTCGACCTCGCCTTCGAGGCCATGCCGCTGCCCGCCGACCCCGGCCTGACCCTGACCGCCTACAGCGCGACCGTCGGCACCCCCGCCGGCGATGCCCTGCGCCTGCTCGCCAGCTGGGCCGCGACGACCACCCCCGCCGACGCCCCGACCGAGTAGGTCTGACCCACCCACCCTCATGAAAGGGGTACGTCATGGCATGGGACACCGCCTCCGCCCGGCACCTGGCCGAAGCCGGGGAGATCGACATCGTCGTACCGGCGCCGGATCGGCCCGAAGTGCGTACCCCGATCTGGATCGTGGCCGTCGACGGAGATCTGTACGTGCGGTCCTGGAAAGGGCACGCCGGCATCTGGTTCCGGCGCGCCCACCGGTACGGCACCGGCTCGGTCGTTGCCGCCGGTCAACGGCACGAGGTCCGTTTCACCGCCGCCGACGATCCGGATCTGAACGCCCGGATCGATGACGTCTACCGCAGCAAGTACGGCCGATCGTCGTACACCCAGACGATGACCCGCCCGCCGGCCACCGCCACCACGATGCGCGTCGACCCGGCGTAGCGAAGTAATCGTCCGCGACACTCAGACCGTCACGCGGGTGGCTGGTGCAAGAGCTCCTCGGCGGCCGACCAGCGAGACCGCGAAGGCGAAGGCGCTCACACGCCTCATTGCGGGTCGACAACTCGCCCACGAGGTCGGACAGGCTCTTGTCGTACGGGTCACGGCCGGCTTCGGTGCACAGCAGGGCGACGCTGTCGGCCGACGGGCTGCGAATGCCGGCCAACTGGTCGGCCACCCACGACGCCACGACGTCGCAGGTGGGCGAGGAATCAGACACGTAGTCGATCAGCCGCGGCGACGACGAGCCCGATATGGGCGTCGTCTGCTCAGCCCCGCCCAGGGCGCCGCCGCGCCATCAGAGAGGAACAGTTGGCATGAAGATGCGAATGCTCGGCCAGGGCCTTGAGGTCTCCGCGATCGGGCTCGGTTGCATGGGGATGAGCCAGAGCTACGGCCCGAACCCCGGTGACGAGCAAGCCATGATCAAGGTTCTGCGCGATGCCGTGGATGGCGGGGTCACGTTCTTCGACACCGCCGAGGTCTACGGGCCGTTCGTCAACGAGGAACTCGTCGGCAAGGCGCTCGCCCCGATCCGGGACCGGGTCGTGATCGCAACGAAGTTCGGGTTCGAGTTCACCGAGGACGGCAAGCTGGTCGGCACGTCGAGCCGGCCCGAGGTGATCAAACGCGCCGTCGAAGGGTCGTTGCGGCGGCTCGGCGTGGACACCATCGAGCTGTACTACCAGCACCGCGTCGACCCGAATGTGCCCATCGAGGACGTCGCCGGCACGGTCAAGGAACTCATCGAGGCCGGAAAGGTGCGGCACTTCGGCATGTCCGAAGCCGCCGCCGGCACCATCCGCCGCGCGCACACCGTGCAGCCGGTCACCGCCGTGCAGAGCGAATACTCGCTGTGGACCCGCAGCCAGGAGGCCGAGGTCCTGCCCACGTTGGAGGAACTGGGTATCGGGTTCGTGCCGTTCAGCCCGCTCGGCAAAGGCTTCCTCACCGGGAAGATCGACACCAGCACCACGTTCACCGCGGGCGACATCCGCGCGTCGATCCCGCGTTTCGAACAGGACGCCCGGCAGGCGAACCAGGACCTGGTCGACCTGCTCGGCCGCGTCGCCGTGCGCAAAGGCAGCACCCCGGCGCAGATCGCGCTCGCCTGGCTGCTCGCCCGCAAGCCCTGGATCGTGCCGATCCCCGGCACCCGCCGGATCGAACGCCTGCAGGAGAACCTCGGCGCGGCCGAAATCGAGCTGTCCGACGCCGACCTCACCGAAATCCAGGACGCCACCGACAAGATCGAGATCCAGGGCGCCCGCTACCCAGAACACCTCGAACGCCAGACCGGACTCTGAGCCGCCACCGCCACGTACGGCGGCCCCAAAGCGCTGACCTGGGTCGATCTTCCTGACCCGCACACCGGCGCCAGACACGTACAGATCCGGGTCGAGGAATCGGTCACAGCTGGCTCGTCGGCCGACTCGCGTAGGGCACCACGAACTTCGGGATGCCGGCCAAGTCGGCTTCCAGGTCCATCACCGCAGATGGGTGGTGGGACGTACCCTGTCGTGGATCACCCGCTGCCGGCGAACCTGCCGCGACTACGAGCGGCTGCCCGCCCACCACGCCGCGTTCGTCCAGTGGTCAATGATCATCATAATGACCCGGCGACTGGCCCGCCGCGATGACGACCGGGCAGGTAAACCGCAGGCGCCAACCAGGCCGAGACACGCACACTGACCGGTGTGCAGACCACTGCGACGTTTCGCCTGTGGGGAAGCGCAGGGTTGACCGCCGCAGCGGTGACCCAGCGACTGGGCCTACAACCGACCACAGCACTCGAGTCCGGCACGCCCGTCAGCCGCCGATCAACCCGGACCCGAGACTCCTCCCTATGGCTGCTGAGCTCCAGCCCCGGCATGGAGTCCGACGTCGAACTGGCCACCCAGCTAAATCGGCTCCTGACCGTCCTTGAACCAGTCACCCACCTCCTATGGGACCTGGTCCAGACCGGATACGAGGCGAACTGGTTCTGCTACATCGCCTCACACGCCACCGAGCACGCCGCCGAACTCGACCGGCCGCTGCTGCAACGCCTGCTGGCACTGCCCGGAGACCTCTGGCTCGACGTCAACGGCGACGACACAGACGACGAAAAACGGGCGCCCGGGACTGTGGATCTAACGGTGTTTCCGGCCTGACCTGCCAGGCGTTGTGCCTGGTGAGGAGGGTGCCGTGATGACCGCGACACAGAACGATGTG
>NZ_JBEXHJ010000022.1:0-14086 GCF_040607775.1 Micromonospora sp. NPDC005237 | reverse complement strand
AGTTCTAGCTTGGTCGCTGAACCAACTACCGGAGACCTCTTCAATTAGCGACCACCGCCACGCCCAATATCGAGGCCCTACGAAACACGGCCTAGACCGGCTCAACGTCCAGGACACCGGGTTCAACTTCAGTCCACCCGGCCCGGAGCGAGACCATGCGACTGGTGAAGCGGGGTCGGAGGTGCAGCACCACCCGATATTGCAAGCATTTTGGGCGAGCACCCCCGTGCACAGCGCCGTCATGCTGAACCGCGCAGACTAATCAACCGAACGCCTCAGCCACGCCCGGCTACAGATCGCCGACCGTCCGACCCACGCTCACATACGCATTATTGACCTTCCGTAAGCGCGTGACCCGTGCCCTTTGCGTCGGGTTGAATACCGCGGTGATCACCATGGAAGCGGTCATCGAGGTACCCGCGGTCACCGACGGGTCGCCGCCGCCTTGGCCGGTGTCAGCGATGGCGCCCGGATCGTGGTTGGTGCTCAACGCCGGCTGCGCCGATGACCAGGTCGGGCTGTTCGTGGCCGCGCTCGCTGGCCGGATCGAGGTTCAGCCTCCTGGCGGCCGCGATGAGGTCGTGAACGCACTGCTGGCTGAGGAGCTTCTCATCGCTACCGGCGGCCTGCAGCTCCGCGACCGCACCATCGGGACGGTGGTAACGCCGGGCTGCTGTGCCGGGCTCGAGGACTGGCACGACTGGGCCCCGGTGTTGATCGGCGACTCGCCGTGGCTGGGACATGACCCAGGTCCCGAGGTCGAGCTCGTCAACGACGATCTGCGAGTGTGGCAAGACGGCGGCCCGAACCGGTATCGCGGCCCGTGGGCCGGCGTACACGTCGACCTGCCACACCGTGCGCTACCCGGGCTACTGAACGACGTGCACCGGGACCTGATCGGCTTCCTCGACGCCGTCACCGGATGGGCCACGCGGATCGGATTGCAGCAGCGAGGGACCGATCTCGTTGAAGCGATCGACAAGAACTTCACGATCACCGCGCCGATGGACGTACAGCCGCTCCGATAGCGCAGTCATCGGATTCCCGCGCCAGGCCGTTGATCAGGTTCGGCTTCCGGCTCAGCTTGCTTCCAAGACCTCGGCGCGGCGGGTGAGGTCCGCCGCGATGTCATCCCAATCGGGGCCGTGCAGCCAGAGGTTCTGCGCAGCTTCTCTCAACAGCGCCGGCTCATCGGGACGCTGCAGAAGAACCAGACGATAGGCCAGGTTCCGCACCCAGACCGGCAAGAGGCCGTCAACCACCTGTGGGCACAGCTCGCGCAGCATGGCGAGGATCGACTCCGCATCAGCGAAGGTGAGCTCCTCAATGAAGTAGCGCTCGTCGTGATCAGCGCTGCATCGCGGCGGAGTGGGCCGATACTCGTCGCCATAGAGGCACCGAGCGCGCTCCGACAGGGTGCTGTGCATGCCAAACCCTACGACGCCATGATTGCTGACGCAGAGCCCAGCCGATTGCGGCTTGCGGAGACGACGCAAGTGCTTCTGTGCGGGATCGCCCGTCTCCGAGGACCCGAGGCATCGGTGCTGGCACCTTCGGGTTCGCCGAAGAGGTCTCCAGACTGAAGGGCGTGGTCACGGCGCTGCCCGTGGGATCGGCGTCTCAGATGACGGCACCGTGACGGACTCCAGCAGACTCGCCCGCGATGCTTCACATCGATGCACAGCAAACCTAGAAACGTGGCGTTAGGCGAACCGAGATGCCGGCCGGCGCCGGCCATCCTGGAGCAACACGCCTGACCACTTCGACCTCTACTGAGAGGTCACGCCGCACCGCTAGACCGCGTCACCGCAGGTCAAAGCTCTCGTCCCTATCCGGCGTCGGTGAACACCTCGGGCGCGGTGACCCCTTCGCCAACCTGCACCCAATCTGCTCCCACTTGCAAGGCCAGGCCCGGCCAACGGCTCCTTACCGCCTTGACCTGCGCACACTCCCCTACCAGGCGGCATAGAGCGCCGTCGACTGCTGCCCAAAACCGGGGAGCACTCCGCGGGAAACAGGACGCCGCACCGACTCTGAGCTGCGGCAACGTGGAGCCGCAGGCAGGGGTGGGTGCGGTTGAGTGTCGTTCGACGCCGTTGGACGCAGTTCAACGCCGTTCAGGGCATCCCGCTGCTCCCAACCTGCTCCCCGGATCCACGGTGCGCACCGACCGCCAGCGCGTGGAGTGAGCTGCCACCGGCAGGCAGTGGGGTTGTGCCGTCTCCGCCTACGGCGCAGGTTCCAGCACGACGACTGGGATCTGGCGGCTGGTCTTCCGCTCGTAATCGGCGAAGCCCGGATACGCGGCCTTCTGCGCGCTCCAGATCCTTTCCCGCTCGGTTCCAGTGGCAACTCTGGGGACCAACTTCACCTTGTCCGTACCGATCTCCGCGCGGACCTGCGGGTGAGCCAGCAGGTTGTAGTACCAGTCGGGATTGGTGGGCGCGCCACCCTTGGACGCGAACACGGCGTAGCCGCCGTCCATCTTCTGGTACATCATTGGGTGCACGCGAGGCTCGCCGCTCTTGGCGCCGATCGTGTGCAGCAGCAGCAGCGGCGCGCCGGCGAACTGACCGCCGACCTGCCCGCCGTTGGCACGAAACTCGTCGATGATCTTATCGTTCCAGTCGCTCATGCCTTCTCCTCGCCGCCGTGAACCGGCTCCTTATCGACGATTCTGACAGTCATCGCCGGGGCGTGACACTGCGAGCACTCGCCACGAGCCCGGCGGTGACAATGTGTGGCGCTCGGTTCGCGGCAGGTACGGCCGTTGGAGGCCGCGGTGTTTGGCTCGTGTGCGATCGGAGGTGCCGGCTGGCTCAGCGCTTGTAGGCCATCGGCCGCGCGATCACCGTGTCGGCGCCCCTATGGGTTTCGTCGAAGAGACCGGGCTGCGTTGTCTTGGGGTGGCGGGCAGTATGACGCAGTGCCGGATCTGCTGTGGGATGACGTCAGGAACTTCTTCGACCCGGACCTGATGGGTTCGCTGCCGGACGTGGTCGTACCGGATACCTCGGTGGATGACTGGCAGGCGGTTCTGGATGCCGTCAGCGCGAGCGGCTGGACGTTTCAGTATTCCGAGGGCGAGACGGTGCTGCCGGCGCCTCGGGCGGAGGCGGTGTTTGCCCGCCCGGCTGATGCCGAGTGCGCGGAGCTGCGGGTCTGGCCAACTGCCGACGTGCTGGCGATCTTCCGGTTCTATGCGGTGGAGGAGATCGACTTCGATGTTGATCTGCGGGAGCTTCAGGGGCAGGAGCGACTGGATGTGTTCTGCGGCTTCCTGCGGGTGATCGGGCGGCTGTTGGGCAAGCCGGTGCTGATGGATTCCGAGGGCGGCAACCACAGCCATCCAGTGCTCGGGTTCGATGTTGAGACCGATCAGGTGGTGCTGTTGGCGGATCCGGCGATCAACGCGCCCGCTGCTGGCTGTGGTTCGTAGGACGTGCCGTCACGCAGCATCGCGAAGGGGACATCGGCGCGGCGTCGGGCGAGACAGAGGAGAGCTTGGGTGTGTCCCTTTCCTTGAGCGACGTGTTCCGCGGCCGCTCACCCCTCGACCTGCGCTACGTCGTCGCGACCTGACCCTGTCGTGCGGCAGGGACCCCGAGGCGACAGCAATTGAACCGTCCGGGATCTTGTAAAGACTTTGGTTGGCCAGCTGGTCAGGCTGGCGGATCATCTCGAAAGAGGTGCTCTTTCACACCTGGCCTCCAGCGGGTTGCAACGAGTTCGGGACGAGGGCGGGTCGGCTTGGGGACCCAGCCGTGTTGTCTGGTGTCGGGCGCAGGGCTGTCCCAGTCGGCGATCAGCGAAAAGGGATCCGTGTCGCGGCCAGGCTCATCGTCACACGGCTCCCGGACAACCATCGCAGGGTAGAAGCGCGTCTCCTGGGCCACCTCGCAGTCATCCGTCCGGGAGGCGACCAAGGCACCACAGTCTTCACAAGCCACGGAGGGGTTCCACCCGACCATGGACCAGCAGCCGTCCCCTGGCCCTGCGCGTTCTCCGTGAATGGCCTCCAACTGTCGCAGTTGCCCAAAGGCTCCGAGGGCGAGGTCCAGTTGGTCAACCCGCCATCGGACATGCTGCCAACCTTCGCCAGCCCGGAACTACCCGACTCCGGTGTCCTTCGGTGGGGTGCCGCGCTTGACTCCTTCGCCGACGCGCGCAACGCGTACCGGCTCAGCGGTGACCTTGTCGACCGACATGCAGCGGCCCAGCAGGACTTGTTCCTAGCCGGTGCCCTCGCCGGAATCGCCGGTGGTGCTCTCGTATGGTGTCTCGAACTGACACTCGGCGCGCTGTCGCGCCCTATGTCCGACGCCCGGGGCGCTGGCGTCAGCCCGCAGGCAGGGCGATCAGTCCGTCAGCGCTGGCGGGCATCGAGTTCCACGCTAGCCGCCGGCCCAATGCGTTGGAAGAAGCGAGGCGCTGACGCATCCCGTGCTCGCGCCAGACGAGGCCACTGACGTCCGTGGAGAATGTTGCAGCCGCACAGGCGCCCCGTCAATCATTGTCTTGGCGCCTTCAGGGCTCGGGGATCAGCTCGTAGCCGTCCCGCCTGCCGCCACAACACCTCGCCCCACGTCGGCACGCCCCTCCCCGCCGACGAGCGGCAGAGAGGCTAAGGGATGCACCGCCTGCCGTTGCCGCCGGCCCGGCTACGGCCACGGCCAGTGACGCGCCCCGGCGGCGGGCGAGGCGGGGGAGACCTCGCTCCTTGAATGAAGAAGCGGGGTCGCCGGATGTCGAGGTCACCACCGCGCGGCCATCCCAGACCACGCAGGGTTGATTAGAGAACTTTATTTACAGTAAGGTCTCGCCTGCAGTACATCCAAGGGACTCGATGCTCCGCTTGCGTCGTGTCCGCGAACCTGCCGAAAGGTGGCCCCCACCATGTTCAGAAGACGCCTGATGGCGATCATCGCGACGGTCAGCGTGGCCATCGCGAGTGCTGCTGCGGCGCTGCTGCCGACCACGCCGTCGGCTGCGGCCGAAGCCTGCGCGGCGCCGTACAACAACAGTGCGGTCTACACCGCTTCTATGCGCGTCTCGCACCAGGGCCGGAACTGGACCGCGAAGTGGTGGACGCAGTACGAGACGCCCAGCACCGGTGGCTCCGGAGTGTGGCAGGACAACGGTCCCTGCGGTGAAGGCGGTGGTGGCGGAGGCGGCAGCACCTGCAACTACCCGAACTGGGCGGCGGGCACCTTCTATCCGGCTGGCTCGATCGTGCGCTACACCGACGGCAACCACTACCGGGCAAAGCACGAGAATCCCGGGTACGACCCGGTCATCAGCACCTGGTACTGGGAGCCGTACACCTGCTCCGGCGGGGGCGGCACCACCCCGCCTCCGGGTGGCGGCACCAACGGGTTCCCCGTCAGCGAGGCCCAGTACAACCAGATGTTCCCGCTGCGCATCCCGTTCTACTCGTACGCAGGGCTGATCGACGCGGCCCGCAAGTATCCGGCGTTCACCGGCACCGGCGACGCCACCGCGCGCAAGCGTGAGGCGGCGGCGTTTCTGGCCAACATCGACCATGAGTCGGGCCAGCTGCGCTACGTCGAGGAGCAGAACCAGGCGAATTGGCCGCTGTACTGCGACCGCTCCCAGTCCTACGGCTGCCCGGCGGGCCAGTCGGCCTATCACGGTCGGGGCCCGATCCAGCTGAGCTGGAACTTCAACTACAAGGCCGCCGGTGACGCGCTGGGGATCGACCTGCTGAACAACCCGGACCGGGTCAAGAACGAGTCGTCGGTGGCGTGGCAGACCGGTGTCTGGTACTGGATGACCCAGAACGGCCCGAACAGCCAGCCCGCGCACTCGGCGATTCTCGGCTCCCAGGGCTTTGGCGGCACCATCCGCAGCATCAATGGCGCCCTGGAGTGCGACGGCCGCAATCCAGCCACCGTGCAGAACCGGGTCACCACCTACCAGCGGTTCGCGCAGATCCTGGGCGTGGACCCAGGCACCAATCTGTACTGCTGACACCCAGCGAGGGTGCGGCCCCGGACCGCACCCTCGCCGTCGCGGACCGCCGGTAACCCCGCGCGCCCCAACCGCAGGTCTCCAGCCCCCGTTACCTTTTTGATCGTCCCCAGCTGGGGACCCTCGGTCGCCCGGCCCGGTATGACTGTGAGGCTTGATGAGGTTGGCCGGTTCATGATCGACTGATGGCCGGCAGCGGCGGGGGTGACTCTCGGTATGACTGGCTTCGTGCCTTTAGTAAGACCTGTCCGGTCTGTTGCGTTGCTCGTGCCCAGGGATCAATGCAGGCTTGACGGGTGCAGCGGTCGAGTCCTCGTCGTCCCTGGTCGCCGCCGAAGTCGGCGTTCACCGGGTTCCGGTTCCCCGCGGAGGTGATCGTCGTCGCGGTCCGCCGGTACCTGCGCTACAACCTCTCCTACCGGGACGTGGAGGAACTCCTGGCTGAGCAGGGTGTCGAGGTCGACCACGTCACCGTGTTCCGGTGGGCGCAACGGTTCACCCCGCTGCTGGCCGACGCCGCCCGGTTCGCCCGCCACTCCCCGGGTGACCGATGCTTCGTCGACGAGACCTACGTCAAGGTCAACGGGGTTTGGCGCTACGTCTACCGCGCGATCGACCAGCACGGGCAGGTCATCGACGTGCTCGTCTCAGCTCGCCGTGATGCCGCTGCGGCCCGGCGGTTCTTCCAGCGCGCACTGCGGATGCTGAAGGTGACGCCCAGCGAGGTGGTCACCGACGCCGCTCCGGTCTATCCCGCCGTGCTCGACGACCTGATCCCCTCGGCTCGGCACCACGTCGAGCGGCACGCGAACAATCCGATCGAGGCCGACCACAGCCAGCTCAAGCACCGGCTACGACCCCTGCGCGGGCTCCGGACCGACCCAACCGCACAAGTGATCATCGCCGGACACGCGTTCATCCAGAACCTCCGCCGCGGACACTACGAACTCGGGCTCGACAGCCAGCCCAAGCTCCGAGTCGCTTCGGCGTTCAGTCAACTCGCCCGGGTCATCTGACCGCGGACCCGACCGGGGCGTAACGCGTCTCCCGATCAGATAATGCAACGGCACCCACCTGTTCGATGTTCTCGTTCGTCCGCTCCACGCTCATGTCGCCTCCCCTGTCGTCGCGGCGGACCGGGCTGCCGCCCGCCTCACCTGGCCCGCGTCCCCGCCCTCCATGGCGGAAGACCCGACGGACGGCATCGCTGTGAGCCGGGCAGCAGCCAGCTAGCTGAACTTGCCCGCCACAGCATGCTCCATGCTGGTCACCCTGCCCGTCTCCAGCACCTCCTTCAGCCTGCGCAGGTTCGCCGGCACCTCGCCGGCAGGAGGTTTGCCCATCAGCGCGAGGGCCGCGTGGCCCAGCCTGCCCAGCGGTGTCCGCATCACCTCGCGTACCTCGGTCTCGTCGGCGGTGGGACCGCCGGTGAAGTGAACCTCCCAGTAGGTCCGCAGGCCGGACAGGGAGCGCGTCTCGTAGCGGATGACCTCGTTCGCACGCTCCTCGGTCACCTCCATCGTCGACGTCAGCCGAACGCCCAGCGGGCCCTGAATCGTCCACCGGGACATTCGTGGGCCGACCTGCTCGATGGCCAGCACGTCGCCAAGGAATCGGGGGAGGCTCGTGAAGTCGCGGTAGAACGCGAACACCTCCCGCACCGGGCGTCGGATCGTCACTCGGGCTTCGACCGCGCCGTGTGCCCGCGATGATGAACCCCGCATCGCCGCCTCCCATCGGTTCACCCGTCGGGTTGTCGCCTACCCGCTGGTCGAGCGGCCATGCGGGGTCGACCGACGTCACGGCCTCCAGGAGCCGGCGGTCTCGAAGCGGTGCTGGTACTCCAGCACGCCCTTGCTGTTCGACACGTCGAAGACGACGCTGCCGGTGCGCTGGGTGCCGGCGGCCAGGCCGTTGCCGGCCGTCAGGGACTTGCCGCAACCGGAGAAGGCGCCGCCGAGCGCGTTGGTCTCGGTGCCGTCCGCGGCTACCCACTGGAAGAAGAGGGGGTTGATCGCGGCATGTGCGGATATTTTCCGGCCTAGCTTGGGCGCTGTGGGGGTGGCTCATTTAGAGGGAGCGGGTTTCCTCAAGGATGACCCGGCCGCCGACCTCGACGGCGTCGTTCGGACCTGGTCGAGTCAGGATCTGCGATCCCTTGCCCTGCATGATGTCCAGCGCCCGGCGCAGCTCGGCGGTGAGCACGATCGCGGACGCTCCGGTGGCTTCATCCTCGACGATGGCGTCGCCCCGGCGGGGAAATCCCCTGGTACGCACCCGACCGGCGGCCCGGTCTTGCCACGCCCACGCGTACAGCCACCCGTCACCTGGCGGCGGACACGGTAGCGAGTCGACCTCCTCGGCTGAGGCGTACTGCTGCATGCGCCTGTCGGGCGCCCACTGCGCGCGACCCCTGATCCAGGTGAACTCGCCGTCCTGCCAGGTTGGCACCGAGCCCGCCGGCGGGTGTAGGAGTTCCGGCCTGGCTCGGAGCCGACCCAGCAACCAGGACGTGCCCACCAGGGGATGCCCGGCAAACGGCAGCCGCACGCTCGACGTGTAGATATCGACGACCCCCGTTCCAGCATCATCGACGAAGACAGTTTCGCTGAAGCCCAGCCGCGCGGCCATGGCTTGGCGGTCCTGCCCAGCGGCCATGGCATGGCCGTCAAGAACAACGCCGAGCTGGTTTCCGTACCTACCGCCGGGACCGCAGAACACACGAAGTACATGAATATCTGTCACAAACGATGCTAACCACAGCAGGCTTGCTGAGCGGACACCGGCACCGTGCGCTCATCGGCATGACCGCGCGACTTGCGGCAGATCCGGGCGCCTGATCTTGGCGAGACATACGGCAGGCAGGCACCGCCGTTGGTTCGGCTGGGCCGCGTTGCGATCCGGGTCATTAGCCGATCGGAGGACCGCAGGCGATGATCGGCTATTTCCATGTGCGACGGACACCCTGCGACGCCTATAGAGGAGGCATGACCAACGAGGTGACCGTTCCCCTGCTGCCGTGCCCATCCATTGACGACATCGAAGCCTTCTACGGAGTTCTCGGTTTCCGCACCACCTACAAGCAACGCAAACCCAACGCGTGTGTGGGGGTGCAGCGCGAAGACCTGCATCTGCAGTTCTTCGAGATCGCCGGATTCGACCCGCAGCAGTCCTACGGCTCCTGTCTCGTACTCACCTCGGACATCGAGGAACTACACCGGGCATTCGCAGCCGGCATGCGCGCCGCGTACGGCAAGGTACTGGTGTCCGGAACGCCGCGGATGACCCGGCCCAGGGCGCGGAAGAACGCCGACGGGTTGGGCGGATTCAGCGTCATCGACCCAGGCGGCAACTGGATCCGCGTCTTTCGGCACGCCGCCACCGCGCCCGTGCCGGCCGCCACGCCTGCCGGGCGGCTGGCCAAAGCACTGGCGAATGCTGTCGTGCAGGCCGATTCCAGAGGAAACGTCGGCCAGGCCGTTCGGATCCTCGACAGCGCGCTGGCCCGCCCACAAGCCGGCGAGGACCCGGTCGAGCAGGTGGAGGTCCTGGTCTACCGCGCCGAACTCGCGCTGGTGCTGCACGACCCAGAGACGGCGGCCGAGATGCTGGCCCGCGCCCAGTCCGTCACGCTCACGAAAGCCGAATCCGAAAGGGCGGCAGCCGCGTTCGACAACGCCGCCGAACTCGCAGCAGCACTGCGGTAACTCACCATACGAACGCCTCCCTCATCTCGGCAGATCAGGATGCCGAGCGGTAGCGGCCGCCGTCACGCTCCGCCACGCGCGGATCGCGGCAGATCCGTGCGTTCAGTCGCGGACAGGGATGAGGCTGTAGACGTACATGTCTTTGCGCTCGGTGCCGACCTGCTGCCAGCTGCGCAGGAGTCCTTCGCGCTGGTAGCCGCAGGCTTCTGCGGCGCGCCACGAGCCCTCGTTCCATGGCTCGACGAACAGCTCCAGCCGCTTGACGTCGTCCAGTGAGCTAGCCCAAGCGGTGAGGGCGCTCAAAGCGGCCCGCACGTATCCGAGGCGCCGGTGCTGCGGTGCGATCCAGTAGCCCGTCGATGCGCGCCCGGTGGAGATGTGGCTGGTCCAGAGGCCGATGTTCCCCACAGCTTCGTCGGTCTCGGCGTCCGCGATCGCAAAGGAGTAGCCAGACCCTTCAGCGAGTCGTTGGTGCTGCCGTTCAAGGTAGCAGCGGCTTCCTCGTGGGCATCGGAGGGCGGCACTGACGTGATGAGGGGAATGAGAGGGTCCGACGCGACCGAGGCGACGAGCGGGGCGTCGTCCAACCGGAACGCACGCAAGCGCGCCGGCGGCTCGACGAGACACGGCATCTCCGTCGGCAGCATGCCCCCGATTCTGGGGCTCTCAGGCAGCCCGAGCAATTGAGCTCGGCAACCTCAATTCGGCAGATCAGGATGCCGAGCGGTAGCGGCCGCCGTCACGCTCCGCCACGCGAGGATCGCGGCAGGAGCGTGCACTCGATCAAGGTCGACCGCGAAGCGGGGCAGCGTCTGAGCGCCGACTCCCAGACACGGCGGATCGCCGGTCACCTCCATCTTCGAAGCCGGGTGCATTGTTTGCAGTGCTGGGGCTGTCGGCTGTTCCTGTTGCCATCACCATCGGCGGTCTGGCCTCTCATGAGCCCTGTGCGTGACCGACGGCCTGAGCGATGGCGAGAGTGTGCTGGTACTCGCGCCAGTGGGCCAATTTGCCGTCGCGGGTCCGCATCACCGCGATGAAGGGCGACGAGGCGGTTGCCCCGGTCGCGGTGTGCGTGCCGACCAGTTCGTACTCGATCACGATCGTCTCGGGGTCAGCGGTCTCGTGCACGACCACGTCGCGGCAGTCGTCGAAACGGACGGGGAACGCCGCCTGGCTGGCTCGTGTGTACTCGAGGACCCGCTGCTTGCCCTCGGTGCGCGTCGGGCGGCCGGGTGCGGCGAACGGCGTCTCGATCACGACATCGTCGGCGAGCATCTCAGCCTCGTAGGTGGGCTGGTTCGCGAGCCAGTGGGCGCGCATGCTGTCGAAGATTGCTCTTGGTGTCACGATGGTCCCTCCGGATAATGAGTCAACACTCGACTTGCGTCGAGGATAGTGAGTGGAGGCTCATTTTGATAGAGGGCACGCCACTGCGCGCCGACGCGCAGCGCAACCGCGCACGCATCCTGGACGCCGCCGAGGCGGTCTTCGCCGAGTTCGGTCCCCGCGGCTCCACCGAGGAGGTGGCCCGACGAGCCGGTGTCGCCATCGGCACGGTCTTCCGCCACTTCCCCACGAAGGACGACCTGCTCGCCGCGATCATGAAGCGGCTGCTGGCGCAGCTTGTCGAGGACGCCGAACAGCGGGACCTGTTCGATTTTTTGACCCACATGGTGGCGCAGGCCGCAGCGAAGAAGACCGTCGTCGACCTGCTCGCCGGCTCCGGGGTGGACATCCGGCTGCCCGACGCGGTCAGCCACTTGGAGGACGCGGTCGACAGGTTGCTGCAACAAGCCCGAGCCGCCGGAGACGTCGCGGCCACGGTTCGACTACCCGAGGTGATGGCACTCCTTGCCAGCGTGTGCCAAGGAGCCCTGCACGGTGGGTGGGACGAGCAGCTGCAGACCCGTACGCTCGAGGTCATCTTCGCCGGCCTGAAACGCAACTGACCGCCACCCGTCGGCGAAGCAGACCATGCCTGACCGCAGCTAAAGGGCTGTCCGACGCAGCTGCCACTGCTTGATCAACCATCCGCACATCGACATGAGCGGACGCCGCCCTACCGCCTCCGCGGGGGCGCCAGCGCTGACCACTTCGGGCACGCCAAAGAGGTCACCAACCAGAGGTGCCTGGTCAGGGTGTTGCCTGTGGGATAGCCGTCCCAGGTAGCGGCACGTCGGCGCCCCCAGGGATGCCACTCGGATCGCTCCTCGTTGATGGCAGTCGGCCGTGCGGCGACGAAACTCGACGGCCCGACATGCCGCGCTGCGCTATGCGTGTTTGAGGCAGCGAGAGGTGACCATTTCGGATGTCAACAGGACGCCGCACCGACTCTGACCTGCGGCAACGCGGAGCCGCAGGCAGGGGTGGGTGCAGTTGAGCGCCGTTCGACGCCGTTGGACGCAGTTCAAGGCCCTTCAGGGCACCCCGCTGCTCCCAACCTGCTCCCCCAACCCGGCTCGCACCGGCTCGCCGGCCGCCGACCGTCGACCGCTCGCAAGCTGCCGGCCCGATGCTTTGGCTGGCACCAGCGCTGGCCCCCACAGCTGCATCGGTTGACCGGGAAATGCGCTCACGATCGCCGCGCAATGTCAGCGGCAGATGCGGTAACTCCCTGAGGCTTGGTTCATCAGCTGCTGTCCAGCACCAGATCGCGGGCCGCTGGCGGTGCGACGCTATCGTGCGGGAGAGCCTGTGACAGGAGGCAGGATTTGATCACAGTCATCGTCGACACGACCACGACGTTCATCGACGTCATGATGAAATCCACTTCTTGGATGCAACTGCTCACCCTGTGCGACGAGTCAAAGATCCAGGTTGTGCTGCCTGATGTGGTCCTCCGGGAGACGGCTCGGCACTGGGAGGCTGAAGTCTCGAAGACCATCCAGACCGCGAACGGGAAGATCGCCGGCATCAAGAAGTCCCGCGAGAAGCTCACCGAGATGGGCATCGACGCGAGCAGCCTGGTCGACAGCACACCTGTGATGGGGACGCCAGACAGGGCCAGGTTCGAGGAGGAGACACGCGCGAAGCTAGTGTCACTGGGCATCCAGGTGGAGCCAGTTCCGGACCACGTCGACATCGAGAGTGTTCTCCGGCGTGACCTCGCTCGTAAGAAGCCCTTCACCGACAACGGAAAGGGCTTCCGCGACACTCTCGTCTGGGAGACCGCTAAGCAGGTCGTGATGGAGTCAGAGGCAGGCGACAAGATCTTCCTGGTCACCAACAACTCCACCGATTACTGCGACGAGACCGGTGCCCTCGCGCCCGAACTGTATGCCGAAGTCAAGAGTGCTGCTGGAGAATTGGCTCGGGTAGCAGATCTCGAAGAACTTCTGAAGCATGGCGCGCTGGCGCCAATGGTGGCCGGACTCGCCAAGACTCCCGAGCAGCTAGCTACGTTCCTTGCACTCGCCGCGAGCACCCGCAGCTCCGATGCCGAGCCCTTGTCCGTTGACCAGGTCGTCGAGAACGCCGTCATGCAGGCACTGGAACAGCTCGCCGGCGAGGAGGTCGAGACCGGCAATCCAACGACGTCAGGCCTCGACTTTACGGAGCTGACCATTCCTAGTGAGCTCGAAGGTCTTTCGATTGCCTCGATAGAGCCCGACGAATCAACGCTGATTTGGCAGACCTACGAGACTTACCAGGACAGCACGCTTCTCATTCAGGCCGAGATCGATGCCGAGGTCACTCTCGACGGGTTCGCATACAAGAGCGACCTCGGTTACCGCAGCGAGGACGAGCGTGTCTATGTCCTTGAGTGGGACTGGAACGACCACATGGCTTACGTCGGCACCACAACGAATGCGCGTCTCAGCTTCCAGATCCGACTCGAACAGGGCATGGACTTCGTAGAGGAGTGCGAGTTCGAGGGCGCGCATCCCCTGGTCGGCGAGGACCCTCACCCGTGGAAGGCGCCACCTGACGGGTCGCCTGCTGACGCAGCGACCCGAGGTCAGGGAAGGGAGCTCGTCGGCCAAGCCGCCAAGTCCATGGTCGCCCCGCCTGTAGCGCGTGACAGTAATACCACCGGCGCCGCACCCTGACCCGCCGAATGGCCACACGTGGACCCGGGATCGGTCGACCGCCGGAACCGCTCCACGCCAGCGACGTGATCAACCAACTTCCAGCGCTCGGTCGGCACCAGGATCGCGTCGTCTAGCCCCGGCCTGTTCCCAGACATCCGCTCATCGGCAGTTCCGAATGGGGAGCGGCAGCTCCAGCCGTCACGCTGCGTGCCGCGCGGATCGCGGCAGAAGCGTGCATGGCCTCTGCCGGCTCACCGGTACTCGAGGCAGGGAGCTACTGGATGATCGACAAGAGAGTCGTCGGGCGGTCGCGTACGTGGTGGAATTCCGTATGCGGATGAGCGAGGTGCTGAC
>NZ_JBEXHJ010000021.1:0-15016 GCF_040607775.1 Micromonospora sp. NPDC005237 | reverse complement strand
ACACACATCCGACATCATCAACCACCGAAAATCCGACCGCTGCTCCACACCAGTGCCCCGCCCCGGCGGCTGCCCACCCGGCATACCCAGGAACTGCGGGCCCGCGCCGCCGTTGGCGCCGGTGGGGCCGTCTCGGGTGACGGTGGGGTGTGTGCCGTGCGCGGCGGCCGGGTCGCCGAGCACGTCGACCCGGCCGCCGGGCACCGACTCTCCGTTGGTCGGGGTGCCGGTGGCCATGCGGGCGGCGGCCGACGGTGACCCGGGCGGCAGGCCCGGGTCGGTGCCGGTCGGGCCGCTGGTGCCGGCGGCGACCGCCGCCGACGCCGCGCTGACCGTCGCGCCGGTCGGCGTACCCGCGAACGCCGCGCCGCCGTGCCCCACCGGACGTGGCTGCTCGATGAAAGCGACGTGCCGCCACGAGTTCGCGGTCAACGCCCCGGTGTTGTCGTACGACATGCCCAGCAGATCCAGGCCACTCTCCGGAACGCCGTTCCACTCCTTGCAGGCCACCTCGCACGCCTTGCACCCGATACACACGCTCGTGTCGGTGAAGAACCCCATCCGCGGCGGCGCGTCCACATAACCGGCGTCCGGGGCCGGATCGAGCGGCCCGTAGAGGCTGTTCGGGTCAGGAGCCATCGCGCCCCTCCACGTCCTGGTCGGTGGTGACGGCCGGCGCGTGTCCCCCCGGTGTGATCCCGGCCCGCCGCTGGTAGTCGGCGACCAGGTCGAGCAACGCCGTCCCGGTGGGCCGGCGGCCCGACCGGACGTCACAGGTACCGATCTTGCTCTCCTGGATGAGGACGTTGGGGTCGAGGGTGATGCCGAACAGGTCGTTGGCCGAGTCGCCGGTGACCAGACCCTCGTAACCGAAGTGGTACGGCAGCCACAGCTGGTGGATGATCCGACCGTCGACCCGCAGCGGGGTGAGCCGGTCGGTCACCAGCACCTTCGCCTCGATCACCGCGCGCCCGCTGACCAGGTGCGCCCACCCCAGATGCGCCAACCCGGCCTCGGCGGCCAACTCGGGCGACACCTCGACGAACATCTCCGGCTGCAACTCGGCCAGCGGGCGCACCGTGCGGCTCATCCCACCGGCGGTGTGGTGCTCGGTGAGCCGGCTGACCGTGAACACGTACGGGAAGACCTGGCTGTGTTCCTCGGGCGGGCTCGGGTTGACCGAGTTCACCGGGTGCGCGTACGACTTGCGGGTCGGGTTGGCCTGCTGCCGGTAGAGCGGGTTGCGCACCGGCGACTCGACCGGCTCGTAGTGCGTCGGCAGCGGCCCGTCCAGCACGCCGCTGGGCGCGTAGAGCCAACCCTTGCCGTCGCCCTGCATGACGAACGGATCGTCGCCGGCGATCCCCTCCGGTCCGGACGCGCCGGCCGGCGGCCGGTACGACGGAGGCTTGGTCTTCTCGAAGTCCGGCACGTCGTAGCCGGTCCACTCGGCCTTCTCCGCGTCCCACCACACGTAGCGTTTGCGTTCACTCCACGGGTTGCCGTCCGGGTCGGCCGAGGCGCGGTTGTAGAGGATGCGGCGGTTCGCCGGCCAGGCCCAGCCCCACTCGGCGGCCACCCAGTCCTGCTCGTGTCGGGACTTGCGGCGGGCGGCCTGGTTGACGCCGTCGGCGTACACGCCGGTGTAGATCCAGCAGCCGATCGCGGTGGAGCCGTCCGCACGGGCCTCGGCAAAACTGGACAACGGACGGCCGGTCGTCACGTCGTACCCGTTGATCTCCCGCAGGACCGACTCGGCGCTCGGCTCGGCGTGCGGACCGTGCGTGGGGTAGTCCCAGGTGAGGTCGAGCAGCGCACGGTCACGCGGCAGCGTCGAGTCGGCCAGCTTCTCCCGCAGCTTGCGCCCGAGGTGGTAGAAGAACCACAGCTCGGAGCGGGCGTCGCCCGGCGGCTCGACGGCCTTCTCCCGCCACTGCAACAACCGCTGCGTCTGGGTGAACGTGCCCTCCTTCTCGACGTGCGAGGCGGCCGGCAGGAAGAACACCTCGGTACGACATTCCTCGGGCACGATCTCGCCGGTGGCCACCTCGGGGCCGTTCTGCCAGAAGGTCGCGCTCTCGATCATGAACAGGTCCCGCACGACCAGCCAGTCCAGATTCGCCATGCCCAGGCGCTGCGCCCGGCCGTGCGCCGAGCCCACCGCCGGGTTCTGCCCGAGCAGGAAGTACCCCTTGATCTTCCCGTCGATCATGTCCAGCACCTGCTGATAGGTGCCGTGATCGCCGGTCATCCGGGGCAGGTAGCCGTAGCAGTAGTCGTTCTCCGGCGTCGCCGCGTCCCCCCAGTACGCCTTGAGCAGGCTGGCGGCGAACGACTCGGCGTTGCCCCAGAAGCCCTTCTGGCCGGGGTGCCGGATGCTGTCCACCCACTTGTCGAAGGTCGGGTGGTCGGCGTGGTGCGGCATCGGCAGGTAGCCGGGCAGCAGGTTGAACAGGGTCGGGATGTCCGTCGAACCCTGGATGCTGGCGTGACCGCGCAGGGCCATCACCCCGCCACCCGGGCGGCCCATGTTGCCCAGCAGCAGCTGGATGATCGCCCCGGTACGGATGTACTGCACGCCGACGCTGTGCTGCGTCCACCCCACCGAGTAGATCAGCATGCCGGTGCGGTCCCGGCCGGAGTTGGCCGTCCACGCCTGGGCCAGTTCGAGGAACTTCTCCTGCGGGATGCCGCAGACCCGCTCCACCATCTCCGGCGTGTAGCGGGAGAAGTGCCGCTTGAGGATCTGGTAAACGCAGCGGGGATGCTGCAGCGTCTCGTCCCGCTGGGTCTGCCCGCCCACCGGCGCGCCGTGCGACTCGTGCGCCAACCCCGCGGCGTTGTCGCGCTCCTGGGCGGTGTGCCCGCTGCCGGAGGAGCCCTCGTGGCCCTCGTACTGCCAGCTGTCCTGCACGTAGCTGCCGGTCTCCGGGTCGAAGCCGGAGAAGAAGCCGTCGCCGTCCTCGGTGTCGCTGAACTGCTCGCTGACGATCGTCGCCGCGTTGGTGTAGGCGAGCACGTACTCGCGGAAGTCCAGCTCGTTGTCCAGGATGTAGCGCACCACGCCGCCGAGCAGCGCGATGTCGGTGCCCGCCCGGATCGGCAGGTACGCGTCGGCCACCGCGCTCGTACGCGTGAACCGCGGGTCGACATGGAACACCTTCGCCCCACGACGCTTGGCCTCCATCACCCACTGGAAACCCACCGGATGCGCCTCGGCCATGTTCGAACCCTGGATGACGATGACGTCAGCGTTGGCGATGTCCTGCTGGAAATCCGTCGCACCGCCACGACCGAAGCTGGCCCCCAGACCGGGGACGGTGGCGGAGTGTCAAATACGGGCCTGGTTCTCGATCTGCAGCGCCCCCATCGCGGTGAACAACTTCTTGATGAGGTAGTTCTCCTCGTTGTCCAGCGTCGCCCCACCCAGACTGGCGATCCCCAACGTCCGGTTGAGCGGCCGGCCCTGCTCGTCGACGTCCTCCCAGGTCTGCTCGCGGGCGGCGAGGATCCGGTCGGCGATCATGTCGAGGGCGGTGTCGAGGTCCAGGTCTTCCCACTGCGTCGAGTACGGCCGCCGGTAGCGGACCGTCGTCTGCCGCAACGGACTGGTCACCAGACTCTTGCTCGCCGAACCCTTCGGACACAACCGACCTCGCGAGATCGGACTGTCCGGATCACCCTCGATCTGCGTGACCTGCCCGTCCTTGACGAACACCCGCTGCCCACACCCCACCGCGCAGTACGGACAGACGGACCGGGCCACGCTCTCGGCGGTCTCGGTGCGGGCGGTCAGGCCAGCCGAGCGCGCGGACTTCGCTGCCGCGCCCCGGCCCAACGGGTCCGTGCCGGTGAGCTGCCGATACACCGGCCAGCCCTCGATGAACGTCCGCAGACCCATCCCCGACACCCCCTCCCACGCGAGCGACCTCACGAACATAAGTCAGATGAGGAGTCTTCGCTAATCGAGAGGGTGGCGTCGCGGCACCGTCACTCGGTGCGCAGGCTCCATCTCAGCGAGGGGATCATCACGGCCGCGGGAACGAGGTGCAGTCCGAGAAGGGCGGTGACGGTGGCGGCGCTGCCCCCGCAGAGCAGGGGCGCGACCAACGAGATCGCGGTCAGCGACACCGCCGTCCACACCCATCGCGCGGCGGGACGCACGCTCCACCGCAGCAGAGCGGCAGCGATGACGATGCCCACGACCGAGAAGACGCCGGTCACCACGGCGAACCCGGGTATCGGGATCGTCTCGCCGCCAGCGGGGACCGCGAAGTCGACGCCGGCGGCCCGGGCGAGCGCGGCGGCGACAGTGGTGGCCAGCACCGCGACCAGCGTGGCGACGAGCCCGACACCGGCGAGCCGGCGCAGTCGGTGGGTACGGCTGGTCCGGCCCGACGCCGGGGCCGCGGCGCTCACCTGGCACCGTCCGCCGGGAGGCGCTGCGGCAGCCCGAGCCGCGCGAACTGGTCGTCGTGGAAGATGACGATCTCGGCGACCGCCCCGCCGGTGACGCGCAGGACGTCGATGGTCAGCGGCAGGTACGCGTTCTCCTGCTCCCGCCACAGGTAGAAGGCGACGGCGGGCTGCCGGTTCACGGCGGTCGGGACGCCGCGTAGGCGTCCCAGGTCGGCGAACCCATCCTGGATCCAGTCGTCCAGCACCGCGTCGCGGCCGACGTGGACGCCGGGGGTGGGCGGCATCGAGCAGCGGACGTCGTCGCGCAGCATGGCGGCGAGCGCGTCGATGTCCTTGGCCACGCTCGCGTCGGTGAAGCGGCGCACCAGCTCGCGCGTCCCGGCGTCCTCCTCGCCGCCGGTCCAGTCCTGCCGCTCGGCGGGCAGGTGCTCGCGCATGCCGGCGCGGGCCCGTTGCAGCGCGCTGTTCACCGAGTTGACGGAGTCCCCGAGCAGCTCCGCGACGTCCTTCGCCGGCCAGCCCAGCACGTCCCGCAGGATCAACACGGCCCGGGGGCGCGGCGCGAGGTGCTGGACCGCCACCAGGTACGCCAGCTCGATCGTCTCCCGCGCGACCGCGACGGTCTCCGGCTCGTCCGCGTCTCCCGCCGGCAGCTCGTCGAGCAGCCGGTCCGGGTACGGCTGCAACCACCGCACCTCGCCGCCGGTCGCAGGCTCCGGGCGGCGCCTGGCGAGCAGGTCCAGGCAGGCGTTCGTGGCGATCCGGTACAGCCAGGCCCGGAACGACGACCGCCCCGCGAAGGTCTCCCGCCGCCGCCACGCGCGCAGCAACGTCTCCTGCACGGCGTCCTCGGCATCCTCGAACGACCCCAGCATCCGGTAGCAGTGCACGTGCAGCTCCCGCCGGTGCCGACCCGCCAGCCCTGCGAAGGCCGGCTCGTCGACCCCACCCACCTGCTCGTCCGTGTGCGCACTCGTCACGTCATGCTCCCGTCTCGTCGTGTCCCGTCGCAGGTATGACGGGTGCGGGCGCGACAACTCATCACCGGGCCGGACGATCCTCCTAGGTAGGCGGCGACCCGGCCGAGCAGGTTGCGCCCGGACGGGTTGTAGTCCCGGAACCGGCCGAACGTCTCGCGCTCCTGGCTGGAACGGATGAGCGCCTTCAACTCGGCGACGATCACCGCCTGCTGCCCACTCGACCTGGTCTCGAACAGCTCCCGCACGAAGGGCATGATCGCGCCGCCGACCGACAACTGCTAATGCGACAGCAGCGCGAAGAACTGGTCATCGGTCCACTCCTGACCGACCGGCAGGTATCGCCGCGCGTTCGCGAGGCCGTCCAGTTGATGCAACACGTGGTAGGCGATCAGGTACTCACCGAACGTCGCGTGCAGGAACTCGTAGCTGCTGCCGGTGACGAGACTGCTGTTGACGTCCGCCGCGTGGATGAAGAAGAACCGGGCGATCGTACGGATCGCCGGGTCCAGCGGGCGGGACAAATGCTTCCGGTTCCCGGTGTACGCGGCCGACGACAGCAGCATCGGCGCCAGGTCGGCGTCCAGGTCCTGGCCACTGACCGACTGCTGCCCCCGGTTGAACATGGCGAACGCCGCGATTCCGAGTTGCCACAGCTCGCGGTCCGCCTGGGCGGCGGCCTCGTCGCCCTCCAGCGGTCGACCCGCCGGCCGGGGCGCCTTGGTGACCTCACGACTCACGTAGCCGTTGAGCAGCCACTGGTAGAGCTGCCCCTGCGTGACCTGACCGGCGCCGTCCACCGGCGGGTCGTCCGTCGCCCCGAAGATCGCCAGCATGAGCAGGAGCAGCGGCTGACGGGCCAGCTCGCCCATCGACCACACGGTGTCCGCGGCGAGCGGTTTGACCGTCGCGTTGGCGATCGGCTCCCGATTGACCTCGTTCCACATGTCGACCCACGCGCCTACCTGCTCGCGGTCGAAATCGCGCAACTTGACCACCAGCGAGCCGGCCGGGATGTTCGCGATGTTGGCGACGACGGTACGGGAGGTCACCACGACGGCGACCGGCGAACCGATCGACGCCTCCTTTCCTGGAACTCCTGCACCTCGTGCAGGAAGCCGGACTCGGTCGCGCCGGTGGCCTGCATCAGTTCGTCCAGACCGTCCAGGAGGACCACTCTGGTGACGTCCTGACTGGCGTCGGACAGTTGACGCCCCCGCACACTTTCCGGCGCCCGGGTGACCGAGAATCACCAGCGGGCGCTCCGCGCTGCGAGCCGAGGCGAAGTACGCGGCGAGAAAATGATCCAGCCGGTGCCCGTTCCGCTGCTGCTTCCACCACTCCTCCTCCCAGGTACGGGACTGACCGTCGGTGACGGCCCACTGGAAGTGCGGATTTACGTAACCCGATTCGGTGGTCGGCATCCGCAGGCCCGACATCTGATCCATCTCGGTGACCTGGGCGATCGGCTCCGACAGGAGATGGCGGTTACGCTGCGCCATGATCGTCCGGTCGGGTCCGTGCTGCCTGTTCGGCAGGTACGGCAGGTCGTTGAGGAGCTGCTCCATGAGCGCGAGCGACCGTTGCTGGAACTGCACGGACGTGCGGTGCGCGGCCTCCTGGGTCGCCGCCACGAACCCGATCTGGTCCAGCAACGCCCACATGCCGAATTCCGGCACGTCGGCGGCCAGTCGACGGTAGTCGTCGCGGTAGGTTCTGATCGCGCTGTCGACGATGCGCGCCTGGATCAAATGCCCGAACTGGTAGCCCAGGTCAACCTCGATCTTCTCCCAGGCGGCGAGGCCCCGGAAGAAACCCAGACAGCGCTCCGTCATCGACTCGTAGAACGGGATCACCGAGGCCATCAGGTTGGCCTCGAACCCACAGCCCGCCCACGGCAGCGGCAGTTCCACCCCCAGCAGGTACGAAACGATGGTGTCGTGCGTGACAGCGCTACCGCCGGGAACCATCTTCTGTTTCTCGACCTCGCTGAGACGGAGGCTCGCGTACCCCTTGCCCACCACCTCGTTCAGGGCAGTGAAGAACGCGCCCGCCACCACCGCGGTGTGCGCGGCCGCGATCAATTCGTGCCGTTCCCGACCCTTCGCGCCGAAGGGTACGGTCACGGAAACGCTCGACGGCCATCGTGATCTGCTGGACCAGCTCGTTCTTCTGGTCGATCCATCCCCACGCGGCGCTGATCGCCGGCAACAGGGCGCCAGCGCCGCCGCTGCCGAGAGCCGCCAATCCCAGCAGGCTGCCGAGCTTCTCACTCCACCCCGCGTCGTGCTTGCCGAGAATTCGGCGGGCGGTTTCGAACGACATTGACGAACCGCTCACCGCGAGTCCCTTCAGATGACACCGGGAAGCGGCCACCCTAGCCCTGAAGAACCGGGCGAGCTGTCGGTTATCCGGCAGCTTTCCTCAACCACGCCGGGACGTGCGCGCAGGCCGAGGAAGGTCGCTTGAGCGACACCGGGACCGGCGGGCGTTACCCTGACAGCATGCAGGCCGTCTCGCCCACCGCGACCGGCGTGGTCTTCCTGGCCCGCCCGGGTCGTCCGGCCGTGGTGGCGCGCACCCTCACCGAGCTCACCGGCCCCACCCGCGGCGTCGTCGAGCTGCCGGTGCGGTTGATGTGGAACGCCGAGCGCACCTTCGACCTCGGCGACCCCGACCAGCTGCTCTGGATGTACGAGAACGTGCTGCGCGAGACCGCCAGCGCCGACGACCTGCGCATCCTGATCAACGGCCGGACACTACGTCGGGTGTGGCGGTTGCTCAACCTGCCCCGGGGCGTCCGCCTCGCCTGGGAGAGCCGGCACCGCGGCCTGCGCGCGGCGTGATCGCACCACATCTGCACGAGTTCTACCGGGAGGTGGCCCGGGTGGCGCTGACCGCCGCCGGGCCGTACCGGTTCGTGCTGGGTGGCGGGGTGGCCTGGGCCGCGCACGGCCTGGTCGCCCGGCCGACCGAGGACGTGGACCTCTTCGCCGACGTCGAGGGTGCTGCCGCGGCGGCCACCGCCGGGGTGCGCATGGCGCTGGAGCGGGCCGGGTTCACCGTCACCGACGCCGACCCGGACAGCGAGCTCGCCGATCTGTTCGACGGGTACGGCCAGGACATGAAGGACTTCGTGGTGAGCCGCGACGGGCGGCAGATCCGGCTCAGCCTGGCCCGGCTGGACCGGCAGCAGAGCCCGGTGGTGATGGACCTCGGCCCGGTGATGGACGTGCGCGACCTGGTCGCCAACAAGATCGCGGCGTTGGTCAACCGGCGGGAGGTCCGAGACTTCATCGACGTGGCGGCGGCCCTGGAGCACTACGACGTGACGCAACTGCTGATGCTCGCCCGGCAGGTCGACCCCGCGCTGGACCCGGCCGACGTGCGGGCCGCCGGGCGTTACCTGGACCGGCTGTCCGACAAGCGTTTCGGCCGCTACGGCCTGGACGCCGACGACGTCGCCCGGGTGCGCCACCGCTTCACCACCTGGCCCCGCTGACGCCACCGCCCGCGAACCCGTACTTCTTCTTCCTCGCACCGTGCGGGCTGCTCCCCCGCGACCTCGTCGAGAGCGCCCTACCCTGCGACGGCCTGCGAAAACCGGGGCTGGCGTGGCGCAAGTGACAGGCGCTGGCTATGGTGCGCGAGGCGCTCACGAGGCGCGTCCACCCCCATGGAAAGGCACGTCATGACCTCTGGATCCGGTCCGTCGCGTCGCCAGGTGCTCGCCGTCGCCGCCGCGGCGGCGACCGCCCCGCTGATCGCCGCCGCCCCCGCCCAGGCGGCGGGCGCGACCCGGTCGCGCACCTGGGACCTCACGCTGCTCGGCACGTCGGACACCCACGGCAACGTCTACAACTGGGACTACTACCGCGACGCCGAGTACGACGACAGCAAGCACAACGACATCGGTGTCGCGAAGCTGGCGACCCTGATCAACCAGATCCGCGCCGAGCGGCGCGGCAAGGCCACCCTGGTCCTCGACGCCGGCGACACCATCCAGGGCACCCCCCTCGCCACGTACTACGCCAAGCAGGAGCCGATCACCGCCACCGGCGAGAAGCACCCGATGGCCCGGGCCATGAACGTCATCGACTACGACGCCGTGACGCTGGGCAACCACGAGTTCAACTACGGCCTGCCGTTGCTGGATCTGTGGATCCGCCAGCTCGGCTTCCCGGCGCTCGCCGCGAACGCGATCAACGCGAAGACCGGCAAGCCCGCCTTCCTGCCGTACGTCATCAAGAAGGTCTCCCTCGGCTTCGCGGCGCCGACCCTGCGGGTCGGCATCCTCGGCCTGACGAACCCCGGCGTGGCCATCTGGGACAAGGGCAACGTCGAGGGCAGGCTGCGCTTCGACGACATGGTGGCGACCGCCGCGAAGTGGGTGCCGATCATGCGGGCCCGCGGCGCGGACCTCGTGCTGATCTCCGCCCACGGCGGCGACAGCGGCACCTCCAGCTATGGCCCGGAGCTGCCGAACGAGAACCCGGTGGCGCTCATCGCCCAGCAGGTGCCGGGGATCGACGCGATCCTCTTCGGGCACGCCCACAACGAGGTGGTCGAGCGGTTCGTCACCAACGAGCGGACCGGTGCGCAGGTGCTGCTCTCCGAGCCGTCGAAGTGGGGCCAGCGGCTCACCCGGATGGACTTCACCCTCGCCCGTGAGCATGGCCGCTGGACGATCACCAAGAAGGCCGCCACCATGCTGAACACCAACACGGTGGCCGAGGACCCGAAGGTGCTCGCCGCCGTGCGGGCCCAACACCAGAAGACCATCGCGTACGTGAACCAGGTGGTGGCCCAGGCAACCGTGGAGATGTCCACGGTGGAGTCCCGGTACAAGGACACCCCCATCCTGGACTTCATCAACCACGTCCAGGCCGAGACCGTCACGAAGGCGCTGGCCGGCACGCAGTACGCCAGCCTGCCGGTGCTGTCGCAGGCCTCTCCGTTCAGCCGTACCGCGGTCTTCCCCGCCGGCGACGTCAAGATCCGTGACGTGGCTGGGCTGTACGTGTTCGACAACACGCTCGAAGCGGTCGTGCTCAGCGGTGCCGAGGTGCGCGCGTACCTGGAGTACTCGGCGAAGTACTTCCGGACCCTCGCCCCGGGCGCACCGGTCGACCCGGAGCAGATCAACGACCCGTCGGTGCCGGACTACAACTACGACGCGCTCTCCGGCCTGGACTACGACATCGACATCTCCAAGCCGGTCGGCCAGCGGATCACCCGGCTGGTGCTGCCCGGCACCGACACCCCGGTGGCGGACGACGCGCAGTTCGTGATGGCGGTGAACAACTACCGGCGCAGCGGCGGCGGCAACTTCCCCGGCATCGTGAAGACCCAGGTCTACAACGCGCAGCAGGAGATCCGCCAGCTGCTCATCGACTGGGCGCAGGCCAAGGGGACGATCAACCCGGCCGACTTCTTCCAGCCCAACTGGCGACTGGTACGCGAGGGCGTGCCGGTCTTCTGATCGCAGAACGTCGGCGGGCCGTGGGTGGCGACACCCCGGCCCGCCTGCTCGTCTCTCAGCCCTGCACGTTCCAGTCTCAGCCCTGGACGTTCCAGCGGATCGGGTCCTCGGCCTTCTCCGGCCGGTCCCGCCCGGGATCGGTCTCGGTCAGCGCGACCCGCTCGTCCGGGCGAACGGCGGGCGGCAACTCCCCGAACCGGATGTGGCGCAGGAACGCGTACTCGTCCTCGGTGAACGGTTGCTCGGCCATCGGCACCCCCTCCTGCCCTGCCATTGTCTGACGGCGGGCGGCCCACAGCACCGGTCTGTCGGTTGACAGTCCCCTCGACCGTCGGGTGCGGCCCGACACACCCCGTACGGCATCCTAGGATCCTGGGTGTATGGCCTGAGGCAACGCGCCGTCGGCAGGGGCGGTCGGCAGGGACGGTCGAGCGGGCTGGCGCAGGCGAGGCGGGCCCGGCGGGCCTGCGAACCGCCGGGCTGTTGCTCAGGGGTGGATGCTGGCGGCCGGCCGGCGCGGGGCGGGCAGCCGGTCCAACACCGCGAGCGCCGCCCGGACCGGTCGACGTCGCAGCATGTCGTCGAAACTCGCCCGACCCTGACAGAAACGGACGAACATCCGCCAACCCGGCGGGGTCGCCAACAGAGCGTGGAAGACCTCCGGGCGGCGGGTGAACAGGTCGAGCAGCCGGAACCCCGCCCGCATCTCCGGCGTCAGGCCCTCGGTGACCGCCCGCTCGTACCCGGCCAGATCACCGTCGGCGACCGCCGCGCCGGCCATCTCCCCGGAGCGCAGCGCGAAGCTGATGCCCTCGCGGCTCCACGGCTCCAACAGCCCGGCGGCATCCCCCACCACCAACACACGGCCGTTGCGCAATGGGGAGTCCTCCGCACGGCAACGGGTCAGGTGACCCGAGTCGTGCTCCGCCGGCAGCCCGGTCAGGCCCAACCGGTCGACGAACTCCCGCAGGTAGGCGCGCGTCCCCTCCCCCGCCCCCCGGCCCGCGATCACACCGACGGTCAACCGGTCGCCCTTTGGAAACACCCAGGCGTACGAGCCCGGCATCGCCCCCCAGTCCAGCAGCAGTCGCCCGCGCCAGCGCTCCTGCTCGGCGGGCGGCACCGGCACCTCCAACTCCAGCCCCAGGTCCACCTGCCGGTAGCGCACACCCACGTGTCGGGCCGTCACCCCCGAGGAACCGTCCGCGCCGATCACCGTGCGGGCCGTGAGCGTCGTACCGTCGGCCAGCCGCAGGCGTACCCCCTCGGGGTCCTGCTCGATCGCGCGGACCGCGACCTGCTCCCGCATCTGCGCGCCGGCGGCGACCGCCGCCGCGCGCAGCCGGTCGTCGAACTCCTCGCGGCGCACCATGGTCACCACCGGACTGCCGTTGCGGCGGGTGAACTCCCGCCGGCCGTCGCGGGTGAACGTCACCCGGTCCACCCGGTCGTGCGCGGGCACCTCGATGCGGCCGCGCACGGCCGCCAGCGACGTGCCGATCAGGCCACCGCCACACGTCTTGTACCGCGGGTGCGCGGCCCGCTCGACAACCAGCGTACGAACGCCGGCGCGGGCCGCGGCGTGTGCCGCGGAGAGCCCGGCGGGGCCGGCGCCGACGACGACGAGATCCCAGACGATCACGGTTGCAGCCTAGGGCACTGTCCGCTGCGCGGCCCGGGCACGGCGAGCTGCCAAACGCCCGATCGAGTGGGCATCTTCGGTCAGGCAGGGGGTAACCGACGTGGCGCGACCGTCCGCGCGGGAGCGGACGAGCAGAGGAGGAGATCATGCAGCGGGTTCAGCTGTCGGAGATCGAGCAGCGCGTGTACCAGGCGGTCACCGCCCTCGAGGCACGTGGCCAGGTCCCCTATCCGGACCTGATCGCCGAAGGATCCGGTCTGACCGAGGAGCAGGTGCACACCCCACTGCACGAACTCACCCAGAAGGGCCTGCTGCACCGCGAGGACTCGCCGATGGCCGGCCTCGACTTCGGCCCCCGATTCTGCGCCCGCCAGATGGCGTGACCCCCGACGGTTGGCCCCCGCCTGCCGGGGTAGCGGTCAGGGATGCATGATCGACCGTCAACGGGGGGCAGCATGAGCGCGGCGCACGAGCCGCAGCCGGTCGACGCGGCCGAGAACCGCCGACGCTGGCAGGCCGTCGGTGTCGGGCTGGTCGCCGCGTTCATGACGCTGCTCGACGTGAGCATCGTCAACGTCGCGGTGCCGTCCATCGACCGCGCGCTGCACGCCTCCCCGAGCGACCTGCAGTGGGTCCTCTCCGGGTACGCGCTGACCTTCGGGCTGGTGCTCGTACCGGCCGGCCGCTTCGGTGACTTCCGCGGGCGGCGCAACGCGTTCGTCTTCGGCATTTCGCTGTTCACCCTGACCAGCGCGCTCGCCGGCCTGGCCACGTCCCCCACCTGGCTGGTCGCCGCCCGGCTGCTCCAGGGCGCCGCCGCCGGCATCATCAACCCGCAGGTGATCGGGTTGATCCAACAGCTGTTCCGCGGGCCGGAACGAGCCCGTCCGTTCGGTCTGCTCGGCGCGACCATCGGCATCTCCACCGCCGTCGGGCCGCTGCTCGGCGGGCTGCTCATCGCCCTGGGCGGCGAGGAGCACGGCTGGCGGTGGGTCTTCTTCGTCAACGTGCCGGTCGGCATCGTCGCGGTGATCCTCGGGTGGCGGCTGCTGCCCGGTCGACCCGCCGGGCAGCCCGGCCGACGCCGACTCGACCCGGTCGGTGTGCTGCTGCTCGGCGTCGGCGTGGTGCTGATCCTGCTGCCACTCGTACAGGAGCAGCAGTGGCGTACGCCGTGGAAGTGGGCGCTCATCCCGGCCGGCCTGGCGGTGCTGGTCGCCTTCGGGCTGTGGGAACGGTGGTACGCGCGGCACCGCGAACCCCTGTTCGACCTGCGGCTGTTCACCTTCCAGTCGTACACACTCGGATCGCTCATCGCGCTGGTCTACTTCGGTGGGTTCACCGCGATCTTCTTCATCTTCACCCTGTTCCTGCAGAACGGGCTCGGCTACAGCGCGCTCGTCGCCGGTCTCGCCATCACCCCGTTCGCGCTCGGGTCCGCCGCCGCGTCCGCGCTGGGGGGCCGCGTCGTCAACCGCTTCGGCCGTCCCCTGGTCGCCCTCGGACTGCTCGGCGTGGTGGTCGGCCTGGCCGCCACGGTGCTCGCACTGCGCCTCGCGCCCGACGCCCCGGCGCCCTGGGTCACCGCCGCGCCACTGCTCGTCGCCGGTATCGGCAGCGGACTGGTCATCGCCCCCAACCAGACACTCACCCTCGCCCAGGTGCCCGTTCCCCAGGCCGGCAGCGGGGCCGGCATGCTCCAGACCGGCCAGCGGATCGGGGCGGCGGCCGGCATCGCCGCCGTCGGCTCGATGTTCTTCTCCTCGCTCACCGACAGTCGCGGCAACTGGACGTCGGCCTTCGAGAAATCGCTACTGCTCGCCACGGGGATCATCGCGCTCGCGCTGGTCGCCGCGCTGATCGACATCCTCCGCGGCCACCACGACTGAAAATCCCGGGAGTACGCGCGCCGCCCGGGCGGCGCGCCGCCCGGGTCGACGCGCCGCATGCCGCTTGGGTTCATGCGTCGCCCAGGTCGGCATGCCGGTTGGATCGATGTGCCACACAGACCGCATTTCGGTCGGGCCCACGCGCCGCCCAGGTCGGCATGCCGATCGGCGGTCAGTCACGGGCCGGGCATACCAACGGCCGGCACCTGACCGCCGCCCGATGTCCGCCGCCCGTCGGCGGTCGGGCGTCGGGCGTCGGGCGTCGGGCGTCGGGCGTCGGGCGAGATCTTGGACAGTTTCCGTTAGGGCCGAACGGAAACTGTCCAAGATTCACCGTCACGCGGGCCGACGATGCCGTTCGGCGGGCTGCGCCCGTGGATGTGAGGGGTCGGCCGGTCACTCGGCGGGGCTGTGTACGCCGCTAGCCGGCACCCGGCTCGGCGTGGTGGCCAGGTCAGTGGGCGGGGGCTGGATATGCCGATGGCCGGCACCCCGGGTTCGGGTGCCGGCCATCGGTCGGGTCGTGCGGTGGGTCAGCTGTTCCAGTGCTGGGCGACCAGGTCGGTGGCCTGCTGCTCCCACTGGGCGTAGGCGTCCGGGTACGCCG
>NZ_JBEXHJ010000020.1:0-15258 GCF_040607775.1 Micromonospora sp. NPDC005237 | reverse complement strand
CACCAGATACGACAAACTCGCCGTGCGCTACGAAGCCACCCTCACCATCGCCGCTATCAACCAATGGCTTCGTGCCCTACGAAACACGGCCTAGGTCGGCGAGCGCGGGTGCGTCTGGGAAGACCAGCTCCAGGCTCACCTGCCAGATCTCTGGGTGGTACCAGTCGGTCTCGGTCCAGGTTCCCCGCACGTCGACGGCGAACTGTCGGGTGAAGCTCAGGCTGGGAAGTCGGTCGTGCGAGCTGTACCGGCCCCACTGAACTATGAAGCCGTCGGCGTCGCTGTCCGGCCCTGGCTCCAAGCCGTCGATCGGCTGGGCAAGAAACTCGCGGAACGCCTTCCACGCCGTCTCGACGTTGTCCAACCGGTCCGGAGTCAGGCCGTGTTGGCGTAGCAGCCCGACCAGCTCTTCCGGCGACTCGCGCCACGCGACACCCACGGTCCAGCCCTTCCCACCCGGAACCCCTGCGCGGCCCGAGGCGCTGATGTCAGTTCGCTCCCGCTGCCACCTCACCCAACCGAGTGTCGACGCGGGCGGTGAGTCCGGCCCGACCTCGGGCCGAGGCGGCCGCCGAGCCGGTGCTGCGCCGGCCGGTCGCGTCGATGCTCGCCGCCCCGGTCGACGCGGTGCCCGATGCTCCGGGTTCTGGTTCACGAGCCGAAGTGGAACGGGTGGAGTTGTGTCGCATTCCGCGAGTCGGGCGGGGTGTACCTGCAGTCGCGGGCCGACCGTAACCTCACCACCTCGCCCTCGATCACCTGGCTGCCTGGACCTTACGGACGACGCGGCACTGGACCGGTACTTCGACCACTGGCTTCACGAGGTTCTTGGCTACACCCGCGACGAAACCCAAGGACATGACGCCGACTGCTGACGCTTCCTTGGTGGTCAGCCCGGTCCACAGATCGGGCAGGTGCTGTCGGATGCCCGGAGGCGAGCGGTTTGGGAGCTGCGGAATGCGGTGTCGCGGAGGCAGTGACCGCGTGGCAGTTGAGGGCCTGACACCGCGCGTCCGATGTCCACACGGGCACCAGCCTGCGCGACCGGGGGAGCGTTCCCGCTGACCGGCTGCCCGCGGTGTCGTGCCGAGGTTAGGGGAGCAGGCTGGGAGCAGGCGGAGGCACTGAACGGCATTGAACAGCGCCCAACCGCATCGAACGGCATACAACTGCACCCACCACGAGCTGCAAGTTCTCGTTTCCGCAGGTCAGAGTCGGCGGCGTCCTGGTTCACACGGAGTGCTCAGCGGTTTTGCGCAGCAGTCGACATCCATCTATGTCGTCTGGCAGGGAAGTATGCGCAGGTCATGGCGGTAAGGATCCGCTGGATGGCCTGACCTTGCAAGTGGGAGCAGATTGGGTGCAGGTTGGCGCCGTGGTCGCCACGCCCGAAGTGCTCACCGACACCGGACAGGGGTGAGGGGCTTTGGCCTGCGGTGATGCGGTCGAGCGGTGCGGCGTGACCCCGCAGGGGGACCCGAAGGGGTCAACATCCGTGCTCTCGCTGGTCCGCCTGGCGGTGCCCTTATCTGGTGCCTCGGGCGGAGCTTCTTACCAGCGTGTTGAACGGGCGTGGCCATCATGGCACCAGGGCTCCGCGTTGGTTTGTCAAAGGCCGAACCGGTTCAATAAGAAGCGTGGCAGCCGGTCGATGGTGACGAAGTCGTAAACGCAGTCGTCGACGTAGGCCGCTGGAGTCAGCTCGCGGGTGACGAACAGACCCCGAACGACGAATGTATGAGCTTTCTCAGTCATAGAGAGCCGGGCTGCGACCACTGTGGGATTCGTAGCCACGTCCTCAACCTTGGCCCGTAGCTTGTCCACGTGCCCGCCGGGGCGCCGGTACTTGTTGAGCTCGCTACGGATCCGACGGGCCGAGAACGGGACCGCCAGGTCCTTGGCCTCGAGTACCCAGATGGTCTGGGCGTGTGGAGCGACAACTACAGCGTCGATCTCGTTGCGTACAGGCACCCCAAGCGCCTCGGAGGGGTGGCCCGGCCGACTTGGGTCGACCCCCGCCACGTAGGGCAACCCGGTCGTCGCGAGGATACTTCTCAGCTCGGTCTCGAACCCAGCAATGGGGCGCGCCCGCTCCCGACGCAGCGTTAGGGCTCTCCGAAGCGTCGGGTCCTGTGACGACAGCTTCTCCGGCCAGGTTCCCTCCAAGACTCGTTGCAGCAACACGACGCGGGCCAGTCCAGGTGCGTTCCGAGGCACGAAGAGGGACCGGTCGTCGAGTTCGAGAATCGGGCGGCTGAATAGGCGAGCGGCCGACTCTCGATACTCGAACATTTGGAGGGGCGAGCCCTGGAGAAGCTCTTGCGTCCAGGTCATTTGCCGGCACGCTTCGACCACCCCGTCGGGGTTAGCATGAGGCAGGAGCTTCTCGGCGTTGGCCCGGATGGCGCTGTCCAAGCCCTCACGGCTGATGAACCTGTATCCAGTCACGCTGTCGTCGTCGACACCGCTGACCTCGATGAGGAACTCCTGGGCGGCGAAGAGATCGATGAGCCCATAGCCGCGATCCGCCTTCAACGCGCTGTCGATGTCAGCCAGGTCATCAGGGAGTTCCGCACCCTTACTCAACGACTCGGCCAAGGCCTCGGAGACAGCGCGGTCACTGGCCCCTCGGATCGGACCTGCATCGGCCATTCGTCTGACATAGCCGTCCTCGAATCGGGAAGCCCGGAAGGGAGGTCGGTCGCGGACCTCGACGTCGAAGATGCCTTGCTTGGTCAGTCGGGCGCTGACCACGGTGACCAGTCGGGCCGCAACCCGGTCTGCCACCGTCCGCCACCGCCAGAGCTCGTGAGCCAAGATGGCGAGGGCTTCGCAGTCCCGCTGAGTCGGAATTCGCCGGCGGCCGTCGACCGACTGCCGTGCAACGAGTTCGAGGACAAGATGGTTGGCCGCTGCGTTCTCAGACTGCAGTTGCGCCTCCCGGGCCGCTGCGAGCGAGGTCCGGGGGGCGGTTCGAGCCTTGTACTGCAGATCGACACAGCGGGCCATTTCCCCTGCGGCCCAGCGGAGGACTTCGCGGACGTCCAGTTCAGCTAGGCGGTGCCAGATGTCTCGTTCCACAGCGTCCGCGATCCCGCCGATGGCGGCGTCGGCGGCAGCACCATCCCAGGGACCACGGCCGACACCGACATCACGCAGGGACGCTCTGAGCGACTCGTAGACCTGATCCCGTGACGTCGGCACTCGCGGCTGCCTTGGCATTGCTCGATGTTGCGTGACCCATCTGCTGGTGGGAAGTCACCGGGCGGCCGCATCTATCCACCCCCGAGGTTCCCAAGCCATCAGCCGTTGGGCCGTCCATCGTCGGCATGACCTGCCCATAGCCAGCCTCGCCAAGGTCGCGGCCGATCTGCGACGCCGGCACTACCACTCCACGATGCGGACCACGGACCTGCCCGAGGCAGCATCCGGGGCGGAAGGGCTCATCGAGCCACCTGTCCAGGGTGAGCCCTTCTCGCTCCCCCTTGTCAATGGCACCGCTGACCCCGCCTACCGCGACGAATTGCCGGCCGTTGCGCTGGGCGTCGGCGTGGGCGACACCGCCACCGATCTTCGCTCGGTCGCCCCCAGAAAACATATACCGCGATGTGGTCTGTGGACCAGGATGTTCGGTTGGGCGCGGGGTGGGCGTCACGGGCCAAGACCCCGCCGTTGTGTCGCTGGGCCAGGTCGACGTACGCGGCGGGTAGCTTGCGTCCAAGCTGCGCTTCCACCTCCCGCAGAACCTCGTCCGTGAGCGGGCTTTCCAGCGGACCGGAGGTGTCGAAGACGATGGTGGGATCGAGCACGCGCTGACGGTAGTCGGCCTGGAGCAGGAGCCGGCGCGGCATGAGCACGGCCCGGAGGGATGTAATCCCGGTACTCAGACGATGCCTCGTCTGACCGACGGAAACCTAGGTTCCGCCTCTGCCTCGCAGGCGTCCATGACTCGCACTCCGGACCGCGTCGCAGCAAGAATATCCGCCGCTCCAGCTCAGGCGGCGATATCGACGCTGGGGCAGGTTCTGCCGCTCCATAAAGCCGCCGTTGGGCTCGCGGACACCCATTGCTTAAGTTGGCGGCAGCGATCGACTGCCGGAGAGATCGGTGTCCGTGACCGCCGCCGCCGGCACGGCGCGGCACGCCTTGCCGTGCCGGTCGCCACCATCGAAGCCACCGAACCCATCATCCTCGGTGACGGCGGCTGCTCGGTCCTCTAGCTATCACCTCTGCCTCTTCTTCGCTGCTGCCGACGTGATCGACCTGGGAGGACGCACGCACGACAAGAGTTCGTCAGGCGACCAACTGACACCCGCCGAAGGCTGGCGCGCGGCGTAAGCGGCCGCTCGGCGCGGGGCGTGCGGGGCAGCTGTGTCGCATGACCACGCTTGGTGCGGCAGGGCGGAGCTCTGTCCGCGCCCGTCCGCTTTGTGGTTGCAGGTTGTGATCACCCCTTGACCTTGCGTTTGAACCACCCCTAGCTTTCGATCACTGTTGCGAAAGTAGACACGGGGAGACACTGTGGACAGTCAGGCCAGAGAATCAAGCGTCTTTTCCTGGTGGGAGCTGATATTACGACGCGGTTCGCCAGCGGTGGTCGTTCTCCTGGCGGTCACGCTGCTGCCGTTCGTCCCTGCCTACGCGGCGCCGACTTCGTCGAGTGCCCCACGGGACCGTTCGGTGCCGGTTTCGGCGCTTGGTAACCGCAAGCCTGAGGTGGCGCAGTCCGCGAAGGAGCAGTGGAAGCCAGGTTCGGGTGCGTTGCCCACCGGCGGGGCGGCCGAGCTGGATGTTCTGGATCAGTCGGCGGCCCGTACGTCCGCGATGGCACGAGTGGGTGGGCTTCCAATCCGTCTGGCGACGGACGGGTCTGTGCCGCGTGCGGCGCAGGGTGGAGCTACGCCGCCCAAGCGAGCGCGTGTCGAGGTGTTCAACGAAGCGCGGGCCGCGAGGGCTGATGTGCCCGTCCTTATGCGGATCGGTCGCGCCGACGGGCAGGTCGAGAACGCACGTGTTCGGGTGGAGGTGGACTACTCGGGGCTGAAGGACGCATTCGGCGCCGCCTGGGCTTCCCGTCTGCAGCTCGTGCAGTTCACCGATTGTGGTGGACAGGGCGACGAAGAGCGCTGCACGTCGATGACCACACTCGCCAGCGACAACGACCTGGGTCGTTCGGTGATGTCCGGCGACGTGGAGCTGGGCAGCGGTGGCCCGACCGACGAGGCGTTCGGTGGTACCGCCGTTGGTGGTGGCCCCGCTGCGGATGCCGTCGTCGCGCTGGTCGCTGGTACGTCCAGTCAAACGGGTAACTTCACCAAGACATCCCTGGCATCGTCGTCATCCTGGGCGGCAGGTTCCCAGTCGGGAAACTTTGCCTGGTCCTATGACATCGAGGTCCCCCCGTCCGCCGGTGACCTGGATCCCGAGATCGGGTTGGACTACTCGTCCGGGCGCGTGGATGGCCAGACGAACGGCGAAAATACGCAGACCTCGTGGGTGGGAGAGGGCTGGGAGTACCAGTCCGGCTACATCGAGCGCTCCTACCGTGCCTGTAAGGACGACCTGGCGAACTCGCCAAAATACACGAACGCCACCTCTGACCTCTGCTACCGCGACCAGAACGCCACGCTGGTGCTGGACGGTGAGTCGACGGAACTAATCCTGGACGACGCCAGCGGCACCTGGCGGAAGGCCGACGACGACGGCACCCGGGTCGAACTCCTTACCGGCGGGCTCGACACCCGCAACTGGAACGACGAGCGCTGGCGGTTGACCACCCCCGACGGCACCCGGTACACCTTCGGGCTGAACTGGATCGACAGCAGGGAGACGCACTCGGTACAGGGTGTGCCTGTCTTCTCCAACCACGCGAACGAGCCGTGCTACAAGACGACCGGGTTCACCGCTTCGTGGTGCCCCATGGCCTACCGCTGGTACCTCGACCTGGTCGAGGAACCCACCGGTGATGTCATGTCGTTCTTCTACAGCAAGGAGTTCAACACCACGGCCCGGGCCGGTAACGCCAGCACCGTGACTCAATACGACCGGTCGGCGACCCTCGCCCGGATCGAGTACGGCTCGCGTGGGTTCCCACAGCCCACAACTCCGGCGATGCAGGTGCTGTTCAACACGAAGGAACGGTGTCTGTCCTCCTGCTGGTCAGGCTCGACTCCTGTGGTGGCGAACTGGCCTGACACTCCGTGGGACCTGAAGTGTTCTGGCGCGCCGTGCAGTATTGCCGCGCCGACGTTCTGGACCGAGCGGCGGCTCGAGTCGGTCGTGACTCAGGTTCGCACCGGAAGTTCCTACACCACGGTTGACACGTGGACGCTGGCGCACCAGTTCCCCTCGACCAACGAGAACTCGGCGCTCACCTCCCCGACCCTGTGGCTGGCTTCTATCACGCGCACGGGAGGTCACGGAACGACGACGCAGTCGATGCCGTCGGTGACGTTCGGTGGCACCCGCTTCGCCAACCGCACCGACCACAACGTCGATGCCGGTGTACCCGTAACCAACAAGTACCGCCTCACCAGCGTCGCCACCGAGACAGGCGGCCAAGTCGTTGTCACCTATGAGGGATCTGACTGCACCGCTACAAGCCTGCCAGCCGACCCGGCGATGAATACCAAGCGATGCTTTCCTCAGTACTACGCCCCACCGGACAACGTCGGTGGCTGGAGTTGGTGGAATAAGTATCGCGTCACCCAGGTGATCGAGAAGGACCTGGTAGGCGGATCGCCGGACATGGTCACCGGTTACGCCTACGCCAGTTCTGTTCCCGGCGCCGGCGGATCGTCGAGCGCCGTGCTGTGGCACCACGACGACGACGCGTGGGGCGCTCCGTTGCCACAACGCTCGTGGTCCGACTTCCGCGGCTGGCCGGTGGTAACGGTGACCGAGGGCGCCTCCGGTACCACGCAGTCGCAAAGCCAATACGTCTACTTCACAGGCATGCACGGTGACCGCACGGACGCAGGTGAGAACACCCGTACCGTATCGATCACCGCTTCGGACGGTGCCTCCGTACCCGACTACGACAGCTACACGGGCATGCTGCGTGAGGAGATCCACTTTGCGGCACCCGGCGGCCAAGCCGTTACCCGCGAGATCCACGGCCCGTGGCGGCATCGCACCGCTCTGCGGGTGGAATCTCCCGACTACGCGCAACCCACCACCTTCGAAGCGTGGTACGCCGAACCCCGCGTCCTGCACACCTACGAGTGGATCGCCGCGACCGGCACCTGGCGCCGATCAGAAATCTTCCACGACTACGACACCACCTACGGCAGCGTCACCAAGACCACCGATAACGGTGACACGGCGGTCACCGGCGACGAGACCTGCACCACCTACGCGTACGCCCGTAACGTCACAGCGACGTCATGGCTGGTCGACTACCCGGCTGAAGAGCTCCTGACCGACTGCACAGCCTCACCGGGCCCTGCCAATGTCCTCAGTGGCAGCCGAACTTACTACGACGGCTCGACCACACTCGGCGCACCACCCAGCAAGGGTTTAGAAACCCGAGTTGACGACCTGGCGTCGTACACGTCGACCACGCCCAACTGGGTTACGACTGAAACCAACACCTACGACGACCACGGCCGAATCAAGACCAGCGCCGACGCCCTGGGCCAGGTCACCATAGCGGACTACACCCCGGCGACGGGTAGCCCCGTGACAGCCGTCAAGGAGACCAACCCCGCCGGCCACTACACCACCGACACACTGAACCTGCGTGGACAGCCCATTACCTCGACAGACCCGAACGGGAAGGTCACGAACGCCCAGTACGACCTGCTCGGCAGACTCACCAAGACATGGCTGCCTGGCCGGGCCACCACGCTCACGCCCAACAGCGAACACATCTACGCCGTGACCAAGTCCGCGCCATCGACAGTGCAGACCAGAATGCTCGGACCAACCAACAAGCAGATCGACACCTTCGAGATCTACGACGGCTTCCTGCGCCAACGGCAAAACCAAACGACAGCACCTGACGGGAAGCGGGTCATCGCGGACACCCGCTACGACTCCCGCGGGCTACTCGTCAAGGAAACCGACTTCTACAACGCCGCGAGTGCCCCCACCGGCACCCTGGTGACCTTCGCCGACACCGATGTAGCCACACAGCGGCGCTACACCTACGACAGCGCCGGAGACCTCATCCGCGACGCCCTCTGGTCCCTCAACAGCGAGAAGTTCTACACCACCATCGCCTACGACGGTGACCGCGTCGCCATCGATCCACCCGCCGGTGGTATCCCAACCACCAGGTTCGAAGACGCCCACGGTCGAACCACAAGCCTGCTGCAGCACCACGGCACAGCGCCGAGCGGTACCGCCGACGAAACCCGCTACGCCTACGACCGGCTCGACCGACTCATCTCCGTCACCGATCCGGCCGGCAACACATGGACCAACGCCTACGATCGCCGCAGTCGCCTCATCCGCACCGAAGATCCCGATGCGGGTGACAGCACCTACGGCTACGACGATGCGGATCAATTAACGACCACCACTGATGGCCGCGGCGAGCTCCTCTACCGCAAAATGGACTCACTCGGCCGTATCACCGAGCTCCGAGACGACAGCGAGACCGGCACGCTACGCGCTTCCTGGCTCTATGACACCCTCGCCAAGGGCTACCCCACCTCCTCAACGCGCCACCACAGCACCGGCGACTACATCCAACAGGTCACCGGCTACACAGAGCTGTACCAGCCCACAGGCCGCACCGACATCATTCCCGCGAGTCAAGGGGCGCTGGCCGGAACCTATGCCACCGGCTTCGGCTACTACCCCGACGGGACCTTGGCCAGCACCACGTTGCCCGCGAAGGGTGGACTACCCGCCGAGACCGTCACCTCTGCCTATACCGACCACGGCTACCTCGCCAGCGTCACTGGCCTAGACACCTATCTCGGCAGTGCCCAGTACTACTGGCACGGCGGCAGCAAGCAACAAATTCTCGGATCAGGAACGAAACGAGCCCGCCTCACCACCGCCATCGACGACGCCACCGGCCGGCTGACGAACTACGGGGTCGAAACCGAAAACCCCACCACTCCTGATACCTGGAACGAGAAGCTCACCGAGCAATACACCTACGACGACGCTAGCAACATCACCGGTGTAGCCGAGACCAGCGGCACCACCACCGTCGCCAACCAATGCTTTGGCTACGACTATCTCCAGCGACTCACCGAATCCTGGACCACCGCCGCCGCGACCTGCCAAGGCACTCCCAGTCAAGCGGTCATCGGAGGAGCCGACGCCTACTGGCGCTCGTATACCTACGACAAGACCGGCAACCGACTCACCGACACCCGACACTCCGCATCCGGAGACTTTACCCAGAACTACATCTATCCCGCCGCGGGCACTGACCGCCCCCACACCCTCACCAGCACCTCAACCACCGCCGGGGGCCCAACCAGCAGTTACACGTACGACGATGGCGGGTATCAACGAACCCGTACCAAGACCGGGACTGCCGACCAAAACCTCACTTTCGACGCCGAAGGACAACTCACCACACTCGTCAACGGCGCCAATACGCACACCTACATATATGACTCGGACGGCAACCGCCTAATCGCCGACGACCCTGGGGCACAGAAGACCCTGTCCCTGGGCGACACCGAATACCACCTCAGTCACACCACGGGACAAGTCACGGCGACCCGGTACTATCCCAACGCTGTCCGAACCAGCACCGACGGCCTCACCTGGATGGCCGCCAACCACCACGGCACGAGCGAAATCGCGATCAACGCCGTCACGCTTGCTGCTAACCGTCGGCGGCTCACTCCCTTCGGCGAAGACCGCAGCGCGTCGCCACCCGCCTGGCCCGACAACAAGGGAATTGTCGGCGGCACGAAGGACCCAACCGGCTACACCCACCTCGGCGCCCGCGAGTACGACCCATCCATCGGCCGGTTCCTCTCCACCGACCCCCTCGTCGACTTCGGTAATCCACAAACACTGCACGGATACGCTTACGCCAACAACAGCCCCATCACCTACTCCGACCCCGACGGACTCATGCAGGTATCTCACGCTGGCGGTGGTCGCGGAATTGTACCGGCCGGCGGAGGAAACGTTCTCGGAAAGACGTCATTCAGGCAATCCCTCAAGAACCTACTAAAGAAGAAGGGTGGTAAGGGCCCGAAGGTTAGGAAGCCGCAGAAGCGCACAGGCCCTAAGCGCATGAGCGACCGCGGCGAAATGGCGGAACTCAAAAAGGGCATCCGCAATAACCCGAACAAGAACCGGGCTACCACCCAATCCACGAAGAAGAGTACCCCCAAGCCCGGCCGGAAAGTCACTAAGCCCAAGCCCAAGCCCAAGCCCAAGGCCAGCCGCAGCAAGCCTAGGCCCTCTGCGGAGCCAAAGCCCAGGCCGATAAGGAAAAAGCAGAGCCCACCGCGTAAAGATGCCAATCTTCAAAAGGGCAATAGTACTGCGGCGTCGCAGGGTACGAAGGTTCACAATGCGCCTGAGTGGCGTGAGAATCTTGATTCAGTCGACTATCAGCGTGGGCGCCGGTTGGCAAGTGGCGACGTGCCTGATGGGTTTACCGACAACGGCTTTCCTGTCGAGCTGAAGCCGGATTCGAAAAGTGGGATTCGGGCGGGCACCCGTCAACTTAGGCGTTACATGAACCAGATGGGTGTAGACTACGGCGAGTTGTGGACCTACCAGGTCGGCAACGGCGGGGCCGTCACATTCCGCCTCACGGCGGTGCCAAAGAGTCCGTTCCGATGGTTGAAGTGGTAAGCGGGTATGCCCAAGCAGATGTCAATAAGTCAAGTTTTTAAAATTGCCATAGGTGCTGGCGTGATCCCAGAGTCCGCGACGGTGGACCGCAAGGGACGTGCTACGTGGTCTTCGGATGAGTTCGCGCTGACGGCGACGCTGGAGCGATGTCCTGATGGCCGACTTCGCTGGCACTTTTTCGTTGGCGACCTCAAGTTAGGTCCGGCATTGTCCAGCTTTGGCAGTCTGTCGGTCGCTATTGATCCTGTCTTAGATGATGCTCTCGAACTGCCAACGACAGGCGAATCTGTAGAGGATTTCTTGCGCGGCGGTATCGGTACTGCTCAGGGATTCGTCGTGGATCGTCTCGATCTCGCACAGCTACTCGCATCGAAATCGGATGTGCGGCGGGGGAATCTGACCACCTGGCTTCCCCTAGCAAACTATCCCGCGCGACTCGTCCAAGCATTGATCCTTGCTCGTGACCTCGAATCGATTGAACTCGAAGCTGCGATTCAGGAAAAGTTAAAAGCCGGCCCCCTGTTACTGCCAGGCGGTCAAGAAGTCGATATCGCTAGCTCTGCGAAGCGCTGGGCACAACAGTATGCGAAGGCACTCGATCGCGAGGTCCTGGTCTAACGTCGGTAATGAGGGTTCGCTATATAGATCCGATGGGTGCGCCTTGGGTGGCCGTCGCAGTTTCCGTCAGCGCCCCGACGCCTATGGGAATTGTTCGACGGCGCCCGGCGTAACCGGGAGGGCGCGCTGCTCGATGGCGTGCCGTATAGCAGTGGGGCGTCGATTCCCAACCCGGCTGCTCAGGTTGCTCTCGGGAGGGATCGCTACGGCCATGGGCCCGTCAGGCGACTGTGGCTGTTGGTCGGTGGCTTGGTGTTGACGGGCGTGCGTGCGCAGCCGTAGGCCGCTGCGTGTGGGCGCGGCCAGGCGAAGGGCCGCCGTCTTGATCCTGCAGTTCGAGCCAGCCGTGCCCTTGGCGCGGCTGGCTTACTGCTTTGGCGTGCAGTGCCGGCTGGTGCGGGAGCGCTTGTCGGGTGGCGAGGCTTCCTCAGCGTTGCTAGGCGTCGGAAGTGTTCGGGGTTGCTCGGTAGTCGGCGCCATGCTGGTGCAGATTGACGACTGCGTAACGGTGTCGCGTCGCGCAGCGGCGCCCCGGCTTGCCCCTGGCTGCCGGGCTTGGCGCGCTCACGCGGCCTGCGGCGGATGAACCAGGTGTTCGTCCCGCACGTCCCACCGGCCGTTGTCGTCGACAGCAGTCCGGCTGCCTTCTGCGGCTGCACCGCAAGAGCATCCAAACGGCGGTCCGCAGCTTCGCACCCATCGTGGAGGTCGTAGATGCGGGCTGAGGGTGTCGTCGCGAGACCCACGAGGCGACCAAGGTGATCAAGCTTCAGTGCTGCTGCGCAGGTAGACGCAAGCCGGCCTCCCGGCTAGCCTGCTTCAAGATCAAGGGGGTCAACGTGGGCGCGTCTGGGTGGGACTACTACGTCGCATATCAGCCGGATCTCCAAGTCGCGCTGAACGGACTGCGGCGGCAGGTGTTCGAGACCGGCGACTACTGGTGGGCAGTGCCGTATGAGTACGGCAAATCGGCGGCGGACTTTCCGAACCGGCCGCAGACGGAGGCGGAGCTGTGGGCGGACGAATCCGTCCAAGAGTCCGGTACGCACTCGATATTGGATATGTCTCGGGTATTGGCCGACGGCGAAAAGCCTGACTATGGGACGGTCCAGCCGGTGGGCGAGGCGGAGGCGCTCGAGCACCTGGGTGTCCACAAGCTGACCCGGTCGCACGTGGAGGCGCTTGAACCTCTTGCTGACACGAGCTGGTTCGGCCGGTGCGCGGTCTTGCATGACGCTGACGGCAGTCCCAGCGAAATCTACTTCTGGGGTTCCTCTGGCGACTAGCTCGCATCCTGCTAGGGCCTGTGTCGAAGTCGCACGCGGTCGCGCTGCGGTGTGACGGCAGTCCGGCCGGAGTTGGCGAGGTCGATGCGCCAGTCGTTGCTGCGCATGAGGGAGCCGCTGCCCGGCGGGTACTCAAAATTGCAAGGGCCGAGGAGAGTGAAGCCAAGGCGGTGGCAGAGCGCGTTGGAGGGGGCGTTCTCGATTGAGGGGAACGCGTGCAGGCTGTGGGGCGCGTCGGGGTGGCGGGCAGCCTCGCGGACGACGGTGATCAGGGCGGTGCCGGCTGCGGAGGCAATGCCTCGGCCCTGGTAGGGCGGTAGGACGTTCCAGCCGGTCTCGTAGATCTGCTGGCCCTGCCAGTCACGCTGGTGGTATGCGATGCTGCCGACCATCTCGTCGCCGAGCAGTACGGCGAACATGCAGCCGCGGCCAGTTGCCGGCATGGCAAGGTATCGGCGGTGCCGGGCAAGCAGTTGTTCCTCCGGCTCGGGACCGCCGACGTGTCGACGCATCTGCGGAGTGTTGATCCGGCGCAGGAGGTCGAGCGCGGATTCCGACCAAGGCTCGAGACGAACGTCCATGCCGCGCAGCCTGGCAGGCTTCGGGATCATCAAGCACCTCATTTCGACCGGGTGCGGCCCTCGCCCGCCTGTACAACTCGGGCCTGGGCCGAATTCGGCGGTAGCGGGTTGATGAGAACCCGGCGCGTCGGTGATCGATACGTAGCGAGGTCTCCGGTAGATGGTTCATCGACGAAGAAGACCATCAACACGGAGACCTCGTGGCCACTGTAGCGGTGACGAGGCGGCACGACCTGACCGACGCGCAGTGGGCGGCGCTTGAGCGGGTGTTGCCCGTGCAGCGTAGGCAGGGACGGCCGCCGACATGGACGAAGCGCCAGCTCATTGACGGGATCCGGTGGCGGATCCGAGTCGGTGCCCCGTGGCGGGACGTGCCGGAGTGCTACGGGTCCTGGGCGGCGGCATACGCGGTGTTCCGCCGCTGGCAGCGCGACGGAACCTGGGTGAAAATCCTGACCACGTTGCAGGCGGTGGCCGACGCGGCTGGGCGCATCACGTGGCATGTGTCGGTCGACTCGTCGTCCGCCCGGGCGCACCAGCATGCGGCCGGTGCGCGTAAAAGGGGGATCTACAGGCTGAGCTTCCCCCGCTTTGATGGAGGGGTGGTTACCTGCTGCCGGTCGGTGCAGGGGTGACGATATCTGGCTCGGTCTGGCTGGTCTGTTGGTGGTGCCAGGCGGTCTCGTACTCGTCGGGGCTGAGGTCGCCCAGTTCTTTGTGGATGCGGCGGGTGTTGTACCACCCGTCGATGTAGGCGAAAATCGCGTTCTCGGCCTCGTCGCGGGTCCGCCAGCTTGTGCGGTAGACGAGTTCGATCTTCAGCGTTGACCAGAAGTTCTCCATCAGCGCGTTGTCGTAGGAGTCGCCGACGGAGCCCATGGAGGGCAGGATTCCGTTGTCCTGTAAGCGTTGCGCGAAGCGGAAGGACGTGTAGTTCGATCCCCTGTCCGAGTGGTGGATCAGCTGCCCGTCGCGGACGTCGCGCGACCAGATGCCGTATTCGAGGGCGGCGAGGATCAGGTCGGTGTCGCAGCGGTCGGCGGTCTTCCAACCGACGATCCGGCGGGAGAAGACGTCACGGACCGCGGCGAGCCAGAACACGCCCTGACCGCAGGGGATGCGGGTGGCGTCGGCGACCCAGAGCCGGTTCGGCCCGGCCGCGGTGAACTGCCGGTTGACCAGATCCGGCGCCGGCGTGTGCCGTGGATCCTGCCCGGTGGAGCCGCCCCGCCAGCCGCGACGCAGGAACGCACCCTGCCAGCCCTGGGCGGCCATCAACCGCTCGACGCGTTTGCGGCCGACGTGGATGCCGTCACGGCGTAGCTGCCGATGCACCCGGTCCGCGCCGTAGGTGTGCCCGGAAGTAGTCCAGATTTCGTGGATGTTGGACAGCAGGCCCAGGTCGACCACGTCGCGGTCGCAGGGCTGTTCGGCCTGCTTGACCCACGCGTAGTAGGTCGAGGCGCCGATGTTGAGGACCCGTAGCAGGAGCGCGACCGCGAACTGGTCACGGTGTTCATGGATGAACCTCATGACCGTCGCCGGGTCGGGTCGAGCTCCGCCGCGAAATACGCGCTCGCGGCTTTCAAGATCTCATTCGCCCGGCGTAGCTCCGCGTTCTCCTTCAGCAGCCTGCGGTTCTCGGCCAGCATGTCGCTGCTGGGCCGATCCTCCCGCTCGCCCGCGTCGGCCTCGGCCTGCCGGATCCAGTTCCGCAACGCCTCGTGATGCACACCCAGTTGCTCAGCCAGCCTCCGGATCACGGGCTTCGGGTTCGACTCGCGGTACAAACGCACAGCGCGCTGACGCAGCTCATCGGGGTACTTCTTCGGTGCCGCCACAGAAACTTCCTCCCCATGGCCATCAGACCATGATTACGAAGCTCCATGAAAACGGGGACTGTGGATCTAACGGTGTTTCCGGCCTGACCTGCCAGGCGTTGTGCCTGGTGAGGAGGGTGCCGTGATGACCGCGACACAGAACGATGT
>NZ_JBEXHJ010000019.1:0-36551 GCF_040607775.1 Micromonospora sp. NPDC005237 | reverse complement strand
TGAACGCCTTCGCCATCACCTTCAGCGACCGCTTCCCACCTGCTGAAACCTACTAACCAAGATCGCCGAAAACACCCTTAGCGAGACAGCCCCGAACCGCGGCTCGAGTGGTGGTGTGCTGGCGGGTCAGGCGGTGGTTCATGAGGGTTATACGAGTGTGTTCACGGTGAACGCGGCGGACGGGCATTTGCAGGAGTCGTTCCTGGCGCGGCTTGGTGGTGAGTGGGTGACGCAGGATCTGTCGGTGGCGGCGGGTACGCCGTCGGTAGCGGGTCAGCCGATCGCGGTGGTGCATGACGGGTACACGAGTGTGTTCACGGTCAATGCCTCGAACGGGCATTTGCAGGAGACGTTCCTGGCTCGTGTCGGTGGTGCGTGGGTGACGCAGGATTTGGGTGCGGTCGCGGTGGGACAGACGCCGTCGGTCAGTGTCCACGACGGCTTCGTCAGCGTGTTCACGGTCACCTCGGCCGGGCAGATCCAGGAGACGTACCTGTCCCGTCTGGGCGCGGCGTGGGTGACCCAGCCGTTGCCGGGTGGGGTGGTAGCGCCGTACACGTCGGTGGTGACGCACGACGGTTATGTCAGCGTGTTCGCGGTGACGACCGGCGGCCGGGTCCAGGAGACCTTCCTGGCCAGTATCGGCGTTGCCTGGGTGTCGCAGGACCTCGGCGCGGCGGCGGTCGCGCAGGCACCGTCGGTGGTGACGCATGACGGCTATGTCAGCGTGTTCACCGTCACCGCGGCTGGGCAGCTGCAGGAGACCTACCTTGCTCGGATTGGCGCCCCATGGGTGACCCAGTCGCTGCCGGGCAGCGCGGTGAAGCCGGCAACGTCAGCGGTCGTGCATGACGGTTACGTCAGCGTGTTCGCCGCCACGACCGGTGGCCGGCTGCAGGAGACCTTCCTATCTGGTCTCGGCACCGCGTGGGTGGCACAGGACCTGACCGCCAACCCGGGCACTCCGCTGATGGCGGGTCGGCCGGTCACGGTGACACATGACGGCTACACCAGCGTCTTCACCATCAACGCCACGGGCGGTCATGTCCAGGAGACCTACCTGCCTCGTATCGGCGCGGCCTGGACCACCCAGGACCTGACCACCACTGCCGGGACCCCGGCAGCCAAACCGTAACGACTGATCGAAAAGCGTCCGGGCTGCCGCGCTCCACCGGCAGCCCGGACGACCTCCCGCCCCGCCCGGCGGTGTCCACCGACCCGGCATCCCGGATGGCCGGACGCCTCTCAGCCTGCTTCGGCAGCTTCCGCTCGGAGGAGGGCACGATGGTTTCGGCTTACGGCATGGCGTGGCGATCGCGGCGTGTTTCCGCGGTGGATCATCCCGTAAGTTAGCATCTCGACCCGATCGGTCATGTAAGGAGCTTGTACCGTTCGAAAACCCCGGCCGCGGGTTATGACGCGCGGTTTTGTCCGGGGCCGTCGCCGGTTGTCGTGGTCATGCTGAGACCATGATCCTGTCGTTCGGGTATCTGATCCTGCGCCAGTTGCTGCAGCGGCTCATCGTGGAATTCGATGAGGGCGAGACACTTGACGTGTGGGATCCCGAGGATCTCACCGTCAACGAGCGCGCGCTCCGCTACAAAATCCCCTACCAGCCCCGGCCGCTGCCGGCTCTAGCATCAGCGGCGTGAAGGACCTGGACCTCGACGACTTCGCTGCCATCGTGCACGCCCGCGCCAACCAATGGAACAACGCAGGCGTGCAATGGGAACTGCATCGCGGACCCACCCGCGACAAGTCAGCGGCCTGGATCGTCTGCACCACCACCGACCGCGAGGCACAACTGACCATCTGGACCAGCGGCGAAGCCGAACTCGACCTCGCCCACATCTCCACAGGCGCCGTCCTCAGCACCCACTACGAACTGTCCACCATCGCCGACCTCACCGCCTGCCTCGACGACCTCACCTACCGTTTGACGTCGACACCCTCCGGGACTTGACCAAACCCACAGGGACACCCCCCGGCCGCAGCCTGCCGACCTGTTCGCCCGGTTCATCTCGTGGACTCGCTGACAGCTATGCCGTCCGACGACCGCTCAGCGACCCGCCTCGCCATAGAGGCGGCTCACCGTCTCGGCGACGCACACTGGCTTGCCCCCGGCGTCACTCTCCACGGTCACCGCCGTGACCATCTGCACCCCACCACTGACCGGTGACACCTCCGCGATGACGGCGGTGGCCCGCACGGCGGCGCCGACCCGCAGCGGCGCGGGGAAGCGCACCCGGTTCAGCCCGTAGTTGACTCCCATCGCGACCCCCTGGACGCGGTACAGCTGACCGGCCAACGCCGGCAACAGCGACAGGGTCAGGTAGCCGTGCGCGATCGTGGCACCGAACGGCCCGGCCGCCGCGCGTACCGGGTCGATGTGGATCCACTGGTGGTCGTCGGTGGCGTCGGCGAAGAGGTCCACGCGGTCCTGCTCGATCCGCTGCCAGGGGCCGGGCCCGAGGGTTTCGCCGACCGCGGTGGTCAGCTCGTCGACGGAGGTGAAGACTCGCATCCGGGTGTCCTTAGAGCTAGAAGGCGTTGACGCCGGTGAGCGCGCGTCCGATCAGGAGCTGTTGGATCTGGCTGGTCCCCTCGTAGAGGGTGGCGACCCGCGCGTCGCGCAGGTACTTGCCGACCGGGTATTCGTCGATGTAGCCGTACCCGCCGAAGACCTGGACCGCGTTGTTGGCCGCGCGGACGGCGGCCTCGCTGGCGAAGAGCTTCGCCATCGACGCCTCGGTGGCGAACGGCTGGTCGCGGTCGATCAGGTCGGCGACCTGCCAGACCAGCAGGCGGGCGGCCGCCGTGTCGACGGCGATGGCCGCGAGCAGCTGCTGGACGAGCTGGTGCCCGGCGATCGGCTTGCCGAACTGGGTCCGCTGCCCGGCGTAGCCGACCGCCGCGTCGAGGCAACCCTGGGCGATGCCGACGCAGCCGGCCGCCACCGACATCCGCCCCTTGGCGAGGGTGGCCAGGGCCAGCCGGAAGCCGGCGCCCTCGGCCCCGAGGCGGGCGGTGTCGGGCACCCGCACGTCGTCGAGACGCAGCTCACCGGTGGCCTGCCCGCGCAGGCCGAGCTTGCCGTGGATCTCGCGCCGGGTCAGGCCCGGACTGTCGGTGGGCACCAGGAACGCGGTGATGCCCCGGTGGCCGGGACCGCCGGTGCGGGCGAAGATCAGTGCAACGTCGGCGGTCGTGCCGTTGGTGATGAACGTCTTCGTGCCGGTGAGCAGCCAGTCGTCGCCGTCGCGGACCGCGCGGGTGCGCAGCGCGGCCGCGTCCGATCCGCTGTCCGGCTCGGTCAGCCCGAAACAGCCGAGCGCGGCGCCGGAGCAGAGCCGGGGCAGCCACTCGGCCCGCTGCGCGGCCGACCCGTGGGCGGCGATCGACTTGGCGACCAGGCCGAGCGAGACGGACACGATGCCACGCACGGCCGAGTCGCCCCGGCCAAGCTCCTCCAGGACCAGGCAGTACGCGAGGTGGTCGCCGCCGGAGCCGCCGTCGGACTCGGCGATGGTCAGCCCGAGGAAGCCGAGGTCGCCGAGCTTGCCGACGATGGCCGGGTCGACCGATTCGCGCCGATCCCACGTGGCGGCGTGCGGCGTCAACTCCCGGTCGGCAAACTCGGCGGCGAGCTGACGGACCGCCGTCTGCTCGGCGGACAGGGTGAGCTCCATGACGGATAAACTAGCGGTGATAGTTTACGTCGTCCAGACCGGACCGTGCCCGGGCGGCGCTCACCGGTCGGAGGCCAGTCCGGCGTGCGGCTCGGCGGCGAAGGTCCGGGCCAACTCGGTACGGGAGCGGATGCCCAGCCGGTGGAAGACGTTGCGCAGGTGGTGGTCGACCGTGCGGGTGGACAGGAACATCCGGGCGGCGATCTCCCGGTTGGTGGCGCCCTCGGCGACCAGTTGCGCGATCCGCAGTTGCTGACCGGTCAGCAACCGCGCCGCCGGCAGGTCCGGCGGACCGACCGACTCCCCGGCGGCGCGCAGCTCGGCCGTGGCCTGCTCGGCCCAGCGATCCGCGCCGAGCAACGTGAACGTCTCCCGGGCCTGGTGCAGGTGCCCCCGGGCGTCCCGCGGACGCCGGCTGCGCCGCAGGTCCTGACCGAAGAGCAGCTCCGTGCGCGCCCGTTCGAAGGCGCCATCCTCCGTCGGGTGCAGTCGCAGCGCGGTCCGGAACTCCTGCTCCGCCTCGACGCCGCCCCGGGGCGCGAGCAGCGCGTGACACCGGGCCGAGAGCGCCCGGCGCAGCGGGCTCGCGGTGCTGCTCGCCCACCTGTCGAAGGCCGCGAGCGCGGCCGTCGCCGCCGGCCGGTGCGGCAGGTGGGCCGCCGCCTCCACCAGGTACGGGGTGGCCATCACCTGGACCAGCACCTGACCCCGGCCGGTGCCGAGCCGGGCCAGCGACGCCAGTCGGGCCGCCGCCTCGGCGTGCCGACCGTCGACGAGGTCGAGCACGGCCAGCGCCCACCCGGCGAGCGCGTGTGGTCGGCTGCCCGGCGTCGGCGTCGGGCCGATCTCGCGGATCCGCCGCAGGCTGGTCTCCCGGTCGGCCCGGACGGCGGCCAGCACGGCGAGCAGGCCCAGGTGGACGTTGGCGCAGTTGAACTGCCCGGTGGCGCGGGCGACCCGCAGCCCGTCGCGGGAGGTCTCCGCCGCGGCCTCGTGCCGCCCCAGCCAGTACTCGGCTACCGCGCGCAGCTCCAACGCCCGGGACAGCATGGACAGCTCGCCCCGTTCCCGCGCCAACCCGACGGCGCGCTCGGCGAGCCGGTGCGCGGCGCCGTCCACGGCCACCACCAGCCCGGCCGCCGCCGCGCAGGTGAGCGCGGTCGGGGTCAGCGCCGGCCCGGCCAACCGGCCGCCCAGCACGACGGCTCGGCGCAGCGCGGGCCCGGCCCGCTCGTGGTCACCCCGCAGCGTGGCGGCCACCCCGGTGACGAGGCATCCCGCCAGCTCCACGGCCGGCGGGTCGTTCGGGTGCCGCAGGGCCGCGGCCCGCCGGCCCACCTCCGCGTACCGGTACTGGTCGCCGGCGAAGCACACGGCCTCGCCGGCCCGCGCCAGCGCCTCCATGGCCACGGCGCGGTCGGTCCCGGCCACCGTACGCGCGGCGGACAGCAGCGTGGCCGCCGCGCCGGCGGCGTCGTCGCAGCGCAGTTGCAGCTCGCCGCGCAGCAGCCCGGCGTGCCCGGTGACGGTCGGGTCCGCGCAGGTCGCGCGGAGGCGGTCGAGCAGGAGCCGGGCCTGGCCGGGTTGCCCGGCGGTCCAGGCGTACCGGGCGGCGGCGAGCAGGCGCGCGGCGACGTCGCTCGGGCGGTCGCTGAGCGCGGCGGCCCGGCACAGCGCGGCCGACGCCACGGCCCAGCCGTCGCGCCCACCGGCCGCCGCCCGCTCCAACTCGGCGGCGAGGGCCGGATCGGCGCCCGCCGTCGCGGCGGCGAGGTGCATCGCCCGCAGCAGCCGTTGCCCGTCCGGATCGAGAACCTCCGCGAGCAGCCGGTGCGCCGCCCGCCGCTGGGCCAGCGGCGCACCGGCCGCGACCATCGTGCGGGCCAGCGGCTGCGCGAACGTGACGCCCCCGGGCTCGACCCGAACCAGGCCGGCGGCCTCGGCCGGGGCGAGCGCCTCGACGGCCAGGCCGGCGGCGTCGGCCGCGCGAACGAAGGTCGCCGGTTCGTCCGACTCGTCGAGCGCGGCGAGCAGCAGCATCCGGCGGGTGTCCGGCGGCAGCCGGTCGAGGCGGGCCCGGTAGGCGCGGGCAAGTGCGCCATCGGCCGGCGGCGCGGCCGGCAGGGGCTCCTCCCCGCGCCACTGCCCGGGGCTCAGCACCTCGGTGAGGTCCACGAGAGCCTGCGGGTTGCCGCCACCGACGGCGGCGAGCGTGGCCGCGACCGGCGCGGCGGGCCGCTCGGGTAGCCGGTCGGTGAGGACGGCGATGCTGTCCCGCTCGCCCAGCGGCGGCAGCCGGTGCGCCGCGATGCCGTCGACGGTGGTGCCGACGTCCGCGGTGAGCAGGACGGCGGCCGGCAGGTGCCGTAGCCGGCGGGCGACGAAGGCCAGCACCTGCGCGGTCTGCGGGTCGCCCCGGTCGACGTCGTCCATGGTGGCGAGCAGCGGGCGCTCCCGGGCGGCCGCGGCGAGCAGACCGAGGACGGCCACTGACAGGGCCAGCCGGCGCTCGGGCCGGCAGCCCTCGCCGTCCAACGCCCGGCGCAGCAGGTGCCGTCGCGGCTCGGGCAGGGCGGCGGCCCGGTCGAGCACCGGATCGAGCAATCGTTGCAGGCCGGCGTACGGCAGCGTCGCCTCCTCGGGCAGCCCGGCCCCGGCGAGGACGGTGCAGTCCTTCGCGTACCGGTGGGCGTAGGAGAGCAGCGCCGTCCGGCCCGAGCCCGGCTCGCCGTGCAGGAGCAGAGCCCCGCCGCCGTCGGGCACGCCGTCGAGCAGAGTCCGGATGGCTCGGCACTGGTCGTCCCGGCCGCGCAACACGGTTATTTGCACTGAGTATGCAGTAACCATGCGTCCCAGTGTCACCCATCGGTCACCGGATGGAAAGAGGGGACGAGCCGGGATCAGCCGGTCGTGACCTCGGCGAGCAGCGCGCCGACCGTCCGGGACATCACCGCGCGGGCCTGGTCCACGCCCAGCCCGAGGCCGTAGCGCAGCATCGACCAGGCCGGCCACATGCTCGCCGCCACCAACGCGTTGAGCAGCTGCTCGCGCCCCCGCCCGGCGTTCGTCAGCTCGGCGGCGAAGAGGTGCTCGACCTCGTCGCGCACCCGGTCGATGTGCTTGAGGCGGTTGCGGTGCAGTTGGTCGGAGACCGGCTCGCGCATCTGCGCGGCCCGCGCCGACGGCGCGATGAGCTGGAGCAGCCGTGCCCGCTGCCGGCAGTACGCGTCGACCCGCTTGGCCAGCGGCAACGCGGGCGAGATCGGCCGGTAGGCGGCATCCTGCTGGCGCAGCACCTCGGCGCCGCTCGCCTCGAAGAGCGTCTCCATGTCCTTGAAGTTGGTCCAGAGTGTCCGCAGTGAGATGCCGGCCCGTTCGGCGATGCGTTCCCCGGTCGGCCGCAGGTCGCCCTCGGCGATGAGTGCCAGGTGCGCCTCGACGATGGCTGCCCGGGTGCGCTCGGCCCGGGCCGTCCGCCCGTCCACCCGCCCCGGGGCCTCGACCCTGTTCATCCGCCCCCGCCCCTTCACCGCCACGACGTCGCCCGGCTCCCCGCCGAGTCTAGACAGGCGATGATCAGGCACCGCCGAGCGCGCACGACAGGTGTCATCCGGGCCGGCCGGCCAGCGTGACGCCACCGTCGCAGACGATGGTCTGTCCGGTGATCCAGGCGGCGGCGGGGCCGGCCAGGAAGGCGACCGCGCCCGCCACGTCCGGCGCGACACCGAGCCGACCGAGGGGGTACCGCGCCGCGACCTCGTCCTCGCGCCCCTCGTAGAGCGCCGCGGCGAAGCGGGTCTTGACCACCCCGGGGGCGACGGCGTTGACCCGGATCGTCGGCCCCAGCTCGACGGCGAGACTGGCGGTGAGGTGGTTGAGCGCGGCCTTGCTCACGCCGTAGAAGGCGATGCCCGGCGACGGCGCGAGGCCGGCGATCGAGGAGACGTTGACCACGCAGCCGCCCCGCTCGGTCATGCCGGCGGCGCACACCTCCTGTACCCAGCCCAGCGCGGCGACGAGGTTGACGTCGAGGATCTTGCGGGCGGCGGCCAGGTCCAGCTCGACCAGCGGGCCGTGCACGGGGTTGATGCCGGTGTTGTTGACCAGCAGGTCCACCGGCCCGAACGCCGCGCCGACCTGCCGCACCGCCTCGGCCCGGTGCGCCGGGTCGTCGGCCCGGCCGGGCACGGCCACGGCGTACGCGGGGCCGCCGAGGGCGGCGACTGCGTCGGCGAGCGCCTCGGGACGGCGGGCGGTCAGACCCACCCGGGCACCCTCGGCGACGAGTCGTCGGGCGATGGCCAGGCCGATCCCGCGACTGGCGCCGGTGACGATGGCGACCCGACCCGCGAGTCGACCTGAAATTGCATCCACAGTGCAGATAGTAGGAGGACTGATCGGTGTCGGTCAACGGCCGGCACCCGTCGGCACCGCGCACGGAATCCGGGCACGCTCGTACGACCCGGAGGCGGTGACCCCCGGGTCGTACGAGGCGATGGCGGGCTCGTCAGGAGACGGTCGGCACCCCGTTCGCCGGTGGCGCGACCGGCGGGGCGCTGTACTCGGTGACCGGCCCGTCCCCGTCGTCGGTCTCGTACGTCGGCCCGAAGTAGCTCTGCACTCCCCCGCTCACCCGGCTCAACCGCTGCCCGCCGTAGCCGGAGTGGTCGTCGGCGGAGAAGCGCAGCGGCGCGAGCCCGGGGCCCTGGAAGCCGCCCTTCTGGACCGCGTCGAGCACCTTCTCGCGGGTGACGTCCTTGCCGGCGGCGAGGAGCACCTGCACGAAGAGGTAGCCGACCGACATGCCGTAGACGGTGTTGCCGTCGAAGGGCGCGTCACCGTTGTGCGTCTTGTTGATCTTCGTGAAGAGCTGGATCCACGGGTTCGCGGTGTCGTTCTGCATCGGCAGGTAGTTGGTGCCGACCATGCCCTCCAGCAGCGGGGCGGCGGCGCCGAGCTGCTTGGCCAGGGTCGGGTGGTCGGCGCCGACGTTGGAGACCAGCCACTGCGGCTTGAAGCCCAGCCGTGCGGCGGTGCCGATGGACAGCGCGGTGAAGCCGGGCACGGTCGCCAGCATGACGACCTGACAGCCGGCCGCCTTGAACGCGCCGATCTGCGGCGCGACGTTGGTGTTGCTGGTGACGTACGTCTGCTTGACGGCCACCGCCCCGGCGCCGAGCACCTTCTCCACGCCGGCCAGGCTGTCGCGGCCGAAGTCGTCGTCCTGACCGAGGAAGCAGACCTTCTGGCCGGCCAGGTTCGCCTTCGTGTAGTTGGCGAGGATCTTGCCCTCGATCGTGTAGTCCGGGTTGAAGCCGAACGTGCCGGGATACTTGTCGGGCTGGTCCCAGCTGCGGCTGCCGGAGGCGACGAAGAGATCGGGCACCCGGTTGGTCCTGAGGAAGTCGAGCACACCTGTGTGCGTCGGCGTGCCCAGGCCGTTGAGGATGGCGAAGACCTTGTCCTGCAGGACGAGCTGGCGTACCACCTGCTGGGTGTTCGCCGGGTTGTAGCCGTCGTCCATGATCTTGTAGGTGATCTTCCGGCCGTGCACGCCGCCGTTGGCGTTGACGTAGTCGAAGTACGCCTTCGTCGCCGGGGCGATCTTGGAGTAGCCGGCCGAGGCCGGTCCGGTGAGCGGCATGTGGGTGCCGACGACGATCTCGGTGTCGGTTACCCCCGGCACCGACCCCCCGCCGGAGGTGGGGCCGTCGTCGCCGCCACAGCCCGCGGCGGTGACGAGCAGGGCGATGGTGCTGGCGATCGCGAGACCGCGTCGTGCCGTACGGTGCATGGGAAACACCGACCTTTCTCGGTCCGGTTCTTCTGGGAACGGTGTGGTGGTGAGGCGCCCGGCCGAGGCCGGGCCGGGGACAGCTCAGGAACGCCGCGCCGGCCAGCGGGCCCGCAGCCCTCGGCCGAGACGGGACAGCAGACCCTGCACACCGCCGGGCGCGGCGATCATCACGACGATCAGCGTGCCGCCGAAGATCGCCAGCGGGAGGTTGCCCTCCAGCCGCTGCGCCACCGCCGGCGAGAGGGTGAGCAGCTCGGTCACGGAATGGGTGAGATCGGGCAGGGCGACCAGCAGCACGGCCCCCCACAGCGCGCCGGCGAGGCGACCGAGGCCACCGATCACCACCGCCATCAGCAGGAAGAGTGACAGGGTCAACGAGAACGCCCCGGGCGAGACGCTCTGCGCGAGCATCGCGAGCAGCCCGCCGCCGAGCCCGGCGGTGGCGGCGCTGACCACGAAGGCGAGAACCTGCGTGCGGGCCACGTGGATGCCCGCGAGCCGGGCCGCCACCTCGTCGTCGCGGACCGCCCGGAAGGTCCGCCCGTACCGGCTGCGGATGAGGTTCGCCACCAGCAGCAGGGCCAGCAGGGTGGCAGCGCCCGAGAGCCAGAGCTGCCACCGCTCGTACGGGAAGTACGCGCCGAGCGCCATCGGCGGCGGCTCCACCGGCACCGACAGCCCCTGCTCGCCGTTGAACACGCCGTCGAAGGTGACGGCCAACGCCGGCACCACGACGGCCACGGCGAGCGTCACCCCGGCGAGGTAGGGCCCGCGCAGCCGGGCCGCCGCCACACCGACCACCGCGCCGACCGCGACCGTGCCCAGCACCGCCGCGACCAGCGACAGCGGCAACAGCCAGCCGCCGGTCAACCCCCGGTCGGCGAACGCGTTCTGGCACAGGGCCACGGTGTACGCGCCGGTCGCCATCAACGCCCCGTGCCCCAGCGACAGCTGACCGTTGAGCCCGGTGAGGACGGTCAACCCGGCGGTGGCGCAGAGATACGCCGCCACCGTGGCGAGCTGGAAGTTGCGGAACGGCTCGACGGCGTAGCTGACCGCCACCAGCACCAGCCCCACGGCGAGCAGCACGGCGAGGTGCCGCAGCAGCGTGGAGCCGCGTCGCCCGCGGTCGACCGGACGGTCGCCGGTCTGGGCCGGCCGCTGCCTCGGCGGCAGGGCCGCCCGGGTGGCGCTCACACCCGCCTCGCCGCGACCGGGGCGAACAACCCGCCGGGCCGGACCAGCAGCACCGCCAGCAGCAGAACGAGCACCGCCAGCGGGGTGAGGTCGCTGCCGGCGTACCCGCTGACGTAGGAGAGCAGCAGACCCACCACCAGGCCACCGACCACCGCCCCCGGTGGACTGTCCAGCCCGCCGACCACCGCCGCGGTGAACGCCGAGACGAACACCAGGTCCATGGCGTGCGGGTGCAGGCCCAACTCGGTCGGGATGACAAGCATCGCGGCGAGCGCGCCCACGCCGGAGGCGAGCGCCCAGCCGAGCGTCAACATCCCGCCGACGTTGACCCCGAGCAGGCGGGAGACCTCCGGCGCGAAGGCCGCCGCGCGCATCCGCAACCCGACGGCGGTACGCGCGAACATCCAGGCCAACGCGCTGACCACCACCCCGATCGTGGCGAAGACGAACAGGTCGTACGGCGACAGCACGGCCACCCCGCCGACGGTGAGGGCGGACCGGCTGAACGGGACGTCGGCGGGGCGGAACTCGTTGCCGTACACCATGCCCAGCACGGCCTGGAGCACCAGCACCAGCCCGAGCGCGACGATGACCGGGTTGAGCGGCGACGCGTGGTCGACGTGCCGCATCACGACCCGGTCCACCAGCGCGCCGAGCAGCAGGCCGGCGACGATCGCGACCAGGAAGCCGAGCCAGTAGGAGCCGGTCGCGGCGGACACGGAGTACGCGACGTACGCGGCGGCGACGGCCATCGCCCCCTGGGCGAAGTTGACGACCCGCGCCGCCCGCCAGATGAGCACCAGCGCCAGCGCGAACGCGGCGTACACCGCGCCCCGCGACAGACCGTCGACGGTGAGGAAGACGAAGCGGTCCAACAGTCCTCCCTCCAGGGGACGAGGTGGGTCAGAAACCGAGGTACGCGTGGCGCAGGTCGTCGTCGTCGCGCAGCGTGGCCGCCGGGGCGGCGATCACCACCTGGCCCAGTGACATCACGACGCCCTGGTCGGCCACGGCGAGCGCGCTGCGCACGTTCTGCTCGACGAGCAGCACGGTCAGGCCCGTGCGGTCGCGCAGCTGGCGCAGCAGCGCCATGGTCCGGGCGACCACCCGGGGCGCCAGGCCGAGCGACGGCTCGTCGAGCAGCAGCAGGCGCGGCCGGCCGACCAGTGCCCGGCCCAGCGCGAGCATCTGCCGCTCACCACCGGAGAGCTGGTGGCCGAGGTGCCGGCGACGCCGGGCGAGCGGCTCGAAGAGCTGGTAGACCTCGTCGAGGGCGCGGCCGGCGTCCGCCCGGTCACGCCGCCACAGCCCGCCGAGCCGCAGGTTCTCGTCGACCGTCAACTCGCTGATCACGCCCCGCCCCTCCGGCACGTGCGCCATGCCGCGCCGGACGAGCTGCTCCACCGGCGTACCCCGCAGGTCCTCACCCGCGAGGACGACCTGGCCGGCGGCCGGACGGATCATGCCGGAGAGCGCCCGCAACAGCGTCGTCTTGCCGGCGCCGTTGGCGCCCACGACGGCGGCGATCGTGCCGGCCGGCACGGTGAGGTCGACCGCCCGCAACACCGGCGCGGCACCGTAACCGGCCACCAGCCCCCGCACCACGAGCAGATCGGCCGCGCTCACGCTGGGCCTTCCTTCGTTCGCGACCGCCCGGCTCGCGAATCCCGCTCGCTCCCCGCGCTCACGAGGTCTCCTCGACGAGGGTGCCGAGGTAGGCGTCGGCGACCGTCGTGTCGTCGCGGATCTCGTCCGGCGTGCCGGCGGCGATCACCCGGCCGAAGTCGAGCACCACGAGCTCGTCGCAGACGGCCATCACCAGGTCCATGTGGTGCTCGACGAGCAGCACCGCGCACGGGTCGGCGTCGCGCCGCGGGAGCTGCCGCACCAGCTCGGCGAGCTCGGCGATGTCGTCGGCGCCGAGGCCGCCGGCGGGTTCGTCGAGCAGCAGCAGCCGGGGCCGCGCGGCGAGCGCGCGGGCCAGGGCGACCCGCTGGCGTACGGCGAAGGGCAGCGTGCCCGGCGCGGCGTCGGCGTGCCGGGCGATCCCCAGGTCGTCGAGGACGTCCAGGGCGTGCTCGCGCAGCCGGCGCTCGTCGCGGTCGCTGCGGGGCAGCCCGAGCAGCGCCGACCCGAAGCCGGCGCGGGCGGTGTGCGACGCGCCGGTCATCACGTTCTCCAGGACGCTGAGACCGGCGAAGAGCCCGGTCCCCTGCAGGGTCCGGGCGATGCCGAGTCTGGTCAGCCGGTGCGGCCGTGGTCGCAGCGGACGACCGTCGAGAGTGAGCGAACCCGCCTGGGGCGTCACGAAGCCGCAGATCACGTTGAACAACGTGGTCTTGCCGGCGCCGTTGGGCCCGATCACGCCCACCACCCGGTTGGGTGGCACTCGCAGCGAGACGTCGTCGAGGGCCGTGAGGCCGCCGAAACGGACGCCGATGCCGTGCAGTTCGAGCCCGCGTTCCATCACCCATCCCTCTGCCGTGGCGGGTGTTATTTACACTCGCAGTGTACGTTTCTCGGTTACGGCGTCAAGACCTTCGATGTGCTGACGCGACCGGGGCGGCCGCCAACGGCGACCACCCCGGCCCGACCCGCTCAGTAACTGGGGCAGGTGTTGCGGTACTCCTCGATCGCCGACCCGCTCGGGCCCGGGCAGAGGAACTGCTCGTAGCGGGTGTCGTCGTCGACGAACCGCTTCAACCAGGCCACCATCTGGCGGGCCGTCGGCGTGTTGACCGTCTGCGGGAAGAAGTGGCTCGCGCCGTTCAACTCCAGGTACGCCTTCTCGGCCGAGGCCGGGATGCTGGTGTAGAACGGCACCGAGTGCGACGCGACCGGAGCGACCGTGTCGCTCTCGCCGCCGATGATCAGCGTGGGCACCCGCAGCTCGGACCAGCTCTTGTCCGTGTTCCAGGGCGCGAGGGGCACCGCGGCCTGCAACGACGGCCGCGCCGAGGCGGCCTCCAGGCTGCCGCCGCCGCCCATCGAGTGGCCGGCGACCGCGAGGCGGCTGCTGTCGATGCGGCTGCGCACCGAGCTGCGTTCGGTGAGGTAGTCGAGCGCGGCGAGCAGCTGCCGGCCACGGCTGTCCGGCTGGTCGAACCGGCTGTTGGTCTCGATCCCGATCACCACGAAGCCGTGCGAGGCGATCCGCGGCCCGAGCCAGCTGATGCTGGACCACGCGGCCGTGTAGCCGGGCGAGATGGCGACGGCGCCGAACGTGCCCTCGCTGGTGCTGGTCGGGTAGTAGATGACCCCGCCGCCGAAGCCGGTGACGCTCAACGAGGACACGCTCTGCGAGGCGGTGGCGAAGGGGCCGCGGCTGGCCTCCAGGATCGCGGTGGTCGGGGCGGGGCCCCGCTCGTACGGGCTGGCCGCCTGGGCGGGGGCGGGTCCGGCGAGGACACCGGCGGCGAGCAGGGTGGCGGCCAGCGCGAGCCGGACGGCGCGAGCGGGCGCGGAACGGGGACGGGTGGTGGTTGGTGACGACACGTCGGGCACTCCCTAGAGTCGAGCGATATCGACGTTCGTCAGTCTTCGCCGCTCCGCTCGGCCCCCGCATCGGTGAAATCACCAGTCCCGCCCGCAGATCGGATCTTCTGCGCGTTTCGACCCTCCGACCAGGGGTAGGGGTGCAGGGGCCTGCCCAAACGCTCCATGGAGAGGTTCACACCAGTGGATTCCAGCAAGCCCGCCGAGGCGGTCAAGAACGTCGTGAAGACCGCCTCCGAAAAGATCGCCGACGCTCTGACGCCCGAGGTGCCCGGCGCCCCGGGCAGCGCACCCCCACCCGTCGAGGAACCGACCTCGCCCCACGACCCGCTGCCGCCGAAGCCGGAGCAGGGCCAACCGCAGACCCGTACGCCGACCGGCGCCGAGACCGGCGTGCCGGCGACCGCGAAGGGCCAGCAGGGCGCGTACCTCACCACGGCGAACGGGGCGCGACTGCGCGATACCGACCACTCGCTCAAGGCCGGGCCCCGGGGGCCGGTGCTGCTCCAGGACCACCACCTGCGCGAGAAGATCACGCACTTCGACCACGAGCGCATTCCGGAGCGTGTGGTGCACGCCCGGGGGGCGGGCGCGCACGGGGTGTTCACGGCCTACGGCACCGCCGAGGCGGTGACCCGGGCCGGCTTCCTCAAGAAGGGGCGCGAGACGGAGGTCTTCGTCCGGTTCTCCACAGTGCTCGGGTCGCGCGGCTCGGCCGACACGGTCCGGGACACCCGTGGCTTCGCGACGAAGTTCTACACCGACGAGGGCACCTTCGACCTGGTCGGCAACAACATGCCGGTCTTCTTCATCCAGGACGCCATCAAGTTCCCCGACATCATCCACGCCGCGAAGCCGCACCCCGACCGGGAGATCCCGCAGGCGCAGAGCGCGCACGACACCTTCTGGGACTTCGTCTCGCTGCACACCGAGGCGCAGCACCACGCCATGTGGAACATGTCCGACCGGGGCATCCCGCGCTCGTACCGGACGATGGAGGGCTTCGGTGTGCACACCTTCCGCCTCGTCAACGAGGCCGGGGAGACGGTGCTGGCGAAGTTCCACTGGAAGCCGAAGCTCGGTGTGCACTCCCTGACCTGGGAGGAGGCGCAGCTGCTCGGCGGCATCGACCCCGACTTCCACCGTCGGGACCTCTACGACGCGATCGAGGCCGGCGCGTTCCCCGAGTGGGAACTCGGCATTCAGGTCTTCCCCGACACTCCCGAGGAGACCTTCGCCGGGATCGACCTGCTGGACGCCACGAAGATCGTTCCGGAGGAACTGGCGGAGGTGCAGCCGATCGGCAGGCTGGTCCTCAACCGGACGCCGACGAACTTCTTCGCCGAGACCGAGCAGGTCGCCTTCCACCTCGGCCACCTGCCGCCGGGCATCGACGTCACGAACGATCCGCTGTTGCAGGGCCGGCTCTTCTCGTACGTCGACACGCAGCTCACCCGCCTCGGCGGGCCGAACTTCGCGCAGATCCCGATCAACCGCCCGCACGCCGCGGTCAACGACATGCTGCGCGACGGCTTCCACCAGCACGCCGTGCATGCCGGGGTGGCGCCGTACCGGCCGAACTCGCTCGACGGTGGCAACCCCTTTCCGGCCGGCGACGCCGAGAACGCGTTCCTCGACGTGCCGGTGACCGTGGCGCAGGCGCCCAAGGTTCGGGCCAACCCAGCGTCGTTCGACGACCACTACAGCCAGGTACGCCTGTTCTGGCTGAGCATGTCGCCGGTCGAGAAGGAGCACATCATCCGGGCGTACACCTTCGAGCTGGGCAAGTGCTACCACCAGGCGATCAAGGAGCGCCAGCTCCAGTGCCTCGCCAACATCGACCCGGTGCTGTGCGAGCAGGTCGCCACCGGCCTGGGACTGCCCGCGCCGCAGCCGACGGTGCCGCTGGCCGACGTCGCGCCGAGCCCGGCCCTGTCGCAGGTCGGCGGGGCATGGCCCGCCGACGGTCGCATGGTCGGGATCGTCGTGGACCCCGACGGTGACCTGGACGGCGTCGGCGAGGTCCGCCGGGCCGTGTTCGAGGCCGGCATGGTGCCGCTGCTGATCGCCCCGCACGGGGGCATGGTGGGCGACATGCCCGTCCAGCGGACCTTCGCCACCGGCCGGTCGGTCGAGCTGGACGCGCTCCTGCTGGCCGGGGCGCCGGCGCCCGCACCGGACGCGCTGCCCGCCCGCGACGCCAAGGCCGGCCGGCCGGACGCGGCGACCGTCGATCCCCGCGTGCTGCTCCTGGTCGAGGAGTGCTGGCGGCACGCCAAGGCGATCGGCGCCTGGGGCGCCGGCATCACCGTGCTGGAGCAGGCCGGGGTGGCCGGCACCCCGGGCATCGTGTCCGCCGGCTCGGGCGCCGAGGCGCTGACCGAGGTGCAGCAGTTGATGGCCGCGCACCGGGTGTGGGAGAGGTTCCCCGCCTCGGTCGGCTGACCGGTCACCGACGAGGGCCGTCCCCCGCTTCGGCGGGAGGGCGGCCCTCGTCGTCGTGGGCGAGCAGCCGACCGATCGTCGTTTTCCACACCCGACCCCATTTCACCCGGGCCGAGAAACTCCAGATCTGTGGCGCCCGGCGAGTGCCACCCGGCCGCCGGAAAAACAATTTCCGGCGGGCGGAGCAGCCATTCGGGTGAGCCTTGTCGTTGCGGCCGGGCGGGTGCGGCACCCGCATTCCACCGCGAATTGGCCTTCCGTTCACAATGGGTCGGCCGCGCCCGCGTCAGCCGATGTCGGCCAGCCGCGGCAGCACCTCGTCGCCGAGCCGCCGGGCGAACTCCACGGGGTGCCGGTCCGGCGTGACCTGCACCTCGGTGACGCCGAGCGCGGCATAGTCGGACACCTCGGCGAGGAACGCGTCGAGATCCTCCAGCGGCGGCTTGGAGGCCAGCACGGTTTTCTCGATGCTGTCGTAGTCGCGGCCCTCGGCGGCGCAGTGCCCGCGCAGCACTTCCAGCTTGTGCGCGATCCCCTCGGCGCCCGTGCCGAACAGGTTGCAGGCGTCGGCGTACCTGGCGACCAGCAGCAGCGTCTTCTTCTCGCCGCTGCCGCCGATCATGATGGGCGGGTGCGGACGGCGCAACGGCTGGGGCGAGTTGATCGTCTCCGTGAGCTGGTAGTGCCGCCCGTCGAACGGCCCGTTGTCGTCGCTCCACATCTGCCGGCAGATCCGCAGCGTCTCCTCCAGCCGCTCGAACCGTTCGGCGACCGGCACCACTGGCACGCCGAGCCCGCGCTGCTCCCGCTCGTACCAGGACGCCCCGATGCCGAGCCGGGCCCGGCCCCCGGAGAGCACGTCGAGGGTCGTCACGGTCTTGGCCAGCAGCCCCGGATAGCGGTACATCACGCCCGTGACCAGCACACCGAGCGTCATTCGACGGGTCTGCGCCGCGACGAAGCCCAACGTCGTGTACGCCTCCAACATCGGCTCCTCGGCCGGGGCCAGCGCCTCCATCTGGAAGAAGTGGTCCATGACCGTGAACGAGGCCACGCCGGCCTGGTCGGCGATGGTCGCCGCCTCGGTGAGGGTCGGCGCGATGGCGGCCGGATCGGCCGGAGTCGAGAAATTCCAGTAGTGCAGACCGAGCTTCATGTTCGGCACCTCCGCGATCGAGCCTAGTAGCGCTCCCCGGGTTCCCAACGCGTCGCCGGCACGATGGTCGTGGTCCCGGTACGACGATCCGGCGGAGTCCATTACCGGTTCATGACAATTCGTGGATCGGGCGCGGATATCCGGCTGGCAGCTTCTGCTGAGTGATCCAGGAGCTGTCTTTCACCGAGTCGCGACCCGACGGGTACGACGCCGACACGCGCGTCCGGTTCCGCCACCGACGGCGGCCCGAGGCCGGCGCCGCCACGGCCCGGTCACAGCGCGTGCAGTGGGCCGACGCCGCGAAGGGCGTGTGCATCATCCTCGTCGTCGCGTGGCATGTCGTCGTCAAGGACTACCTGCAGATCGACTGGCACGTCGGGGTGCCCGTGCCGGGCGTGTGGGGCACCCTCGGCGAGCAGTTCCTGCCGCTGCGGATGCCGCTCTTCTTCACCATCTCCGGCGTCTTCGCGGCGAACGCCGTGCAGCGGCCCTGGCGTACCGTCGCCCGCGGCCGCATCGCCGGGTTCCTCTACCTGTACGCGGTGTGGCTGCTGATCCACACGGCGGTCCTCGCCCTGGTGCCGGACTTCCCGACCGACCGTGCCACGTCCGCTCTCGGCCTGCTGGCGCAGCTCACGGTCACGCCGTCCAACCTCTGGTACCTGTACGCCCTGGCGCTCTACTTCACGCTCGCCAAGGCGACCCGCCGGCTGCCCCGGTTGCTGGTCGGCGTACCGGCAGCGGTGTTGTCCGCCGTCGCGGCCGCCGGCCTGCTGGCCACTCCGGGCAACCGCGCGGGCCTCTACCAGAACCTGGTCTTCTTCCTCGCCGGCCTGTACCTGCGTCCGTGGATCGAGCGGTGGGCTGCCACGGCCACCCGGCGGCGACTCGTGCTGACGTCCGGGGCGTACGCCGTCGCGCTCGTCGCGATGGCGGCGGCCGGCGCCCAGCGGTGGTTCGGCGTGTGGCCGGTGGTCTCCGTCGTGGCGGTGTCGTTCGGCGTCACCGCCGCCGCCCGGCTGGCGCGGCGGCCCGCCCTCAGCGACCGACTGGCCGCGCTCGGGCGCATCACGCTGCCCATCTACGTCGTCCACATGCCGCTTTTGGCGCTGCTGCACCGCCTGCTGTCCGCCCCGGTCTCCGGGCTGGACCCGGTCGCCCAGAGTCTGGTCGTGCTCGGCTACCCGATTCTGCTGACCGCGCTCGTCATCGGCCTGAGCCTGGCCGTGCACCGCGGCGTGCTGAGGGTGCGCGGCCGCTGGCTGTTCGCGCTCCCCGGCACGCGTCGCCCGGCGGTGGCCGGATGAGCGCGCTGGCCGAGGCGGTGATCGACCTCGGGGCGATCGCCGACAACGTGCGCGCGGTCGCCGCGGTCGCCGAGACCGAGCTGATGGCCGTGGTGAAGGCGGACGGGTTCGGCCACGGGGCGGTGCCGGTCGCCCGGGCCGCGCTGCGCGCCGGCGCCACCTGGCTGGGGGTGACCTCGGTGTCCGAGGCGCTGGCCCTGCGCGCCGCGGGCATCACCGCGCCCACGTTGAGCTGGCTGCACCGACCGAACGACGACTTCGACAAGTTGATCAACGCGGGCGTCGACGTCGGCGTCTCGACGACCACCCACCTGCACGCCGTGGCCGACGCGGCCCTGCGCCTCGGCGTGCCCGCGACGGTGCAGCTCAAGGCCGACACCGGCCTGACCCGCAACGGCGCCGGCCGCGACGACTGGCCCGAACTGGTCACCTGGGCCCGCAAGTACGAGGTGGAGGGTGCGGTCCGGGTGCGCGGCGTGTGGTCGCACCTGGCCGACGCGGACGTTCCCGGCACCCCGGGGCTGGCCCGTCAGGTGCGGACGTTCTCCGAGGCGCTGCACGTCGCCCGGGGCGTCGGCCTCGATCCCGACCTCGTGCACCTGGCCAACTCGGCGGCGGCGCTGTCGGCGCCCCGGACCCGCTTCGACCTCTGCCGGATCGGGCTGGCCCTCTACGGCGTCGACCCGTTCGGCGCGGTCGGTCCCGGCGGGTTCGGGCTGCGCGCGGCCCTGACGCTGCGGACGACCGTGATCAACGTGAAGCGGGTGGCCGCCGGCACGGGCGTCTCCTACGGGCCGGAGTACGTGACCGCCGCGCCGACGACGCTGGCGCTGCTGCCGCTCGGTTACGCCGACGGGCTGCCCCGGGCCACCGAGGGCCGCGCCGAGGTGTGGCTCGGCGGCCGGCGCTGCCCGATCGTCGGGCGCATCGCCATGGACCAGTGCGTGATCGACGCGGGTGACCTGCCGGTGACCATCGGCGATCCGGTCGTCGTGCTCGGCCCCGCAGCGGCCGACGCCACCCCGCCGACCGTCGCCCCGCCGACCGTCGCCGAGTGGGCGCGCTGGGCCGGCACCAACCCACACGAGATCTTGACCGGCATCGGGGCCCGCGTGGGCCGCGACCATCTCCAGGAAAGGGCGGACGTCGCATGACAACGCGACTGGCAGTGCTGTACGGCGGACTAAGCGGCGAGCACGAGGTGTCGCGGCGCTCGGGGGAGAGCATCCTGGCCGGGCTGGACCACGAGCGGTACCAGGTCACCGAGGTGCTCATCGACACCGACGGCGGATGGCACGTCGGCGGCCGTCCCACTCCCCTGCCGCAGGCGTTACGGGTGCTGCGCGCCCAGGACGTGGTGTTCCCGGCCCTGCACGGTCCGTACGGCGAGGACGGCACCGTCGCGTCGCTGCTGGAATGGCTCGGCGTGCCGTACGTCGGCAACGGCGTCTTCGCCAGCGCCGCGGGCATGGACAAGGGCGTCACCAAGCGGCTCCTCGCCGCGGACGGCCTGCGGGTCAGCCCGGGTGTGACCCTGCGGCCCGGGGAGCACCTGTCGCCGGCCGAGCAGCAGCGACTGGACCTGCCGGTCTTCGTCAAGCCGGCACGGGCCGGCTCCAGCCTGGGCGTGGTCCGGGTGACGGACTGGGCGGCGCTGCCCGCTGCCCTTGAGCAGGCCAGGGAGGTCGATCCGAAGGTGCTCGTCGAGCAGGGGGCGCGCGGCCGGGAGATCGACGTCGCCGTCCTGCAGTATCCCGACGGCCGGGTGCAGGCCGGGCCACCCCTGGAGATCCGGGTGAACGGCGCCGGCTTCTTCGACTACGACGCGAAGTACGACGGCGGGGCCGTCTTCCAGATTCCCGCCCCACTCGACCCGGCCACCACCGAGGTGCTCCAGGACCGGGCCATCCGCGCCTTCCACGCCCTCGACTGTCGAGGTCTGCTGCGGGTCGACTTCTTCCTCTCCGGCGAGGGCGCGGAGCCCATCGTGAACGAGGTCAACACCTTCCCCGGATTCACCGCCGCGTCGCAGTTCCCGCAGATCTGGCAGCGGGCCGGGATCGAGTTTTCCGCCCTGCTCGACATCCTGATCGCCGGCGCGCTTGTCGACCGTGCTCTGGTCACCTCGTCCGGGCTGCCCCGGCCGGCGCGGGCGGTCGATCTGGTGTGAGCGGCGTTCGCCCCGGTCACTCGAGCGGGCAGGGCCAGGCTGGGCGGGTGCCGTCCGGCCCGACGAGGGTGACCGGGGTGGGACTGTTTTCCGGCATGGCGAACACCACGGTGCAGATGATCTGGTTGGCCGCGACGGTCGACAGCGGCAGCACGGCCCCCGGCATCGTCACCGTGATGCCGGGCTCGTCGACACTCGGCGCCACCTTGGCCGGCGCGGCGTCGGATGGCACCTCGCTGCTGAGCCCCGCCCTCCGCTCGCTCGGGGTGGGACCGGCCGCGAGCAGCGCGAGCGCCTCGGCCGGCGACGAGGGAGCGAGGCCGGGTTTCGTCCCGCGCAGGACCAGCGCCAGCTGGCCGTGCGAGACCAGGTAGAGGCCCGCGCCTGCCGACGGACCGCTCACCGCGGAGCGGCCGGTGATGACGTCGCTGGGCCGGACTCCGCAGCCCGCCGTGAGCAGGGTGAGCAGGAGCCCGCCCGCGAGCAGCGTCCGCGCCACGCGTCGGCGCAGCACCGTCCGGCATGCGCGGATCACCGTACGGCTCCGGCGTCCACGGTCTCCGACGCCACCCGGGGCAGGCGCAGCGTGAACACGGCGCCGCAGTCGGGGGGGTTGCCCGCCACCAGACTTCCCGACTGGCCGGCGTGCCGGTGCAGGCGCGCGTTCTCCCAGGCGATGGCGAGGCCGAGGCCGCTGCCCTCGGAGCGGGTCCGCGCGGTGTCGGCCTTGTAGAAGCGGTCGAAGACGTGCGGCAGCACCTCCGGGTCCAAGCCCGGCCCCTGGTCGGCGACCTCGATGGTGATCCAGTCCGGTTCGGCGCGCAGGCGTACGGACACCGGCTCGGTTCCGTGCCGGAAGGCGTTGCCGACCAGGTTGGCGACGATGACGTCCAGCCGGCGGGGATCGAGCCGGGCGACGACGCCGGACGGCAGATCCGTGTGCACCCGATCGGCCCACCGCCGCAGCCGCAGGGTCGCGTTGACCGCGGCGGCGACGTCGACGTCGTCGAGGGCGAGCCGGGCGGTGCCGGAGTCGAACCTGCTGACCTCGATGAGGTCGTTGACCAGCTGGGTGAGGTTCTGCGTCTCCTGACTGACGAGCCGAGCGGCCTGGCCGGCGTCCCCCGGCAGCCGGTCCGCCTCCTCGTCCAGCACATCGGTGACCGCCGTCATCGCGGCCAGGGGCGTACGGAGTTCGTGCGAGACGTCGGCCACGAAGCGCCGCGCGTCGGCCTCCATCCGCCGCAGCTCGCCGACCTGACGCTCCAGGGTTCCGGCGGTGTCGTTGAAGGTGCGGGCCACGTCGGCCAGTTCGTCGACACCCCGAACGGTCAGCCGGGTGGACAGGTCCCCCTCGCCGAGTCGACGTGCCGCGCGGCCCAGCTCCCGTACCGGCCGCAGCACGCCCTGCGCGGCCAGCAGGGCCAGCAGGACGGCGAGGATCAGGGAGAGACCCCCGGTCACCCACGCCAACGTGGCGAGCCGGTCGATGCTCTGCTGCTCGGTGGCGAGGCTGCGCACCGAGTAGACCTCCACGCCCGATGGCACGGACGTCCCGTCGGACCGGTCGAACCTGAGCTGCGTGCCGATGAGCAGCACGGGCCTCCCGTGGCGATCGACGCGCTGCCAGGCGATGCGACCGCCCGCCACCTCCCGCCGCAGCTCCGGGGTGAGCACGTCGGCCTCGTCGGCGACGCTCTGCGCCCACAGATCCCCGTAGCGGACCACGGCGTCCCCCTCCCGGTCGGAGAGGCGCTGGGACAGCAGGTCGAGTTCCTCCTGGGTCGGCGGCAGACTGACGACCGGGTACACCTTCGACAGCTCGTCGGTCAGCGACGCCACCGCCGCGTCCTGCGCCTGCTGGAGGATGACGGTCCGGGCCTGGAAGTAGCTTCCGCTGGCCACCACCGCAGTGGTGGTCACGCCCAGCAGGGCGAAGGCCAGGAGCAGGCGGACGCGCAGGCCCAGTGCCATGGTGCGGGCCCGGTGCCAGGGGGTCACAGCGGCCCGAACCGGTATCCGAAGCCGCGTACCGTCTGGATGTAGACCGGCGCCGACGGCTCGTCCTCGATCTTGGCGCGCAGCCGCTGGACGCAGGCGTCCACCAGCCGCGAGTCGCCCAGGTATCCGTGTTCCCACACGGCCCCCAGCAGTTGCTGGCGGCTGAGCACCTGGCCTGGCGTGTGCGCGAGTTCGAGCAGCAGCCGCAGCTCCGTCGGGGCCAGGCTGACCGGTGCCCCGTCCTTGCTGACCACCAGCGCGGCCCGGTCGATGGTCAGGGCGCCGTGCTGGTGCAGCCCGGGTCGCTCGGGGCCGGGGCGCCGCGGGTCGCCGCCGGTGCGTCGCAGCACCGCCCGGATGCGCGCCTCGAGCACTCGGGCCTGCACCGGCTTGACCACGTAGTCGTCGGCGCCCGCCTCCAGACCGGCAACCACGTCCATGTCGTCGTTGCGCGCGGTGAGCATGATGATCGGCAGGTCGCCCTGCTGCCGGATCCGGCGGCACACCTCGAACCCGTCCATACCCGGCAGCATGAGATCGAGGACCACCACGTCGGACGCCGCGCTCCGCAGTCGTTCCAACCCCTGTTCGCCGGTCGCCACGGCGACGACCGAGTGGCCCTGCCGGGTGAGCGCCAACTGCAGTCCGTCGCGGACCGTCTGGTGATCTTCGATCAGCAGGACCTGTGGCATGCCGTCCAGTATCCCATCATGAGAATTGCTCGCCTTTGGTCGATGTCTCGCGGTCGGATATCGACCCGTCAGCGCCCTGCCGTCCGGCTGTCCGTCGCCAGCAGGCGCTCCATGGCCCCCGGGTGGGCCGGCCGCCGCTGCCGCGGATCCACCGGCTCGGCGAACTCCACCGACCGCACCAGGAACACCGCCACGCCCACCGCCAGCACCGTCAGCCCGGCCGCCGCCAGGATGGCCACGAGCGGCCCCCACGGCAGCGCGGCGGCCAGACCGGGCAGCAGCACCCGAACAACCCAGCCGAGCACGATCAACCCCACCACCCCCTCGGCGAACGCGCGCCAGGCGCGACCGGCGACCGGCGTGGCAGGCGGGCGCGGCGCGTGGCCGCCCCGTCGGATCGTCAGCGTCGCCGCGGCCAGGCAGAACAGCGCCACACTCAGCAGGACGCCACCGAGCACGTCACTGAACCGGTGCCAGCCCGCGATCATGGTGGCCGCGCCGATCACCGAGACACCCGCCGCGCCCGGCACGACCAACCACCGGCGGGCCCAGCCCGGTAGGACCAGCAGATAGGCCAGCACCAGAGCCGTCGCGACCGCGACGTGGCCGCTGGGGAAGCTGTTGTGGGTGGTCGAGCCCTCGATCGCGAAGTCCGGGCGGGGCAGTGCCGCCTTCACCGCACCGGCCGCCGCGACCGCGCAGAGCACCATGCCGACTCCCACGACGCCGGCCAGCAGCCGGCGACCGAGCAGACCCACCACCAGCACTCCGCCGAGCAGGGCGGCGAGCAGCGTCGGCCGGCCGAAGTGCCGCAGGACGACCGTCGCCGGCCCGAACAGATCGCTGGGCTGCTCGTATCCGCCACCCCGTTCGGCACGCGGCAGGAGCAGCCCGTCGATCCACTGACCCCGGTCGGTCCACACGAACAGCACGCCGGTGAGGCCCAGCGCGAGCAGGAAACCGGCAGCCGCTCCGAGCAGCCGCAGGCCCGGCGGCGCGGCGACGTGGCCGGACGGCAGCGCCCGCGCGGGGTCGGGCGAGGACCGACCGATGGGGTACGACGATCCGTGAGACATGTCGACCATGCTCGGCCCGCCAGGTCCGGACGCCGTCCGTGGATTGTCTTCGTTCTGTCACAACCGCCGGTCACCACTGGAAAAAACCGGGCGATCCCGCTCTCCGAAACCCCCGCCGAGCCCTTGTTGTCGCCAAGCCGTCCGCACGACCGTGACGTCAGGCCTCATTCACATGCTTACATGCAACTATGTTTTACCCAGCCGAGACGAGCCACCACTAGGGTCGGGACGCCGATCGATGGTCGTCCTCGGCGGTGCGAAAACCATCCGGAGTGATCGTGGGGAACCGGAAGGGGTTGGGCAATGCAGGGAATTCCGGTCGCCTCGCTGGTCATCGGCATCGCGTCCTCGCCGGCTGAGCGTCGGCAGTTGGCCCGTCTGCTCGGCGGGACCGACGCCTTCCTGATCGTCTCGAACGTGGACCAGGCGCGGGAGTTCCTCGGGGTGGTCGAGATTCCCCCCGACGCACCTCCCCCCGTCCAGACCGTGCTCGCGGAGGTGGCGCCGAGCCCGCAGCCGCCGCCGGGTCTGAGCGTCGACTCCGACCGCCGGGTGCTGCGCTGGCGCGACCAGGAGATCGACCTGACCCGACTGGAGCACGACGTGCTGCTCTGCCTGGTCGACGCCCCCGGGCAGGTCTGGACCTACGAGCGACTGCACCTTGAGGTCTGGGGCAACCGGCACCTCGGCCGCGGGTCCGACATGCACTCCGTGGTTCGCCGGGTGCGTCGCAAGCTCGCTCGGCTCGACGCCGCCACCACGATCCACGCGGTCCGCGGCGTCGGCTTCCGGCTCGCGCCCGTCTGAGCGCACGCCCGACCGTCGCGGAGGCCGGTCCGGCCCGCCTGGTCGAGGACCAGGCGGGCCGGATCGATGCGCTACCGCTTACCGCTCAGGTGTCAGCACCGAATGGGCGCCAACCCGAAGTTCTCCACCGCGGGAGTGGCGGTGTCGATCCTCGTCTGACGGGTCTGGGGCTTCCAGCCGTCCTTGGCGACGATCAGGGTGAGCGGGTTGTTCCGACGGTCCACCCAGTAGGCGTACTTGCCGGCGCTGTCGGTCGCGAACGTCCACGACATCGCCCACGAGTCGACCTGGACGACCGCGCCGGCAATCGGCGAGGTCGCGCCCTGGCAACTGGTCCCGGTCACCGTGCCCATCAGCTTGCCCCAGGTCTTCGGGGGCGTCGCCGTCATGGTCACCGCCACCGGCGCCACCGAGTACGGCGTGTTCTCCTTGATCGTGACCGCACCCGAGTAGGTGCCCGGCTGGTCCACGTTCGCCGTCATCCCGACGGTGACCGTGACCTTCTCACCCGGCGCGAGGGTGACCGTCGACTTGTCGATCGTCATCCAGCTGACGTCGGCCGCCGCCTCGACGCACCCCTCGAAGCCCGGCAGCACCTCACTGTCCGGCGCCGCGTTGAAGCTGCCCGACGAGCCACCGATCTTGTAGAAGCCACACGCCGCGCCACCCCGGTACCGGGCGGTGTTGGCGTTCGGCAGGTTCGACCACGAGCTGGTGGCCGGGTCGTAGGCGAAGCCGGCGTTGCTGATGGCGCCGCCCTGCGAACCGCCCACGACGAGGAGCTTGCCGCTGGCCACCGCGTACGAGCTGGCCCAGTTGTCCGTCGGCGCGTCGGCGATGGCGGTCCACGTGTTGGCACCCGGGTCGTAGGCGTAGCTGGCCTTCTGCGCCGCGGTGCCGTCGTTGCCGCCAGTGCAGTAGAGAACGCCGTCGATCCCGCCGCAGGAGGCGAAGGCCACCGACTTCGGGTAGTTCGCCAGCGTCTCCCAGGCGTCGGTGCCCGGGTCGTAGCGGACCACCGTGTTCGACATCGGCAGACATGCCGAGGTGGTGCAGCCGCCGACGGCGTAGAGCTTGCCACCGACGACCGCCTGCCCGGCCGCGGACCGCGGCGCCGGGTTGTCGGCCTGTTCGGTCCAGCTGTTGGCCCCCGGGTCGTACGACCAGGTGGCGGCGTCGGGGCCCTCGGCGCCCCAGCCGCCCGTTGCGATGATCTTCCCGCCGACCACGCCCACGGTCAGCGCGTTGCGGGCGCCGGGCAGGTCGGCTGCCGCCGTCCAGGTCTGCGCGACCGGGTCGTAGGCGTAGGTCTTCGCGGTGGAGGCGCTCCCGTCGCCACCACCGATCGAGTAGACCTTGCCGTCCAGGGTGACCACCCGGTTGTCCATGATGTTGGTCGGGAAGTCGGTGATGTCCGTCCACGGAGCGGCCTGCGGGCCGGCCGCGGCGGCGGTCGCCGACGTCGCCTTGCCGGACGCCCGGGCCGCGAACGACGTCGGGGCGCTCAGCCGCTGCTCCGGTGCGCCGGCCGCGCCGAGCACCTGCTGCCGGGTCACCCGGGAACCGTCCGCCCGCAGCAGCTCGAAGCCGTTGTCCCGCTCACCGAAGCCGACCTCGACCGGCGCTCCGCCGGTGTTGGTCACGGTGAACGTCCTGGTGGCCTTCCCGTTGGGCATCTGGACCGTCGCGCTCACCTGGGTGGGCGTCACCGACAACCGGCCGGCCGCGAGGACGAAGTTCGCGGCGGTGGCCCAGTCGGGCTCGACGTCGACCTGCTTGCTCTGGCTGACGTAGTTGCCGGCCGTCGCGGTGAACTTGTGGGTGCCGGTCAGCGTCGAGTAGATCCAGTAGAACCCGTCGGGCAGTCCCGGGTCGTCCGGGGTCGCCACGGTGACCGCCTTCTCGGCGGGCCGGTCGTTGCTGGTGACGGTGGCGCCGTTGACGTAGCTGCTGTCGTTCTTGTCGCGGACGTTGCCCACGACCAGGCCGCCGTCGACCGGCACGCAGGTGACCTGGCTGCCGATGAGGACGTTGTCGACCTCCCACCACCACTCGTACGAGGCGTCGTAGTAGTGGAACCGCACCTGGACCTGCGCCTTGCCGGCCGCCTGCGGGATCGGGATCTCGGTGAGCTTCGGGCCCCGGACGTCGGTCTCCTGCCGGAGCACGTTCGTCCAGGTCGCGCCATTGTCGATGCTCAGGTCGACGTCGGCGGTGTCGTCGTTGAGCTGGTTGAAGTCCTGGTTGAACCGGATGACCGGGGCCGTGACGCCGGTCAGGTCGACCACCGGGCTGACCAGGGAGGTGTCCTGGCTGGTGCCCGCGCCGTAGTCATCGCTGTCGATCATCGCGAAGTTGCCGGTGCCACCGGTCAGGTTGCCCCGGCCGCCGTCGTCGGTGAACTTCCAGACCTGACCGCTGCCCGCGTTGTCCACCACCGTCCAGCCGGCCGGGGTGGTCGTCGCGTCGAAGGTCTCGTACTCGCCGTCGGAGCCGAACGTGTAGCCGGGCGCCGTCGTGCAGGTGGTGGTGTTCACCGGCACCGCGACGTTGGCGGTCACGTTGCGCGTGCCGACCACGACCTCCTTGGTGACGGTCTGGTAGCCCGGGTACTGCGACTCGTACCTCAGGGTGTACGTCTGCCCGGCCGGCAGCGTGATGCTGTATCGGCCGTTCGAGGGCGTCGTGTAGTCGTAGACGCCGGACGGGCCGCTCACGGTCACCTTCGCGTACAGCGGCCAGCCGTGGCCGGAGCCGTCGGTGACCGCGCCGGTGACGTTGACGCGCGGCACCGCCGTCAGGGCGACGTTGAGCGTCGTGGTCGCGCGGTTGGCGACCGTCGCGGACTTCGTGGTGCTGCCGTAGCCGAATGCCGACACGACGACCTGGTAGTCGCCGGTCGGGACCTGGGTCGAGTAGGTGCCGTCGGCGCCGGTGGTGATCTCACGCGAGGTCGGACCGGTGAGGGTCAGGGTCGCGCCGGCGATCGGTGCGCCGGTGGCCGCGTCGGTGACCGTGCCGGCCAGGGTCCCGACATCGCCGGTCGGGGCGGCGTTGAGCAGCGCGAGGGCGTCCAGCCGGCCCTCACCGTAGACGTTGTTGTCCGCGGCGGTGCCGCCGCACTGGCCGTCGGCCTTGTCGATCGCGGTGCCGTTGAGCAGCGCACGGGTCCCGTCGACGTCACCGATCAGCGACGGCGCCGCCGAGTACAGCAGGGCGATCGCGCCCACCAGGTGCGGGGCGGCCATCGACGTGCCGCTGGCGGTGCCGTACCCGTTGCCGGGAACACTCGACCGGACGTTCACGCCCGGAGCGGAGATGTTGGGCTTGATCTCGCCGTTCTGCCCGGTGCCCCGGGCCGAGAAGCTGGCGATGGTGTTGTTGACGTCGTACGCGCCCGTCGAGTAGTTGCTGGCGAGGCTTCCCGGTGAGCCGCTGGTCTGGCACGCCGGCCCGCTGTTGCCGTTGGACCACACCCCGAAGATGCCGGACGCGGCCCAGGCCAGCGTCACGTCCTCCATGAAGGGCTCGTTGGACGGCTCCCGGGTGCCCCAGGAGTTGTTGATGATGTTCGGCCGCTTGCCGGCGTCCGGGTTCTGACCGCTCAGGTCGGTCGGTTCGAGCATCCACTGACCGGATTCGATCAGCGCCGCGTCGGTGGGGCAGCAGCCGTTCGCCGCAATCCACTTGACCCCGGGCGCGACACCGATCTGGTTCGCGCCGGCGGAGCCGGCCATGGTGCCCATGGTGTGCGTACCGTGGCCGTCGTCGTCACAGGGTGCGTCGGCGCACGTCCCGGCGGCGTTGAACCAGTTGTAGTTGTGGTCGAACGTGCCGTCGCCGTTGTTGCCGCGGTAGGAGTTCACCAACGCCGGGTGGTCGTACTGCACACCGCTGTCGATGCTCGCGATGGTGACGCCCTCGCCGGTGACGCCGTACTGGGACCAGACGTCGTCGGCGTTGATGTTGGCAACGCCCCACTCCACGGAGTTGACGGTCTTCTCGTCGGTTCCCTTGGTGAGTTCCGGCAGCTTGTAGGCGACCGGGGCATAGAGGCCCTCGACCTCCGCGTGGGCGGCGAACTTCTGCGCCATCGCCAGGGAGCCGCTGTTCACCTTGATGGCGTTGGTGGCCCAGAAGGTCTGGTACTTCGTACCCGAGCTGTCGAGTTCGGCACGGATCTTGCCCTGGCTGGCGGCGGCGGTCTCCCGCAGCGTCTGCGCGACGGCCGCGCCGCGCTTCGTCCAGTCCTTGATGGCACTGGCCTTGCTCAGGTCGGCCCGGTCCTTGAACCGAATCCAGAAGTCCCCTGCGCTCTTGGCCTCAAGCTGGCGGGCGAGCTCCGGTCGGATCTTGTCCCCGGCGGCGGTGCCCGCTCCCAACGAACCGGGCGCGGCCTGCGCGCCGGAGCCGACGCTGGCCAGGCATGTGGCGGCGAGGATCATCGCCGCGCTGGCGCTGACCAGCGATCTGGCCGTGCGTCTCCATTGTGGACGTCTGAACATCGGTGCTGCCTCCCTCAGAACGACCCAGGGGTGTTATGGGCCATGGTGAGGAGTGCGCGAGATCCAGCTCGACGGAACCGAGCGAACGGACCCCTCATGCCTCCCCATGCACCGCGCGGGTCACGCCGGTTGCCCGAGTGGACACTATGATCGAGAGGAAAGGACGATCAAGAACTTGCTGTGAGCAACTTGTCGCTAACGGTTGCCCTGCTGGCGGCGCGCTTGCCAATCATTGTCAGGACCATGACGATAACTGGGCAGGGAAGCCCATCGATCCCGGGCGGTGTGGTGGCCGAGGACGACGAGACGGCGGTGGACGGGGCTGATCCGGCCGACGAACCGTTTCCGCTGCTGATCGCGGTGACGCCGTCGCCGACCGAGCGCATCCGGCTCGCGGAGCGCCTCGACGGGATCGCGCCGCTGCTGCTGGTGGCCGACCTCGACGAGCTGCGCCGGCTGATCGCGATCCCGCAGCAACGGGCCGGCCCGCTCGGCGAGCCACCGTCGACCCCGACGCCCACCGTCGAGCCCGGCCCGGCCCTGGTCATCGACTCGGCCCGGTCCACCGCACGGTACGGGGGTCGCGAGGTCGACCTGACCCGACTGGAACACGACCTGCTGACCTGCCTGATCACCGAGCCGGTCCGGATCTGGAGCTACGCCGAGCTGCACCGGTCGGTCTGGCACGACGAGGGGCGCGAGCGCAGAGCGGACGTGCAGTCGCTGGTGAAGCGGCTGCGACGCAAGTTGCGGGACCTCGGCGCCGGTGCCACGATCGAGGCCGTACGCGGTGTCGGGTTGCGCCTCACCGGCCGGCACGAGCCGCGGATCGGGCGTGCCTGACGGCTGCCTGATGTGGGCAGTTCATCGCCACGTCCGGCCGCCCCGCACCGCCGGCAGACCCGTCGACGCCGCACCCCGGCCGGACGACGGCCGTCAGATCAGCCCCGCCCGGGCCCACAACAGCCGCCCCGGGCCGCCCACCAGCCCGACGCCCGCGAGGTGGTCGTGCACCCGGGCCGCCGACCACCGCAGCGTGGCCTGCCAGTACGGGTTGGCGCGGGCGGCGGCCCGGCCCACCGCCGGCGGGATACCCACCGCCGCGTACGCGTCGGGGTGGACGAGACGGTTGGCGATCGAGTGTGCGGCGCGACCGACCAGCAGCCGGGCGTACGCCATGCCGACCGGTCCGGCAGCCGCGACCTGGCGGGCCAGCTCGTCGCGGGCGAACCGGACGTGTCGCGCCTCCTCGACGACGTGGATGCGCGAGACCATCCGGATGAGCGGCTGAAGAGACTCGTCCGCCATGATCTCGCGCTGGAACGCGTCGAGGATCTCCTCGGCGACGAGGATCGCGGCGTACATCCGGGGGCCGCTGGCGGTCGCCTTGAGGAACCGGCCGAGCAGGTGGTCGAACGGGTCCGCCCGGTAGACGGGACAGCCCATCGCCTCGATCAGCCGACCGAACATGATCGAGTGCCGGCACTCGTCGGCGACCTCGGTCAGCGCGTACTGGGCGCGCGGGCTGGTCGGGTCGGCGTCGTAGTAGTGCCGGATCAGCATCTGCATGAGGATCGTCTCGAACCACAGACCGGCGCTGGCCGTGCTGGCCACCTCGTGCTTGGTGAGCTCGACGCGCTGCTCTTCGCTGAGGCCCGACCAGAGCGCCGTGCCGTAGAGGCTGCTGCGGTGCGGCGGGAGCCAGTAGGCGCCCGGGGTGTGCGGCGCGTCCCAGTCGATCTCGACCACCGGGTCGTAGCTGGTGCGCAGCGACGACGTGAGCAGCCGTTCGGCGACCGCCGAGTCCTCGGGTTCCGCCGCCTCCATGACTCCTCCACATTGACGTGACTGGCAGTAACTGTTACCTGTAGTAGCATGCAAGCGCCACGCAACGATGTCAATGGACCCCAGCCGCCGGCCGCGTCCACCGGCGACGGTCGAACGGCGACGGGCAACGGCCGCCGGGACCGCTGGGCCAACCACCGTGAGCAGCGCAGGCAGGCGCTGGTCGGTGCGGCCGTGCAGGCGTTGCTGCGGCACGGCCCCGAGGTCGACATGGAGCAGGTGGCCGCCACCGCTGGCGTCAGCAAACCGGTCCTCTACCGGTACTTCGCCGACAAGTCGCAGCTCTGGGTCGCCGTGAGCGAGCGGTTGTCCGCCCAGGTCGTCGACACGATCGCTCCGGCCATCGCGCGGGTCCGCGAGGAGCGCGACCTGGTCGAGGCGACGATCGACGCGTACCTCGGCGTCATCGAGTCCCAGCCGACGCTCTACCGGTTCCTGATCCACCGGTCCGGTGACCCCGGCATCCACCAGGTCGTCTCCGGGACCAGTCGGCAGGTGGCCGCCGGGCTGGCCCGCGTGATCGGCGACCGGCTCCGCGCCCTGGGCCTGGACGCCGGCCCGGCGGAGCCCTGGGCGTACGGCCTGGTGGGCTTCGTTCAGGCGGTCGGCGACTGGTGGACGACCCGCGGCCAGCCGATCAGCCGCGCGGCCCTCACCGACTACCTGACCACGCTGCTGTGGAGCGGGATCCAGGGGGTCCGCGCCAGCGCCGACCTGCCGCGCGAGCTGACCCGCGCGCACGAACGCATCGTGCCGTGAGCTACCACGGCCCGGCGAGCGTCGCGGGCACCCCGGTGCGGGTGCACCTCAGCGGTCGGTGGGAGCCGGTCGACGGCCGCTACCACTGGAGTGGCCGGATCGAGCCCGAGCCCAGGGTGGCCGGACTCCTGCGCTCCGGTCGGCGCGACGTCGAGCTTCGCATCGCCGACCGGGCCCGGCCCGCCCGGCTGGCCGAGGTCGACGCCTGGGGTGGTGTGCGGATCACCGGCGTGGGACCTCCACCCTGGCCCGCGCCGACAGGCGACGAGCCGGACCAGCCCGTTTTCCCGTAATCGCGAGCCGCGGTCCGGCGACCACGTAACGTGAGCTACAGCCGATCAACGGCGAACGCCGGACGCGCGTCGGGCCGCCAGGTGGCGGCGCAAGCCGCTCGGTCATCCGCCGGGAGTCAGGTGCGATTCCCCGGCCCGGCGTCATCCGGGCGCGCGCGGAATCCGCCCAGTGGGCAATGCGACGGTACGAGGGCTCCGGACAGCTCCGCCTCGCCGCCTGCCCACTCAGCCGCAGGAGGTGCGGAGCCCATGCTGTCGGTATTCGACCCTCGGCACACCGTCGCTCCCCCGGGATACAGCCGCTGGCTCATCCCGACCGCGGCGCTGGCCGTGCACGTCTGCATCGGCCAGGTCTACGCGACGAGCGTCTACAAGAACTCCCTCATCGCGCACTTCGACGTCAGCCAGACGGCGATCGGGGCGATCTTCAGCATCGCCATCGTCATGCTGGGCTCGTCGGCGGCGGTGGGCGGCCGGTGGGTGGAGCGCAACGGCCCCCGCCGGGCCATGTTCGTCTCCGCCTGTTTCTGGGCCACCGGGTTCCTGGTCGGCGCGCTCGGCATCGCGACCCAGCAACTCTGGCTGCTCTACCTCGGTTACGGCGTCATCGGCGGCATCGGGCTGGGCATCGGCTACATCTCGCCCGTCTCCACGCTGATCAAGTGGTTCCCGGACCGGCCGGGTCTCGCCACCGGTCTGGCGATCATGGGATTCGGCGGTGGCGCCCTGGTCGCCGGCCCGCTGGCGCGTCAGTTGCTGTCGCTCTACGACCCCGACTACAACCCTGCCAACCCGGCCGCCGTGGCGTCGGGGTCCGCGCTGGTGGGGCTCTTCGTCACGTTCGGCATCGGCTACTTCGTGATCATGATGTTCGGCCCGTTCAACGTCCGGGTTCCTCCGCCGGACTGGCGGCCCGCCGGGTTCGACCCCGCTCGCGTCGCCACCCGGTCGCTGGTGACGAGGGCGAGCGTGTCCGCGTCCAACGCCGTGCGGACCCGTTCGTTCTGGCTGCTGTGGATCGTGCTGTTCTGCAACGTCACGGCGGGTATCGGCATCCTGGAGCAGGCCAGCCCGATGATCCAGGACTTCTTCCGGGACAACGGCTCCACCGCTGTCTCGGTGTCGGCGGCGGCCGGCTTCGTGGGTGTGCTGTCGCTGTTCAACATGGCCGGCCGGTTCATCTGGTCGACGACGTCCGACCTCATCGGCCGCAAGCCCATCTACATGGTCTACCTCGGCGTCGGCATGGTGCTCTACGCGCTGCTCGCCGTGGCCGGGCACGCCGCGACCGCCGTCTTCGTGCTGATCGCCGCCTTGATCATCTCCTTCTACGGCGGCGGCTTCGCCACCATGCCCGCGTACCTGCGGGACCTCTTCGGCACCTTCCAGGTCGGCGCCATCCACGGCCGGCTGCTGACCGCCTGGTCGGCGGCGGGTGTCGCCGGCCCGCTGATCGTCAACGGGATCCTCGACAGCCAGGGCAAGCCCGGGACGCTCACCGCGTCGGCGTACCGACCCGCGCTGTTCACCATGGTCGGCGTGCTCGCCATCGGCTTCGTCGCGAACCTGCTGGTCCGCGCCGTGCCCGACCGTTTCCACGAGCCCGACCGGGGTCCGACCTCGCCCGTGGCGCGCGCCAGCGTCACCGAGCCGGTCGCCCTCGGCCCGCAGAGCAGGCCACCGGTGCCCGAGCACGTCGGCGGCCAGACCGGGCGGCTCTGGTTGTCCTGGCTGCTCGTCGCGGCGCTGCTCGGCTACGGCATCGTCGAGACCGTCATCACGGCCGCGAAGCTGTTCACCGGCTGAGGCGACGCCCGGGCTGCGTCGCGCACGGGCAGTACCCCGCGAGGGCGCTGCCCGTGCGCGACGCGCTCAGCGGCGGCCGTCGTGCACCGTCGGCCCGTGCTCGGCGAGGCGCTCCCGCTGGGGTACCACTGTGTACTTCGGATCGCGCGCCGACACCCTGCCCGCCTCGAAGATCCCGAACCGGGTGGCGACCGACGAGGCCACCAGGGCCGCGCCGGAGAGCACCGACAGGACCCGGCTGCGCCGGCTGAACAAGGCCGCGGCAGTGCCCACAGTGAGCAGTGCCCGGCCCCCCTTGACCAGCCGGCCGCTGCGGCCGCGCACGTACGGCTCGCCGGTCAGTCCCATCCGCTCCAGCCGGTGACCGCCGATCGCCTCGACGGTCGCGGCGGCGAGGGCGAGGCGGCGCAGCGGGGCGGTCTCCGCGGCCGGCGCCGCGATCAGGCCGACCCCGGACGCGGCGACGAGCGCGCTGCCGGCGAAGACGACCGGCAGGAAGGGGTGCGCGTCATGCCAGGCCGGCACGGCGGTGTCGGCGAGCAGGACTCCGGTGTACGTGGCCAGCCCCGGGGCGGTGGCCGCGGCGGCCAGGCCGGCGACGTCGCCGACGGAGGGTGCGAGCCGGCGGGCCAGGCCGAGCACGCCGTGCTGCGGGAGCCGGGGCGCGAACTCGGCGATCGCCGCCACACCGGCGGCCGGCCCGAACGCGGTGAGGATCCAGGTGCCCACCGACATCGGCGAGGTCAGCTTGGCGACCCGGAGCATGTGGTGGAAACGGTCCGGCCGACCGAGGTCGTGCACCAGCAGGTACGCGCTGGCGAGGGTGCCGCCGAGGGCCGTCCAGCGGCCCACGCGACGCAGGGCGGGGCGTCCGGTCAGTTGGGCTCCCGCGCCGATCAGCGCGCCTCCGGCGGCGAGGCCACCGCTGAACAGGTAGCCGGCGATGTCGTGCTTCCACACCGGCGGTTTGAGGATCGGGCGGCCGTAGTAGGAGCTGAAGTCGGCCGGCGGCACGGTGAGCTGCTCGCCGCCGTGGCTCCGACCCCGGCGCTGCCCGTCGGGCTGGTCGAGGTGGGCCTGGAACGCGCGGAACCGGGCGCCGACCGGCTCGTGCGGTGGCGTCGCGTCGGTCATGGCCGCCTGCCCAGGAACGCCAGCGCCGTGGCGGCGACCATCGTCAGCGCGGCGAGGCCGGCGCGTTTCCACATCGCCGGCAGATCCCGCGTCGTCACCACCGGATCCGGCGGCAACCCATACACCTCCGGCTCATCCAACAACAAAAAGAACGCCCCGTCACCACCCACACCGTCGTTCGGATCCTCCCCGTACAGACGCGCCTCCGACACCCCCCGCTCCCGCAACGTCGCCACCCGCTGCGCCGCCCGCTCCCGCAACTCCTCCAGGGGCCCGTACTGGATCGACTCCGTCGGACACGCCTGCGCACACGCCGGCGTCATCCCCGCACCCAACCGGTCATAACACAGCGTGCACTTCCACGCCCGACCATCACC
>NZ_JBEXHJ010000018.1:0-47935 GCF_040607775.1 Micromonospora sp. NPDC005237 | reverse complement strand
ACCAACGACATCAGCCACGGCGAACTGATCCGCACCACCGCCGACCAAACCTTCACCATCGACCCCTGCAACCTCCAACTCCTCTACCAAGGCCGATCCCCCAACTCCGGCGGCGACTACGGCCTCCTGCCCTACCGCCCCGGCCTACTCACCCTGCAACGCTGACCCTCCACCACCTGACGACCCGGGGCGGGCTCGGCACCACGCCGAGCCCGCCCCGCGTCGCGTGCCAGGGCCGCCCGTCCGTGCCAGGGTGGGTCATGCCATTGAATGCACACCACCTGAGAACATCGGTCGCCGTGTCCGACATCGCGAGGGCCGTCGCGTTCTACGAAGGCAAGCTGGGCCTGGTGGCGTTGTGGTCCGCGCCCAGCGCCACCATCGCCGACGGCAGCCGCATCTACGCCTCCGGTGGCGCTCCGGCCCTCAACGTGTACCAGTCGGTCACCGCCGGGAAGACCCAGGCGACGCTGGCGACGTGGTACGTCGACGACATCGACGAGATCGTCGACGAGCTGACCACGTCCGGCGTCGAGTTCGCCCGCTACGAGCAGATCGAACACGACTCGAAGGGGATCACCGAGCGGGCCGGCGGTGGTCGTATCGCGTGGTTCCAGGACCCGGACGGCAACACCTTCGCCATCGAGGCCGACGTCTGACCGACCGCGGGGTGCCGCCGCGCGGGGATCCGGCCCGCTGAACTCTGCCGGGGCGCAGAGGGCGACGGATCGACATGCCGCGAGCTCTTCTCCCACATTGCCGCGTTGTTGCCGGGTCGGTGCGATCCGACCATCTTCCGCGAGGGAATTCGGCCCTCGTGTCGATCTCGACCGCTCGACGTTCGTCGGAGCAGTGACAGCACCGGCGGTCGAGTAGGGAGATCGATGACCATGCGCAGCAGCCTGTGGGGACTGATATCCGCGCGTGCGAGCATCCTCCGCCTGATGCCCAGAGCGGGCTTCGGCCTCCTCGGCGCGCTCCTCCTGCTCAACCTGCTCCTCGCCGCGCTGCCCATCGCGTTCGTCATCACGTCCAGCGTGGTGCTCGGCAAGGTGCCGGGGGCGGTGGACGGCGGCCTCGATTCGACGGCCTGGCGGGAGCTGGTGCCGGTCTTCGCGGCGGCGGCCGGCATCTTCGTGTTGCAACAGGTGTTGGCTCCGGCCCAGCTCTCGCTGGGCGAGCTGCTGGCGCGGCGGATCGACGGCACCGTGGTGGACGACGTGATGCGGGCGTCCACGCGCAGCACCGGGGTCGGGCCGATGGAGGACCAGTCCGTCCTCGCCGACCTGCGCTACGCCGCCCGCGAGCTGGAACACGGCCTGCAGATGTGGGGGCCGGGCAGCGCCTGCGCCGGCACTCTCGCGCTGATCGCGCGGTACGGCCAACTGGTCGGCTACACGGCCATCATCGGCGTCGTCTATTCCTGGTGGGCGGCCCTGGCGGTGGCCGTGACCGTGCTGTGGTTCCGCAACGTGCAGCGCGGCGGCCTGCGCCGCTACGCCCACGCCCGCTTCAGCCTCATGCCCCAGCAGAACAAGGTGGAGTACGTCCGCAACCTAGCCGTGCAGGCGCCGGCGGGCAAGGAGATCCGGGTCTTCGGGCTGGCGAACTGGATGGACGGCGAGATGCGCTCGTCCTACCGCGCGTGGTTCACACCGCTGTGGGCGGCGCGGCGGCGCGTCTACCTGTGGCCCGGTGTGTGGTCCACCGGGTTCAGCCTGCTCGCCTGCGGAGCGATCTTCGCGACGATCGGCGCCACCGCGATCAGCACGCTGACGCTTACGGAGTTCGTCCTGATCATGCAGGCGGCACTGGGCGCCATCCGGCTGTCGGTGTTCTACCCGGAAGCCGACCTGGAGACCGCGATCGGCACCGAGACCCACCGGGCGGTGCGACGGTTCTCCGATCACATCGACCGGTACACCGTGCTGGAGCCGACCGGCTCCGGGAGCCCGGCACCCGAGCCGGTCAGTGAGATCCACTTCGACGACGTGTCGTTCCACTATCCCGGTCAGGACCGGCCGGTGCTCGACGGCCTGGACCTGCGAATCCCGGTCGGCAGCTGCACCGCGATCGTCGGGCTCAACGGCGCGGGCAAGACCACCCTGGTGAAGCTGCTCGCACGGCTCTACGAGCCCGACCGCGGCGCCGTACGTCTCGACGGGGTCGACATCCGCACGTTCGAGCTGTCGCAGTGGCGGGCCCGGCTCGCCGTGATCTTCCAGGACTATCTGCGCTACGAGTTCTCCGCCGCGGACAACGTGGCGTTCGGCGCGGTGGGCTCGGCGGACGATCGGGACGGCGTCCGGGAGGCCGTGGCCGCGATGGGCCTGACCGACGTGCTGAACTCGCTGCCCCGCGGCCTGGACACGCCGCTGGCCGCGCATGTCACCGGCGGCGCCGAGCTGTCGGGCGGCCAGTGGCAGCGGCTGGCGCTGGCGCGGGCCTTGTTCGCGCTGCGCCACGGCGCGTCGGTCGTCGTGCTCGACGAACCGACAGCGAGCCTCGACGTACGCGCCGAGGCGCAGTTCTTCGATCAGTTCGCGGCGCTCACCCAGGGTGCCACCACGCTGCTCATCTCCCATCGTTTCTCGACGGTCCGGCACGCCGACAAGATCGTGGTGCTGCACGACGGCCGGGTCAGCGAGGAGGGCTCACACGACCAGCTGCTGGCCCGCAACGGGCGCTACGCCGAGCTGTTCAGGTTGCAGGCCAACCGCTTCGCCGACAACACCGACTCGGACCGGGACGAGGTGCTGCTGTGAGGGAGATGTTCTCCGGCGTCGGCAAGCTGCTGTCCGCGGCATGGCGGACCGACGCGCGCAAGACCGTGGTCGCCACCTTCCTCATGCTGGCCCTGGCCGCGTCGGCCGCCCTGCTCGCCGTCGCGCTCGGCATGATGACCGACGCGGTCATCGGCGGGGACGCGACCGAGGCCGCCGTGTTGGGCGCGGTGGTGGCCCTGCTCGCCATCCTGGCGCAGTCCTCCGGCCAGTTCGCCATGGTCGCGTACTTCGAGCTGTCCGAACTGATCGAGCTGGACCTGCACCGGGAGTTGCTGGCGGTCTCCAACGGATCTGAGGGGATCGGCCATCACGAGCGCCCCGAACAGGCCGACGAGCTCACCGTCCTGGTCCAGGACAGCGGGCAGTTCCGCAGCAGCATGGAGTCGCTGTTCCAGGCGGCGACGATGGTGCTGGCGGTCGTCCTGGGCGCGGCGATCCTGGCGTGGCAGAGCCCGTTGCTGCTGTTGCTCCCGGTGGCCGCGGCCGTGCCGTTGTTCACCGGTCGGCTGGCGGAGAGCGCCCTGGAGCGGGCCAAGACGGCGGTCGCCGAGCCGACCCGTGTCGCGCTCAACCTCTTCCAGGCCACGACCACCGCCCGCTACGCCGGCGAGCTGCGGGTGTTCGGCGTGGAGAAGGAACTCCGGCAGCGGTACGCGAGCCTGTGGCGAACCGCCACCCGTGGTCTCTACGGCGCGCACCTCAAGGCCATGGCGCTACGCGCGGCGGGTCAGGTCGTCTTCGGCCTCGCGTACGTCGGAGCGGTGTTGCTCGTCGTGCGCAACGCGATAGTCGGGCAGCAGAGCGTCGGCGAGGTGGTCCTGGTCATCGTGCTGGCCACCCAGGTCAACCAGCAGGTGACCGGCGCCGTCACGCAGCTGCAACAACTGCAACGTCTCGCCAACACCTATCTACGGCTGGATCGGTTGCGCGACGCGGTCGCCGGCGCCGGGTCCCTGGCCGACCAGCCCGTCCCGGACCGGCTGGTCACCGGGATCGCCTTCGAGAACGTGAGCTTCAGCTACCCGAGCGCCGAACGGCCGACGCTGCGCGATGTCAACCTGACGCTGGCCGCCGGCAGCACGGTGGCGATCGTCGGTGAGAACGGCGCCGGCAAGACGACCCTGGTCAAGCTGCTGTGCGGCTTCTACCAGCCCACGGCCGGCCGGATCCTCGTCGACGGTGTCGACCTGCGACGGCTGCCCGTCGAGCGGTGGCGCGAGCGGATGGCCGCCGGCTTCCAGGACTTCGTGCGGTACGAGATCCGGGCGCTCGAGGCGGTCGGTGTCGGTGACGTGGCGCGGGTGTCGGACGAGGCCGCGGTCAACGACGCGTTGGTGAAGGCACATTCCACCGACGTCCTGCGCGCCCTGCCGGACGGGTTGTCCACCCAGCTCGGCACGTCGTACGCCGATGGCGCCGAGTTGTCCGGCGGGCAGTGGCAGAAGCTCGCCCTGGGTCGGGCGCTCATGCGGGACAACCCGATGCTGCTGCTGCTCGACGAACCCACGTCGGCCCTCGACCCGCAGGCCGAACACGAGCTGTTCGAGCGCTACGCCGAACACGCGAGGCGCACCAGCGCGCGGACCGGGGCGATCACGGTGTTGATCTCGCATCGCTTCTCCACGGCACGGATGGCAGACAAGATCATCGTGGTCGGCGACGGGCAACTGCTCGAGGTCGGAGACCACGACACCCTGATGCGCGCCGGCGGCTCCTACGCCGAGATGTTCGCCATCCAGGCCAAGGCCTACAGCTGACCGACCACACGAGGGAGAGAGAAATGGGCCATCGGATCCGGGTATCCGTCATCATCGCGACCTACAACTCGGCCGACCTGCTGGCCGACACACTGCGTTACCTCGTCCGGCAGACGATTCCCACCAACGAGTTCGAGGTGATCGTCGGCGATGACGGTTCGACCGATCACACCGCCGAGGTGGTGCGGTCCTTCGCCGGCACCCTCCAGGTCAAGTACGTCTTTCAGGAGGACCGGGGATTCCGTGCCGCCGCCGCGCGCAACGCCGCCGCCCGGCTCGCCGTCGGCTCGCTGCTGATCACTCTCGACACCGGCTCGATGGTCGGCCCGGAGTTCCTCGCCGCGCACCTGGCCGCCCACGAGGGCGGCGAGTCGCGGCGGGCGGTGATCGGCCTCAGCTACGGCTACAACCCCGAGGTGCCGATGGCGGGGGTGGACGAGCTTCTCGCGCAGATGTCCCCGGAGACGGCGGTGGAGCAGTTCCGCGACCTACCCGACTTCCAGGACATCCGCCAGTCCTACTTCGCCGACTGCGAGATGGACCTGAGCCGGCGACTGGTGGCCTGGCAGGCATTCTGGACCTTGAACTCCTCTGTGCGGACCGACGACTTCCGCCGGGTCGGCGGCTTCGAGGAGAAGTTCGAGGGCTGGGGCGGCGAGGACATGGAGTTGGCGCTTCGGCTGCAACGGGCCGGTCTGACGATCGAGATCGCGCCCGACGCCTGGGTCGTGGTGGCGCCGCACGACCGCGATCACAAGGCGAACTACGACGCGCTCTTCGCGAACATGCGGATGTTTCTGAGCAAGTTCCCGGAGCCCGTGGTCGAGATGGGCTTGGGCGTGATGCTCGACAAGGGGGAGTTCTGGGCCTGGGAGCAGACGTACCGGGAGCTTCTGGACTGGCGGCAGCAGACCGGCGGCCTGAGCGTCTCCGACGAGATCGCCAGGGCCCTGGCGGACGTGCCGGCCGACGAGTCGGTCGCCATCATCGGATGCGGCGCCGAGCTGCCCGCGACGGTGACCAGCGCGATCCTCGTCGACTTCGACGACCAGCTCCTCGACCGTGCCGTGCGTTCGGGGGACCACAGCGGCTACCACGCCGTCGGGCTGCACACGCTGCTGGCCGACGACAGCGTCGACACGGTCGTCATCACCTCCCGGATGGCCGGCCTCTGGGGCACCTGGGGTGCGGAGATCCTGGCCGAGGCCGACCGGATCGGCCGGCGCACCATCTCGTACGCCGGCCCGGCAACCTCGTGAACCCGTAGGCCAGTTCGAAGAGCTGGACCGACCATGCGAAGGAGCACCATGGGCCACCGGCGGCGGGTATCCGTCATCATCGCGACCTACAACTCAGCTGACCTGCTGTCGGAGACCCTTCGGCAGCTCGCCCGGCAGACGATTCCCACCGACGATTTCGAGGTGATCGTCGGCGATGACGGTTCGACCGATCACACCGCCGACGTCGTGCGGTCCTACGCCGACCTGTTGCACATCACGTACTTCCATCAGGAGGACCGCGGGTTCCGGGTCGCGTCCGCGCGCAACGGCGCGGCCCGGATGGCGGTCGGCGGGCTGCTGGTCATTCTCGACACCGGGTCGATGGTGGGCCCGGAGTTCCTCGCCGCGCACCTGGCCGCCCACGAGGGCGGCGAGTCGCGGCGGGCGGTGGTGGGGCCCAGCTACGGCTACAACCCCGATTCGCCGATGGTGGGGGTGGACGAGCTCCTCGCGCAGCTGTCGCCCGAGTTGGTGGTGGAGCGCTACCGCCACCTACCGGAGTTCCAGGACGTGCGCCAGCCCTACTTCGCCGGCTGCGGCATGGACCTGAGGAAACGGTCGATCCCCTGGAAGGCCTTCTGGACCGGAAACTGTTCGATCCGGATGGACGACTTCCGCCGCGTCGGCGCCTTCGAGGAGCGATTCCAGGGCTGGGGTGGCGAGGACATGGAGCTGGGTTTCCGGCTGCACCGCGCCGGCCTGACGATCGAGCTCGCGGCGGATGCGTGGGCGGTTGTCGCGCCGCACGACCGCGACCACAAGGCCAATTTCGACGAGCTGTTCGCCAACATGCGGCTGTTCCTGAGCAAGTTCCCCGAGCCCGCGATCGAGATGGGTCTGGCCGTGATGGTGGAGAAGGGGGAGTTCTGGCAGTGGGAGCCGACGTACCTGGAGCTCCTCGACTGGCAGCAGCGGGCGCGGGGCCTGAGCGTCTCAGCCGAGATAGCCGACGCCCTGGCGGATGTGCCCGACGATGAGGCGGTCACCATCATCGGGTGCGGCGGCGAGCTGCCCGCGTCGGTGACCGGCGCGACCCTCGTCGACTTCGATCACGAACTCCTCGACCGGGCCGTGCGTTCGGGGGACCACAGCGGTTACCACGCTCTTGGGCTGTCCACGCCGCTGAGCGACGACAGTGCCGGCACGGTCGTCATCACCTCGCGGATGGCCGGCGTCTGGGACACCTGGGGAATGCAGATCCTCGCGGAGGCCGGCCGGATCGGCCGCCGGACGATCTCGTACGCCGACCCGATGCTGCCGACCGCACATTCGCAGGAACCCCACTTCGAAGGGAGAGCCGCATGACAACCCTGGTGGTGTCGCCGCATCTCGACGACGCGGTGCTGTCCTACGGCGGCCACCTCGTCCAGTTGGCCGACGCTGGCGAACACGTCGTCGTCTACACGGTGTTCGCCGGGAGTCCCGCGCCGCCGTACTCGCCGATCGCGACCACCTTCCACGACCAGTGGGCGATCGTCGGTGATCCCGTGGCGGCGCGGCGCGACGAGAACGTCGCGGCCCTCGCCACGCTCGGCGTCGACCCGCCGTATCTGTGCGGCCCGTTCCTCGACGCGATCTACCGCAGGAACGCGCAGGGCGGCTGGGTGATCGACGACGAGAACCCGATGGACCACCATGCCGACGACGAGGACGATCTGGTCGCCGCCGTAGCCGCCGACATCGAGCGGGTGATCGGTGAGTTCTCCGTCGACCGGGTCGTCACGTGCGCGGCGGTCGGCAATCACGTCGACCACCGGCGCACCCGCGACGCCGTCCTCGCCGCGGTCGCCAGGACCGACTCGCCGCTGTCGCTCTGGGACGACTTCCCCTACCTCGCGTGGCCGGGAGTCAACGTCGTGCCCGCGCTGCCGGCGGGCGTACGCGTGTCGGAGCCGGTGGCCGTCGCGATCAGTGACAGCCAGTGGGCCCGCAAACTTCGCGCGGTCGGCGCCTACGCGAGCCAGATCGCGATGCTGGAGAGCGGCGGCCAGACCATGAGCGAGCAGTACGCCGAGGACTGCGCGAACCGCCGCGACCTCCACGGTGTCGACGGTTTCTACGAGACCGTCCGCGAGGTGCTGGCACTCACAGATTCCGCTGGACTTCGGTCAGGCGCTCATTGAGGAACGCGCGCTCGACGTCGTTGTCGGTGCGGGTCAGCGCCTCCTCGTAGGCCGTCCGGGCCTGCGACCACTGCCCCAGTTGGCGCAGGAAGTCGGCCCGGGCGGCACTGAGGTACCCGTACGTGGCCAGGGCCGGATTGGCGAGCAGGGGATTCAGCGCGTCGAGGCCGGCCCGGGGGCCGTCGCGGAGCCCGATCGCGACGGCCCGGTTGAGATCCACCACGGGCGAGGGCCAGAGCCGGAACAGGGCGTCGTAGAGCGCGACGATCTGGGCCCAGTCGGTGTCCCGCCAGCTCGCCGCCTCGGCGTGCAGGGCGGCTATCGCGGCCTCCAGGGCGTACCGCGTCGGTGGCCGGCGGCGCAGCGCGTCGGTCACCAACGACCGGCCCTCGGCGATGAGCTGCCGGTCCCAGCGGGAGCGATCCTGCTCGGACAGCAGCACCAGGCGCCCGTCCGCGGACATTCGGGTGTCCTGGCGCGAGGCGTTGAGCAGCAGCAGCGCGAGAAGCGCGCTGATCTCGGCGTTGGTCGGCATGAGCAGATGCAGCATGCGGGCCAGGCTGATCGCGCTGTCCACCAGATCCTGGCGAACCAGGTGGGCGCCGAGCGGCGCCGTGTGCCCGGTGGTGAAGATCAGATGGACGACCTCCAGGACGGCGCTCACCCGCTCCTCGAGCTGGTCCGGGCCCGGCACCCGGTACGGGATGCGGGCCGCAGCGATCTTCTTCTTGGCCCGGGTGATCCGGGCTGCCATCGTCGCCGGCTGCACCAGGAACGCGCGGGCCACCTCGGGTGTGGACAGCCCGCAGACCAGGCGCAGGGTCAGGGCGACCTGTGCCTCCCGGGCCAGGGCGGGGTGCGAGCAGGTGAAGATGAGGCGCAGCCGGTCGTCGACCAGGCCGTCCTCGGGCCCCGGCGTGGTCTCGTCGGCGACGAGCAGCGGCATCTTGCGACGGAACACCGATTCGCGGCGCAGGACGTCGCGGGCCCGGTTGCGCGCGATGGTGGTCAACCAGGCGCCCGGTCGGTCGGGGATACCGGTCTCCGTCCAGGTCTCCAGAGCCTGTGCGAACGCGTCCTGCGTGCACTCCTCGGCGAGGTCGAGGTCCCGGGTCAGATGGGCCGTGGTGCTGAACACCTGGGCCCAGTCGCGGCGGTGCGCCTGGGCGACCGCCGCGACAACCTCGTCTTTCATCCGTGGGTCGGCCACGTCAGCCGTGGTCGACCACCGGGCGGATCTCCACACCGCTGTGCGAAGCGTGCACCTCGGGAAGCAGCGTCGCCATCGACAGAACCTCGTCCAGGTCGGTCGCCTCGATCAGGTAGTAGCCGCCGAGTGCCTCCTTGGTCTCCAGGAACGGGCCGTCGGTCGTCTGGATCTGACCCACCGAGTCCGAGCGCAGCGTGGTGGCCGTGGGCGCCAGCTCCAGCTGCTGACCGTCGATGATCTGCGTGCCGGCCTTGGCGACGAACGCCTCGTGCGCCGCGTCGTGCGCCTTCCACTGCTCGTCGGTCATCGCGTCCCACTGCTGGGCGTCGCCGTAGATGAGGATCATGTACTTGGCCATCTCTCATGTCCCGTCGTGTGCCGGCCCCCTCGGTGGTGGCCTCTACATTACGACGGGTCGCGCGGGCGGTAGATCGACAGCAGCGCCGAAAATCTGGGCCTCGCTGGCCCGGTACGTGCCCCGCGGCGACCGGTGGGCTGACGTGTTCAGTCCCTCGCGTGTGCGAGCAGGCGGTCCAGGGGTTCGAGGTCGAACGGGGTGTCCAGGCCGAGGATGACGTGGGTGGCGCCGGCCTTGAGGTAGGCGTCGACCTCGTCCACCTCCGCCGTCTCGATCATCGTGGTGCGCTCGATCTCGGCGGGGTCGCGGCCCAGCTCGGCGCACCAGCGGTCGAGGACGGCGCTCTTGTGGGCGAAGCGCTCCGCCGAACCGAAGTCGTTCCACATGTCCGCGTACCGGGCCACGATGCGCAGGGTCACCTTCTCACCGCCGCCGCCGATCAGCAGTGGCACCCGTGCTGCCGACGGGACCAGCGCGGCCAGGCGGGACCGTACGGTCCGCACGCCGTCCTCCAGCGCCCGCAGCCGTTCGCCGGCGCCGCCGAACCGGTAGCCGAACTCGGTGTAGTCCCGCTCGAACCAACCGGCGCCCAGGCCCAGGATCAGGCGACCGTCGCTGATCTGGTCGACCGTGCCCGCCATGGCCGCGAGCAGGTTGGGGTTGCGGTAGCTGTTGCACGTCACCAGCGAGCCGAACCGGACGCGCCGGGTGTCGGCGGCGAGCGCGGCCAGCGTGGTCCAGCACTCGTAGTTCGCGCCGTCCGGGTCGCCGTAGAGCGGATAGAAGTGGTCCCAGGTCCAGACGGTGTCCACACCGAGCTCGTCCGCCGCACGCCAACCCTCGCGTAGCTGAGCCATCTCGCAGTGCTGCGGCTTGAAGAGCACCCCGACCTTGAATCGAGCCATGACCGTCTCCTCTGGATTTACGCGTTATCGAGTCGAGGATGCCCGCCACGGCCCCGCAAAACCTCTTCACAATTGCTGTTCCGACGTCATGAAGGCACACGCGGAGTGGATTTCCGCGCTCGGCAATCGAGAAGAAATATGGAGCCGGGGAGGTCATTAGGTTCAGCGGCAGATACCGCTCTTCGCACCACCGGATCCCTGCCCGGTGCCGTGCACCGAACCATGGAGGCCCGCGATGGGTAAATGCCCGATCATGCTCGATCCTGAGGGGCGTGACATTCATGCCGAAGCTGCCCGGATCCGCGCCGAGGGCCCGGTCACCCTCGTCGAGGTTCCCGGTGGCTACCACGCCTGGTGCGTCACGTCGTACGACGATGGCAGGAAGCTGCTCGCCGGTGACCAGCTCTCCAAGAACGCGAAGGAGGACTGGCCCCCGTTCGTGCGCGGCGAGGTGCCGCACGACTGGGAGCTCATCACCTGGGTGGCGATGGACAACCTGACCGTTCGTGACGGCGCCGACCACGACCGGCTGCGCAAGCTGGTGTCGCACGCCTTCACGCCGCGCGAGGTCGAGAAGGCCCGACCCCGCGTCGAGTCGATCGTGCAGCGGCTGCTGGACGACATGGAGGCCAGCACGCGGCCGGGCGAGACGGTCGACATCAAGGGGCAGTTCACGTACGCACTGACCGCCACGCTCATCTGCGACCTCTTCGGCGTGCCGGAGGAGGTGCGGGAGGAAGCGCTCAAGGGCACCAAGCAGAACAGCCTGACCAACCACACCGGCGAGATGGCCGCGGCGAACCTCGACCAGTGGCACGACGCCATGTCCAAGCTCGCCGCCCGCCGCCGTCAGGACCCGGGAGACGACCTGACCAGCGTCCTGATCGCCGCGAACGAGGACGGCGAGACGCTCTCCAACGAGGAGCTGATCGGTAGCCTGCACGTCCTGCTCGGCGCGGGATCGGAGACGTTGAGCAACGTGCTGGCCCACTGCATCATCGACCTGAGCACCCACCGCGACCAGCTGGAGCTGATCCGCACCGGGCAGTACACCTGGATGGACGCCTTCGACGAGGCGGTCCGTAAGGACGCCGCCGTCGCCCAGCTGCCCTTCCGCTACGCGAAGGAGGACATCGACGTCGCCGGCGTCCACATCGCCAAGGGCGACCTGGTCCTCATCGCGTACGCCGGGATCGGCCGGGACCCGGCGCTGCACGGCGACACCGCCAACGACTTCGACATCACCCGCCCGGACAAGACGAACCTGTCCTTCGGGCACGGCGAGCACTACTGCCTGGGGCGGCCGCTGGCCACGATGCAGTCGATGGTGGCGCTGCCGGCCCTCTTCGAGCGCTTTCCCGACCTGACCCTGGCCGTGCCGCGCGAGGAACTGCCCCCGCAGGGCTCGTTCATCATGAACGGCTACGACCGCGTGCCGATGTACCTCACCGCCGCGGTCCCCGCGGTCGCCTGAGCCCGTGCCGACCGTCATGGCGGTGGCCACCATCGTGGTGGCCACCGCCATGCGTACGTCCTGGGTTTCTCTGAGACGGTCTGGCGCGGGCTCAGGGCAGTCGCGTCAGGCCGGCGCCGGACAGCAGGTGCACGGTGCCGGGCGGGGTCGGGTCGCCGCCGAGCCGCAGGAAGGCCGCACCCGCCGCCTCCGGCGTCAGCACCGGGCGCATGGGCTCGACGAACGTCTCGGGCGGGACGCCGGCGCGCTCGGCGTACGCGTCGACCGCCGCCCGGCCGAGGCCGGTTTCCGGAGTGAGCTGCGGCAGCACCGTGTGGAACGTGATGTCCAGTCCGGCACGTGCGGCCTCCTGGGCCGCGTAGTCGGCGAGGAAGCGTACTGTCGCTTTGCCTCCGGCGTAGCCGCCGCTGAGCACGGAGCCCTTCAACGCGGCGCCGCTGCTGGTCACGATGACCCGGCTGCCGGGCGCCAGGGGCTGCCGCAACACCTGACGCAGCCAGAGGAACGCGATGCGCACGTCGGTGTTCCAGGGGGTGGAGAACGACTCCCAGGTCTGCTCGGTCAGCGGACGCAGCTCGGGTGAGGCGCCGGCCACCAGGGCGAGGACGTCCGGCGGGTTCCGGCGGAGGACGTCGAGGCTGGCCGGGTCGGTTGCGTCCGCGTCGACCAGGCTCAGGTTGCCGTGCGCGTCGGCCAGGGCGGCCAGCGGTGCGGTATCCCGCGACAGGGCGGTCACCGTCGCGCCAGCCGCCAGGAACGCCTCGGTCACCCCACGGCCGAGGCCACGGCTCGCGCCGACCACGAGCACCTTCCGATCGGACCAGTAACTCATCTCGTCCACCATTCATGATGCCGTCGGTCAATTGGTCACCGTAAAACTACGATCCTGGTCGAGCCCGATCTTCTTTCAGAATGCGCGGTTCCGCGCGACGCTCTGATGTGTCTTTTCCGGCCGACGCCCAGGGGTTAACGTGACTTCCTGAATTCCCGGCAACGACCTTCAGCGCTTCATGCAGCCGCCCGTTTGCGCCATCCGCTTCCCCGCGGGGGCACGATGGGGCCGTACCAGGAGGAGACCCCGTGCAGACAACCGAGACGTCACACCGAACCGATCTGACGAAGAGGGCGGCCGACATTGTCCCGGTGCTCCGGAAGAATTCGTTGTGGCAGGAGGAGAACCGCCGGCTCGCCGACGAGAGTGTCGAGGCGATGACGGCCGCCGGAATCTTCCGCATGCGTACCGCGGCGCGCTTCGGCGGGTACGAGGTGGACGCCCACACCCTGCTGGACGTCGGCATCGAGCTGGGTCGCGGCGACGGCGCCGCGGCGTTCGACGTCGCCGCCTGGTGGATCACCTCGTGGAACGTCGGCCTGTTCCCGGACGAGGTGCAGGACGAGATCTTCGCCGACCCAGACGCCCGGATCAGTGGGACGCTGGCGCTCAACGGCACCGGAGTCGCCAAGGACGGCGGCATCGTGGTCAACGGTGAGTGGGCGTTCAACAGTGGCGCCGCGCACAGCGGGTGGAAGCTGCTCTCCACCCTGCTCATCCCGTCCGAGGGCGAGCCCGAGCCGGTGATGGCAGTGGTGCCGATGAGTGCGCTGCGCATCGTGGACGACTGGCACGTGTCCGCGCTCTCCGGGACCGGCAGCGTCAGGGCCGTCGCGGAGGACGTCTTCGTGCCCGGCGCCAACATCATGCGGATCGCCGCGTTCACCGCCGGCGAGTACGCGTCCGAGCGCAACCGGGACCTGCCGATGTTCCAGTCGCCGCTGGTCGCGGCGGTCGCGGCGTCTACCTCCGGCAAGATGATCGGCATGGCGCGTGCTGCCGAGGAGCAGTTCTACGCCCGGATCAACGAACGCCCCATCTCCAACACCAACTACGAGCGCCAGGCGGACGCGCCGATCACGCATCTGCAGGCGGCCGACGCCGCCCTCAAGATCGACGAGGCCGAGGGGCACGCGCGCAGGCTCGCCACGTTGGTGGACGAGCGCGGTCTGACGCGGGAGCCGTGGACGGTCCGCGACCGCGCGTACGCCAGGGCCGTGGCGGGTCGTGTGCCGCAGCTGACCGCCGAGGCGGTCGACATCCTGGCCGGCGCGTGTGGCGCATCGTCGATCTACACGCGGGAGCCGATCCAGCGGATCCGGCGCGACGTCCGCGCGGTCACCCTGCACGCTCTGCATCTGCCGACGACCACGATGGAGCTCTACGGCCGGGTGCTGTGCGGCCTGGAGCCCAACACGTTCTTCATCTGATCGGTCCACCAGCTCGCGGATGTCCACCGATACGTCGGTGGGCATCCGCGCGCGCGTACACGGATGCGTCCGGCGACCCGCTCCGAGCCGGCACCGACTTCCATCGCCGGCGGGACCAGGCGGCCGGCATTTCTCGGACGTTGCGCCCTGCCGACCCGGCGCACGCTGGAAGACGCCAGGACGGCGCGGCTCCGGCCACGATGGTCATCAGTTGCCATCGATGGACGGCCGACGGAAGTGGGTAGCAGATGACCACCAACACACAAGCTCCGGTCCTGGACGGATCGGACCAGGCGGCGATCGGCGCCGTGTCGGCCCGGATGGTGAAGGCCTGGGCGGCCCATGACGCCGACGCCTTCGCCGACCTGTTCGCCGAGGACGGCACGCTCATCCTGCCGGGCGTGTACGTGAAGGGCCGCACGGCCATTCGCGACTACATGGCGGATGCCTACCAGGGCGTGTACGCCGGCACGACCGTCACCGGGAAGCCGATCGACGTCAAGCCCCTTGGGCCCGGCGCGGTCGCGTTGTTGACCGTCGGAGGGGTGATCGCGGCCGGGAGCACCGACCTGGCCTCCGCGGACGCCATCCGGGCCTCGTGGATCCTCGTCAAGCGGGACGACGCCTGGGTGCTCTCGGTCTACCAGAACTGCCCGCGTGACCCAGCCTGAGTAGCACGTTCTGAGGGCCGGCCAGCTGGCCGGCCCTCACGCGTCAGCTTCGCCGGGCGTCACCGGCACAGTCACCTGGCTCTGCCGCGGGCGACCGTGCCGAATGGCCGGGCGCGTCAGCCCGCCCGCGGCCCGTCCCGGTCCGGTCGACCCGTGTGCCTCGGCGCCTCGGCTTCGGGTGTCAGGCGCGGTCGCCGTCGTCGGCCGTCCCCTGGTTCGCCGGCACGAGGCCGAATCGGCGGGACAGGTGATGCTGCTGCCCGAGCTGGCGCATTGCCGCGAACGCCTGGTGTAGCAGGACGTTGCGCGCGAGGGCCTCGATGCGCGCGGTGCGGTCGTTCGCGATCCGACCGACCTCGTGCCGGGCGAGCCGGTCCGCTGCCTCCCGGTAGACGTCGAGAAAGTCCGGATCGCAGTCGCAGCCCAGGCGCCGCATCGCGGCGAGCGCGAGGGTGAGGTGTGAGCGGGCGGCGGCGTCCGGGTTGACCTGCCAGCCGGACGACTCGATGATGCGGTTCGCGTCGGCACGGGCGAGATCGAGGCTCTCGTCCTCCTCGGCGGCGGTGTCCTTGCCCGCCATCGACACCTGGTTGAGCACCTCGAACAGCTCGATCGACGACAGGTGCTCGTCCTCGGCGGCGATCAGGAGCCGCCGTACCGACGTGAGGTCGAGTTCACCGATGGAGGTGAATATCTTGATCAGCCGAAGGCGTCGTAGGTGATTCTTATTGTAAAGTGCCTGGTTGCGTCCCGTGGGTTCGCCGGGTGGGAGCAGGCGTTCGCGCAGGTAGAACTTGATCGTCCCGACCGGCACCCCGGACTGCCGACTCAGGTCAGATATTCGCATCGTGGCTCCCGGTGATCAACGTTTCAGGCCCGTGGATCGCGACCGCTCGTGCTAGCTGTGGCTGCGCCGCGGAAATAACGCTGTCGTTGCGGCGTCGCTGCCGGCGGAGGTCGTCGTGGCTGTCCTGGGCTGGTGTGGACCGAGAAGCACGGGTGATCGGCTCCTTCCGGGTGGTGCCGGATGCGCAATCGAGGTGGCTGATGGTTGCGCCGTCCGATAGGAGACTAGGAGACTCGGACATACTTCGGCAACCCTTAATTACCACACAAACACTGTTAGTAACCAGAGCTGGCCTCCCAATCATGCCCGTCAGTGGCCGGTGAACGGATCGGCGTGACCCGCGTTCCGCGAGCCACGCCCGTTGTCGCGGTTGACCGCACAAATAGAACTGTCCACCATGAAAGCCCTGGCTGAGACACGTATCTGAGGCCCCGCCGGCATGCTGATCACGTATCTGGCCGGTGTTACCGGCGGGTATCGTCGCAGGGGCGGCCGATGACGGCAGGAGGCCGGCCCGACCTGCTGGCACGCCGTCCAGAGTCCGTCACCGCCAATCCGCCACGACCGGCTGCGTGCACTCCGAGCAGTGCCAATGGTGATCAATTCCAGTCATGCGCCGACGGATCAAGGCCGCCCGGCCGACCTGGACCGCTTCGGCCACGAGGTGTGCATATATCGGTGATTCACGCTATCCATATCCAGTAGCGCCAATACCCGCTGCTTCTCCACGATTGCGTCGCGCGCTCACCCAGGGTTGATTGCCGACGTGCCGTCCGATAGTGTTGCGATAAGTCGAGAGATCATTCGACGTAATTGACCGCACTGTTCCGGCTTTTATATTCAATTGTCAGGTGGGCGCGCACATATCTGACTGCCACGAGTTGAATGATGCAGCGGAACAGCACCTGGGGGAGTGCCATGAAAGACGTTTCTGAGCAGGCGGTGCTGCGGGCAGTCGCAGCGATGCACGACCGCATGGGTGAACAGTTGACTGTCGATGACATGGCCCGTGCTGCAATGTTCAGCAAATTCCACTTCACTCGCATCTTCCGGCGGGTGACCGGTGTGTCGCCGGCCCGCTTCCTCTCGGCGCTGCGCCTGCAGCGGGCGAAGGACCTGCTCATCACCACATCGATGAACGTCGCGGACATCAGCGTCCGCGTGGGTTACAACAGCGTCGGTACGTTCAGTTGGCGGTTCAGCCGCAGCGTCGGTATGTCGCCCACCGCGTTCCGTCGACACGCCGGCTACACGCAGTCTATCCACCCGCACTTCGAGTGGCGCTCCGGCCGATCGCCGAGCGGCCAGGTGTCGTGCCAGGTCCGTCTCGCCGAGGACGATGACCACCCGCTTATTTTCGTCGGTCTGTTCAGCGGCCGTATCCCGGAAGGACGTCCGGCGCGGTGCGCCGTTCTGCAGCAACCCGGCTGGGTCCACTTCGACGCGGTTCCCCTGGGCTCGTGGTACCTGTTGGCCCAGTCGGTGTCGGCCGATCCGGACGGTGCCGAGCAGCGCGCCGACGTGGCCGATCGTGCCGTGTCGGTGGCGACGTACGGCCCGCTCACGGTCCGCGCCGACTCGAAGGTCACCGCGAACATGGTGCTGCGGCGCAGCAGCGCACTGGATCCGCCGGTGCTGCTCGCCCTGCTCGACGCGCGCAAGTACGCGCTGAGCCAGGCCCAGCACGGCAGTACCGCGGTGCGGGACCGGGTGGGCGCGGCCGCCTGAGGACGTCACCCCGCAGGGCAGGAGGCGGCCGAGTCCGGCCGTGGGTGTGCCGATGCGCGAGGCGTGTGGTCACCGGCGGGCCCGCAAACAGCGGGAGCAATCGGGGGATCTGACGCGGGAGGTTCTGATGGTCGCGAGACGGGTTGCTTCCTCGGTCGCTCAGAAGCACGTCAGGTTCCTGACCGTCGTGCCCGCCGCGACGGCGCGTGGACTCGTCGCGGCGGTGTATCGCCAGGTCGCCGAGGAATTCCAGATCGTGGTGCCACCGGCGTTGTTGCACTCGCCGTCCGACGATGTCCTGGCCGCCTACTGGACCCTCACCCGGGAGCCGCTGTTGCCGGCCGGAGTGGTGGACCGCGCTGTCAAGGAAGCGGTCGCGGCAACGGTGTCGGTGGCCAACACCTGTCCCTACTGCGCCGATCTGCACGTGGCGGGCCTCTTCGAACTCTCCGACGAGCGCGACGCCGAGGCGATCGCCGCGGACCGGCCTGACGAGATCGCCGACATCCGAATACGGCGCTTCGTGCAATGGGCCCGCGGCGCACACCGTGCCGACGGGCCGCCCCTGCCAGCCGAAGTGTCCGAAGTGGAGCGAGCGGAGCTGGTCGGGGTCGTGGTGGGCTTCCATTACCTGAGCCGCGTGGTCAACGTCTTCCTTGCCAACTCGCTGCTGCCGCAGGGCCTCGGCCCACGCGCGCGGCGCCGGCTCAATCAGGGGCTCGGCCGGGTGCTCCGGCCCACCCTCCGAGGACAGCACCTCGCCGGCCGAGCCACCCGCCTGCTCGACGCCGCGCCGCCGACCTCGGACGTCAGCTGGGCCTCGGGCAGCCCACGCATCGCAGACGCGATGGCGCGCTCCTACCGCGTCTTCGAGGTCGCCGGCGAGCGCTCGCTCGACCCCGCGGTCCGCAGCCTCGTGGTGACCCGGCTCGACGGGTGGGCCGGGGAGGACGCCGGCCTCAGCACCCGCTGGTGCGAGGAGCTGATCGAGCCGCTGACCGCACCGCAGCGGGCGGCGGCACGTCTCGCGCTGCTCACCGCGTTCGCCTCCTACCGGGTCGGCCCCGAGGTCGTCGAGGATTTCCGCCGCCACCATCCGGCGGACGCCACGCTGGTCGACGTGGCCGCCTGGGCCAGCTTCGCCGCAGCCCGTCGGATCGGGGTCCGGCAGAGCGCACACGAGGAGAAGAACGGCGGACGCCCGCGGCGTGACAATGGCGCTGTCGTGCCTCGCGAGTCGTGAAAGGCGCGTACGAAGAGCCAACGCCGGTGGGAACCAGTGTCGTTTCTCGTTGGCCCCGTGCTGTGGCGATGCGGCGCGTGAATCGAACCCCACGGAATAGGAGAACCGAATGGTTGTCGCACCGGTTCGCACACTCAACCATGCCTATCACCGGGCAGCGCTCGGTGGCTTCCTGGTGATCACGCTCGCGCACTGGGCCGAACACCTGGTCCAGGCTTACCAGATCTGGGTGCTCGGCTGGGCCCGTCCCCAGGCACGCGGTGTGCTCGGGCAGTTCCTCCCGTGGCTGGTGACCTCGGAATGGATGCACTACGGGTACGCGCTGGTCATGTTGGTCGGCCTGTTCCTGCTCCGCCCCGGCTTCGTCGGCCGGGCTCGGACCTGGTGGACGGTCGCCCTGGTGATCCAGTTCTGGCACCACATCGAGCACTTCCTGCTGCTGTTGCAGGCGCAGCTGCACACCAACTTCTTCGGCGCGGCGGTGCCGACCAGCGTCCTGCAACTGATCTACCCGCGGGTCGAACTGCACCTGTTCTACAACTCGGTCGTGTTCCTGCCGATGATCATCGGGATGTATCTGCACCTGCGCCCGAACGATCGGGAACTGGAGCAGACGCGCTGCAACTGCGTGCAGACGCAGCCGCACCCGAGCGTCGTAGCGGCCTGACCGTGTCCCGTCGGACCCGCCTGCTCATCGCCGCCGTGCTGGTCCTGCTGCCACTGGGTTTGCTCGTCGCGGTCACCGACCGCGCGCCGGCGGTACGCCTGATGGGCAGCTCGCCCGCCGACGCGCAGAGCCTGACGACGGCGCCGGGCGAGGCACGACTGAACCTGTCGGCGGCCGCCGACCCCGCGCTGTCGCACCTCTCGGTCGTCGACAGCGCGGGGCGGCGGGTGGACTCCGGTGCCGTGACCGCCGGGCCGGGCGACATCCTGCGGGTGCCCGTCCGGATCGAGGCCAACGGCACATACACGGTCGTCTACCACGTCATCGGCGTCGCTGGCGGACAGACCAGCGGCGTCATCCGCTTCGCCGTCGGCACGCAGGCGTCCGGCGCCACGGCCGCCGACGCCGACGCGGGGCACGAGCACGGCGTCGACGGTCTCAGCGCGGTACTGCTCCTGGTCAATCTCGTCACGGTCGTCGTCCTGGCGATCCTGCTCGTCCGCCGACCAGCGCCACGCCGCGTACCTCCGCGGTAGCGCCCTTGACGAGCCGCACGGTGAAGGGCCCCGGATGCCGAGACATCCGGGGCCCTTCACCGTGCGGCTCAGCTCCGCAGGGCCGCGACGAACGAGCGCAGGTCACCGACCAGCAGGTCCGGCTGCTCCATGGCGGCGAAGTGGCCACCCCGCTCGAACTCGGTCCACTGCACGATGTTCGGGAAGCCACGCTCGGCGAAGCGCCGGACCGGCTGGCCGGGGTCGCGGGGGAAGATCGCCACGCCCAGGGGCACCGGCAGGGGCGGGGGAGGCGGCGGGGGAGTCTTGGCGATGGGCAGCAGCTCGGCGTTGTCGTAGTAGAAGTGGGCCGACGACGCGCCGGCGCCGGTCAGCCAGTACAGCATCACGTTGGTGAGGATCCGGTCGCGGTCGATCGCCTCTTCGGGGGCCTTGGTCGAGTCGCTCCACTCGTGCAGCTTCTCGACGATCCAGGCGAGCTGGCCCACCGGCGAGTCGTTCAGGGCGTACGCCAGCGTCTGCGGCCGGGTGGCCTGGATCTTCATGTACCCGGACTGGTCGTCGACGTAGTTCATCAACAGCCCCAGCCGTCCCCCCTCGACCTCGGTCAGCCCGGCCAGGTCGGCGGGGTCGCCCGAGGGTGGCGTCGGCAGGAAGTTCACGTGCGCGCCGATGACGTGCTCGTGATCGAGGCCCGCCAACACCAGGCTGATCCAGGCGCCGAAGTCGCCGCCCTGGACGACGTACCGCTCGTAGCCCAGGCCGGCCATCAGCTCGGCCCAGGCGGCGGCGACCCGCGGCATGGTCCAGCCCGGACCGCTGGGGGGCCCGGAGAACCCGAAACCGGGAATGGTGGGAATGACCAAGTGGCAGGCGGTCGCGGGGTCGCCACCGTGCGCGCGCGGATCGGTGAGCGGCCCGATGATGTCGGTGAACTCGGCGAAGGAACCGGGCCAGCCGTGCGTGATGATCATCGGGGTGGCGTCCGGCTCGGGGGAGCGCACGTGCAGGAAGTGCACGGTGGTGCCGCCGACCTCGGTGGTGAACTGCGGGAAGGAGTTGAGCCGGGTCTCGGCGGCACGCCAGTCGTAACCGGTTCGCCAGTACTCCACCAATTCGCGCAGGTAGGCCGCCGGTACGCCCCGGCTCCAGTCCTCGGCGGGCGAGTCGGCAGGCCAGCGCGTGTCGGCGAGACGGCGGCGCAGGTCGTCCACGGCGGCTTGCGGAATGTCGATCCGGAACGGTTTCATGCGGCAATCCTCACTCGATGAGGGAACGGAACGCCATTCCTCGCGACAAGAGACATCGCGGCGGCGCCCGCGGACCATGTTAGCGATGCGAAGGTGGGCCGGAAAGGCTTCCAGAATCCCTTTCCGGACAGAGCATTCTGGAAGAAGAAATGGCGCTTCCGGTCGATACCATAACTGGCAACAATTGATTCTTATCCCAATCCAGGAGGCTGACGGTAATGGGCGTTCCGCTGATTGCGCATGCGGTGGTCCTCGGCGGCAGCGTCGCCGGATCACTGGCGGCCCGGGTGCTGTCCCCGGCCTGCGAGAGGGTCACCGTCGTCGACCGCGACGACCTCTTCGGGCCGGTGGAGCCCCGCCAGGCGGCGCCACAGGGCCACCACATCCACGCTCTGCTCGCCCGCGGCCAGCAGATCCTGGAGGAGCTGTTCCCGGGTTTCACCGACGAGCTGGTGGCCGGCGGGGTGCCGATCGGCGACTTCGGCACCAGCCTCAGCTGGTACTTCAACGGCCAGATGATCCGTAAGGCCGAGACCGGGCTGGTCTGCGTCGCAAGTGGTCGGCCGCTGCTCGAGTCGCGCGTACGGGCCCGGGTTCGGGCCCTCGGCAACGTCACCTATCGAGAGCGCACCGACATCGTGGGTCTGGTCGCGTCGCCGGACCGGCAGCGGATAGCCGGCGTCCGCGTGCAGGGACGGGCACCGGGCGCACCCGAGGAGGTCCTCGACGCCGATCTGGTCGTCGACACCACCGGACGCGGCTCGCGGACGCCGCTCTGGCTGGAGGAGCTGGGCTACCAGCGGGTGCCGGAGGAACGGGTGAAGATGGACCTGACGTACACCACTATGGACTTTCACGGCCCGCTGTCGTTCGACCCGATCGGCGAGGACATCGCGCTGCTCCCGGTCGCCACCCCGGCGCAGCCGCGCGGCGCGATCTTCGCCCGGATGCCCGACCGGTACGCCGTCTCGCTGACCGGCATCCTGGGCGACCGGCCGCCGACCGACCACGAGGGCTTCCTGGCGTACGTGCAGTCCCTGCCCGTACCGGAGATCTACAAGGCGGTCCGCGACGCCGAGCCGATGGGGCCGGCGGCTTCTTTCCGGTTCCCGGCGAGCATCCGTCGACGCTACGATCGGCTGGCGCGGACGCCGGATGGGCTGATCGTCCTCGGCGACGCCGCGTGCGTCTTCAACCCCGTCTACGGCCAGGGCATGACGGTGGCGGCGATGTCCGCCCGATTGCTTGGTGAACACGTGCTCTCCGGTCCGCCGGCGCCGCGGGCCTTCTTCCGCGACCTGTCCCGGCTCATCGACGCGCCCTGGGACATGTCAGCCGGAGCCGACCTCGGCTTCCCCGGTGTCGTGGGCCGACGGACGGCGAAGGTGCGGATGGGCAATCTGTACATCCCCCGCCTGCAGGCGGCAGCGGCTCACGACGGCGTGCTGACGACTGCCTTCCTGCGCTCCGCGGGCCTCATCGACCCGCCGCAGGCTCTCATGCGCCCCGCGATCATCTCCCGCGTGCTGCGCTCGCGGCGCTGACCCGCTTCAGCCATCGAGACGAAGGACAGCGACATGGACACAGCTCAGCTCGCCGGCACCGCAGCGCCGCCGGACTCGCGCCGATGGTGGGCGCTCGTCCTGCTGTGCACCGCGAACTTCATGGTCATCCTCGACACGCAGATCGTCATCCTGGCGCTGCCGACGATCGGCGCCGACCTGCGACTGGCGCCCAGCGCGGCCCAGTGGGTGCTCAGCGCCAACCTTGTCACCTTCGGTGGCCTGCTGCTGCTCGGTGGCCGAGCCGCCGACCTGCTCGGGCGTCGCCGGATGTTCTTCGCCGGCACGGTGCTGTTCCTGCTGGTCTCGCTGGCCTCGGGCTTCGCGTGGAACGGCGAGGTGCTGATCGCCGCCCGGGCCGTGCACGGCCTCTCGGCGGCTCTGATGGCGCCGACCGCGCTCTCGATCCTCACCAGCATGTTCCCGGAGGGCCGCGAGCGGCATCTCGCCCTGGCCGGCTGGGCCGGCATCGCCGGTGTCGGCGCGACCGTGGGTCTGCTCATCGGCGGCTGGCTCACCAGCAGCTTCGGCTGGCCCGCCGTCTTCTTCGTCAACGTGCCGGTGGCGCTTCTGATGCTGGCCCTGATCCCGGTCCTGCTGCGCGAGAGCCGGGACCTGAACGCCACGCGCACGTACGACGTCGCGGGCGCCGTGACGAGCACCGCGGCGCTGGTGCTCGTGATCTACGCCCTCGTGACCGCGCCGGCGGAGGGCTGGCTCAGCGTCCAGACCCTGAGCACCGCCGCCGCCGCGATCGTGCTGGCCCTGGTGTTCGTCGCCATCGAGGCCCGGTCCAGCGTGCCCCTGCTGCCGCTGCGGCTGCTGCGCTCGGCGTCTCTGGTCGGCGGCAACCTGGTCATGGTCACCATGATCATGTGTGCCTTCGGGATGTCGCTGGCGATCGCCCAGTACACCCAGGGCCCGCTCGGGGACACCCCGCTGGAGTCCGGCATCCGGCAGTCGATCATGCCACTGATGGCGTTGGTCGGTTCGTACGCCGGGCAGTCGTTCATCACGCGGTACGGCTTCCGGCCGGTGGCGGCGATCTGCCTCGTTCTGCTCGGTGCCGGCAGCCTGCTGCTGGCGCAGGCGGTGGCGGCCGGTGGCTCGTCCGTCGGGCTGTTCATCGGGCTGTTCGTCTTCGGCACCGGCCTGGGGCTCGGCACGGTAGCGGCCTCGGCGGCTGCTCTCGCCGGCGTCGCCGAGACCGATCTCGGCCTCGCGTCGGGGATGAACACCGCTTCCCAGCAGATCGGCGGCGGTCTGGGGATCGCCATCGTGTCGACCGTGCTCGTCTCCTTCTCGGCCGACGCCGGGCCCGCGGCGGGCTTCCGCCCCGCGTTCATCACCTGCGCGATCTTCACCGCCCTCGGGCTCGTCATCGCCGTCGCCCTGCTGGGCGGACGCCGGCAGGTCGCCCCCGCCGAACTCGCGACCGTCCCCCGGCACTGACCGAGCTGTCCCGGACGCCATCGAACTGAGAGGCAGAACAGTGACCGAACACCAGTATCCCAAGGTGATCGCCGACCTGGCCGCCGACGGCGACGACCTCGACCGCCTGGTCAGCGACCTCGACGTGGCCGCGTGGGCGCTGCCGACCCCCGCGCCCGGCTGGACCGTCGCCCACCAGATCGCCCACCTCGCGGCCACCTTCCGCATGGCCGGACTCGCGGCGGCCGACCCCGACCAGTTCGTCGCCATGACGGGACGGCTGGGCGCCGACTTCAACGCCAACGTGACCGCGGCACTGTCCGGCTACCTCGCCGAGGAACCCGCCGAGTTGTTGCGGCGCTGGCGTGAGGAGCGGGCGTGGGCCGAGAAGGCGCTGGGCGCCCTGCCGATGAACCAGCTCGTCCCGTGGTTGGTGCGCCCGCTGCCGGCGGCGGTGCTGGCCATGGCCGGGATGATGGAACTCTTCGCCCACGGCCAGGACATCGCCGACGCCCTCGGCGTCCGGCGCACGTTCACCGACCGGATCGGGCAGATCGTGGGATTCGCGGTCCGGACCTGGGACTTCGGTTACCAGGCGCGCGGCCTCGAAACCCCGGACGTCGAGTTCCGCTTCGAGATCACCGCGCCGTCCGGCGCGCTGTGGGAGTTCGGCCCAGCCGAGTCGCCGGAGCGCGTCACCGGGCCCGCTGAGGACTTCTGCCTCCTGGTCACCCGCCGCCGGCACCGCGACGATCTCGCGGTCCGTGCCCAGGGGGACGTCGCCACGCACTGGTTGGAGATCGCCCAGGCCTATCGGGGCCCCGCCGGCCCCGGCCGGGAGCCGGGTCAGTTCGCCAACTGATCTGAGGCGTCGTCGCCGGGTGGACACACCCGGCGGCGACGCCGGTCCCACCCGACCATGCGGGACCACGCCGAAAGCCCAGCGCAGGGCCGGGAACCGACCGGGCACGCTCGGAGACGCGCGGCTCCTCAAACCCGGCCAGGATGAAATCGTCGCGGTGACCGCCGCCGTGGCACCGAACGAAGGGTGGCCGGTATGTCGAGAGTGTTCGGGTCGATGCGCCGCATGGTTCTCGCGCCTTCGCTAAAGCAGGTCTCCTTCGCCGCGCTCGGATTCCCGGTCACGGCCTCCGCCACCACAGTCCACCTGGAGGCGATCCCGCAGGCGGTGGTCTGCGGCTTCGAGTGGGGGATCGAGGGTCCGAGCGTCGCCGAGCTGGAACGCCGGCTCGCTCTCGTGGACCCGGAACGTCGTGGCTTCGCCTACGAGGGCGCGACGATGGCCTACACCGTGCTCGATGCGACGGCAGGCGGTTCCCGTACCCGTGAGTTGCTGGAAGGGCCGGGGCGCCCGCACTACTTCCTCGCCTGCATCGGCATCGGCTTCGCGATGGCCCGGCTGCCGCGCGTGTTGTGGCGCAAGGTGCTGCCGGACCTCACCGGGATCCCCTACCACCCGACGATGAGCTGGCTGGCCGTCGACGGCTACGGCTTCGACAAGGCGTACTTCGACCAGGCCACCTGGATCGTCGGGCAGCGACGGCCGCGGCCGTACCCGTGGCAGGGGCACGCCGACTACTTCCCGCGGGCGTTCGACCAGGGCGTCGGCCGGGCGCTGTGGTTCCGGCACGCGGCCGATCCGGCGGCGGTGGCCGCGACCGTCGACGGCTTCGCGGCCCCGCGCCGCGCGGACCTGTGGAGCGGTGTGGGACTGGCTGCGACGTTCGCCGGCGGGTGCGACACCGCGGGCTTCGAGTCGTTGCGGTCGCTGGCCGGCGAGTACGGCCCGCACCTCGCCCAGGGCGCGGTCTTCGCGGCCAAGGCGCGGACGTGGGCGGGCTACTGCCCGGAGCACACCGACGCGGCGGCGCGGGCGCTGACCGGCCTGTCGTCGGAGGCCGCCGCCGAGCTGGCCGATGCCGCGGCGGTCGACGCGCCCGCCGACGGCCTGGCCTACGAGGAGTGGCGGCGGGTGATCCGTGAGCGGGTCATTCAGCCCGCCGGCGTCAGCGACAGCTAGGCCCCGCGCGCAAGACGACGACCAGAGGAGCCTTCGATGACCACCAACAACGCCGATCCGGCGGCGCTGGCGCCCCGTGATCTCGCCATCTTCGTCAAGAGCACCCCGATGCCGGACGTCCGCGCGCTGATGAGTGGGGAACGCCGGGACGCCCTGTTGCAGGAGGTCTTTCGGCGGATGCCGGACGTGTTCCGGGCCGACCGGGCCGCCGGTCTCGACGCGGTCATCCACTGGGTGATCGGTGACCGGCCCGACGGCGGTGTCGACCGCTACCAGCTGGAGATCGCGGACGGGGTGTGCCGGGTGTCGCCCGTCGCCGATCGCGAGCCGAAGCTGACGCTGACGATCGGCGGCGCCGACTTCCTGCTGGTGGTGACCGGCAACGCGCATCCGGTCGTGCTGACGATGAAGGGCCGACTGCGAACCCGGGGCGACCTCGCGCTGATCGCGAAGTTCCCCTCCCTGTTCGACGTGCCGAAGGTCTGACAGGGCCGGCTCGGCCGGCTCGGCCGGCCCCGGCCGAGGCCGGCCGACGTTCGCCGGTCAACCCGCCGTTTCGTACGCCGTGGCGAGCGCGTCGCCGTGCCGGCGTGCCGCGGTCAGGGCGGCCCAGGCCGCCAGGCCGAGCAACGCCGCGTCGTCGTGGCCCTCGGCACGGACCGCGGCCACCGCCGAGTCGGGCACCCGGTACGAGGCGAAGGCGACGAGCATCGCCAGTCGTCCGGTTGCCCGGTCCGCAGAGGACAGACCCGCCAGCCGTGAGTCGAGCCAGTCCGCCACCCCCGCCAGGTCGTCCGGAGCGTCGTCGTCGACGAGGCACTCGCGTACCAGCAGGCGTACGGCAGGAGGCACCGACCGCTGCCCGGCGTCCTCGATCACCGCCGCCGCTCCCGTCATGGCGGCGGCGACGTGTGGCAGCCCCGCCGCCCAGCGGAGGTCGTCCGGCAGGCGCCGCACCGTGCCGGCCGTGCCGGGCAGCAATGGCAGGGACTGCCCGGCCACCGCCTCCCGGCCGGCCAGCCGACCCATCAACCGTGCCGCGACGCTCCGGGCGCCACCGAGCAGGGGAGCGGGAACCGCCGCCAGCGGTGAGTCCCGCAGGAAGACGTTCACCATGCGGTTGAGGTAGTGGAAGTCGACGGCCACGCCGATCAGCTCCGGCGACAGGACCGTCGGAAGCGGCGGCGGCGAGGCGCCCCGGCGCCCGAGCCCGCGTACGGCTGCCTGGTGGACGTCCACGCAGTAGGGACAGGTGTTGGCAGCCGACACCGCGGCCGCCACCGCCTCGCGCTCCCGACGGCTCGTCGTGCCCGAGACGAGCAGGGTCTCCCGCAGGATGCACCAGGCCGCGGCGAGCAGTCCCGGCGCGGCGGCGTGCAGGGCGATGGGCGGCGCGAGCAGGCCGAAGTCGCGTTCGACCTGCTCGTACACCTGACGGACCCGCACCGGCGCGGCCTCCGGAGGTACCGGGGAGACGTGTCGCAGGTGCGCGAAGGTGGCCCGCCGCGTGAGCCCGGCGACCGTGAAACTCATGACCGCAGGCGGGCGACCGCACGCCGTCCGGCGGTCTCGCCGTCCGGCGACGGCGCACCGTAGGTCACCTCGACACCGCGGTCCCGCGCGGCCCGCACGATGCCCGGCATGGCGCGTTCGGCGAGGGCCGCGATCGTCGAGGCCGGGTTGACCGTCAACGCGCCGGGCACCGCGGAACCGTCGGTCACGAAGATGCCCGGGTGCCCGCGCAGCTCGTGGCGGTCGTCCAGCGCCGAGGTCGCCGGGTCGTCGCCGATGCGGCACGAGGCGAGGGGATGCACGGTGTACGCGCCCACCAGGTCGTTCGTCCACGGCATCACGCGGGACAGCCCGTCGCGCTCAAGGATGTCCTTTACGTCGGCGTCGGCCAGCGACCATCCGCGCCACGTGTTCGCCGTGGGCCGGTACCGCAGCGGGCCGTGGCCCAGCATCTGCTGGGAGAAGCGGTGGGCGTTGCCGGTCTCCGGTGGCGGGCCGAAGACGCCCTCGTTGTCGTCCTCCGACATCGTGAAGATCGTCAGCCACGACTGCCAGCGGCGCAGCATCTCCTTCTTGTCCCGGCCGAACCAGCTGGGGCTCGCGTCGGGCACTTGCGCCAGGATCGTGCCCAGCGCGGGCGGGAAGTAGAGCTGTTCGAGGGAGTAGCGCTCGAACTCGGGCAGGGCGCCGTCGAGCCGGTCCCAGCTGGCGACCGTCGGACCTCGCCCGATCTGGTACGCCTCGTAGGCCCGTCCGTCCGGCCGCGACAGCTTCAGCACCTCGCGGACCCGATCCTCGTCGAACACGGCCGTGTTGAGGCGCTCACCGTTGCCGGAGAAGTACCGCCCGACCGCGTACGGCATCCGGCCCAGGTGCGGCTCCGAGCGTTGCAGGATCACCGGTGTGGCGCCCGCGCCGGCGGCGATCACGACGATCTTCGCGTCGATCGTCCCCTCGCCGTGCAGGATCCGGTAGTCCTCCTCGTCGACGACGCGATAGTGGACCCGGTAGCTGCCGTCGGCGTTACGGACCAGGTGCTGCACCTCGTGCAGCGGCCGGATCTCGGCGCCGTGCGCCAGGGCGGCCGGCAGGTAGTTGAGCAGCAGCGAGCGTTTGGCGTCGAAGCGGCAGCCGGCCATCATCCAGTTGCAGTTCGTGCACATGTCCACGTCGATGGCCGACGGCGCCGGGTTGGCGGTACGTCCGGCGTGGTGGCAGGCGGCGGCGAACAGGCCACCGGCGTACGGGACCCGGTCCCACGTCTGCTGGGTCACCGGCAGCGCCTCGGCCACCCGGTCGTACCAGGGCTCCAGGGTGTCGCGGCTGATGGCGGCGGGCCACATGCGTCGCCCGATGCTGCCGTGGCGCTCGAAGACGAAGCGTGGCGCCCGCGGCATCGTGGCGAAGTAGACCACGCTGCCGCCGCCCACGCAGTTGCCGCCCAGCACGCTCATGCCGTCGCCGATGACGAAGTCGAAGACCCGGGTGTACGACGCGCCCAGCTTGAAGTCGTGCTCGAAGTCGTCGGCCTTGAGCCACGGGCCACGCTCGAAGACCTTCACCCGGGCCCCGCCTGCGGCGAGGTGGTACGCGGCGATGGCGCCGCCGAAGCCGCTGCCGATGACCAGGACGTCGGTGGACTCGGTGGCCGTCATGCCGGGCTCCCCGTGGCGGTGGTGGACGGGTGTGGGTTGGCGAGCTGCCGGCCGTACGAGAACGTGGGGAACCGCCAGAGCCCGTCCGGGTCGGGCGTCTCGTACCCCATTGCCAGCAGGCCCGGATGCCCGGCGGCCAACGCGTCCACGGTGTGCAGGTGTGGCGCGCTGTCGAAGGCCATGTTGCAGAAGAGCGCCAGCCCCACCCACATCTGCTTGTCCGGGTGATCGGGGCTGGTCAGCTTCTCGATCAGCGCGGTCCGGGCCTCGAACGGCAGGCCCACGAAGGGCGGCAGGTCCGGGTTCAGGTCGAGGCCCGTGGCGGCGGCGTGCTCCCGGGCGTACTCGTCGAGTTCCACGCAGATCGTGTCGAGCGCCGGCGCCAGCCCTCCGGCGGGGTCTTCGAGCAGTTCGATCGCGCCGCCCGTGACGGCGCCGCCGCCGACGTCGACGCCGGCGATCGCCGCATCGTCAGGGCCGCGTTTCTCGCCCGGGATGATGGTGTCGGCGAATGCCTCCAGAATCATCGTGCGCACCCGGTGTTCGGCCGCTTCGTCGGATTCCACGGCACGCTCCTTTGCGGAAGTCCGGACGTCAATTCCGGAGGTGTCGTTCGGATGCCAGTCATCGTGGTATGGGCCACCCCCCGCGTTCATCTCCTGTGTTGCGCTAACCGGCCCGTAATGGTCATTCCCGCTGTCCACTATCCACTCGACCATTGACCGATCCAGGTGAGCAGCGGAAATATGCCGATCCCCAGACGCCGCCGGCGACCGCCGCAATGCAGGAGAAGTTTCGCTCCACATAGTCGCGTAACAATGAGGTCTCAGCGGGAGGGCCGGAGCATACGATGAGTTCATTGACCAGACTTCGACGCCGTATTATGACCCCCGACGTGGGGCAGACCAAAGTCAGCACGCGCGGATTCCATCTCAAGAACGAGCAGGCCCGCGAGCGCCTCGAAACAGTCGGTAGCTCGTTCCTGCACGGATTCGGGGCGGCCGCGGAGGCGAATGGCCCGGCAGATGCGGCACCCACGGTCGAGGCCACGCCGGCCGCGTACCGGGGCTTCGCCTACGAGGGTGCGGCGATGGCCTTCGCCATCCGCGACGCCCTGCCCGGGCGTCCGCGGCACGTCGCGCGGTTCCTCGCCGACCACGACGAGCACGTCTACATGGCGTACGTCGGAGTGGGCTGGGCGATGGCCCGCCTGCCGCGTCTGCTGTGGCCCCGGCTGTACGCCCCGGACCCGCTGCTGCGCTGGCTCGTCCTCGACGGGTACGGGTTCCACGAGGCGTACTTCAGGACCGACCGGTACGTGCGCCAGCGGCGTCGGCCGTCCACCTTCGCGTGGCCTGCCGACGGCCCCCGGGACTACTCGGTGCGCGCCATCGACCAGGGCATCGGCCGGGCCTGCTGGTTCGTCGCCGGAACGGACCCGGAGCAGCTCGTCCGCCTCCTCGACGCGTTCCCCGCCGACCGCCGGCGCGACCTGTACGCCGGGGCCGGCCTCGCCGTCTGCTACGCGGGCGGCGCGAGTGAGCGGGAACTGACCTGGCTCGCCGAGTGCGCGGGGACGTACCGGCCGGACCTCGCGCAGGGCGCGTCGTTCGGCGCCGCGGCCCGGCTGCGTGCCGATCTCGTCACGCCGCACAACGAGCTGGCGACCCGTGTCCTTTGCGGCATGACGGTGAGCGACGCGACACGGGTGACCGACGAGGCGCGGGTCGGGCTGCCCCCGGACGACGTCCTGCCCGCCTACGAGGTGTGGCGCCAGCGCATCAGGAACGCCTTCGACCCGTCGCCAGCGACACGAAAGCTGAGTGAGCAATGACCAGTATCGCCGTGGTGGGGATGGCGTGCCGCTACCCCGACGCCCGTTCACCGCAGGAACTGTGGGAGAACGCGATCGCGGGCCGCCGGGCGTTCCGGCGGCTCCCCGACGTCCGGATGAACGCCGACGACTACTTCGACGCCGACCCGGCCGCCCCGGACCGCTTCTACGCCCGCAACGCCGCCGTCATCGAGGGCTACGAGTTCGACCGGGTCGGCTACAAGGTCGCCGGGAGCACGTACCGGTCGACCGATCTGGCCCACTGGCTGGCCCTGGAGACCGCCGCCACGGCACTGGCCGACGCGGGTTTCCCGGCGGGGGAGGGGCTGCCCCAGGAGCGCACGGGCGTCATCGTGGGCAACACGCTGACCGGCGAGTTCTCCCGGGCCAACCAGATGCGGCTGCGCTGGCCGTACGTGCGGCGGACCGTGGCCGCTGCGTTGCGGGCAGAGGGCTGGGACGACGAGAAGCTGTCCGCCTTCCTCGCCACCTACGAGGAGGCGTACAAGAGCCCGTTCCCGCCGGTGAACGAGGACACGCTCGCCGGCGCCCTGTCGAACACGATCGCCGGACGCATCTGCAACCACTTCGATCTCAAGGGTGGCGGCTACACCGTCGACGGCGCCTGCTCGTCCTCGCTGCTGTCCGTGGTGACCGCGTGCCGGGCACTGCTCGACGGAGAACTGGACGTCGCGATCGCCGGCGGTGTCGACCTGTCCATCGACCCGTTCGAGGTCATCGGCTTCGCGAAGACCGGCGCCCTGGCCAGCGGCGAGATGCGGGTCTACGACCGCGCCTCCAACGGGTTCTGGCCGGGTGAGGGCTGCGGCATGCTGGTCCTGATGCGCGCCGACGAGGCCGCCGAGGCAGGTCACCGGATCTATGCCTCGGTGGCCGGCTGGGGCGTCTCGTCCGACGGCCGCGGTGGCATCACCCGGCCCGAGGTCGACGGCTACCAGCTCGCCCTGCACCGCGCGTACGGCCGGGCCGGTTTCGGCATCGACACCGTCGGGCTGTTCGAGGGTCACGGCACCGGCACGAAGGTCGGGGACACCACCGAGCTCACCGCGCTGTCCAGCGCTCGCGAGACGGCGAATCCCGACGCGCCGCCGGCCGTCATCGGCTCGGTCAAGGGGATGATCGGTCACACCAAGGCCGCCGCCGGGGTGGCCGGTTTCATCCGCGCCGCCATGGCCGTGCACCACGAGGTGCTTCCCCCGAGCGTCGGCTCCGTCGACCCCCACGAGCTTCTCACCGCCGACGGCGCCCGGCTGCGCACCCTGCGCAAGGCCGAAGCGTGGCCGAGCGCGGTCCCGGTGCGGGCCGGCATCACCGCCATGGGCTTCGGCGGCATCAACACGCACGTCGTGCTCGAACGCCACGGCCCGCGCCGGCCCGTGCCGGATCGCCGCGTCCGTACCCTGGCCGCCTCCGCCCAGGACGCGGAGCTGCTGCTGGTGGACGCGGCCTCCGCGCCGGAACTGGCTGTTCGGCTCGCCGAGCTGGGCACCTTCGTGTCCGCGATCTCGTACGCGGAGTTGGGCGATCTCGCGGCGACGCTCCACCGCGACCTGCAGGACCGGCCGTTCCGGGCCGCGGTCGTGGCCTCGTCACCCGAGGAGGCGCAGCGGCTGCTGACCGCGGCGGGTGAGGCCGTCGAATCCGGCGAGACGACACTGATCCGCCCCGACGGCCGGTTCCTGCTCGGACACGTCAGCGGCCCGGCCCGGATCAGCTTCCTCTTCCCGGGGCAGGGTTCCGGACGCGGCATCAGCGGTGGCGCGCTGCGGCGGCGGTTCGCCGAGGTCGAGGACGTCTACCTGCGCGCCGCGCTGCCCACCGGCAGCGACGTCGTCGCGACCGAGGTCGCCCAGCCGCGCATCGTCGCCGGATCACTGGCCGGGCAGCACGCCCTGGCGCTGCTCGGCATCGAGGCGTCCACCGCGATCGGGCACAGCCTCGGCGAGATCGTGGCCCTGCAGTGGGCCGGCGTCATGGACGAGGACACGCTCCTGCGCGTCGCCGGCGTCCGGGGCCGGACCATGGCCGGGCACAGCCAGGCCGGCACGATGGCAGACATCGGGGCGCCCCCCGAGACGGTAGACGGGATCATCGCGGGGCTGCCGGTGGTCGTGGCCGCCTACAACGGGCCCCAGCACACCGTCGTCTCCGGGTCGGTCGACGCGATCGAGGCGGTCTGCCACAAGGCTCGGGCCGCCGGCCTGAGCGCGACGCGGCTGCGGGTCTCGCACGCCTTCCACTCCCCGCTGGTCGCACCGGCCGCGGACACGTTCGCCGACGCCCTCGCGGGCGAGACCTTCCACCAGGTCGGCGCCCGGGTCGTCTCCACAGTCACCGGTGAGGTGCTGCCCGCCGGCACCGACGTGCGCGGCCTCCTGCGCCGCCAGATCACCGACCCGGTCCTGTTCAACCAGGCCGTCGCGTTCGCCGCCAAGAACACCGACCTGTTCGTCGAGGTCGGGCCCGGGCGGGTGCTCACGGGGCTGGCCACGACGGTCACGGACGTCCCGGCGGTCGCCGTGGACACCGACAACGACTCGCTCGCGAGTCTGCTGCGGGTCGCCGGCGCCGCGTACGTCGTCGGCGCGGCCCCGGCCCCGGCGGCGCTGTTCGACGGGCGGTTCGTGCGGCCGCTGGAGGTCGGCGCCGCGTTCTCCTTCCTGACCAGCCCCTGCGAGCAGGCGCCGGAGCTCAGCGCGGCGATCGAGCGCGGGCCGGCCGTGGCGCCGCCGTCCACCACCACCGTCGATGCGGTCGGGGTGGGGGAGGAGTCCACCGAGGACCTCATGCGGCGGCTCACCGCCGAGCGCGCCGAGCTGCCGATCGAACTCGTCCGGCCGGACAGCCGCCTGCTCGACGACCTGCACCTGAGTTCGATCACGATCGGTCAGGTGGCCAACCAGCTCGCACAGCGTCTGGAGCTGCCACCGGCGCAGATGCCGCTCAACTTCGCGACCGCCACCGTCCGGGAACTCGCGGCGACGATGGAGACCCTCGCGCGTACGGCCCGGGACAGCGACGCCACCGCCACGCCTGTGGTGGCGGGTGTGGCCGGCTGGGCGCGGCCCTGGCGGCTCGACCTCGACGAGGTGCCGTTGCCGGCGGTTCCCGGCGACGCCACCGCCGCGAACGGTCCGTGGCACGTGCACGCGTCAGCGGAGCACCCGTTCGCCGCGACCCTCGCCGCGGCGCTCGAACAGGCCGGGCTCGGCGGCGGCGTTCTGGTCTGCCTGCCACCGGACTGCACCGAGGAGCAACTGGAGCCGGCCCTGCGGGGAGCGCAGCAGGCCCTCGCCGCCGGCAGCACCCGCTTCGTCCTGGTCGGGCATGGTCGGGGCGCGGCGGCCATCGCCCGGACGTTGCATCTTGAGGCGTCGTCCGTGCTGGTCACCGTCGTGCACCTGCCGGCCACCACTGACTCGGCTGTGGAGCTGGTGGTGCGGGAGGTCGCCGCGACGACCAGCTTCACCGAGGTGCACTACGACGACGGGGTGCGGCGCGTCCCGACGCTCCGCGCGCTGCCGGTACGCCCCGCGACGGCGGAGGCCCCGCTCGGCGCGGACGACGTGCTGCTGGTGACCGGTGGGGGCAAGGGCATCACTGCCGAGTGCGCCCTCGCCCTGGCCACCGACAGTGGCGCAAGCCTGGCGGTGCTGGGCCGTTCCGACCCCGCCGAGGACGCCGAACTGGCCGCGAACCTGGCCCGGATCGCCACCGCCGGCGTCACCGTGCGGTACGCCCGCGCCGACGTCACCGATGCCGCCGCCGTCCGGCAGGCGGTGCGGGACCTCTCCGCCGAACTCGGGCCGATCACCGGTGTTCTGCACGGCGCCGGCCGCAACGAACCCGCCGGACTGGCGAGCCTGGACCCGGCCGCGTTCCGTCACACCCTGGCACCGAAGGTCGACGGCCTGCGGGCGGTGCTCGACGCGGTCGAGAAGCCCCGGCTCCGGCTGCTCGTGACGCTCGGCAGCATCATCGGCCGGGCGGGGCTGCGGGGCGAAGCGCACTACGCCACCGCCAACGACTGGCTGGCCGAGGAGACCACGGCCTTCTCCCGGGCGTACCCCGAGTGCCGCACCCGATGCCTGGAGTGGTCGGTCTGGTCGGGCGTCGGCATGGGGGAGCGGCTGTCGGTCGTCGAGTCGCTCAGCCGCGAGGGCGTCACGCCCATCACCCCCGACCAGGGCGTCGCGATCCTGCGGCGTCTGGTCGCGGACACCACCGCGCCGGTCGTGGTGGTGATCAGCGGCCGCACCGAGGGCATCCACACGGTCCGGTACCACCAGCCGGCGCTGCCGTTGCTGCGCTTCGTCGACCGCGCGCTGATCCGCTACCACCAGGTCGAACTCGTGGTGGAGACGGAACTCAACGTCGGCACCGACCGCTACCTCGAAGATCATGACCTGGACGGCAACCTGCTGTTCCCCGCGGTCTTCGGGATGGAGGCCATGGCGCAGGTGGCCGCGGCCCTCTCCGGCGCCGACGTCCTCCCGGTCATCGAGCGGGCGGAGTTCCTGCGGCCCATCATCGTGGCGCCCCACGGGCACACGAGGATCCGGGTGGCTGCCCTGGTCACCGACGACGACGTCGTCGAGGTGGCGATCCGCAGCGAGGAGACCGGCTTCACCGCCGATCACTTCACCGCCCGGCTGCGCCTCGGCGCCGACACGGTGCCCGACGGCCCTCCGGACCAGGTGCCGGACGGTCTCGCGCCGGCCTCGATCGCCCCGCTCGACGACCTGTACGGCGGCACCCTGTTCCAGGGAGGCCGGTTCCAGCGGATCCGGCAGTACCACCGGGCCGCCGCCCGTCACGTGGACGCGATCGTGGAGGCCGACGACTCGACGGCGTGGTTCGCCCCGTACGTCTCCGCGACGCTGCTGCTGGGCGACCCCGGCGTCCGCGACGCGCTCATGCACGGCAACCAGGTGTGCGTGCCGGACGCCACGCTGCTGCCCGTCGGTGTGGAACGCATCCACCCCGGCGGGGAGAAGCTGTCGTCCGCCCGCGAGCTGCGGTACTGCGCCACCGAACGCGAGCGCGACGGCGACACGTACGTCTACGACATCGCCCTGCGCACGGAGTCCGGGATGACCGTCGAGCGGTGGGAGGGACTGCGGCTGCGCGCGGTCCGCAAGCAGGACGGCGCCGGCCCGTGGGTGGCGCCGCTGCTCGGCCCCTACCTGGAGCGTGGGCTGGGAGACCTCGGGCTCACCGGCGTCGCCGTCGCCATCGAGCCCGACGCCCCGGCACCCGAGCCCGGCGAGCGCTCCGCCACGCGCCGACGTGACAGCGCCCGCGCCGTCGGGCAGGCGCTCGGGCGGCCGGTCGAGATCACCTACCGGCCGGACGGTCGGCCCGAGGTCGCCGGGGAGCACACCGTCTCGATCGCGCACGGCGCCGGGGTGACGCTGGCCGTCGCCGGGGCGGGCGTCCTGGGCTGCGACCTCGAGAGCGTGGCGCGGCGCAGCCCCGAGGAGTGGAAGGGCCTGCTCGGCCCCCACGCCGGGCTCGCCGAGCAGTTGGCCGGCGACTCGGGCGAGGACGCCGACACCGCCTCGACCCGGGTCTGGACCGCGGTCGAGGCGATGCAGAAGGCCGGCCTGCCGATGCGCGGCCCACTCGTCCTGGGCGGTACGGCCCGTCCCGGCTGGGTGCTCTTCGCCGCCGGCGGCGCTCGGGCCGCCTCGTTCGTCACGAGCCTGCGCGGCAGCGACGGACGAGTCGTCATCACTGTTCTGGCCGGTGCGGAGGGATGAGCATGGAGAGCTACTACGAGCTGCGGCACACCGTCGGGTTCGAGGAGACGAACATCGTCGGCAACGTCTACTACGTCAACTACCTGCGGTGGCAGGGCCGCTGCCGGGAGATGTTCCTGAAGGACCGGGCTCCGACAGTCCTCGCCGACCTGCAGGACGACCTCAAGCTGTTCACGCTCAAGGTCGAGTGTGAGTTCTTCGCCGAGATCACCGCGTTCGACGAGATCGCCGTCCGGATGCGACTGCTCGAACTGGCCCAGACGCAGCTCGAATTCGGCTTCGACTATGTGCGTACCGGACCGGCGGGCGAGACACTCGTCGCCCGCGGCGCCCAGCGCGTCGCCTGCATGCGCGGCCCGAACAACCGGACCGTTCCCACCCGGGTCCCGGAAGCGCTCGAACGCGCTCTCGAACCCTACGCCGCCGCCGGGGTCCGGCGATGACGACCTTCGGTACGGAAGAGTTGACGGACCCGGTGCTGATGCGCCGCGTCTGCGGGACCTTCGCCACCGGTGTCACGGTGGTCAGCGTCGGCGGGGACGAGCCGCACGCCATGACCGCGAACTCGTTCAGCGCGGTGTCCCTCGATCCGCCGCTGATCCTGGTGTGTGTCGGCCGGGACGCCCTCATGCACCAGGCGCTCAGCCGGGCCGGCGCGTTCGGCGTCTCCGTGCTGGCCGCCGATCAGGAGGCGGTGGCGCGCTACTACGCCGACCGACGCCGCCCGCTCGGGCAGGAGCAGTTCGAGTTCGCCGAGTGGCGGCCGGGCGCGCGGACGGCGGCGCCGTTGCTCGGCGGCGCCGCCGCCCACATCGAGTGCGAGCTCTGGCGGTCGTACGACGGGGGAGATCACACGATCTTCCTGGGCCGTCCGTGCGGGATGCGCCGGCACGACGACGGCGACGGCGAGGCCCTCGTGTTCCTCGGTGGCCGGTTCCGTCGGCTCGAGAGGACGCCGTCGGCGGTGGTGACGTCATGACCGCCGTCACCCGGTCGGCGCCGTCCCTTCCCGGTCCGTCGCGCGCGTCGGCCGTCAGCATGCTCATCACGATGGGCCGCGACCGCCTCGGCATGATGACGTCGGCGGCCGCCCGCTACGGCGACGTCGCGCTGCTGCCGGTCGGTCCGAAGGAGCTCTACTTCTTCAACCACCCCGACCACGCCAAGCACGTGCTCGCCGACAACGCGGCCAACTACCACAAGGGCATCGGTCTGGTGCACGCCCGCCGAGCGCTCGGCGACGGGTTGCTGACCAGCGAGGGTGAGCTGTGGCGCAAGCAGCGCAGGGTGGCGCAGCCGGCGTTCCAGAGCCGGCGCATCGCCCAGCAGGCCGGCATCGTCGCCGAGGAGGCGGCGGCCCTCGTCGGCCGGCTGCGGACGCTCGGCCGCCACGGCCCGGTGGACGTGCTCCAGGAGATGACGGGTCTGACTCTCGGCGTGCTCGGGCGCACGCTGCTCGACACCGACCTCGGGAGGTTCCCGTCGATCGGGCGCGACTTCGCCGTGGTGCAGGACCAGGCCATGTTCGAGCTCGCGTCGTTGAGCGCCGTGCCGCCCTGGGTGCCGCTGCCGCGTCAGGTGCGGTTCCGGCGTGCCCGCCGTCGTCTGCAGACGATCGTCGACCAGCTCGTCGCCGAGCGCGGGAGCCACACCGGTGACCGCGACGACGTGCTGTCGCGGCTCATCGTGTCGGCCCGGGCCGAGCCCGACCCCCGGGTCGGACGGCAGCGGCTGCGCGACGAGCTCGTGACCCTGCTGCTCGCCGGGCACGAGACCACCGCCAGCACGCTGAGCTGGGCGCTCTACCTGCTCGACAGGCATCCCGAAGTGCGCCGCCGGCTGCGGGAAGAGGCGATCGCGGTGCTGGGCGACCGGCTGCCGACCTTCGACGACCTGGGCCGGCTGCGGTACACCGCGATGGTCATCGACGAGGTGGTGCGGCTGTACCCGCCGGTGTGGATCCTGCCCCGCAAGGCGCTCGCCGCCGACGTGGTGGGCGGGTACGCGGTGCCGGCGGGCGCCGACGTGCTGGTCTGCCCCTACACGCTGCACCGGCACCCGGACTTCTGGGACCAGCCCGAACGCTTCGATCCGGAGCGCTTCGACCCGGCCCGCACCACCGACCGCCCGCGGTACGCCTACATCCCGTTCGGCGCGGGGCCGCGGTTCTGCGTCGGGAACCACCTGGGCCTGATGGAGGCCGCATTCGTCCTCGCCGTACTGGCCCGGGACCTGACGCTCACGACGGTCGCCACGCACAACGTCGTACCCGAGCCGATGTTGTCGCTGCGCATACGCGGCGGCCTGCCGATGACCGTGCGTCCGGCGGACTGAGGACACCGCCGGGTGACCGCGGACCGCTGTCACCCACGACCGCACCACCCGAACGCCCGACCCGGCCGGGTCGGGCACCACCCGAGGGGGATCGTTGCCACCGAAACCAGTGGGTCCGCTGCGCAGACTCATTCCCGTCGTCTTCGTCCTGGTACTCGTCGCGGGGCTGTTCACGATCTCGCGGCTGCCGTCCGCATCCGCGGCGGACCGGCGCGCGATGGCGTCGCAGTTCGCGTTCACCGAACTGCCCATCGCCCTGCCGCCGGGTCTGCCGCAGCGCACGATCCGGACGGTGAACCCGAAATACGAGCACATCCGGTCCTGGATCTCGTCGGTCGGCGCCGGAGTGGCGGTCAACGACCTCGACGGGCAGGGCGGCGCCAACGACCTCTGCCTCGTCGACCCCCGCAGCGACAGCGCCATCGTGACTCCGGCGCCCGGCGGTGGCGCCCGCTACGCGCCGTTCGTGCTGGACCCGGCGCCGTTGCCGATGGGACCGGCGATCGCCCCGATGGGCTGCACACCCGGCGACTTCAACGTCGACGGCCGGACGGATCTGCTGGTTGTCTACTGGGGACGGACTCCGGTCGTGTTCCTACAGACCGGAAACGCGGCGAGCCTGAGCCTCGCGTCGTACCACCCGGTCGAGCTGATCCCGCAGCAGCAGACCACCGACGGCCGCTACCGGGGGCCGCTGTGGAACACCAACGCCACAGCGGTCGCGGACTTCGACGGCGACGGCCGGCCCGACATCGGGATCTTCAACTACTTCCCGGACTCCCAGGTGCTCGACGCGCAGGGCCTGCCGAACGTGCAGATGAACCACTCCATGTCCCGCGCCCAGAACGCCGGCGGGGCGCACATCCTGCGCTGGACCGCGGCCACCACCGGCGCCGAGCCGAGCGTCACCTACGAGGAGCAGAGCGCGATCGACCCCCGGTACGCCACCGGATGGACGCTCGCGTCGGCCTCCGCCGACCTCGACGGGGATCTGCTGCCCGAGCTGTACCTCGCCAACGACTTCGGCAACGACCGCTTCTTCCACAACGTGTCGGCCCCCGGCCGGATCAGGTTCGCCCTGGCGGAGGGGCGTCGCGGCCCGCTGGACCCCAAGTCGCTGGTCGTGGGCCACGACTCGTTCAAGGGGATGGCCGTCGACTTCGCCGATCTGCGCGGCAGCGGCCGGTTCGACGCCTTCGTCAGCAACATCACCGAGTCGTGGGGGCTGGAGGAGAGCAACTTCGTCTGGCAGAACACCGCGGCCAACCCCCAGGAGGCGCGGGAACGGCTGTCGAAGGGCATCGCTCCCTTCGAGAACAAGGCATCGGCGAAGAACCTCGCCTGGGTCGGCTGGGGCTGGGACGTCAAGATGGCCGACTTCGACAACAGCGGACGGCTCGTCGTGGTGCAGTCCTGCGGCTTCGTCAAGGGCACGGTCAACCGGTTCAACTGGCTGCAGGAGTTGGCCGCCAGCAACGACCTGATGCTGCGGGAGCCGGACATGTGGCCCAACGCGCAGCCGGGCGACGACATCGCCGGCTCCAACGCGCTGGCGTTCTGGGCACCGGAGGACAACGGCCGCTACGTCGACCTGAGCCCGCAGCTCGGACTCGACGACCGTACCCCGACCCGCGGTGTCGCCGTGGGTGACACCGACGGCGACGGCCGCCAGGACTTCGCGGTGGCACGCCAGTGGGGGCCGCCCGCCTACTACCACAACACCAAGGCGCAGGTCGGCGACTTCCTCGGGCTGCGGCTGCACCGGCCCGCGCTCGGCGCCGCCACGGGCAACGATGCCCGCACCCCGGCGTACGGCGCGCAGGCTCGGGTGACCACAGCCGACGGCCGCACCCAGCTCGCCCAACTCGACGGCGGCGGCGGGCACTCGGGCAAGCGCAGCTTCGACCTGTTCTTCGGCCTCGGTGACCAGGGCAGCACGCCCGTCACCGTCGAACTGAGCTGGCGCGACCTCGACGGTGTCCAGCATCAGCAGACCCTGCCCCTCTCCGCCGGATGGCACGACCTCACGCTCACCGACCGAGCCCAGGAGCTGACCACACCATGACGGACGTCAAACGCGCCCCGGTGGGCGTGACCACCACGGCCGAGGTCGCCGACGCGACCCGCAACGGCAGCGGGCCGGACCGGGCCCGGGCCGGCGTCGACCGGCGACCGCCCGTACCCCGGGTCGACAAGCGCGACCCCCGCTACCTGGCCCTGCGGAACTTCGCCATCTCCATGTCCATCCTCAACGTGCTCGGCTACACGGTGCTCGGGTTCGAGCAGCCCTGGACCTGGCCGCTGTTCGCCCTGGCGATCGGGTACACGGTCGAGCTCGCGATCGAGGCGGTCGCCGCCCGTTCCCTGGGTCGCCGACCGGCCTACAGCGGCAACGGCGCGTGGGGCGTCTACACGTTCCTGCTGCCGACCCACATCACCGCGCTCGCCGCGAACATGCTGCTGTACGCCAACGACCTGTTCTGGCCGATCGCCTTCGCCGTGGTCGTGGCCGTCGGGCAGAAGGCGGTGCTGCAGGCCCCGATCGCCGGACGCATGCGGCACTTCATGAACCCGTCGAACTTCGGCATCACCATCACGCTGCTCGCGTTCTCCTGGGTCAACGTCGCGCCGCCGTACCACTTCACGGAGAACGTGCCCGACGTCTTCCGGATGTTCATCCCGATGGTGGTGCTCACCGCGGGCACGATCCTCAACGCGATGCTCACGAAGAAGGTCGCGCTGATCGTGGGCTGGGTCGGCGGCTTCGTCATCCAGGCCCTGATCCGGCACTTCGTCTGGGACGTACAGCTCTGGTCGGCGCTGAGCATCATGACCGGGGTGGCGTTCGTGCTGTTCACCAACTACATGATCACCGATCCGGGCACCACGCCCTCCAAGCCCCGCTTCCAGTTCATGTTCGGCGCCTCGGTGGCCATGGTGTACGGCGTCCTGATGCTGTTCAACGTCGTCTACACCCTGTTCTTCGCGGTCACGATCGTGTGCCTGGCACGGGGTCTGTTCTGGTGGGGCAGGTGGCTCGCCGAGCGGCGGGGCACCCGCACCGCGGTGCAGCCGGTGCCACCGCCAGCGGCGGTGGAGCTGCCGATCGCCCGCTGACCCTGTCGATCCGCGTGGCCCGGCCGGCAGTCCTCCCAGGCGGAGATCCGCAGTGCGAGGACGGCCCGGCCGGGCCACGGACGGAGAGCCAGTCAGCGCATCCTGCCGTCGCAGAATTCGAGAGAGGCTGTCATGACCGCCACCCAACGACCTGCCGTGCCGAACGCGGCCACCCCGACGCCGGCACGCTCGGACCGGCGCGGCGCGCTGATCGTGGGCAGTGTGCTCGCGGGAATCGCGCTGTCCCTGCTCTGGTCGTACCAGTTCGTCGACCAGACGATCGGCGACAACGTCGCCAACACCCTGCTGGGCCACGACGCGAAGGCGACCGCGATCGGCGGCACCGCGGCGGGCCTGCTGTTCGCGTTCGTCTCGGGCCTGGCGGGCACGTTCACGGCCTGCAACATCGCCATGGCCGCCTCGATCGGGCCGATGACACACGCCGGCGCCGGCGGCACACCGGCGGCGGGGCTGCGCTTCATGCTCCGGCCGGTGGGCCTGCTGGCGCTGGGCATGGTCGTCGTCTCCGCCACGTACGGCTTCGTCGGAGTCCTGCTCGGCGACTCGCTGCCGCAGCTGTCGACGGCGACGACCGCCGGTGGCATGCCCGTACGACTCGTGCAGTCGGTGGTGGTCTTCGGTCTGATCGGTCTCGCGTTCATCTACCTCGGTCTCGCGGCCCTCGACAAGGTCCCCGATCCGTTCGCGCGCCGCCCGTTCGCCCGCGTCTTCGTGCTCGGCATGCTGGTCGGCGCCTTCCTGATCGGCCGGCCGTACCCGTTGTTCCACAAGCTCTTCCAGTGGGCCGCCGACAACGGAAACCCCCTGTACGGGTCGGCCGCCTTCGTGTTGCAGTCGCTGGGCAACATCGCGATCGTGGGCATCCTGTTCGCACTCGTCGTCCTCGCCACCCGCGGAGGGCTGATCCGCTGGCTGTCCGCGCGACCGGCACGCACCCTCGCGGTCACCGGGTCGCTGCTGCTCGCGCTGGGCGTCTTCACCCTCGTCTACTGGACCGTCCGGGTGCCGGCGATGTTCGGCTACGGCTGGTTCCCGACGATGCCCTACAACTGAGCGCGGGTGTCGGCGTCGTTCGGCGGTGACAGGATCTCGATGTACCCGTCGGTGCCGTGCACCCGGATCCGCTGCCCGTCGCGGATCAGCCTGGTCGCGTCCGCCACCCCGACGACGGCGGGCAGGCCGTACTCCCGGGCGATGACCGCCCCGTGGGTCATGAGGCCGCCCACCTCGGTCACCAGGCCCTGGACCGCGACGAACAGGGGTGACCAGCTCGGGTCCGTGTAGGAGGTGACCAGGATGTCGCCGGGTTCCAGCTCGGCCTCGGCGATGTCCAGCAGGACGCGGGCTCGGCCCTCGACGATCCCGCCGGAGACCGGGAGGCCGGCCAGCGCGCCGGCCGGCACATTGTCGCGCCGGTACGCCCCGGCGATGGCCTCACCCTCGGAGGTGAGCACCCGGGGCGGCGTGAGCGTCCGGTGCCAGCGGAACGCGTCCCTCCGCCGCTGGATGAGGTGGTCGTCGACCTGGTGCGTCCGCACGACGTCGCGCAGCTCGGAGAAGGTGAGATAGAAGATGTCGTCCCTCTCGCGGAGCACGCCGGCCCGCACGAGGCGCTCGGCCTCCGGAAGCAGGGCCTGCTTGTAGACGAAGTAGCGGCTGATGATGGCGTACTTCGGATACTCCCGGTACCCGATGAAGGTGCGGACCCGGTCGATCATCCGCGTGGTCTCGTCGGCCTTCCGGTCCCCGTCCGGCAGGGCCCGCAGCCGCTCCAGCAGCGCCTCGCGCTTCTGCTGCGCCTCCTGAAGCCCCTGCTCGAACCGCCGCCCGGCGGCGCCCGGTTCGAGGAGCCTGATGTTGTCGAGGATCAGGGGTACGAGCGTGGTGGGGCGTTCGCTCCAACGCGGTCTGGTGATGTCGATCTCGCCAACGCAGCGCATGCCGTACCGGTCGAGGTAGGCCCGGATGGCGTCGCGCACCTCGGTCCCGCCCGCGAGCCTCGGCAGCTCGTCGAGGAAGCCGTCGTCCTCGACGTCCCGCAGGAAGGCCACCACCTCCGGATGCGGTCGGATGACGTCCGCGACGTCGAGCAGTGCCAGGCCCATCTCCGACGTGATGTTGCCCGGGGCGGACAGCGTGAGGGTGTCGGCGGCGTTCTTCTCGCCCAGCCATTCGGACAGCTGCTCGTTGAGCCACCAGGTGGCCTCCATCCCCGCCATGATCGCCTGCATGCTCAAGGGATCACTGAGGATCCGCTTGTGCTCCCCGAACGCCTTCGGCAGGAAGTCGAACAGCGCCGGGCCCGTCACCGTCGCGATGTCGCGTCGCAGGGCGGCGAGAGACGCCTCGCTGCGCTCGATCAGCTCGGTGACGATCGCCGGATCGTTCTCGATCGGGGCGGGCGTGCCGCCGACGGGCGGGCCGCTGGGATTCTCGTCCGGGAGCGTCGGAACGAAGTCGGGGCGGGCGAGGACGGTCTCCAGCGCGTCCCTGGTCAACGGATCGGACCTCTCCGCCATCCGGAGGAAGCCGGCACGGCTCGCGGGCGCTGCCAGAAGCCGGGTGGCGTCGACGAACAACCTCCCGCCGGCCTCGTGCATCGGCGCCATGGCCGTCAGCTGCCACATGGAGAGCCCCAACGGCTTCATGGCGTCGGTCATCATCTGCTGATGCCCGACGGAGAGGTAGACGTGGTTCTCCCGGTCCTGGGCCGCCGGGACGGGGAACAGCGTCGTGATCGGCCGGCTCTGCACGATCGCGACGTCACCGTCGACCAGGCACCATTCGATGTCCTGCGGGTGGCCGAAGTGCGCTTCGATCCGCCGGCCCACGTCCACCAGCCGCAGGACCTGCGCGTCCGTCAGCGCCGGCTGCTCCTGTCGTTCTGGGCTGATCGCCTGCCTCGTGGTCCCGCCGGCGGGCAGCGCCTCGATGGCGAGACGCTTGCTGGCGATCGTCCGGTCGATGATCGCGCCGTCGCGCACCCGGTAGGAGTCCGGGTTCACCAGCCCGGAGACCAGGGCTTCGCCGAGGCCGAAGCTGGCCTCCACGGACGCGACCTTCCGGTTGGACGTGACGGGGTCGGCCGTGAAGAGGACGCCGGCCGCCTGCGGAAACACCATCTTCTGCACGACAACGGCCAGGTGGACCGCGCGGTGGTCGATGCCGTTGCGCTGACGGTAGGTGACCGCCCGCTCGGTGAAGAGCGAGGCCCAGCACCGGCTGACGTGCGTGCGAATCGCCGCCGGACCCCTGACGTTCAGGTACGTGTCCTGCTGGCCCGCGAAGGAGGCCGTCGCCAGGTCCTCCGCCGTGGCGCTGGATCGGACGGCGTAGGCAGCTTCCTCGCCGTGCTGGCTGAGCGCCCGGCTGATGGCCGCCGCCACGTCGTCGGGCAGGGCAACCCCTTCGATGGCCCGGCGGATCTGGGCGCTGAGGTCGCGGACCGCCTCCCGGTCGTCGGGCTTCAGGCGCGACAGGTGGTCGAGCTGATCGTCGATCGAGGGCACCTCGGCCATGACCCGTCGGAAGGCGTCCGTCGTCACGCAGAAGCCAGCCGGTACGCGGATGCCGGCGATCCGCGACAACGCCCCCAGACGGGCGCCCTTGCCGCCGACGATCGCGACCTGCGTCTCGTCGACCTCGTCGAGATCTCGCACATACTGGTCGATCATCGCGCCCCGTTTCTTCGTCCATTCCGGTGTCCGGCGGACGATTCTGCGGCAAGACCCGGGTCTTGCGGCAAGACCCCCGTTGCGATATACGTTAAAGTGGGAGCGGATGGCAGTGGTGTTCTTCCCGCTGTGAATGAAATCGTTCCGCTGATTCGTGCCTGATTCCGCCCTCGCGGCAGGCCGTCCGGCACGTCCCCGTCGGCCCTGCACGCGCCGCACGATCCCCGTCGAAGCGCCCCGCGGCAGCGCGGCACACACCGTTGCCGGCGCACGGCGCCGCGTCGACGCTGCACCGGGTGTCGAACCCGACCCGGGGCGAGCACGCGAGAGGAGATCGTCATGGCAGCGACCGCGCAGATCCTGTTCGTTCAGGGCGCTGGCGCCGGCACGCACGACGAGTGGGACAACAGGTTGGTCGACAGTTTGCGGCGCGGGCTCGGGGACTCGTACGAGGTTCGTTACCCGCGGATGCCCGACGAGGGCGACCCGAGCTACGCCACCTGGAGCGCCGCCATCCGGCGGGAGATCGCGGCGCTGGACGACGGCGCCGTCGTCGTGGGCCATTCGGTGGGCGGGGCGATCCTCGTCCACGCGCTCGCCGAGCGGCCACCCGAGCGGGAGCTCGCGATGATCGTGCTGATCGCCGCCCCGTTCGTCGGCGCGGGCGGCTGGCCCGGCGACGAGTTCGAGCTGCCGCACGACCTCGGTGCCCGGCTGCCGCGGGGCGTACCGGTGCGGGTGTTTCACGGGCTCCAGGACGAGACGGCGCCGCCGTCGCACGCGGACCTGTACGCGGGCGTGCTCCCGCAGGCGCGGGTGTACCGGCTGCCGGGGCGCGATCACCAACTGAACGACGACCTCGGTGACGTGGCGAAGGTGATCAGGCTTGACACGTCTGGCTAATTGCATTAGCTTGAAGCTAACGCAATTAGCCGAGCATGGAGGATCCCATGACCGAGTACCTGACCGTCGATGGCGGCACCCTGGCGTACGAGGTGACCGGTGCCTCCGGGCCGCTCGTCGTTCTCGCCCACGGCATGGGTGACAGCCGCGAGGCGTACCGCTTCGTCGTGCCGCGCCTGGTGGCCGCCGGCTACCGGGTGGCCGCCGTCGACCTGCGGGGTTGCGGCGAGTCGAGCGCGCAGTGGCCCTCCTACAGCCGCACCGACATCGCCGGCGATCTGCTCGCGGTGATCCGCCACCTCGGCGGTCCGGCCGTGTTGGTCGGCCACTCGATCTCCGGCGGGGCCGCCACCATCGCCGCCGCCCAGGCGCCCGAGCTGATCACCGGCATCGTCGAACTGACCCCCTTCACCCGCAAGCAGTCGATCAAGCTGGGTGACCTGCGGGTCGCCCGCTACCGCAAGGGCATGGCCCGGCTGCTCGGCACCGGCCTGCTGGGCAGCGTGCCGCTCTGGCGCAGTTACCTCGACATCGCCTACCCGGCGAAAAAGCCGGCCGACTGGGCTGCCCGCACGGCCCGGATCGACGCCATGATGCGCGAGCCCGGCCGGATGGCGGCGATGCGCAAGATGGGCCAGTCGGCGCCGGTCGACGCCGGGGCGCAGCTGGGTAACGTCCGCTGCCCGGCCCTGATCGTCGAGGGATCGCTCGACCCGGACTGGGCCGACCCGCGAGCCGAGGGGGAGGCGATCGTGGCAGCGCTGCCGGACGGGTTGGGTCGCCTCGAGGTCATCGAGGGCGCGGGTCACTACCCGCACGTGCAGTACCCCGACGAGACGGCGGCCCTGCTGCTCGCCTTCCTGGCCACGAACGCCCGCGCCTAGGGTCAACGCCCGCCTAGGCCGTGTTTCGTAGGGCCTCGATATTGGGCGTGGCGGTGGTCGCTAATTGAAGAGGTCTCCGGTAGTTGGTTCAGCGACCAAGCTAGAACT
>NZ_JBEXHJ010000017.1:0-63582 GCF_040607775.1 Micromonospora sp. NPDC005237 | reverse complement strand
GTTGAACGCCTTCGCCATCACCTTCAGCGACCGCTTCCCACCTGCTGAAACCTACTAACCAAGATCGCCGAAAACACCCTTAGCGAGACAGCCCCTGAAAACGGGGGTAGCTCAGTCAGCGTGTTGTGGTCGCGGCCGTTACATCTGAGGTCGGGCTCGCAGGCGATGGCTGTGGCGTCCGGTTCGCTCGTTGTGGCGGAGCGGCACTCGCGCCTGGTCCGGCTGGACCCGCGCAGCGGGGCGGAGTTGTGGGAACAACGTGTCGAGGATTGCTGGGGCACGGCCGTTATCGCGGGCGAGCGCTGCCTTTACCTGAGCCAAGCAGGAGTTCTGCACTGCTTCGACCTGGGCAACGGGCAGCGGTTGTGGTCGACGCCCGGCATGAGCCTGCGGCATTACGTCAGCGTCAGCGGCTCTGTTGTCCTGCTGGGAGGGTGGCGCGGTTACCACCCAGGGCGTTCGCAAGGTAGAGGTATGCCCGTTTAGTCGAGTCCGAGTAGTTGTAGGGATCGGTACGGGTTTCGGCTGTTACGTCGTAGGGTTTGCGCGATCGACGTGGTGCCGGCCAGGCGGAGCAGGCTGATCGCGGTGTTGCGGAGGGTGACCAGGGCTCGGGGTGCGTTGCCGGTCCGCAGGCGGCTGGCGTCTTCGCGGTAGGTGGTGTCGCGGATGTGGTGCAGGACCTCGATGGACCAGTGACCGCGGAGCCAGTCGGCCAGTTCGTCGGGTCCGGCCTGCTCAGCGGTGAGGTTGGTGATCGCGTAGACGGTGACGGCGGACCAGCGGTCGGTGGCCGGGTGGTAGCGGCGGCGCCGGATCCGCAGAGCCTGACTGGCGTGCGGGAAGTCCAGGGCGAGGGGGCCGAGGCAGGTGACTGTCTGCAATCGGCGGATGTCGTGGCGGCCGTGCCCACGGTCGTGGATCTGGTCCAGGACCGGGATCTTCGCCCATGGCAGGGCTTTGACCTGCCGGTGTAAGCGTTTCTGGTTACCTTTGACGACGAAGACGTAACCGGCGTTCTTCTGGACCAGCCAGCGGGCATGCTCGCGTTGGGTATGCAACGCGTCCGCGGTGATGATCGCCCCGGCCAGGTCGAGGGTGTCCAACATGGGCACGAACCTGCTGATCTCGTTCGTCTTCCCGTCGACGTCGCTCTGGGCCAGGACGATCCCGTCACGGTGATCCACGGCGGCGAGCAGATGCACCTGGGCGCCCGCGGGACCGCTGCCCCGCAACGTCTTGCCATCCACGGCGATCACCCGCCGGCCCGGACCGCCGGCGCCTGCCCGGCCGATCAGCCAACGGCACACCGCGGCATCCAGGGCATCGGCGTCAATACCGGCAAGGACCCGGCCCAGCGTGCTGTCATCAGGCACCCGCCGGGCGCCGGTGAACCGGTCGCGGGCCGCCCCGAGGCGGTCCCATACCGCGTCCGGCAGGTCTGCGGCCCACTCGGTGATTTCGACGACCCGACTCTGTCCCGAGGCCACCGCCGCGACCGCCACCGCGAGCAGACCCGGCAACGAATGGATACGCCCCCGCCGGTCCCGCGGGTCCGGCACCTGCGCCAGCACCTGCAACAACCCCAGTGTGTCCTGCTCCACCAGTGGCGACACGCCGTGCAGACGTGCGGACAATCCGCCGATCAACGATGATGCTTCCACGAGCGCGGTCCTTCACATGTGATCATCCGGCCTAGACACCTGAATGATCACCAGAAGACCGCGCTCTTCTACGTACCGGCCTGAACCGGCGTGACTACCCCAAACGTTGCTAAACGGTCAAAGCTCGATCTTGCGAATGCCCTGGGTTACCACCCCTTGATTCGGGTGGCCCTTGCCAACGGTAAGTGCCTGCCGTTCGACGGCGCTGCGTTTGCTGGAGCCGATCCACTTGCCTGGCCGAAGCCGGTTCGTTGGAGGCCCGAACACGACTGTGCCGCCGATGCGGTGCTCGTCGCGGGCGCCGGTCTGCCAAAACTACTGGTAATGGCCGCCTCCGGGGCCGTTCTGAGGGAGTGGTCGCTGCCGGCACCGGTGGTCTTCCCTGATGGCGACGGCAGCTACGGAGTCAGCATCGATGGCCGTGTCACCTTCCTCAGCGGTCGACGCACGGTCATGGCTTTTCATCCGGTGCGCGGTGTGCAGGTGCTGTGGCACCACGAGCGTGATCTCCGCCCACAATCGCCGATCCTCCACGGCGACACGCTGTGGCTCGTCGAGGACGCCGGCATCACGGTCATCGACCTGAGCCAAGGTGTTGTCACCGAGGTACGGCCCCTACCGCACGGCGCCGTCTGTGCCGCGGCCCTGGTCTCCGGCGGTGTGCTGTTCGCCTTTACGGACGGCTCGCTGGTCACCATCGATCGCGCTGGCAACGCCCGCGCCCGCATATGGCTATCGGCGCGGATTGACCGGCTGGTCCCCGCAGACAACGGTCTGATGCACGCAATCGGCGAAGGCCACCTCGTCACGCTTGATATCCCGGCCACGGCAACCGTCCCGCTCTTTTAACGAGCATCCGCTTCTGCCGCTGACACGGCGAGCCGATCGTGCGCGTGTTTCCCGATTGGCCGATGTCGCTGCGGGAGCCAGCGCTGGTGCCAACCAAGGCACGGGGTCGGCAGCTGACGATAGGTCGGCGCCCGGCGCGAGCCCGGTTTGGGGGAGCAGGTGGGGAGCAGCGGGGTGCCCTGAACGGCCTTGAACTGCGTCCAACGGCATCGAACGGCGCTCAACTGCACCCACCCCTGCCTGCGGCTCCACGTTGCCGCAGGTCAGAGTCGGTGCGGCGTCCTGTTTCACACCGAAGAGGTCGCTGGTTCGATACCAGCATCGCCCACTCTCAGTTTGTGCAGGTCAGAAGCCCGTTACCGAATGAGTCGGTAACGGGCTTCGCCGTATGTGCCGTTTACATTGGGAGCAGATTGGGAGCAGCGCGGCTGGTTCTCTGTTCGGGCCGCCATGGACCTGTCCGGTTGAGTGACCTGATGTGCGGTCCCGAGCGGGCCTGCTGGCTAGTTGAGGAGTTGGGCCGACCGCTGCCGGTGCCGCGCGGCGAGAGGGTGGCCCCGGTTATGGCTCATGGGTTGACTGGCGGCCGTAGGTCCGATGGTTGGCCCATTCGCCGGTCCACAAGGCGAGGTCGTGTACCCAGAGCTCGGCGCTCTGCCGGGACTTGACGGCCCACTTTGTTGCGTGACGCTGTTCCCAGGACGGCTGGCGCCGGCCAGCGCCTCGGGTTGCGTAACGCCGCGCCTGGAGGTGCGTCAGATCGACGTGGGGGGCGCTGCGGGTCAGCGGGCTGAAGTCCAGCGCAGGTCCGTCATCTGAGACACCGATCCCACGGGCAACATTCTGAGCAGGCCCTTCAGGCTGGAGACCTCTTCGGCGGATCCGAAGGCGTCAGCTTGGCACCTCGGCGGCAGTAAGGCGGCGTCCGCTCATGGCCGAGATGAGTGCGCCCCAGTGGGAGCGGGCTGCACATCGTCGCTATGGTCGGTGTCGTGGAGACACTGGGCCGACTTGCCGGAGTCACGGTCGACTGCCGGGATCCGCAGCGACTGGCTGACTTCTGGTCCGTGGTGCTTGGAGGACGCGTGACGGAGTCTCTTCCCGGCTGGCGGCGCGTCACTGTCGCCGGGGGCGGCCCGGTGCTGACATTCCAGCCGGTCCCGGAGCCCAAGGCCGGCAAGACGCGACTACACCTCGACATCGCCGTTACCGACATTGACGAAGCGGTCGATCGGATCGGGATGTTGGGCGGGCGGTGGACAGGTGAACGGCATGACTACCAAGAGGGCGCAGTCCTCGTCATGACCGACCCGGAGGACAACGAGTTCTGCGTCGTGCAGTACTACCGGGTGTGATCTGGTTAGGCTTTCGACCGAGCATCCGAGACCTGCTGATGGCGTCGTACGCACCGTCGTCGTTGCACACTGATCACAAGCGGCCGCGAGAGTGTGGAGCCGTCGACACACTCTTCTAGAGGGCGCATCCGAACCAGACCCTAATGGCTCTTGCGCCGGGCGTGGCGGCGCCTCCGTCATCGCTGTTGCGCTCTGCATGAAGCCAGTCTGTCGGTAACGATGCTCGAGCGCTTTGTCCGGTTGACGACTGTAGGCGTTCGCGCCGCAATCACGCCTCGATCCGAGGCCATGAAAGGTACTGGGTTGGTAGAGGCTCTGATCTGCTGCGGAGGGCTAGGGTTGATCACCGGTTCCTCCACCTCCCCGTGACGGCGGCCCGCCGGCACAGGCCCCGATCCGGGCGCGATCACCGTTGAACCGCCGGCGGCCCGGTCCGTAGTGAACCGGGACGGCAGGATGACGGTGCCGGTGGAGAGGGAGGGCGACGGGTGCAGATGCGGCGGGCCGTTCAGGCGGTGCTGGTGCTGGTCGGGATCTGGCTGGTGCCGACCGGTCCGGCGCATGCCGCGCCGACGGAGACCGGCCGGTACTACGTGGTCGGCCCGCCAGTCGACGGGCAACGGGAATACCTGTACGCCATCGCGTTGCGTACGCTCGGCAACGGCAACCGGTACCGGGAGATCGTTGACCTCAACACCGGTCGGGCCCAGCCCGATGGTGAGACGTTCACCGACGGCCTGGTGCTCAACCCGGGCTGGGTGCTCGTCCTGCCTCCGGACGCCAAGGGCCAGGGGGTACGCATCGGCCCGCTGCCCCGGCCCCGGGCCCGCCCCACCCCGCCGGTGACCAGGACGCCGCCCGCCCAGCGGTCCGCCCCGGCGCCCACCACGGCCGCGGCGCCCCGTATCACGGCCGCGCCGAGCAGTGTGCCGCCTTCCGCGCCCGCCCGGCCTCCGGCCACCACGGAGGTCGCCGCGCCCCGGCGGCAGGAGCCCACGACTCCGGCCGGCCTTGACCCGCTGGTGATCCGGGTCGGCGCGGGCGTCCTGTCGGTGCTGCTCGCGGTGGCGGCGATCGTGCTGCTGCGACCGGGCCGCTCCGGTCGTGGCCTGCCGGTGGCCGGCGACGACGGGCCGTGGCCGCCTGAGCGGCACCACACGCCCGCTCCCGCCGACGCCGCGAGGGCGCCGCTTGCCGCGCCGGCCACGGACATGCCCGCGACACCGGACGGGCTTCCCGCGAACGCGCCGTCCTCAACAGACGGAACAGCCACCTCATCCCTTCAGGACGACACGACGGCGTCCGGCCCGGCGAACGAGGCCCCGCCGCCGTCCCCGGTGGAGGCGTCGTCCGTGGCCCCGGGAACCCGGCCGGCCTCCGTAGCCGAGTCGGCTGGGCCCTCCGCCGTGACCGCTGGGACCGGACGATCGGTGGGCGGCCGGGTCGTCCAGGCCTCCGGCAACGAGCGGCCCGCCACGCCGGCGGAGGCGGACGTGGCGCGTCCGGCCGGTACGCCGGCCCGGATGGAAGCCTCGACGGATGTGCCGCGCCCGTCGCTGCCGGCCGGGGACGAGGCGCCGTACCTCACCGCCGACCTGGACACCGACGTCGGCCCGGCCCGGGTCCGGCTGGTCGGCGTGGCGGCCGGGCGCGGCGTGCCGCCGTACGCCTGGTTGGGTCCGGGTGAGGTGGCGCCGCCGGCGGTGCTGCCGCTGGTGCTGGGACGCAGTGGGCCATGGCGGCTGCACGTGGATCTCGCCCGGGTGCCGGACGTGTTCACGCTCGTCGGTCCGGTGGCGGTCTGCGGCCGCGCGGCCGCGGCCCTGGCCGGAGGGCTGTCCGCCGCCGGAATCGGCGTGGCGGTCGTGGGGGAGACGCTCGGCGGCGGGATGGCGGCCGGCTGCCGCCGGCTGCCCGGCCTGCCCGAGCCGCCGGGGCCGGGCGAGGAACTGCCGGAGCCGTCCGTGGTGTTCGTCGAGGGCCCGCCGCCGGCCGGGGCGCGTGGTCTCGCCGCCGCCACCGGGGGGCGGTGCGTGCCGGTGGTGCTCGGTCCGGTCCCGGCCGGCCGCTGGTCGCTTCAGCTCGACGTGGACGTGGACGTGGACGGGGAGGCGGACGGCGGGGACTGAACCCCGCGCAGCACCACCGGCAGCGGTCCACCCGCCAGCCCGGACACCGACTCCCAGACCCCGTCCCGGGCCCGGTGGACCCGGTCCACCTGGACCCGGTCGTAGGAGCGGCTGGTGAGGATCAAGTCGACCCCCGCCTGCCGCAGCCGCTCCGCGTGACCCCGGGCCAGCGGCAGGGCGGCGAGGGCGTCGGCGGTGGCCTCGACGTCGACCGTCCGGCCGCGCGGCACCCGTACCTCCACGAGCAGCCGCCCGGCCCGCGCCGCCGGCCGCCGCCGGGACAGCGGCAACCAGCCCGGCGCCAGGCCGCGGGACCGCGCCGGCAACAGCGCGTACGCCCGCCGGGTGCCGTGCGCCGGCCACCGGCTGACGTCGTGCGGCAGCCCACCGCTCGACGCGCTCGCCGGCGCGGACCGGATCCGCAGCGACACGCCGTCGAGCCCGTCGACGGGTTGGAGCCCGCCGTCGTCGGTGGCCCGGAATCCGTCCCGCACGCGCGCCCGGTCCAGCCGGCCGGCCGGCAGCAGATAAGTGTCCGGGGCGCCGAGCAGATACTGCAGGCGCGCCGGGACGTGGGAGCGCAGCACCTGCACCGGGATCGCGCCGCCCGGGGAGATCCGGACGCGCAGGAGGTCCGACCGGTGCGGCGCGGACCGCGGGTCGAGGTGGGCGACCAGGAACAGCTCCGCGCTGGGTACGCCGTCGGTCGCCGCCCGTTCCAGGTCGCCGGTGACCGGCACGAACGCCTCGAACGCGGTGACGTTGACCTGCTGGCCGGGGCGCAGCCACGGTGGCCCGTACCGGCCCGCGCGGCGGGTCTCGGCGGCCAGCGTCGGGCGGGCCGAGGGCGCCGGCCGGGCGGCCTCGTGTCGTTCCGGCGGGGTGCCGGCCCGCGTGGCCCTGGACGGAGCGGTGTCGTCCGACGCGGTGTCCACCGGCCGGTCGCCGTCCGGAGCGTCGGCCACCACGATGCGCTGTCGCAACGAGCGGGGCACCAGCAGGCCGTCGGGGGTCGCGTCGACGGCCGGCGGGCTGTCTGCGTAGCGCGGTCGGTGGGCCTGCCACTGCGTCACGCCACCCGCCGCGTCGAGCGCGCGCAGGCCGTGGTGGTCGCCGACGAGTTCCGCCCGGCCGCCCGGCGGTGGGGTCCAGACCGTGGCGCCGGTGGTTTCGGCCAGCTCGGCGGCCTGGGTGACGAGCTTCGCCTGCTCGTCCGGCTCGGACGGCCAGGTGAGCCACAGCCGCAGGTCGGCGCCGTAGAGCGGCAGGTCGCCGAGGAGCGCGGCTAGGTGCCCGGCGTCGCGTACCTGCTGGGTGCCGCTGTAGTCGCCGATCAGGAAGCCGCCGGAGCGGGCCGTGACCGAGACCGTGACCAGCTCGGACATGGTGGCGCCGAGCCGGTGGGCGGTGGCTCGGCGGGCCACGAAGTCCGCCCGGGTGGCCAACGCCACACCGGTAGCCAACGGCAGGTTGACCACCCCGGTCCGGGGCCGGACCAGACCGTCCTTCATGGCGAACCAGCCGGGCAGCGGGGTTGCCAGGTCGGGTGGTTGCAGCACCAGCCAGTCCATCGGTTGGCGGGTGACCCGGTCCAGGGGCAGCGCGTGCAGCGGGCCGTCGTCGGCGTCGGGGGCGCGCCCGGCCAGCACCTGCCGGATGTCCGCGCCGTCGGGGCTGACCAGCACGTCGTGCCCCAGCAGGCCGGCCACCTCGGTGAACAGTTCGGCGTGGCGGGCGCCGTCGTCAGCGAGGATCCGCACGTCGTCCGCGACGTCCCCGGTGCGCCGCACCAGGTCCGCCACGGCGGGCGCGTCCAGCGGGCGGTCCGGTTCGCCCGGCAACGCCGGCCGCCCCCGGGGACCGCAGACCAGCCAGAGATCCAGCAGGCCGGGCACCCGCCGGTGCCGGCGCGGGTCGAAGCGGCGGGTGCTCGGCACCCGGTCGATCCCCCGGCCGTCCATGGCCTGCGCCAGCTCTGTCACCACCGTCCCCGCCTTCGTTCCACCGACGCCCCACCGGCGGCCGGAGCTGCCCGACATCGAGGGCCGGTACCCTCGGCGTTCTCCATGACGGGCGCCATGGAAATCTGGTTCAGATTGATTTGAACGAAGTCGCCGCTGATCCGCAATAGACGGTGACGGCTGATCGGTCTGGGCCGCGGTGACGGAAGGGGAACCCGGTGCTGGCGAAGCACTCCATCCTTGCTCGACTGCTCGTGGTGGTGATGGTCGGCTGCGCGATCCTGGCCGCGCCACGGCCCTCGGCCGCCGGGTCCGCGCCGGACACCGAGCCGTACGTGAAGTACTACCTGGTCACGGCGCGCTACCAGGGCCAGCCGGAGAATCTCACCGAGATCGCCCGGCGCTTCCTCGGCAGCGGCGAGCGGTCCGCCGAGATCTACCAGCTCAACACCGGTCGGGTCCAGCCGGACGGGGGCCGGCTGACCGACCCGGCCGCCCTGAAGGCCGGGTGGTACCTGGTGCTGCCGTGGGACGCCGCCGGCCAGGGCGTCGAGTACGGACAGCTGCCGGCCCCCCGCAAGCCGTCCGCCGGCCCCACCCCGGCGCGTTCGCCGAGCGTACGGCCGGACGGCAGCCCGTCGCCGAGCCCCAGTCACACGGCCTCGCGCTCTCCCGGTGGCGGCGGCCCGGCCGCGCGGTGCACCGCCACGACCGCGTCGAGCGGCCGGTCGGAGTGGGCGCAACTGCGGATGGCGGCCGACAGCGCGTGGACCCTGACCCGTGGCAACGGGGTCAAGGTCGCCGTCGTCGACAGCGGGGTCGACGCCGGGCTCCAGCAGCTCAGCGGCCGGGTCGCGGTGGGCGCGGACGTCACCGTCGGCAACGGGCGCGGTGACGAGGACTGCCTGGGTTCCGGTACGGCGATGGCCGGCATCATCGCCGCCGACGACAGCGTCGAGGGCAGCCCGGTGGGGCTCGCGCCGGACGCGACCATCGTGCCGGTGCGGATGGTCCGCTCCTCGGGCGACGCCCGGCCGGCCGACGCGGCGACGGCCATCGAGGTGGCGGTCAGCACGGGTGCCTCGGTGGTCGCGCTCGGCTCCCGGGTCGACCTGGCCGACTCGGCGGTCGCGGCGTCGCTGGCCACCGCGCTGGAGCACGACGTAGTGGTGGTGGCGGGTGCGCCGGTCAAACCCACCACGCTTCCGTCGCCGCGCGGCGGATCCGGCGGCGGGGCGTTGGTGCTCACCGGCGGCGTCGGCGCGGGCGGCCAGCTCGCCGAGAAGTATCTCGACGGCTCGGTCGAGGTGGTCGCCCCCGGCATCGAGGTGGCGACGCTCGGCGTGGGCGGCGGCAAGGTCGTCGGCAACACCGGCACCGAGTTCGCGGTGGCGTTCGTGGCCGGCGAGGCCGCGCTGATCCGGGCCGCCCAGCCCGATCTCACCGCCGCGCAGGTGAAGGAGCGCGTCCGCGGCACCGCCGACCCGGTCGGCGGGCAGGTGGCCGAGGGTGATTCCCGGTACGGCTCCGGCATGATCAACCCCGCTGCCTCGGTGGCGCCCTCCGTGGGCGGTCGGGACCCGGCCGCCGCCCAGGCGAACCGCGGTGGCGGGGGCACGCTGTTCGCCGTACTCCTGGGTCTCGCCCTGGCGTTCGGCGCGGGCGGCTTCCTGGTGTTCCGGATGCGCCGCCGCCGGTACGCCGGCTGACCCGCACGACGGCCGGCGCCCCCGGTCATCCCGAGCGGGTGACCGGGGGCGGGCGGCTACCGCAGCGACCAGGTCTGCTTCGGATTGAACACGCAGGTCCACGCGTTCAGCGGAGCGCCGTCGCCGTGCCCGTCCACGTCCAGGCAGCGGTCGGTCTCCCGGTTGAACAGCGACCGGATGCCCTGATACTCGATCCACTCCCACTTCTGGGCCGGGTTGCCGCTGCAGTTGGCGGTCTGCACCGGCGCGCCGTCGCGCTTCTCGCCCCAGGCCACATCGAGGCAGAGGCCGTTGACCCGGACGGTCTTGTCGGACCCGAACGTCCACCACTGCAGCCGGTCCTCCTTGCACGGCCGCAGGACCACGGGTACGCCATCGCCGGTGCCGCCGGTGGCACAGAGACCGGTCTCCTTGCCGACGAGCTGCTTCGCGCCGCTCGGGCGCTTCGGCGGGGCCGGCTTCTCCGGCACGGCGGACGGGCGGGCCGACGGCGTCGCGCTGGGCCGGGGCGCGGGGGACGCGGCCGTCGGCGTCGGCGTCGGCGACGGCGACGAGGGCTTGGGCGACGGGCTCGGGCTGGCCGAGGGAACCCGGAGCCGGCCGTCGAGGGCGTAGAAGTCGGTGAACTCCCGCACCTGCCGCAGGAACGCCTGCGTCGCGTCGTCCAGCTCGCCGCCGGTCTGCCGGACCGCGGTAGGTCCGTTCCGGTAGGCGGCCAGCGCCAGCAGGCCCGGGTCGCCGTCGAGGCCGGCGAGGTCACGCCGCAACGCGCAGACCGCGGCGCCGACCGCCGGCACGGCCACCTGCGGGTCCCACGGCGAGGCGCCCGCCGGCCCGTGCGCCCGCCACACCTCGGGCAGGAACTGGGCGATTCCCCGCCGGCCGTCGTCGCCGAGCAGGTTCGGGTCGAAGCCGGACATCGCCATGAGCTGCGCCGCCACCGCCGCGGGCGGCACCTCCGGGCACACCGAGCCGGCGCGCACCACCAGGCGTACGTAGCTCGACGGCACCGCCCGGGGCTGCTGGCGCTCCGGGTCCGGGCGGGCGGTGCCGGCGCCGCCGAACGCGGTCAGCTCGCCGTAGTACGCCGCGTAGCGGCTGACGTCGTCGACGTACGCGACCGCGGCCGACGGCACGCCGTTGGCCTCGCGTACCTGGTCGAGTCCGGTGTGGAACGCGGCCAAGGACAGCCGCCACGGGTCACCGGGGATCCCGGCCAGCCGCAGTTGCCCGCTGAGGTCGCACATCTGGTGGGCCAGCGCGAGGATGTTCGCGGCGGTGTCGGTGCGGTCCGCTCCCGGCCACGGCGCCCACGACTTCCACCGGTCGTCGTTCAGCCCGGCGAAGCCGCGACCGCCCGAGGTGGCCTTCGTCACGCGTCCGTCCAGACCGGACTCGGTCATCAGCTGCCCGGCCAGGCGGGCCGGGGTCAGCGTGGGGCAGGAGCGGGCCGCGGCCCGGATGGCGGTCAAGTGCTCGGCGGAGACGGTACGACCGGTCAGCTTGTCGTCGCGGGCGGTGGCGATGCCCCAGCTCACGGAGGCGACCACCATGCACAGCACCGCGAGGCCGGCCGCGATGGCGGCGGCGACACGACGCGGGATCCGAGCGAGCCGGGATCGGAGGCCAGGAAGATCGGGTGTCACGGGACTTCCCTTCCGGTGATGACGTCGCCAGGCGTGACGGATGCGCGACGTCCTCGGTTCACCCGACCGGAATCGAATCCGATTCCAGTCCGGCCGCCATTGAACCGACCGGCACACCGAGCCGTCAACGTGACCGCCGCCGGACGCACCGATCCGCGGCTGCCGGATCGCCGATCGGAGTGTTCGATGTCGACTCGCCACCACCCGCCCGGCGCGGGCCCGACCAGCGCCGTCGTGGGCACGGTGACCTCGGGCCGCCGGTCGGGCCGCGTCCGATGAGCGCCGGCACGCTGGTCGCCGTCCGCCGGCCCACGGCACCGTCCGATCAGTACGGCTATTCTTCTCCCTCAGAGGGGCTCGGCGCCGTCGTGCCGGGCCGGCCGTGCGGGCACGCCCCACACGTCAGGGGGAGGCGTTCTGTGTCGGCGGTGCCCAACGAGGCGGTGGAGCCCGGAGTGCCGGGCGAGGCCGTCGGGCAGGGCTCGCCGGAGAGCCTCATGCGCTGGATCCACGAGCAGTACCGTGAACCGCTGCTGCGCTTCATCACCCGGCTCGTCCTCGGCCGCCAGGAGCTGGCCGAGGACCTGGTCCAGGAGACGTTCCTGCGGGCCTGGCGGAACCTGGGGACGCTGGCTGAGGAGCCGCGCCGGATCGCGCCCTGGCTCTACACCGTCGCCCGGCACGTGGCCGTCGACGCCGGCCGGGCCCGGCAGGCCCGGCCGCCGGAGGTCGCCGTGCCCGACCTCAACCGGCTCACCACGGCCGAGGACGAGATGGACCGGGTGGTCAGCGCCCACACCGTCCGCCTGGCGCTGCGGCAGATCAAGCCGGAGCACCGCGACGTCCTGATCGAGATGTACTACAAGGGAGCCTCGGTCGCGGAGGCGGCGCAGCGACTCGGCATACCCGAGGGTACGGTAAAGTCGCGGACGTACTACGCGGTGCGGGCGCTGCACGCGGCGATCGGCCCGATCGAGTCGGCCTGATGTCACGTCCCGGCGACTACTCGTCCGATTCGCGGCACCGGCGCGGTGTCCCGGATCATCGCTCCGGCGCACCCTCTGTCGGGTCGGGAAGGGGGCGTGATGCGCACCGGCGGTGAGAACCCGACGTCCGAGCACGAGGCCCTGGCGCTCTATCTGCTCGGCGCGCTCGACGAGACCGACCGCGTTGCCTTCGAAGCGCACCTGGCCGGCTGCTGGGAGTGCCTCTCCGCCGCAGGCGACCTGGGCGGGGTGACCAGCGGGCTCGGCGGACTCAGCGCGGCGGACTGGGACGAGTTCGCCCTCCCGCCCGCGTCCGTCCTGCCACCCGCGTCCGTCCTGCCGCCTTCCGCGCCGGGACCGGAGGACGCGCTCGCGCCGGGCCGCAGTCCGGCACCTCCATCCCCGGCCACCGGCACGTCAACCACCGCGCCGACGCCGGGGTCGACACCCGGACCGAGTGACGTGCGGGACGTCGCGCCGGCGTCGGACCCGACCGGCGTACCCCGAACCGACGCCCTGGGCACGACGGGCCCGAGCACCGTCGCCGGTCGCGGGCCGGCGGGGCCGCGGGGCGTCCGCCCGGGGCGCGCGCCCGGCGGCGCCGGCCCGACCGGCGCGAGCGGGCCGGGTAGGGCGACCGGCCGCCGCTCCCGGGCGCTGTCCGCCCGCCGGCGGCTGCTGCTCTGGGGCGGGGCGGTCGTGCTGGCGCTCGCGGTGCTGACCGGCGGGATCGTGGCTGCGGTCGGTGGCGGGGGCCGCGACGACCTGGTGCTGACCGCGACCGGTGAGGCGCCGGGCCAGGGCGTCAGCCTCTCCGTGTCGATCACCACCCACGAGGGTCAGGGCTCCACGATCAGGATCACCGCGACCGGGCTGCGGCCGGGGCTGCGTTACCGGCTCTTCGCGGTGACCCGCGACGGGGTCACCCACCCGGTCCGGGACTGGACCGCCTCGGCCGGGCCGCAGGAGGTGACCGGTGAGCTGTCGCCGCCGGTCGACGACCTCTCCTTCGTCGGCGTCGGCCTGACCGACGGCACCTCGGTGGTCACCGCGCCGATCTCACGCTGACCGAGAGCCTCCGATCCGCGCCGACTCCGGTTGAACCGGAAGCCCTCCCGCGCCGTCGTGTGGCCGTGCGCATGCCGCGCTCGTCGGGGGACGTTGTGCGTCCTCGCCAGGCCAAGGAGGGCTACATGGGTGTGACCACCGAATCATCGCCGACCCACAGGACGAGCAGAAGGGCCGCGCTCCTCGCCGTGGTGCTGCTCGCGCTCGGGCTGACCGTGGGAGTGCCGGGCGGCCCGGCGACCGCCGCCACCGGGGAGCGGGTGACGTTCGTCAACGGCACCGCGGAGACGTTGTGGATCGGCGCGGGCGAGAGCGGGGACGGCTCGCGGCCGATCACCGGCCTGCCCACGCTGGGCCCCGGCGAGTCGAGCACGATCGTCATCCCGGATGCCGGCGAGCCCGGCCACTGGCGCGGCCGGTTCTTCGCCCGCCAGCGCTGCGGCGGCGACCCGAACGGCTCGTTCCGCTGCCTGGTTGGTGACTGCGGCGCCTTCGCCGACCGGTGCGAGCGGGGCGCGGAGCCGGTGAGCCTGGCCGAATTCAACTTTGACCGGAACAACGCGGGCGCGCCCTGGTACAACGTCAGCTACGTCGACGCGTTGTCGACGACGATCACGATCGACGCGCCCGGCGCACCCCGGCCGGAGAAGGCGGGCAGCTGCGCGCGGTGGGACTGTTCGGCCGGGCAGATGCTCGCCGCCTGCCCGGAGGCGCACGCCGTGCGTGACCCGGTCCGGGGCGACCGGGTGAACTGCGTCAACCCGAACCGGGACGCGGAGAGCGGGTACACCTCCGCGCTGCTCCCGTTCGGTCCGCGCGCCTACCTCTGGTCCACCCACGACCGGGTCGCCGGCAACGAGACGGTCTACAACTGCCCGGGCTGCGCCGAGGTGGTGGTGACGTTCCGCAACGGCGGCGCCCCGTCGGCCCCGCCCGCGAAGCGTCCCGCCGACCGTTCCGGATCCGGCTCCGGCTCCGGCTCCGGCTTCGCGCTGCGCGGGTACGCGGACAAGTGCGTGGACGTGCCGGGCGGCGAGTCGGCCGACGGCGTGCGGTTGCAGCTCTGGCGGTGCAACGGCACCCCGGCCCAGCGGTTCACGCGCGGGTCCGACCACACGCTGAAGGTGCTGGACAAGTGCATGGACGTGGCGTGGGCGTCGCGGGACAACGCGGCCAAGGTGCAGCTCGCCTGGTGCAACGGCGGGCCGGCGCAGGTCTGGGTCGCCGAGGGCGGCCTGCTGCGCAACCCCAACTCCGGCAAGTGCCTCGACGTGCGCGACTGGAACTCCGACGACGGCGCGCCGTTGCAGATCTGGGAGTGCGCCGCCGGCCAGAGCAACCAGAACTGGCGCGAGACCGGACGCTGACCCGGCGGGACACGACGTGGGCCCGGGTGATCGTTCACCCGGGCCCACCGGTCGTGTCGAGCGGTCACCTCCGGCCGCGTGCCGGCGCCTGACCCTGTGCCGCGCTCGCCGCCGGGGCCGTGCTCGATCCCGGGCTGGTCCGCCCGCGTTCCAGGTCGACGTTCTGCGACTGCTGCTGGATCGCCGAGCGCCGCTGGTCGACCGCCGCGTTGGTCAGCGCGGCGCCGGCGGTGACGAACCCGCCGGCCGCGGTGAGCTGGGTGGCATTGGCGGCGGTGCCGGCGATGCTCATGCCCAGGCCGCTGAGGTTCCCGGCGTGCACCGCGGCCTTCGTCCAGTCACCCCTCTGCGCGGCGTCGATGAACTCCACACCGGACTTCAAGGCGGTCACGGCGGACGCGCTGATCTGCGTGCCGCGCGCCGCCCAGCCCTCCAGGACGCCGGAGATGGCGCTCAACGAGCCGGCGGTGAACTCCGCACCCGGCGGCAGGTACGTGTTCATGTACTCCTTGAACTGGGTGAGGCCGGTGAAGCCGGCGTTCTTGGCGCCCTGCCGCGCCTCGCTCTCGGTCGGACGGTCCGGGTTGGCCGGCCGCACCTGGCTGCCGCGTCGCGGCTCCACCGGCGCCGGCGTGGTGACGGCGCCCACCTGCATGGCCGTCCGCACGAGCGCGTCCGGGTCGGTGGCGACGTAGGTGGACCGGCGGCGGAGCCGCCCCACCTGCTGGTCGGCGGCGGCGGAGTTCCGGCTCGCGCCGGAGCCACGCGCGGCGGAGTTCCGCTCCGAACGGGCCGGGGCGGCGGGCGGCGACACCCGCCGCCCTCCGTTGAACGAGTCGGTGAACTGCGGGGGCGCCGTGGACGCGGACGTGGACGCGTACGCCGCCTGGCTGTACGGGTTGACCGGCAGGCTGTAGTGCCGGTCCGCAGCCTCCATCTCGTAGTCGTTCTCCGCACCGGCGAACGTCTGGGCGCGTTGCAGCGGATCCGGCTCGTAGCCGTACCTGGGGTCGGACATGGTCACTCCTTCGAGCGCTGGTTCGTGATGGGCCAACCGGCGGTTCGCCGCCGGCTCGGTGTGCCGCCTCCCTCCCACGGATCGCGGTGCACCGTCTACGCGGCGGCCCCGGCCCCGGTTCAGCCGTGCCCCCGGATTTCTCCGCCGGGCGGCGGCTGGAAAAAACCTCGAACCCGCGCTGAACCGAGTGGGCTGTCGCGTCGTAGAGCGGCCGTCGACCGCTCCGCCCGCGCCGCCGAGGCGCCGCAGGCGCGGCCGGCGACCGACGACGGCGAGCAGACAGGGAGGCGAGACGGACGATGAGCCAGCCGGTGATGCTGCGGCGACCACGGGAGCGCGACGAGCGTCCGATCCGACACCGCGATGTCCTCTCGGACGAGGGCATCGGCTGGATCGGCGCGCACGGCGGCGCCGGCGCCTCCACCCTCACCCGCCTGCTCGGCGGCACCGACATCGGATGCCGGTGGCCGGATGCGGCGATCGGCGATCCGGCCCGGGTCGCGGTGGTCGGGCGGACCAGCCTCGACGGCCTGCGGGCGGTCTCCCGCGCGTTAAACGCGATGCGGGAGGGCCGGCACCCGGCCGGGATGCGGCTGGTGGGCGTGGTGCTGATCGCCGACGCCCCGGGCCGGTTGCCGGCGCCGCTTCTCGGCCGGATCCGGCTGCTGCGCGCGATCGCCCCGGTGCACCGGGTGCCGTGGGTCCCGTCGTACCGGGTGGGTGCGGAACCGAAGCGTCCGCCGCGCCAGCTGGCCCGGCTGGCCGCCCTGGTGGAGGCCCGGCCGGGGCGGGGGTCGCGGTGAGCCGGACCCGCCGGGCGGGCTGGGTCGTCGCCGCCCTGGTCCTGGCGCTGCTCGGGCCGGCGCCGGCCGCGTGGGCGGCGGCGGGCACCTACACGGTGACGGTGGACGGCGGTGACGCGGCGTTCCTTTACAAGATCTGCCTGAAGACCACCACCACGGTGAACACCTACCCGGCCGGTGGCGGCGACCGGGTCTGCTCCGGCAAGAAGGGCTCGACCGACGGGTCGTTCGACCTGACCGCCGAGTTCACCGACGGCGACACGGTCTGGATGGACGTCGAGATGCTGGTGGACCTGAGCGGCCACTCGCGGACCAAGGACAACGTGGACATCACCGGGTCGCACTCGTGCACGCTCAAGGGCGCCCTGTACGCGGGAAAGTTCAAGTGCGAGAACGCGATCAACAAGAAGAGCTTCGAGGCGCCGTCGATCGAGCCGTACCAGGTGGCCGTCGACGACCCGAACGCCCCGGTGGTGCAGCTTCTGACGCTGATGGCCTGGTGCGTGAGCGCCGCCGCGGTGCTCGGCCTGCTGCTGACCGGCATGACGTTGGCCTCGCAGTTGCGGCGCGGCGCGCTGGAGGAGCGGACCGAGTACACCAAGCAGATCGCGTTCGTGATGGCGGCGTGCCTGCTCGCGACCACCGCCGGGCCGCTCGTCGAGGCGCTCGGGTTCAGCCAGTGACCACCTCGACGAGCCCCGGCCCCGGCCGACTGACCAACCCCTTTTCCCAGCACTGAAGGAGCACCCAATGGCCCTCTCCGACATCTACTACAGCGGTCTGGTTCGGATCCCGTTCGGGATCCGTCCCGCGCCCGAGCTGGGCGGCGATTTCGTTGGCGGGGTGCCGCAGCCGGCGACCGGCGAAAACTCGGTGCCCAGTGAGCTCGCCACGAAGGTCGAGCAGGCGCTCGGCCTGGTCGCCTGGGCGGGTACGGCGGCCGGCGTCCTCGGTGTGCTGATCACCGGCGCGGTGATGGCGATCTCACACAAGCGGGGTGAGAGCTCGGAGCACATGAGCCGGCTGGGCATGGTGCTGGGCGGCTGCATCCTGGTCGCCACCGCGGGCCCGATCGTGACCTGGGTCTTCGGCACCGGCGGCCAGGCGGACGGGAACTGACGCATGCGCGCGCGACACGCATCCGGGCCGGCGGAGGAGGGGCCGTTCTGGCGGCACCGTCGGTGGCAGGTGTCGGCGGCCTTCGTGGTGCTGGCGCTCTGCACCGGCGTCGGCGCGGCGTTCTACGGGGGCGGGGACACCGGTTCCCGGGCCGCGCCCGCGTCCGGGCCGGTGATCGGCGGCCTCGCGCCGGACGGGTCGCGACCGCAGGGCTGCCGCACGGTGGACGCCGCGCAGCGAATCCCGGACGCGGCGCCGACCGACGTCACGTGGCATCCGCTCAACGGCGCGCAGACCCCGTTCTCCGCCTCCGCCGGGCCGCTGAAGGCCACCGGGCCGCTGCGCTGGTGCTTCGCGCACACCCCGATGGGCGCGGTGCTGGCGGTGCACACCATCTCCCGGCAGATGAGCGGCCCGGACTGGCGTACGGTCAGCCGGCAGCAGCTCGTGCCCGGGCTCGGGCGGGACTACTTCGACGCGATGCGTGAGTCGCTGGAGGAGGGCGGCCCGCCGCAGACCTCCAACCGGCTCGCCGGGTTCCTGGTGGTGCGCTACACGCCCCGGACGGCCGTGGTCCGGGTGCTGGTCCGGCAGGCGACGGCGCGCTACTTCTCAGTCGACTACACGGCGGACTGGAGCGGGGTGGACTGGCGGCTGCGGCCGCTGAGCTCCGGCGGTCTCTACGGCCCGGTCACCCCGGTGATCTCGCTGGCCGGCTTCGTGCTGTGGAAGGAGAGCTGAGATGGCCGAGTGCGCGACCGGCGACGCCGTCTACATCGGGGAGATCGGGCAGGTCGTCGGCTTCTTCGAGCGGGGCATCGACGGCATCCTCAGCGACATCGCGGGCGCCATCATGGGCGCGGCGGTGGAGTTGTTCGCCAACCTCGGCGACGTGCCGACGCTCGGCGACGAGAAGATCAACGATCAGATCCACCTGCAGACCGACTGGCTCGTGGTGACCATAGCGGTGGCGTCGTTGCTGGCTGCGGCGTTCCGGATGGCACTGCTACGGCGGGGACAGGCGTTGTGGACGGCGCTGTCGGGCCTGGTCCGCATGATCCTGACCGTGGGCGCCGCGTGGACCGTGCTCAACCTGCTCGCCACCGAGGCCGACCACTACAGCGACCACCTGTACGACCAGGGCATCAAGGCGCAGCTCAAACTGATCGCCAACTGTGGCACCGACGGGCTCACCGCGTTCCTGCTGATCATCATCGGGTTGCTGCTGCTGGTCGCCGGCTGCATCCACGTGATCCTGATGTACCTGCGGCTCGGCGCGATGGTGCTGCTCACCGGCACGTTGCCGCTGGCCGCCGCGGCGTCGATGACCGAGTCGGGCGGCGGGTGGTGGCGTAAGCACATCGCCTGGATGGTGGCCTGGCTGGCGTTCAAACCGGTGGTCGGGCTGATCATGTATTCCGGGGCGGCGATGATCGGCTCGGTCGACGGCGACGCCAAGCACTACAAGCTGGCCGGCGCGGCCATCCTGCTGATGGCCGCGGTCGCGCTGCCGGCGTTGATGCGACTGATCGTGCCGGCCATGGCGGCGCTCGGTTCGTCCGACGGCGTGGGCGCGGGTGTCGCCGCCGGCGCCGCCGGCGCGGGCGCGGTGGCGAGCGGGGCCAAGCGGATCGCCGGTGGCGGCGGTTCGAGCGGCGGCGGCGCGGCCAGGGCGCCGAGCGGCGGCGCGCCCACCGGCGCGGCGTCCAAGGGGGGCGGCGCGTCCAAGGCTGATGGTGCGTCGAAGTCCGACGGCGCGTCCAAGGCCGACGGGGCGTCGACGTCCGACGGGGCGTCCACGGCCGAGGGCGCCTCCACGCCCGACGGGGCGTCCACAGCCGAGGGCACGGCCGGCGGTGGCGGGTCGACGTCCGCAGGACAGCAGGCGTCCGGGAGTAAGCCGGCGTCCGGCGGGGAACCGGCGTCCGGCGGGGAACCGGCGTCCGGTAGCGAGCCGGTGTCCGGTAGCGAGCCGGCGTCGGGCAGCAGACCGGCGCCCGAGAGCGAATCGGCATCCGGCAGCACCCCCGCGAGCAGCACCCCGGCGCCCGCGAGTAGCCCGCCGTCCGGCAGCGATGCGGCAGGCGGTGGCGGGTCGGCAGGTGGCGGCGGGCGCAGCGTCGCGTCGACGGCCGGCCGGGTCGTCGGCGGCGCGGTCGGCGCCGCCGCCTGGACCGTGCAGAAGAGCGCCGGCGTCGTCGCCGGCACCCACCGGCACGCCGCCGGCATCGCCCGCGGCGCGCTGCCGGACCCCGATCGAGACTAGGCCGGCCCAGGAGGACGACCATGACCACGGCAACCGAACAGATCAAGACACTCACGTACGGCAACTGGCGCCGCCCCCGCAAGGCCGGCCTGGGCTCGCTGGGCCTGATCGGGACCGTCGGCCTCTTCGGCGGTCTCGTGCTGGTGCTGCTCGCGTCCATGATCTCGCTGGACGCGGCCCTGGTGGTGGGGCTGCCGCTCGCGTTGACGCTGGCGCCGCTGGCGATCCGCACTCCGGACGGCCGCAACGTCTTCCAGATGGTCGGCGTCCGGGTGGGCTGGTTGCGCCGCAAGTCCAAGCGGCAGCACCTCTACGTCTCCGGGCCGCTGTCGACACGCCCCGGCGGACGGTTCCGCCCGCCCGGCCTGCTGAGCCGGGCGGTCATGCTGGAGGGGCGCGACCCGTACGACCGCCCGTTCGGCGTGCTGCACCACCCCAACCGTCACCAGTACACGATCGTGCTCAGCTGCGAGCCGGACGGCGGGTCGCTGGTCGACCCGGACCAGGTCGACACGTGGGTGGCGCTGTGGGGCGACTGGCTGTCCCGGCTGGCGCACGAGCCGGGACTGCGCGGCGCCTCGGTGGTGGTGGAGACCGCGCCGGACCCCGGCACCCGGCTCGCCACCGAGGTGCTGGGCCGGATCTCCCCGGACGCGCCGCCCGCCGCCCGCGCGGTGATGGAGGAGGTGGTGCGCAACTACCCGGACGCGTCCTCGGAGATGAACACCTACCTGACGCTGACCTACTCGGCGCCCGGCGGCGCCCGGCGCGACGACGACACCATGCTCGCCGACCTGGGGCTGCGGCTTCACGGCGTGCTCAACGGGCTGGTGGCGGCCGGCGGCGGGTCGGCGGAGCCGCTGTCCGCGGAGCGGATCGCCGAGGTCGTCCGGGTCGCCTACGACCCGGCCGTCTCGGCCGAGGTGCTCGACGTACGCGCTCAGCACGGCGGCACCGGGCTGGAGTGGGACGACGCCGGGCCGGCCGCCGCGATCGAGTCGGTGACCGCCTACCAGCACGACTCCGGCGTGTCCCGGAGCTGGCTGCTGACCATGGCGCCGCGCGGCGTGGTGCGCTCCGGGATCCTGCGCAGCCTGCTCGATCCGGCCGCCGGCATCCGCCGCAAGCGGGTGGCCCTGATCTACCGTCCGATCGATCCGGCGACCTCCGCCCGGATCGTCGAGTCGGACCGCCGGTCCGCCCAGTTCATGGCGAACTCGACGAAGGGCCTGGTCCGGGCCCGCGCGGTCGCGGAGATCCAGGCGGCCGAGCAGACGGCGGCGGAGGAGGCCTCCGGCGCCGGTCTGGTCGAGTTCTCGATGCTGGTGACGTTGACCGTCGACTCGGCCGCCGAGGTGCGCGACGCCAACGTGACAATGCGGAACCTGCTCGGCGCCACCCGGATCGCGATGCGCCCGGCGGACCGGATGCAGGCCGCGGCGTTCACCTGCGCCCTGCCCGTCGGCATCCTGCCCTGGGAGCAGGCGTTCGTTCCGCACGACCTGCAGGAGGCGATGTGACGGGCGGCGACGGCGTGCGGCTGCTGGATCTCGGGGCGGGCTGGCCCCGGATGACGTCCGGACCGGTCACCGCGATGTCCGGTCTGGTGGTGCCGGACGTGGACGCGCAGGACCGGGAGCCCGACGAGACGGGCGAGCAGACCCCGCGGGCGCTGCGCCGGGCGCGTCGGCGGCGGGCTGCGGAGGAGGCCGCCGAGCAGCGGTACCGGCAGCGGCTGGCCCGGGCTGACCGCGCCGATCAGGTGCCGCACCGGGGGTCGCCCGTCGTGGGCGGCGGACGGGTGGCCACGCTGGACCCGCCGACCATGTGGCGGGCCACCACCGTGCAGGCGTGCGGGCTCTGGCCGTTCGCGTCCGGCTCCGGCGCCCCGATGACCGGGGTCCCGCTCGGCCAGCACATCAGCACCGGGGCCACGGTGTGCGGGGATCCGCTCAACTGGTTCACCCGGGCGCGCTACATCTCCAACCCGTCGCTGTTCATGCTCGGCATGCCGGGTCTCGGCAAGTCCACGCTGATCAATCGGATGCTGATCGGCCTGGCCGCGCAGGGCGTCGTCCCTCTGGTGCTGGGCGACCTGAAGCCCGACTACGCGGACACCGTCCGCGCGCTCGGCGGGCAGGTCATCTCCATCGCCCGGGGCGTCGGCGGGCTCAACGTGCTGGACCCCGGCGCGATGGGCGCCGCCGCCGCGCGGATCGGCGGGCAGGCCGGGCAGGCGCTGGCCGCCGAAACCCACGGCCGGGTGTTGAACATGGTCGCGGCGCTGCTCACCATCGTGCGGGGCGTGCCGATCAGCGACCACGAGCAGTCGGTGCTCTCGGCCTGCCTGCGGCACCTGCGCGAAGCCACGCCGCCGGGCCGGACGTACCGGCTGCCGGACCTGCTCGCGGTGCTGGAGGCGGGGCCGCCGCGGGTCCGGCAGGTCACGCTCGACCGGGGTCAGGAGTCGCGTTACCGTGACGCCGTCGACCCGCTGCACCGGTCGCTGCTCGGCATCCTCGACGGCCCGCTCGGCGACACCTTCGCCTCCGAGACCGCCACCCGGATCGACCCGGACGCCACCGCCGTCTGCATCGACATCTCCCGCATCGGTGAGGCGGACGGGCAGTTGACCGCCGCCGCGATGCTCGCGGCCTGGTCGGACGGCCTGGGTACGGTGTCCGCGTCGCACGCCTTGGCGGACTCGGGCCTGGCGCCCCGGCGCTGGTTCTTCACCGTGCTGGACGAGCTGTGGCGCCCGCTGCGGGCGGCTTCCGGCATCGTCGACCGGATCGACGCGCTCACCCGGTTGAACCGTTCGCTCGGGCTCGCCGACGCGAAGATCACCCACACCTTGAAGGACGCCGAGGCCCTGGGCAGCGAGGCGGACAAGGCGAAGGCCCGGGGTTTCGTGGAGCGCGCCGGCATGGTCGCCTGCGCCGGGCTGCCGAAGGCAGAGATGGAGGACCTGGGCCGCGTGGTGGGGCTTTCCCGGCGCGAGATCGACCTGGTCTCGTCCTGGTCCTCGCCGGCCGGCTGGGCGCAGGACGGCGCCAACGAGGAGCCGCCCGGCCGAGGCCGGTTTCTGATCAAGGTCGGTGGGCGGCCCGGCATCCCGATCCGGGTAGCGATCACGGACGCCGAGCGGCACCTGCACGACACGAACACGCGGTGGATCGCCAACGGCGACGCGGAGCGGATGCTGGCCGAACGCGCCGCGGTAGTGCGCGCCGTGACGGCCGGCGACCTTCCCGGGGCGGGTGCCCGGTGAAGCGCGGCACCGGCGGAGACCTGCTGGCCTGGCTGATCCCGACGCTCGCGCTGATCAACCTCACCGCCTTCGTCCTGCTGTGGCTCGGTGGCACGCTGGCCACCGCCGTCGGCGGGTACGGCTGGCATCCGCCTCCGTTCCGCCTCGACGTCTACCTGAGCCTGCTCGGCGGCGGTGTCGGGACGGTCTGGCCGGGCGTGCCGCCGGCCCTGGTGTACGGCGGCGCGGTCGTGCTCGTCCCGGCCGTCGCGGCACCGGTGGTCGCGGCGGCCCGCGCCGTCGCCCGTCGCCTCGGCCAGTCGTCGAACCTGGCCCGCGCAGCCGACCTGCGCGCCATGACCGGTAAGGCGGCCGAGGCCCGGGCCCGTGAGCTGCGCCCGTCCCTGCGCGACGCCGCCCGCCTGCGCCCCGACGACACCGGCAACCTGCTCGGCGATCTCCTGCCGTCCGGGCCGGAGCTGCGCTCGTCGTACGAGGACGTGGAACTGGACCTGATGGCCCCGCGGGCCGGCAAATCCACCGGGATCGCCATCCCCCGGGTGCTGCGGGCGCCCGGCGCGGTGCTGCTCACCTCGAACAAGTCGGACGTCTACCTGGTCACCCGGCAGGAGCGGGCCCGGGTGGGTCAGGTGTGGACGTTCGACCCGCAGGGCGTCGCGTACACCGAGCGCGACATGTGGTGGGACCTGCTCGGCGGCTGCCGCACCCTGGAGGGCGCGCGGCGGCTCGCCGGCCACTTCGTCAGCTCGGTCAACGACGACGCGTCGAAGCGGGACTTCTGGATCGCCGCCGCGCAGAACACGCTGACCGCGCTCTTCCTCGCCGCCTCGCACGGCGGCGCGACGGTCGGGGAGATGCTGGCCTGGCTCGCCGACCCGGGCGACCGTACCCCGGTCGACCTGCTCCGCGACGCCGGCCTGGACGCGATGGCCGATCAGCTCCAGGGCACTGTACGCGGCGCGGTCGAGACCCGCGACGGCATCTACGAGACGTCCCGGCAGTGCGTCGCCTGCCTGCTCGACCCGGAGATCCTGGCCTGGGTCAGTCCGGACCCGGACCGCCCCGAGTTCGTCCCGGAGGAGCACGTGCTCAGCCGGGACACGCTCTACCTGCTGTCCAAGGACGGCGGCGGCTCGGCCGCCGGAGTGATCGCCGGCCTGGCGGACGCCGTGGTCCGGGCCGGCGTGGTGGCCGCCGAGCGGATGGGCGGCCGGCTGGACCCGCCGATGACCGCCGTGCTGGACGAGGCGGCGAACGTGTGCCGCATCGCCGACCTGCCCGACCTCTACAGCCACCTCGGCTCGCGTGGCATCAGCGTGGTGACGCTGCTGCAGAGCTACCGGCAGGGGGTACGGGTCTGGGGCGAGGCGGGGATGGACGCGTTGTGGGGCGCCGCCACGGTCAAGCTGCTGGGCGCCGGGCTGGACGACGCCGATTTCGTGGACAAGGTGGCCCGTCTGATCGGCCAGCACGACGTCCGTACGCCAACCTACTCCCGGTCCCGCGACGGCTCGTCCCGGTCGGTGTCGTACCGGCAGGAGCAGGTGCTGCCGGCGGACCGGATCCGGGCGCTGCCGAAGGGCACCGCGCTGCTGCTGGCAACCGGCGTGCGGCCGGCGGTGATCCGGTTGCGTCCCTGGTACAAGGAGCCGGACGCCGGGCCGATCGCGGCTGCGGCCCGCGTCGAGGCGGAGGCGGTCACCGCGCGGGCGCGGGCGGCGGCCGGGCGCCAGCGGGCCGGGTGACGGCGTGTCGAAGCTGGCGGCCGCGCGGGCCGCGCACCAGACGGCGACGAACCGGTTCGGCGCCACCCAGATCACCTGGCTGATCATCTCGATGGTCGGGATGCTCCCGCTGGCCGCGATGGCGGCGCTGGCCCTGATCGTCCTGGTGGTCATCATCCTGCTCAGCGGTTCGCAGATGACCTCGTACTCACCGGACCCGGACAGCACGCTCGGCCCGGGCGCCGGCGGCAGCGTCCTCACCGAACTCGCCGGCGGCGACGGCCGCGGCGGGTTCAAGGAGTCGGGCGTGCCCGACGCGGACCTGGTCGCGCCGATCCGGGCGGCAGCCCGTGAGTGCGACCTGCTCACCCCCGTGATCCTCGCGGCCCAGATCGAGTACGCGTCGGACTTCGACGCGGACAAGGAGGGTCAGGACGGCCGCAAGGGGCTGTCCCAGCTCACCCCCGACGTGTTCGAGCGCTACGGCAAGGACGACGACGACAGCGGCGAGGCCTCGGCGCTGGACCCGGAGGACTCGATCTACGCCCACGCCCGGTGGTTCTGTCAACTGGCCGAGGAGACCCAGCGGATGCTGGACGAGAAGACGGTCGTCGGCGACCATCTCACGCTGACGTTGATGGCCTGGGACCAGGGCACGGAGGCGGTGAAGGCGCTGGGCGGCATGCCGGTCATCGTGCTGGACAGCTACCCGTTGCGGGTGCGCGGGCTGTTCGCCCGCTACACCATCGGCGGGACGGACACGTCCACCGCCTTGCCGACACCGACGGCGTCGCCGGGGGCCGGGGCGAAGAAGCGCGTGGTGACGGGGGACGAGGGCACGCTGCTGACCGGGTCGACGTTCGACACCATGTTCCCCGACCGCAACACTTTCTACACGTACGCCGGGCTCACCGACGCGATGGCCACGTTCCCCGACTTCGCCGGCACCGGCGACGAGGCGACCCGCAAGCGGGAACTGGCGGCGTTCCTGGCCAACGTGGACCACGAGTCCGGCGGCCTGGTCCACGTCGAGGAGATCGACCGGGCCGCGTGGGGCACCTACTGCGACGGCGGCCAGCCCTACGGCTGCCCGGCCGGCCGTAGCGCCTACCACGGGCGGGGGCCGATCCAACTCAGTTGGAACACCAACTACAAGGCGGCCGGCGACGCGCTCGGGCTGGACCTGCTCGGCAACCCGGACCTGGTGGCCACCGACCCGGCGGTGGCATGGCGTACCGCGCTCTGGTTTTGGATGACCCAGAGCGGCGCGGGCACGACCACCCCGCACGCCGCGATCACCGGCGGCGGGGGGTTCGGCGAGACGATCCGCAGCATCAACGGGGCGTTGGAGTGCAGCGGTGGCAACGCCGCGCAGGTGCGGGCGCGGGTCGACGCGTACCGGCGGTTCACCGCCGCGCTCGGCGTCGACCCCGGTGACGAGGGGACGCTGACGTGCTGACCGACGAGCCGCCGCCGAGGCCGTTCTTCATCCTCTACCTGGACGGACCCGAGTACGCCGAGGAGCTGCGCCGGCTCACCTCCTGGGTGGAGGGCCTGCTGCTCCCGGTCTACGGCGGCGAGGTCACCTCCGGCGCGCCCTGGTGCCCCCGCTGGCGGGAACACCCGGAGGCGATCGCCTACCTGCACGGGCTCTGGCTCGCCTGGCAGGAACGCACCGGCCCCCGGGCGGCGCCGACCGACCCGGCCCTCTGGCACCAGAACCACCTCTGGCCGACCATGGACGCGCTGCGCAACCCCAACGGACCGTTCGCCGGCTGCAAGCCCGGGGGACACCGGCCCAAGGACCGGCCCTACGTCGAGCGCGACGACTGAGCGGCCCGCCGGGGGAACCGTCCGAAAGGGCGGCAGCCGGGGCGGCCGGCCGTCCTTCGGCCGATGCCGGCGAGGTAGCGGTGGCGGCGAGCGTTGGTTGAATGCCCCCGGTGAAGGTCGTTGGTGCGTGCTCGCAGTGTCACGCCCCGGTGGGACTGTCAGAATAGTGCTTAAGGAGCCGGTGCGCGAAGGCGAGGAGAAGGCATGAGCGACTGGAACGACAAGATCATCGTCGAGTTTCGCGCCAACGGTGGGCAGGTCGGCGGTCAGTTCGCTGGCGCGCCGCTGCTGCTGCTGCACACGATCGGCGCCAAGAGCGGCCAGCCGCGCGTGAACCCGATGACGTACCAGAAGGTGGACGGCGGCTACGCCGTGTTCGCGTCCAAGGGCGGTGCGCCCACCAATCCCGACTGGTACCACAACCTGCTGGCTCAGCCGCAGGTCCGCGCGGAGATCGGTACGGACAAGGTCGAGTTGGTCGCCAGAGTTGCCACTGGGGACGAGCGGGAGCGGATCTGGAACGCGCAGAAGGCCGCGTATCCAGGCTTCGCCGACTACGAGCAGAAGACCACCCGCCAGATCCCAGTGGTGGTACTGGAACCTGCGCCGTAGGCAGAGACGGCCCAACTCCATCGCCCGCCGGTGCGGGCCACGCCGCTGATCTGGCACGTATCCGCTCACGCCGCTGACCAGGCGCGGTGTTCGTGGGGGATGCTCTCCAACCGATCGATCCAGATGAGAACCGGCGTTGGCACCAGCCAAAGCCCAAGGCTGGCAGCTCACTCCGCGAGGTCGGCGGTCGGTGCGAACCACGGATCCGGGGAGCAGATTGGGAGCAACAGGGTGCTCTAAACGGCCTTGAACTGCGGCCAACGGCGTCGAACGGCCCTCAACAGCACCCACCCCTACCTGCGGCTCTACGTTCACGCAGGTCGGAGAGGGTGCAGCGTCCTGTTTCACACCGAAGAGGTCGCTGGTTCGATACCAGCATCGCCCACTCTCAGTTTGTACGGTCAGAAGCCCGTTATCGGAGTAGCCGGTAACGGGCTTCGCCGTATGTGCCGCTTACATTGGGAGCAGATTGAAAGCAGCGGTGTGTCGCGTGGTTGAGCGGCGACCGCCGCGATGATCGCGGGTGTGCCCTCTGGCACCTGGCCCTCTTCGGGCTGGCTGGGCCGGTCGGTGGTCCGGCTGGGGACCACCTGCGGGGTCGCTTTGAGCACCGTGGGTGCCGCAGGTTCCTCTGTAGATGCCGCTGCGGCGAACGGCGGCTGCATCAGCCACGCAGCTAGCCAGGCGCAGCCTCCCGCGCTCTCTCAGCTCGACCGTCCCCGCCAGGGCAGTGTTCCGGCGGGTGGTAGAACGGGGCATGGAGATCGCGCAGCTCAGCCAGGCGTTGGATGACATCTTCGACGGCGCGATCGTGCATCACGGGTACACCGACTACGTCCGCGACTACGAAGTCATCGTCTACGTCACCGCAGACCCGCGTACCGGCATCCCACCCGTCCACCTCCGCTACCTCTTCAAGTACTGCGTCGCAGCCGAGGTGCAGACGGCGGTGAGTCCCGAGACCTGGCGTTGCTCGCTCGACGAGCGACTGACCGACCGGGAGATCGGTCCGGACCTGGACGGCTTTGTGTGGGCGGTGCGCTGGCAGCCGCTCTACCCAGGTGCGGAGGTGGTGGCAGACTCCGAGCGTGCCCGGTCGTGGGCTGACAAGGTCGGCATTCCCTTTCACGAGGTCCGCTTCAAGATGAACGCTCACGCCATCACTCTCATCTTCAGCGACCTTGACGTGACGGAGGTGAGGGAGGGCTACGCGCCCTTCACAGTCACCGAGGACGATTGAGGCAAGGATCTTGCAACTCGCCTGGGGGTGACTAACTGGTGACGATCGGGTCGGACGCCAGCGGACGAGCAGGAATACTGATGGACGTTCCCAGCAGTTCAACGCCCGCGAAACGGCGGGCCAACCCCCGTGTTGGTTGCCTGGGGGTCAAGGAGTCGGCGGCTCTTGCGATGCGTCGTGCCCCTGTGCCAGCGCCAACATCAGCGTAGCGACGGCCAGGCGCCGGATGGAGCAGCTGACGGACCCGCTGCTGGTATGCCTGGTAGAAGGGTTCCTCGGTGAGGCGGTCCAGTACGTCGACCCACGAGTCCGGGTCTGACTGGCGGTCGACGTCGGTGAACCCATGCATGATCGACAGCCTATTTCCGCGATTGCGGCGGCACTGCTGCCTCGACAGCAACGCTGACAGCAACCGTGCTGGACGGCGGCGTACCAGCAAGCGCGGAGACGGATGCTTCGCCGAGCTGACGGCCCTCCCCGGCGTAGTTCTCCTCGGTTGGCAACACGAGTAGACCACCTACGGCAGTGGCAGACGGGCCATCTGGTCGCTCTGCCCGCGCACGCGAACGCTGAAGCCGTCCCCATAGGAGGCGCCTCGCCCAGCCGGGGTAGATTCGCCGCCACAACGGGTCTCGACGGGAAGGCCAACGGGGATGGACGCCAGGACCGAAGAACTCCGAGACGCCCATGACGTGCTCTCGGAGTGGTACGCCAAGAACCTAACCGGAGTGCTCGAGAGCATGCCGGTCGAGCGGGCGATGCTCGACCTGTTCGCCGAGATGACCCTGGCGGTGGGCGTGGAGATCGCGGACGTGGGCTGCGGCACCGGACGGCTTCTTCCCTACCTTGCGAGCCGAGGCCTGTCGCCTCGCGGCGTGGATCTCTCGCCCGGGATGGTCGAGGTGGCTCGACGGGAGAACCCCGGCTTCACATACGAGGTTGCCGACCTACGCGGCCTGCCGTTCGAGGACGCCTCGCTGGCCGGGGTGGTCTGCTGGTTCTCGCTGATCTACCTGGCACCAGAAGCCAGGGTTCCGGCCTTCGCCGAACTCGCCCGGGTAGTTAAGCCGGGCGGATACCTGGTGACCGCATTCAAGCACGGCGATGGTACCGGGCACCGTAACCCTCCCGGCAGCCGCGTCGGGAGCTTCGGCATCGACTTCGACCGGTACTGGCTCTCTGCCCGAGAAATGGAGGAACGCTTCACCGCCGCCGGGTTCGCACTGATCTTTCAGGGCAGCACGCCACCCGAAGAGCCGGAGCCCTCATACGGGTACATGCTGGTCCGCAAGACCGACTCCGGAATTGGGTAGGGGATCACGGGTCGTCGACTGTCGCATTGACAAGTCTGCTCACATCGACGTCGGTCGCACAGATCCGCCGCGCCGGACCGGTAGCAGGTCCCGTCAAATGAGACCCCGATCCCATCCGTGACTTCCTTGCATGGCGGGTGGTGCGCAGGAGCGACGCTCGGTCCGGGGTTCGCTGCGGCCGCGTCTCAGGGTCATGCGCGGACATGGCGACCCGTTAGGCCAGGGCGGTCTGATCCTGTTTCGCTGTTGCGAGACGCCTGACCGTCGTCCGGTATCCTCGCGGCCCAGGTGATCGCGCTGACGGGGAGCGGACGATGACTGACGTATCGGCGCAGGCAAGCGAGGGGCTGGCGGCCTTCGCCGCGGCGACGATGCCGGCGTTCATTGAACGGATCCCTGCGATGCCCGCGCGTCTGCTGGGTCGCCTGGCCGTGCCAGAGGAGGCGGATTCGCATTCGGTGGGTGCTCACCGGTTCGACCACTCGGCCGGTGGTGAGCCCGAGTGCGTGACGGCGTTGCGAGCGCTGGGGCCGCTGCCGGTGGAGCGCCTGCTCGGCGCGCTCGAGTTGGTTGTCGGCCGCCATGACTGGAGTTGTGCGCCGGACCTCGTGGCGGGTCTGCTCCGGCCTCCGGATGCCCAGTATGTGTGGATGGCCGCAGGTAGTCACGATAGCGAGGCGACGTCCGCGACGGCTTTGCTGCACCGACTGCGTCCCGGACTGGCCGACCGTACGGTTGCGTTGGTGCGAGAGCTTGCGGCGCACCCTGTGATCGCGCCGCTGCTGGCGGTCACGCCGGCGGCGACGGATGAGCCATCGATCGCGGCCGAGCACGGTGCAGCTCATCTCGGCTTGGCGGTGGCGGTTGCTGGTGCCGTGGTCCACCAGGCGGCGCCACCAGTGATCGTGGAGCGTGCCGCCGCCACCGTCGGCCTGGGAGTCGGCGCCGCGGCGCTACTGCTGCGGGACGCACTCATGCCTCCGGCATATGCGGCGGCGATGCTCGCCAGGATCCGCGCGGAGTACCTGCTGCCGCGCCATATGTCCGGCACGGTGACCGTGGCCGAGCACCGGTTCGGGCTTGCCGAGCACGAGTTGCCCGAGCAGGCCGACTTCGCAGGCAACGGGATGGTCGCCGTGGCCGACGGCGGCATCGTCGTGCGCACCGGTGTCGCAGTGGGCACGGTCCGCGTTGAATTGGCCGTGCTCGCGGAAGCCCCGGACGAGCTGGAGTCCGGCTGGGAGGAGATCGTCGAAATGAGCTGGCGTGCCGCCGAGGGGCGCGCATCAGTGATGGCGCCGGACGGCACGGGCGGCCGCAGCCTACGCCGGCAGACCCCGCCGTGGCCCGGCGAATACCGGACCCGGGTACACGCCCGCGGGCGCGACGACCTCGACGCCGATCTCGAGAGCTACAAGCTCGTCGTCTGGGGCGCACCCGCCGCACCGGAAATCGCCTACAAGCTCACCGACCAACTTGGGCACCGGCTGCGCGGCGTGCCCGAGCCGGCCCGGCCCCCCGAGCACGCGTACCGATGGATTCGCCGTAGCCCGCTCTCCCAGGCGGCGACTGTCACCGTCGTCACTGGCGCTACGGTCGAGCAGGCGTTACGTGCGTTCGGAGCCGACCCGGACCAGCCGGAATCGGTCGATGACATTCAGCGCGACCTGTCACTGCGTCGTGCCATCGACCCCTGGATCACCGTGCTGGACGGCGGTGACGCGGTCCTGGTCGTGGAGGACAACGGCTTCCGCGGCACGGACGCCGCAGTGCTGCGTAACGCGTCGGCCGGTGGCCGGGCCGCCAGCATGTTCTGGAACGTCAACGCCGTCACCCGGCTCTCCTTCGCCGAGGCAGGTCAACTGCTCGCTGCCTTCGAGCCATGGGGGCGCGACGAGTACCCGCCGGAGGTTGCCGCAGCTCTCGCCGGGATCGACTTCGCCGAGCGCGGCGATCGCAATGAGAAGGGACTGGTCGCGGTCGCACGGTTCACCGGCCGGGGCATCACCGCTGCCGACCTTCACCGGATCCGCGCGGACGGTATCGGTTACCGCATCACAGGATAGGCACACAGCCGCACCGCGGTCCGAGACGAGGACCTCAGCCACATCCATCACAGCGGACGATGATCCTGTTCCAGCCCGACGCCTACCGCCGAGGTGCTCTAGCGGCTGTCCACCTCCAGTCACCCGCTACAGCTGGCCGCGAGCTACGTGGACGTGGCTCGGAATATCCATTGCCATCCGATCAGCGCAGCGCCTACCTTGAATGAGCAAGGTCGTCCCGACCAACCTGAGGAGTTCCCCGTGTTGCAGTACGCCTACACCGAAACCACGCGGCTCATGCCGCGCGGCGGTGTCGTGCTGCCCTCGATTGGACGAGCCCACGATCTGTGCGCGAGTGAGCGGAACTGGAAGCCGGGGTGGCGGCGCGAATAGCGCCAGCGCAAGCTGCGAAGCCGCCCACCCTGACAGGGATAGGGCGGCTTTCTCGTTACTGGAACAACTTCATAGGGGCGTAGCTCAACTGGTGGAGCACCGGTCTCCAAAACCGACGGATGCAGGTTCGAGTCCTGCCGCCCCTGCTTTTCGTCCCGGCTTCGGCCGGCGGCGTTGTAGGTTCTCAACTCCACAGTGGATGGCATTGGTAAGGCCCCGGCCGGCGCCCGTATGGGCCGGCCGGGGGCACTACCTCCGGGACGAGGGAGACGGCTGACCCGCTCGCTTTGGGAGCGAGAGACACGGGGTTCGACACCCCGGTCCCGGACGATGGGGTTGTAGCTCAGTTGGGAGAGCGCCGGTTCGGCAGACCGGAGGTCGAGGGTTCGAATCCCTTCTTCTCCACGCTTCATGGGCCGTTGGAGCAAGCTGGCAGCTCACCTGGTTCTCAGCCAGGAGGTTACGGGTTCGAGCCCCGTACGGCCTACGCACGCAGGATGCCATGCGGTCGTGGTGAACTTGGCGGACACGTCGGTCTTCCAAACCGAAGAAGCGGGGTCGGTGCCCGCCGACCGCTCAACCGTTCCGGGATGCTCTGCTGGCAAGGGCGACGGGACTTTGGATCCCGGTACGAACGCAGGTTCGATTCCTGCTCCCGGAGCTCGCACTCGACCAGCGGAGAGAGTCGTCTCGGGATCTGCGAATCCGGAACTCGACTGCCTCTTGGTGGATGGTTCGACTCCGGCCGACGGCTCCACGCGGTTGTAGCTCAGCTGGTAGAGCGCGACGTTGCCAACGTCGAGGTCCCGGGTTCAAGTCCCGGTAGCCGCTCGATGTCTCTTACATAGAGACAATGCGACATCGCCGAGTTAACACCTATCGGTGAAGTGCCAAGTTCCGTTGGCAAGACACCTCGTCCTGCCAACACGACCACCGGTTTCGTTGCAAGATCACGGAAGGAGGGACCTGGTGGACGCCGTTCTCGTCATCAACGCCGACCTCGGCCCGCTCCACCGGGTCACGGTCGCCCATGCGATCCGGATGCTCTGCCGGCGGGTCGCCGAGATCCACGAAGCCGAACCCGACCAACTCATCGGCGTGTTCCCCATGCCGAAGGTGGTCCGGCTCGTCCGGTACGTCGGCACCCGGTGGCGGTACACGAAGGGCCCCGCCTGGTCCAAGGGCGGCGTCCTGGCCCGCGACGAACGGCGGTGCGGCTACTCCGAGGGTCCGTCCGTGACGGTCGACCACATCCTGCCCCGCCCGGGGTGGGCAGAACACCTGGCGGAACACCGTCAGCGCGTGCGCGCCCTGCAACCAGCGCAAGGGCGACCGGACCCCGGCCGAGGCCGGCATGGTGCTTCGCATCAGCCCGGTCGTGCCGGCGTGGGGGTCGCTGGCGCAGCGCTGACTCGGCTGGCGGGCCATCACCCCGCCGGCCGCGATGGGAGCTGATGTAACCGGCAGCATCGCTGGCTCTGACCCAGTGCGTAGAGGTTCGAATCCTCTGCTCCCAGCTCGATGCCCTCGTAGCCCAACGGCAGGAGGCACCAGGTCGAGGGCCTGGACAGTGCGCGTTCGAATCGCGCCGAGGGCACCAGGCCGGCGTAGCTCAGTTGGCAGAGCACGCGCCTTGTAAGCGCGAGTGGGCCGGTTCGATCCCGGTCGCCGGCTCCACACACCCGGTGGGTGTCTCGCGGGCCGGGACGCGACAAGGCAGGGATAGCGCCCCTGACGGTGATCCGTCGGTTAAACGGCGGCGCCGCCCCGGCACGCGAGTGACCCAACGGGACCACGCCAGCGAAGCTCCCCATGGCAGAGCGCGCCCCTCGTAAGGGCGAGGATGCGGGTTCGACTCCCGTCGCTGGCTCTCTTGCCGACGTAGCTCAACGGTAGAGCGCTCCGCTCATAACGGAGGGGCACCCGGATCGACACCGGGCGTCGGCACGCACCAACCACGCGCTCGTGGTGGAACCTGGTAGACACGCCGGCCTCAGAAGCCGGTGCCGAAAGGCGTGGGAGTTCGACTCTCCCCGAGCGCACGACAGGCCCGCCGCGGCCCAGCCAAGCACGGCCCGGCGGGCGGTGTCGAGGGCGAACGCGGAACCCGGCAACACCGCGCGGACGCGGCGCGGTCAACGGGAACGCCCGGAAGGTGGATGGGCGCCACCGCCCCGCGACAACGGGGAGATCCGGTTCAAGTCCGCCCGGGTCTTGGGGTCGTAGCTCAGTTGGTAGAGCACCTGCCTTGCAAGCAGGACGTCGTCGGTTCGATTCCGTCCGACTCCACTCCCCCGGCCGCCGGCCGGGACCATGCTGACGTAGCTCAGCGGCAGAGCATCCGGTTGTCAGCCGGAAGGCCGCGGGTTCGAGTCCCGTCGTCAGCGCGCAAGGAGGGTTGCCATAGGTAGGGCAGACGGACTGCTAATCCGTTGCGGCCTCGGCCGTTGTGGGTTCGACTCCCGCACCTTCCGCAATGGGTCGACAGCGACCGCCCCTGCCTGCTCCCACAGACAGGAAGCGCTCCTCGAAGTCGACCCTTCGCCGCCCGCGTCCCGGGGGTGTAGTGCCCGTTCCGCGAAGTCACTTGCTTGTACTCCTCGATCAGCATTCGGGTTCGCTCCGCCTTCACACGACTGCGCATGTAGGGGTGGACCTGGCGGAGCATCGCGATGATGCTGGCGGCACCGAAGACTCGCCAGGACCAAGCTTGGCGGTGGTGTTCCTGAGTCTTCTTCTTGGCGATCAACTTCCCACCGTAGAGCCGTTGAAGCTCCTCCAGAATGTCCCGGTCGGTGTTGTCGACACAGACCATCGGCTTCCGAAACACCGAATATTGAGATCCACCGTAAACGTTCAGAGTGATCGTGCCGTCGCCGTCGAGAAGGCTGGCGGTCCCGGCAAGCTTTACATTGGAAGGCGTACGTACAGCATACCTTCCGCCAAGCCGTCGTAGCTCAGCGGTTAGAGCACCGAGCTGATAACTCGGGGGCCGGAGGTTCGATTCCTCCCGTCGGCACGCAGCGCGAATGCCAGCCAGGCGACCGCGCCGGACCACCTGCTCCGTCGAGGAACGTCCGGGCTCCGCAGGGCAGGGTGGTTCCTAACGGGAACCCCGGCGAAAGCCGCGGGACAGTGCCGCAGAGAACACCGGGCCGCCGGGGGTGGGACAGAACCCGGCGTACCGGCCGGCTTCCCTCGCCTGCAACAACAATGCCCCCGTAGCTCAGTGGATAGAGCACGAGATTACGGATCTCGGTGTCGCTGGTTCGATTCCAGTCGGGGGCTCTTTCGGGACGTGGCGCAGTTTGGTAGCGCATCCGGCTGGGGGCCGGAGGGCCGTCGGTTCGAATCCGGCCGTCCCGACTCAACGGGTAGTGGCGCAGCTTGGTAGCGCGCTCGCTTCGGGAGCGAGAGGCCGCAGGTTCAATTCCTGTCTACCCGACTCGTGGAGGGTTCCGGCCCGTGGGGGCCAGCCGGTCTTGAAAACCGGAGGGGGGTGCAAGCCCTGGCGTTCGACTCGTCAACCTTCCGCCAAGCCTTCGTAGCTCAGAGGCAGAGCATCCGACTCTTAATCGGAGGGCCGGGATTTCGAAATTCCCCGAAGGCACAATTTCGCCCCGCTAGCTCAGGGGATAGAGCAGCAGTTTCCTAAACTGCGTGTCGCTGGTTCGATTCCAGCGCGGGGCACGGCACGGGCCGCTAGCTCAGTGGTAGAGCTGCCGACTTTTGATCGGAGTGTCCAGAGTTCGATCCTCTGGCGGCTTACTTGCGGGATGGCGCAGTCATGGAAGCGCGCTGGGCTCATAACCCAGAGGCCGCCGGTTCGAATCCGGCTCCCGCTCCCAACGGTCCTGTCCATTCGGGTCGGCCCTGGCGCAGGGAGTGCCAGGCGCATGCGCGGCAGTACACTCCGCGGCCGCCCCCTCATCGCGCCCTGATAGCTCAGCGGGAGAGCACCGGTTCGACAGACCGGGGGTCGCTGGTTCGACACCAGCTCGGGGCACGCAACGCGCGTTCGGTTATGGGTGGGCCCTGGGTTTTTCAAGCCCATGAAGCGGGTTCGAGTCCCGCACGCGCGACCATTCCCCTGTAGCTCAAAGGTAGAGCGGCCGGCTGTTAACCGGCTGATCTTGGTTCGAGTCCAGGCAGGGGAGCCAAGCCCGTGTAGCTCAGCGGCAGAGCACCGCTCCCACACAGCGGGTCGCCCTGGTTCGAGTCCAGGTACGGGCACTGGCCTTCGGGCCGCAGTTGTGGCTGTAGCTCAGTGGTAGAGCGCCCGGTTGTGGCCCGGGAGGTCGCGGGGGTCAGTACCCGCCAGTCACCCCAACGGAGTGCGCCACCGATGGTGAGGTGGGCCGGGCTGTAACCCCGGTGCGTTCGCGCTCAGGGAGTTCGAATCTCTCCACTCCCACGCATGCCTGCGTAGCTCAGGGGACAGAGCACCAGCTTCCGGAGCTGGGTGTCGGGGGTTCGATCCCCTCCGCGGGCGCTTGCTGCCTGGTCGTGTGCCCGAGTGGTGAGGGAGCGGTCTGCAAAACCGCGTACGCCGGTTCGATCCCGGTCACGGCCTCAACTGCCATCCACTGTCGGATAACGAGCGAGATGCTCCGGTCGACCAACTGTCGCGGCTCAGGACGCGCTGCGCGTCACCGGATCTCGTTGTCGGGGTGGTCGCTGTCGTACGCCTGACGGGCTTCAGAGATGGCTGCGCGGTGTGCCAGTGACCAGTCGGCGAGTGCTTTGACGAGGTGAGTGAGGCTTGTGCCGGTTTCGGTGAGGCGGTAGTCGACCTGGGCGGGCACGGTCGCGTACACGGTCCGAAGGACGAGGCCGTCTCGTTCCAGGCGGCGCACCGTGAGGGTCAGCATGCGCTGGGAGATCCCGTCGATGGCGCGCTGGAGTTGGCGGAAGCGTCGCGGCCCGTTGGCGAGTTCGACGATCACGAGAACCGACCACTTGTCGCCCACCCGGTCAAGAACGTCTCGGATGCCGCAGTCTGCGTGATCCGGCTGTCCGCATGGTTCGAGCTCGGCGGCTCCCGCGGTTACTTCGGTGTGCGCTAGTGACACGAGACTGCCTCCTTGTGAGCCACCGGGCGCGGGTCCAGGCTCTCACTGTAGTTACTGAAGAGAACCACGGTAGGGGACCGAATCGCAATGATCATGGTGACCGGCGCCAACGGACAGCTCGCTTCGCTCACACTCGCAGAGCTCGGCGAGCGAGACGTACCCGCCCTGGCAGGAAGTCGCACTCCCACCAGCGCACAGCGCCACCTTGACTTCGACGACCCCGCAACCCTCGATCTCACAGGCGTTTCGACCCTGGTCCTCGTCTCGGCCGGGTATGCCGAGGACGACCAGGTCATCGCGCGTCACCGGACTCTTCTCGACGCTGCAGGCCGCGACGGCGTGGCCCACGTGGTTTACACCAGCCTGACCAGCGCCGGGGACCACCTCGGGTTCGCGCTCGCCCACAGGGCCACCGAGCGAATGATCAAAAGCGGCGGGCTCGCGTGGACCATCCTGCGAAACGGGCTGTACGCCGAACTGTTCGGTGCCTTGCTCGCGTGGACTCCTGACGGGCTGGAGTCAGCATTCGGGACCGGTGCACTCTCCGCGGTAGCGCGGGCCGACCTGGCAGCTGCCGCAGCCGTCGTCGCAAGCGAGCCCACCGCGCACGTCGGCAAGGTGTACGACCTGGTCGGGGACCCGATTACCGCTGGCGGCATCGCCGACCGTCTCGGCGTCGCGCACCACACAATCGGCCTGGGTGAGTACCGCACCCGGCTTCTCGGCGACCCCAACCTGCTGCCATTCCAGCCGCCGATGCTGGCCTCAATCGCTACCAGTGTCCGCCACGGGTTCCTCGACAACACCAGCCCCGACCTCGTGCGCCTGCTTGATCGACCGCTCACGGATCCACTCACCGTCGCTGCGGATGCCACGGCCGCCACGCGCCCTGGCACGCACTGACACAGATGCTTCACAAGAATGCCCTCCGCTCATGCCGATGCGCGTGCGAGGGCTTGAGGGGTCGCGACGGCGATGAGTTTCGCTATGGTGTCCATTCTGTCGTCCCATGCACCCGACCTCCGACTCTCGAGGAGAGCGTCATGACCGCTACGTACAGGAGGCACGGGTGAGGCTTCTTCTGACGTCCGGGGGCGTCCAGAACCCGAGCATTCGCAATGCGCTGGTCGACCTGCTGGGCAAGCCGATCGCCGAGTCCACGGCCCTGTTCATTCCGACCGGTATCTACCCCTTCCCCGGCGGAGCTGAGAAGGCGTGGAAGGCGATTCACGGCCAGGCCACCATCCCGCTGACCCAGCTCGGTTGGAAATCCCTGGGGATATTGGAGCTCACCGCACTGCCGACCATTCGAGAAGAGAACTGGGTCCCGGCCGTCCGGCAGGCCGACGCCCTCCTCGTCTGGGGCGGCGATGTGCTCTACCTGACCTACTGGCTGCGCCAGTCGGGTCTGGCCGACCTCCTACCGTCGCTGAGCGATACGGTTTACGTGGGGGTGAGTGCCGGGAGTATCGCGGTCACCCCGTACAACTGCGATGCCGAGTTCGACCTCGAATTCGTCCCCGACGGCAGCGACATGGCGGGGGCGCTGACCGGGCGCTGGGGCTGGTGGATTTCACGCTGTACCCACACCTCAATCACCCGGACATGGAGGGCACCGAGCTGTCCACCATTCAGAAGTGGGCGTCCGGAATCCCGGTCCCGACCTACGCCATCGACGATGACACCGCCATCAAGGTGGTCGACGGCGTCGTCGAGGTTGTCTCCGAGGGGCACTGGAAGCTCTTCCCCTGATAGCCGCCGCCAACAGCGATCGGCATGCCGGGCGTCAGTGCGGGTACGCGCCGGACTGGGCCGGGCACCACACCAGAGCGAGGCCGTCCAGCACTGTGGATCGCGGGCGAGGAGCCGCTGCGGTTCCTTCGCAGCGGCACCACAACCGTCGCCGGACGCGGACCGGCCTCCATGGCGATCATCGACCCATCCCGCTACGATCCGATATCGATAGATAACTGAGCGTCAATGCGGTGGTGGTCGCAAGCCCTGGACGCTGGCAATCCGGCGCCGCTACGGACGTGGTGCCGGCCTGAGGATCACGCCGCCTCGACGAAGGGAATCCGGATGACGGAGAGCGCGCAGACCACCGAGAGTCGCACCGTTCCGCCCGCGCGGCCGTACCCGTTCAGTGTGCCCGACCGCCTCGTCGTCGATCCGACCTATGGCGAGCTGCGCGAGAACGAGCCGATGACCCGGGTAAAGCTCCCCTACGGCGAGGAGGCGTGGCTCGCCACCCGGTACGAGGACGTCCGTACGGTCCTCGGCGACGTGCGGTTCGGCCGCGCCCTGTCCGTCCAGCGCGACGAGCCCAGGCTCACCCCGCGCCAGCAGTACAGCGGCATGCTGACCATGGACCCGCCCGATCACACTCGGCTGCGCCGGTTGGTGGCGAAGGCGTTCACGGCACGTCGGGTGGAGGCGCTGCGACCCCGAACCCAGGAGATCGCCGACGCGCTGGTCGACGACATGGTCCGGCTCGGTCCTCCGGCCGACCTGGTGGAGCACGTCGCCACGCCGCTGCCGATCCAGGTGATCTGCGAGCTGCTCGGGGTCCCGTACGCCGACCGCGACCGCTTCCACGTCTGGTCCGAGGCGATCGTCTCGACCACCTCGCTGCCCCTGGAAACGATCCAGGAGTACCTGAACAATCTCTGGGGGTACATCGGTGGTCTGGTCGCCGAGCGGCGCCGCGACCCGGGGATCGACGACCTGCTCGGCGCGTTGGTGCGGGCCCGCGACGAGAATGAGGATCGGCTCAGCGAGACCGAGCTGGTGGAGCTGGCCGGAGGGCTGCTCGCAGCCGGCCACGAGACCACGGTGACCCAGATCCCCAACTTCGTCTACGTCCTGCTGCACAATCCGGACCAGCTCGCTCGGCTGCGGGCCGATCCGTCGCTGGTGCCGGCCGCGGTCGAGGAACTGTTGCGGTACGTGCCGCTCGGCGTCGGCTCCTCCTTCGCCAGGTACGCCAAGGAGGACGTCGAGGTCGGCGGGGTGCTGGTCCGGGCCGGTGAGCCGGTTCTCGGCTCGCTGTCGTCGGCGAATCGGGACGGTACCGTCTTCGCCGACCCGGACCGGCTGAACTTCGACCGCGAGCAGAACCCGCACCTGGGCTTCGGGCACGGCGTACACCACTGCGTCGGCGCGCAACTGGCCCGCATGGAGTTGCAGGTCGCCGTCGCCACCCTCGTGACGCGCCTGCCCGGATTGCGGCTTGCCGTTCCGGAAGCCGAGCTGGAGTGGAAGCGGGGCATGTTGGTGCGGGGCCTGCTCGGCATGCCGGTGGCCTGGTGAGTACCGCGTGGCGGATCGGGGTGGACTCGGGCCGCTGCATCGGCACGAGCATCTGTGCCGGTACCGCGCCTGAGCACTTCCGCCTGGTGGGCGGCCTGTCCGAGCCGCTGGCCGACGTCGTCGCCCCGGCCGACGTCGTCCTCGACGCCGCCGACTCGTGCCCGGTGGAAGCGATCACGGTCCGCGATGCCACCGACGACCGGCTGATCGCGCCGGAGGAGTGACCCGACCGAGGGTCGCGACGGTCGTGCCGCCGCGCTGGGCGCGAAGACCGGCGCGGGCGGCGGATGATGGTAGGAGTGAGGCCTCGGCGCACGCGTTGGCATTGCTGCGGTCGCCGCCTATGGTGGAGACATGTCCCCGGTGACGTTCCGCTCTCGTGCCGTCACCGGTGTGGCGGCAATCGGGGCTGCCTACGTGGCGACGGCGGCGTGCCGGATGGTCGGGATGCGGGTGCCGGTTGTCCGCGTGCTGCACATCGCGCCCACCTCCCGGCTGTCGAGCCCGGCGCGAACCGGCCGAGGCCCCCCGCGGAATCGTTGCATCACGGAACGACCGCCAGGGCGAAGCTATCAAGCTTCGGCCCTTTTCTTTTTCCTTTCGAAAGGCAGAGGTAGACCATGAGCGTCGATCATCGAACCGTCGACCAGGGTTGGCTGGCTGATCTGCGAGCGTCCCTGGCGGAAGACTTCGCCACGCAGACGGCTCGGCTACGGGAATTGACCGAGCTCAACGCGGACACCGGCGACCCGAGCGAGGCCCACAACCGGGCCGCACTGCTGGTGGCCACCCGCCGCAACATCGAGCAGATCACCGGTGCGCTGAGCCGCATCAGCGACGGCACCTACGGTGCCTGCACGAAGTGTCACCAGAACATCCCGGCCGAGCGGCTCGAAATCCTTCCGCACGCGCAGTTCTGCGTGTCCTGCCAGGCGAAGCACAACGGCTGATTCCCGGTGTGGCTGCCGTGCCTCGGTGGGCACGGCAGCCACAGGCCGTCACGCAGGAGATGACTCCGCCACCGTGACGACGTCCAGGACGTCAAGGATTCCCAGTAGCCCGGCGAGGGTCACGGCCTCGGAGCGGGTCAGGGTCAGCGAGTAGGTGGCGTCGGGGTCGTCGGGGGACTCGTAGACGAGATCTCGCCGGCCGCCCGAATGGTGCGTGACCACGCCCACGCGGCGGCCGTCGGCGGTGGTGAACATGCGGCGTACCCCGATACCGGGCAGCGGGGTCAGTTCGACAATCATGGGGACTCCAGCGGGCAGGGCGGCGAATGTGCGCGGCGGCTCGGCAGCGGCGCAGGCCGGCGAGTGTGGCCAGGCGAAGTGCGGCGGGGCGCGGTGACAGCGCGGCCGACCTGCCATGGCGGCCAGCCGGGCGGCGCCATGGGACTGGCGCGGGCGGGGCGAGTGGATCAGGCAAGGCCCCGCGCATGGCGCGGGGGAGCACGATCCGCCGACCAAGCGGGCACACAACCGGGGATCGCCCGCCGTGCGGAACGGAACACGATGCACAGCCCGATCGACCGGGTGGCGGAGAGCACCAGTACGAGCACGGCAAGCAGCAGCATCGTCGGCAGCGGCGCTCGCCCGCCGACGCGCCGAAGGCTGCGTCGATCGTGCATGCCCGAACCATAGCCGTCGCCCAGAGTGGAGACCACATCCGCATCGGGTGACCGCCCATGCCCCGCCAGCAACGCCGGCGACGACCCCGCGCGCCGGGCTGGATAGTCCATCGCTTCGTGAGCGCCGGAATGCTACGAAGGGACGTGCCTGACATGACCAGTTCCCTTGATGCCACGTCCCTGGAGACTCCGCGGCTGCTGTTGCGCCGCTGGCAAAGCAACGATCTGGACGGCTTCGCCGCGGTGAACGCACAGCCCGAGGTCATGCGCTACATCCATGACGGCCGCACCCTGGACCGGGCCGCGACCGCGGAGCGCCTGGCCAACTATCAGCGGCACTGGGAGGAGCACGGCTTCGGCCTGTACGCGGTGGAGATCAAGGAAACCGGCGAGCTGGCCGGTTTCACCGGGCTGGCGGTGCCAACCTTCCTGCCCGAGATCATGCCGGCCGTGGAAATCGGCTGGCGGCTCGGCCGCGCGTACTGGGGCCGGGGCTTCGCCACCGAGGCGGCCCAGGCCGTGGTCGCCCACGCTCGTGCCGAGCTCGGACTGCGGCGGCTGGTCAGCATCCACGTTGTCGGCAACGAGGCGTCGGCGCGAGTGATGGTCAAGCTGGGCATGGCGCTGGACCGCGAGACCGTGCAGCCGGACACCGGCCGCCAGGTCCGGGTCTATGCGATGGATCTGTAAGCGGTCCACCCAGCGGCCGTCCCGACAGCCGTTTCGGGGAGCCCGCTCACGATGAGCCGGCTCCCCGGAACCTGGCCCGGGCTCGAACGGTGCTTTCCCCTACGGCGACGGCTCGCACAAGTGGATCCCACCGGTGCTAGCTGAATCGAGCCGAGAGGCGCGGATGCTGGTGATGGCGACGACAGTGCGTCGGTGAAAGGCTTTCTTGCCCGTCGGTGTCGACCGACGCGGTGTATTGACTGTGTGATGATCGGGTGGTGCGGGTGATGATGGCCACCGATGCGGGGCACCCGGGGCGGAAGAATGAGGACTTCGCCGGTGCCGTGCCGTCCGGCATGGTTCTGGTTGACGGCGCGGGTGGCATCGCCGGCGCCGAGAAGGTCTGCCATCACGGCGTTACCTGGTACGCCACCCGTCTCGGCGGTGCTCTCCTGGGCGCGCTGTCCCACGACCGGACCCTACGTGAGGTGCTGGCCGAGAGCATTGAGCGGATCACCGACGAGCATCGCGACACCTGCGATGTCACGAATTCCATCAGCCCTTACGCGGCCGTGGCGATGCTCCGATTCTCGGATGGTCTCGTTGAGCACCTGGTCCTCGGAGACGCCGTGGCGGTCATCGGCCGGACCGGGGCCGATCCCTTCGTCGCCCACGATCCGCGCGAGGTGATGATCGCCCGCTCCGTGGAGGCCCGGCTGAAGGGCGTGCCGGAGGGCACTTACGAGTACCGGCGACTCATGCTGGAGTTGCGTGCACAACGGAACAGCCCGGGCGGTTTTTGGGTGGCCAAGGACGACCCGCGGGTGGTGGACGAGGCGATCACCGGCAGCTGCCCAACGGACGAGATGACCGTTGCTGCGCTGCTGAGCAACGGCGTGAGCCGGCTGGTGGACACCCTCAGACTGACCAGTTGGGCGGGACTGCTGCACCTGGCGGGGACGGTCGGACCCGGCGAGGTCATCCGCTGGGTCAGGGAGGCTGAGGTTCGCGGCGACGTCGCCCCTGACGACGCGACGATCCTCTGCTGCAGCCGGACGAGACAGCTCGGCGACGGGTGACTCGATTGCCGTTTGCCGGCCGGGCATACTCGCTGTTCATGACGTACGACCTCGCGGTTTGGCAAGGCGAGCGCCCAGACGAGTCGAACGCGGCCGCGACTTTCAGCGCCTTGTACGACCAGTCCAGGCAGACCGCTTAGCCTGGACGGCGTCCCCATGCCGAGATCAGCGGCGCGAGGGTGAGGTCGAGCTCGCCGGCATCGACGGCGGCCAGGTGCGCGTCGATCTCGGCGTCGTCGGCCAGCCCGGCGGCGAGCAACTCGGCGCGGACCATGCGTACCGTCGCGATCTCCAGCCGGTCGCAGGCCACCCCACCGACTGGGAAGCAGCCGGCCGCTGCCACATCGACCAGGCCCGCCGCGCGCAACGCCTGCGGCAGCGTACGGCCGTAGCGCAGGTCGGCGCCGCGGCGCGTCATCAACTCCCGGACGGCACGCCGCAGCCGGTTGGCACGCCGCTGCGCCGGACCGACCTCATCGAGACAGGCCAACGGCTGCAACTCGGTGTCGGCATCCTCGACCAACAACCAGCCGCCGGGCCGCAGCGCCGCCACCATCGTCGCCAACGCCCGGGCCCGGTCGGGCACGTGAACGAGCACGAGCCGCGCGTGTACCAGGTCAAACGTGCCGGACTGCGGCGGCGGGTCCCCGACGACGTCGTGCCGAAGAACCTCGTACCCGCCCTGCGGGTCCAACCAGGCCGGATTGATGTCCGTGGCCAGCACGTAACCGGTTGGTCCGACGGCCGTGGCCAGGGCCTCGGGAATGCTGGGACCTCCGGCACCAACTTCCCAGCAGCGCCAGCCCGCCCGCACTCCGAGCCGGTCGAGGTGCCCACGCGTGACACCGTCGAACAGCTCGGCCAGCCAGCTGAACCGCTCGCCCGCCTCGCGCCGGGCATTGTCGAGCAGGTAGCGGTGATCCGGGGCAGGCTCCGGGGAGTGTGGCGACGGGGTCGTGGCCTGCGCGCCCGCAGTATTCACCGGCCCGCCCGTCGTGTACGGCTCGGGCCCGGGATCGACGACGGGCTGCGATGAACTCATGCCCACATCCTCACGCCCGATCGTGTACGGCGTCAGCGCGACACGGGCTGAAACCAGACACAGCAACGCCTCGACCGGCCCAGTCGCAGGGGGCTCACGAGTCGGCGAGCCGAAGGAGATCACGTAGGTGGGCAACCTCGGAGCGGTTCTCCGGACCGAATCGCTGCAGTGCTCGGCGCCACGCGTCCACCGCCGCGAGCAGGTCGCCCGCGGCGTGGTGCGTGGTGCCGAGGTGGGTGAGCGTGCGTTTGAGCGGGACGCGCGCCGACGGTGCGCTGGCGACGGGCGCGGTGGCTACCGGCGCGCGAGCTGCGGGGGTGGCGTCGTTCGGTGCCCTCGCCGTAGGGGCGCTGGCCGCCGGGGCCGTGGCTGTCGGGGTGCTGGTCATCGGGCGGCTAGCCATTCGCCGGGCGGTCGTGCGGGAGCTGCGCGTCGGCCGGTTGGAGATCGACGAGCTGGTGGTGCACAGCCAACCCGCTGCCGAGGGATGACCCGCTCCCGCGCTGGGCGCGAGACCGTCGTTGGTGGTGCGCGGGAAACCGTGGAGGTGGCGGGCAGCACCGAGTCCGGGAGACTGGCGGGGCATCAACTCGCCCGGGTCAAGAACCAACGCGGTGCGGTCCGTCGGCGGGACGCGTTCGCGCCGACGGACCGCACCGGAAACGACGCCTACGGTTTGCGGGCGAGGAGCCCGACGAAGGTGTGATAGGTGTCGGTCTGCATCGGCGCGGGCGTACCCGGCTCTGGGCGCCACTCGGCCAGCGGCACCAGCCCCGGCTCCAGCAGCGTCAGCCCATCGGCGAACGAGAGGATCTCCTCGTCCGTACGCCAGCGGCCGGTGCCCAACGACTCGTTGAAGACCCGCTCGACCTCGCGGGCCTTGCGGGAGCCTTCGGGGTCCCGCTCACCCGGGTCGCGGAAGTGCGAGATCGCCACATAGCTGCCGGAGGGCAGCGCGTCGATCAACGCCGCCGCCACCGCTCGCGGATCCTCGTCGTCACCGAGGTGGTGCAGGATCGCGAAGAGCAACAACCCGATCGGTCGGTCAAAATCGAGGAACCGACGTACGTCCGGATGGTTGAGGATTTCCTGTGGTGCCCGGACGTCCGCCTGGATCACCGTCGCGGTGCCCTCCGCGGCGAGCAGGGCCCGTCCGTGTGTCAGGACGATCGGATCATTGTCCACATACACCACCTGAGCCTTCGGGTTCTGCTCGGTGGCGACCTCGTGCACGTTGCCCTGGGTGGGCAGCCCCGATCCGATGTCGAGGAACTGGTCGATGCCCGCCTCGGTGACCAGGAAACGAATCACGCGACGCAGAAAGGCCCGGTTCGCCTGACCGGCTGCCGGCCCATCCGGTGTGATCCGCAGGGCGTGCTCGGCGACCTGTCGGTCGACCTCGAAGTTGTCCTTGCCGCCGAGGAAGAAGTCATAGACCCGGGCCACGCTGGGAATGCTGGGGTCGATGCCGGGGGGTGCCGCCTTGTCGCGGGTCACAGGCGTCTCCATTCGATCGGGACGGGCGCAGTCTGAGGTCTGCGGGCGGTGCCGGATTGCGGCGAGTCTAGCGATCGGAAGGGTTGAATTTTACCCCGACTGGTATCGCTCCCAGCGAACCGTCCCGTGACCAGCACACTCGTTCAGCGACGCCGGCTGGCGGTAGGCCCGGCGCCATCACGGTCATGTTGCTGGCGGTCGGCCGGGACCCGGCGCCGCGTCCCGTTAGGCTCGCCGACATGCCGTACAGCACTTCGACGTCGCGCGTAGTCGGCGGCGATGTCATCGAAGGGCGGCAACGCCTCATCTTCGTCAACAAAGGTGATCACTACGCACTCAGCACGCTCGGCGTTTTCGCGGACGGCGTCGTCCTCTGGCGATACGGTTCAACTGATCTCGACGGCCTTCGCGCTGTGTTCGACGATGGAACGCTGACCCTGACGCCACCCGAGGGCTCTTCGCTGATCATCAGCGGCACGGCGAGAGGATCCGTGCCGGCACTGGAGTCGTGGCTGACTCCGGAGCTGGTGATCGGCGAACTCGCCGACGAGGTGGACCTTCTCAACAACCGGCCGGATTCCTCCCGGCGCTGCTGGAACGCACTGCTGGTGTACGCCGCGGAGCCGACCGGGGCAAACCTGGAAATCGTTCGCGCGCTGTATCACGCGGTGCCCGAACACCGCCGGATCTACATGCTCGGTGACATGGACCAGAACGACGTCCCGGTCCGGATCCTGCTCGCTGAAGTGGGTGAGACGATCCAGGCCAGGCGCTCAGGCCACATGCTCACGGTGACCCCCGAGGCCCGGAAGCAGGCGCTCGACTATTTCCGCAGGAGCGAGGCTGGTATCGCCAAAGCCCGGACACAGCAGGTGGCGGACGGACCGGAGACAACCGTCCCGCTGACCATCGGCGGGCACGTCTATCCGCATGGCTGGCCGGACCCTGCGGGCCTCGAGGTCCTGCAGATCGACTATCCGGCGGCGGTGATACACGGCGGCCGGGAGTACGCGAGCGTCATGCACGCCTACTGGGCGCTGTCCACTGATGACGCCGAATGGCGCGATCGGATCGCCACGGCCGTCCGTGGCCTCGACGCCCGGGCTGTCGGCGAGGAGGCACCCCGGCGGGCAGGCTGGCCGGCGGCGCGGCTGAGCGTGATGGCCTCGCTGCTGCGGGACAAGTTCGAGCGCCATCCGGCGATGGCGGAAACGCTGCTGGGCACGGGTGACGCCCGGCTGCTCTACAACGACTGGGCTTCGAAATATTGGAGTTCGAGCGGCACCAACTGGATTGGACGGCTGCTGGAACTCGTCCGGTCGGAACTGACTCACCGATAACCGGTCCCGCCGAAAGGGATCACCGGCCCGTGAACGGTCCGGGCCGGTGATCAGGAGACAGTGTTGCGGGTCAGCGGCCCTGCAGGCGCTTCACGTTGTCGCCGAAGGTCCAGCCCTTCGACCCGTCCCAGTTCGCCGACCAGGTCATCAGGCCCTTGATGCCGGGGACACTGTTGTACGCCTGGGTGACCAGCGACGTCGACATGTAGCCGCCACCGGCACCGGACTGCGCGGGCAGGCCCGGAACCTGCTTGTCGTACGGCACGCGGATGGTGGTGCCCTGGATGGTGAGGCCGTTGTTCAGGCACTGCGTCTGCACCGTGAAGCCCTGCACGGTGCCGGCGGGGTACGAGTCGCCGGCGCAGCCGTACATGCTGCCGTTGTAGTACTGCATGTTCAGCCACCAGAGCCGGCCGTTGTCCACGTACTTCTTGATGATCGGCAGGTACGAGCCCCAGATCGAGCCGTAGACCACACTGCCGCCGGTGACGTAGGCCGTCTCCGGTGCCATGGTCAGGCCGAAGTTCGAGGGCATCCGGGCCAGCACCCCGTCGATGATCCGGATCAGATTGGCCTGCGACGTCGACAGGGTGTTGATGTTGCCGCTACCGGTCAGGCCGGTCTCGATGTCGATGTCGATGCCGTCGAAGTGGTAGGCCGTCAGGATCGGCACGATCGTCGCGATGAACCGGTCGGCGACCGCGGTGGAGCTCAGGTCGATGCCCGCGGCGGCCCCGCCGATCGACATCAGGATCGTGGCGCCGGCGGCTTTGGCCTGGCACATCTCGGCCGGGGTGGCCACCTTCACGCCGGCGTCCATGCCGTTCTCCCAGAGGACCGTGCCGTCTGAGCGGATCACCGGGAATGCCGCGTTGATCACGTTGTAGCCGTGCTGGTTGAGCCGGCTGTCGGTGATCGGGATCCAGCCGAGTCCGGGGTGGACACCGTTCGAGGCGCCGTCCCAGTTCTCCCAGTAGCCCTGCAACACCTTGCCGGTGGGCCGCGACTTCACCGCGCAGGTCCCGCCGGTTGGCGGCGGCGTGGTGGGGGGAGGTGTGGTCGGAGGCGGCGTGGTGGGCGGCGCGGTCGTCGGTGGTGGCGTGGTGGGCGGCGGAGTGCTTCCCGAGCACGCGCCCAGGTCACGCCACAGCGACGGGGTCGCGGCGGGGTTCCAGCCGGCGCCGGGGTACGCGGTGTGGGTGACCAGAGCCTGGTAGAGCCGGCCACCGTAGGTGACCTGGGTGCCTGCCTGGTAGGTGGTGCCCTCGGCCCAGGCCGGCGCGGTGCAGGCGACCAGCGCGACGGCGTTGGCCGAGGGCACGGCCGCCATGCTGCTGGGGACGAAGGCGACGGCGGCCGTGACGGTCATCGCCGCCCCGGCCACCACTGCGAAAATCCGACGGCTTCTCATGGCTCACTCTCCGGCTTCGGCGACCCGTGACCTCCACATATTGACGTTCGTGCGGCTTAATAGCAAGGGTTGTTTACAGATAGCGGGCGGGTCGTCGCCGACGCCGGCGGCTCCGGGGCGCCCAGCCGTGTCCGGGGCCGCCGAGGGGACCGGTGCCCGGGTGCCGCGGCGACCGCCTCGACAGGCGGTGGCGACTGTCGTGCTGGATACTTCCCCGATGGCCAATCCTGACCTCGATCCGGACGTCTATCCACCCCTCGATCCTCGCGAGCCCGTTCCGGAGACCGCCGAAGAGCTGCTTCCCGGTACGTCGAACGAACTGCCGGCCGCGCCGACTGAACCGATGCCCGACGACGGCGAGCCCGGAGGCGTACCCGAGCCGGCGTGACAGTCGTCCGGCAGCGCTGTCCGACCCCTAGGCGGGGGTCAGCGTGTAGACCCAGGTGATCTCGGCGTTGCGGGACCCCGCGCATGGTCGCCGACCGAGGCGTGAGATACGTTGGCGATCATCGATACGTGGCGGGATCGTCGACGTATGACAGGCGTGTTCCCGTCCTCGCTGATCCGCCGCCTACTGCCGGGTCTGCTGGCCGCCGTCGTGGTGTCGACGGCGGTGCTCACCACCGCGATCAGCGCCGCTCCGGCAGCCGACGCCGGGGCCGCGCCGCCGGCCGCGTACCCCGGAATCGTCCCGGCCCCCGGCGGGCCCGCGGCGCCGACGCCAACCACGGCGCCCAGTACGCCGAGCACCTCGCCCTTCCCGCCGAGCGCGCCCACGAACCTGACCGCCAGCGAGGTCCGGACCGGGTCGGTCACCCTCACCTGGACGGCCGCCAGGCCGGGCTGTTGCGCCGTCACCGGCTACGACATCACGTACTACCAGGCGTTCGACGACGTCATCTACAGCGCCAGCGTCGGGGCCGTCACCACCACCACGATCAGCAACTACCTCCGGCCGGGCAAGCAGTACTCGTTCCGGGTGGCCGCCCGGGACAGCCTGGGACACCGCTCGGCCTCGACAGACGCGCTGACCGTGGTCACCCCGGTGACGGACACCGGCCCGGACACCACCCCGCCGAGCGCCCCGCAGAACCTGGCCGTCGGCGAGGTGACCGCCTCGACCGCCACGCTGTCCTGGTCGCCGTCGACGGACAACGTCGGCGTGCTCGGGTACAACGTCTACCAGTTCGACGGCTGGTTCACCTCGACGCTGATCGCCACCGTGCCGGGAACGACGTACACGGCGTCGCTACCCCCGTCGACGCCGCTTCGCAACCTGTTCTACGTACGGGCCCGGGACGCGGTGGGCAACGTGTCGATCGCGTCCAACACGGTCGCCCTGCCCACGACGTCCACTCCGCCGCCCCCACCGCCCTCGACCTGCCGGGTCACCTACCGGAACCAGTCCGAGTGGCACGGCGGCTTCGTGGCCACGGTGACGGTCCAGAACGCCGGGGCGGCACCGGTCGACGGCTGGATCGTCACCTTCAGCTTCCCGGGAGACCAGCAGGTCACCTCGGGGTGGAACGCCACGGTCGGCCAGACCGGCGCCACCGTGACCGCCCGTAACGTCGACTGGAATCGCGTCCTCGCGCCGAACGGCTCGGCGAGCTTCGGCGTCCAGGGGCGGTGGAGCACCAGCGACGCGCCGCCGACCAGCTTCTCGTTGAACGGCGCTCCCTGCGCGGTGGGCTGAGCGCGTCCCCATTGGAGGATTCTCGTGAGCACACCCCACCGCCGCCGCAGAGCACTGCCCGGGGCTGTCACGGCCGGCATCCTCGCCGCCTCGACCACATTCGGCGGTACGACAGCGCCGGCCTCCGCCGCGAACACGCTCAGCATGCGGGGCGCCGACGTCTCCTCGTTGCAGCGCAGCCTGGATCTGGGCGCCAGGTACTACGACGCCGGCGGTGTCGCCCGCGACCCACTGGACATCCTGAAGTCCGTCGGCGTCAACTACGTCCGACTGCGCGTCTGGAACAACCCGATCAGCGGCTACAACAACAAGAGCAAGGTCTTGGCCCAGGCGAGGGCGGCCAGGGCGAAGGGCCTCAAAGTGCTCATCGACTTCCACTACTCCGACACCTGGGCCGACCCCGGCAAGCAGTACAAGCCGGCCGCCTGGGTCGGCCACAGCCTGAGTCAACTGCGCACCGACGTCTACACCTTCACCTACGACGTCTGCTCCAGCCTCCGAGGGCAGGGCACCCCACCGGACAGTGTGCAGATCGGCAACGAGATCAACGTCGGGATGCTGTGGGACGAGGGCAAGGTCGTCAACAACGACTTCGCCCCGCTGGCCGGCTTGCTCAAGCAGGGCTACAACGCGACCAAGGCGTGCGGCAGCGGCATCCCGGTGATGATCCACACCGCCGACGCCGACAGCAACGCCAACGCGCGATGGTTCTACGACGGCATCCGCGCCCAGGGTGTGCAGTGGGACATCACGGCCCTGTCGTACTACTGCATGTGGCACGGGACCCTGGCGAACCTCTACAACAACATCGTCGACCTGCGCGGCCGCTACGGGAAGCCGGTGGTGATCGTGGAGACCGCGTACCCCTTCACCCGGAACAACGCGGACAGCGAGCCGAACGCCATCGGCGACGCGACCTGTGACGGCATCAGCGCGACCTGGTCCGGGCAGGCCCGGGAGTTCGACTGGGTCCAGAACACGGCCCGCAACGCGGGAGCCGTCGGCGTCTTCTACTGGGAGCCGACCTGGTACGCCGTCAAGGGCAACGGCTGGGATCCGGCCAACATCAACGGCACCGGAAACCAGTGGGACAACATGGCCGTCTTCGACTGGTCCGGGCGGGTGAACCCGGGCGTGCGCTGGACGCCCTGACCCGTCGCCCGACGCGCGCGACCGCGGTCAGGATCGCTTGCGGAATGGGGCGAGGACGGCGCGGATCTGGTCGGCCGCGCCCCAGTCGTCGTCGAACTGGGCCAGCACGGCGAGGTGTTGCCGCAGCTGGATGATCGGCATGCGGGCCTGCCAGCCGCTGTCGAGCGAGGTCAGTTCCGCGTAGACCTCGAACATCCGTCGCGCCTCGGGCGGAGGCGAGGTGGACCACACGTGGGCGAGGTCGACCTCGGCCCACACGTACGACACGGCTGGATCGATCAGCGCAGGCTGCCCGTCCGGAGTGGCCAGGATGTTCTGTACCCACAGGTCGCCGTGCGTCAGGCAGGCCGGCCGGTCCGGCAGCAGGTCGGGCAGCCGGTGACACAACCGCTCCAGCGCCGTCCGGTCGCCCGCGTCCAGTGCCGCCTCGACGCGCGGCTGCCCGAGCCACCGAAGCAGCCGGTGCTGTGCGAAGAAGGCGTAGCCGTCGTCATTCCAGGTATTGATCTGGCGGCGACGGCCCAGCCAGTTGTCGTGGTGCCAGCCGAAGCGAGGATGGGTCGTGCTCATGTGCATGCGCGCGAGGACGTGCGCGAACTGCTCCCAGAAGACCTCGCTGCGCGGCCTCGGCCCCAGCATCGACAACACGAGCAGTTCCTGGTCCGCCAGGATCACCTCGGGTGTCGCCACACCCCCGAGATCGCGGAGGGCGGCCAGCCCTTCGGCCTCCGCGACGAAGACGTCGTCGGCCGGAGCGTCGGCGAAGGCCTTGACGAACACCGGCGGCGCGTCCCGGCGGGTGGCGATGCCCGCGAGCGCCGCGATCCCGCCCGTCACCGGTTCCACCGCGACGACGTCGCGCATCCTGGGCCGGAGCAGGCGCTCCAGCAGACCCGTCGTCGAGCGCATCAGGTCCGACTCCTCGGGTGCGGCGGTTCACGTCGCGCGCAATCCTAGGTGGCGGATGCCGGCCTCCCGAACGATCGACGATCGACGATCGTCTTCCGGCCCGCTTCCGCCGACGGGTCAGGGTGTCAGGCCGGCCTGGATCGCCAGGATTGCGGCGCCCACACGGTCGCGGCTGCCGGTCTTGGCCAGCACATTGGTGACGTGGGTCTTGACGGTGCTCATCGAGAGGAAGAGGCGCTCGGCGATCTCGTTGTTGTTGAGCCCGGCACCGATCAGGGCGAGCACGTCGGCCTCCCGCGGGGTCAGCTGGTAGACCGCCAGGTCCACGCGGGTGGCCGGCCCGGTCGCGCGTACCCGGTCGAGAACGGCGCCGGTGACCTCGGCGGAGAGGATCGCCTCGCCGGCGGCGACGGTGCGTACCGCGGCGATCAGGTCGGCTGCGCTGCACCGCTTGAGGAGGAACCCGCGCGCGCCGGAGGCGATGGCGTCCAGGACGTAGGCGTCGTCGTCGAAGGTGGTCACGACGATCACGGCCGGGGCGTGCGGGATCGCGGCCAGCTCGCGGGTGGCCTGCAGACCGTCGAGCACCGGCATGCGGATGTCCACGAGGGCGACGTCGATGCGGGGGTCGCGACGCACGGCGTCGAGGAACTGCCGGCCGTCGGCCGCCTCGGCGGCGACATGGATGTCGGGTTGGGACCGCAGGATCAGGCCGAAGCCGTCGCGGACCAGCTGCTGGTCGTCGACGATCGCTACCCGGATCACGGGTTCGCCACCGGCAGGGTGACCTGCACCAGGGTGCCGCCGCCGGGTCGCCGCGTCAGCTCCCAGCTTCCACCGCGCGCCCGCACGCGCTCCTCGATGCCCAGCAGGCCCGAACCGCGCCTGGGGGTCTGGGGCGGCCCGACGCCGTCGTCGCTGACCCGTAGACGGGCGTGGTCGCCGACGCGGACCAGTTCGATCCAGGCCGCTGTGGCCTTCGCGTGGCGGGCGATATTGGTGAGGGCCTCCTGGGCGATGCGGTAGGCGGTCAACACGCCGATCTCGTCCAGACCCGGCTCCGGGTCCACACGTACCCGTACCGCCACGCCCTGCTGGCGCAGCGGCTGCGCGAGCAGCTCGTCGATGTCGGACAGGCGGGGCGGCGCGCTCACCGCGATCGCCGCGTGCGGATCGCGCAGGTGCACGACGAGCGTGTCCAGTTCGCTCAGCGCGGTGCGGCCGCTGCCCGCGATCGCCCGCAGCGCCGCCCCCGGGTCGGCGCTGAGCTGGCCCGCCTCGGCCTGGACCACCATCGCGGTGACGTGGTGGCCGACCACGTCATGCAGCTCGCGGGCCAGGTTGGTGCGCTGCTCGAGCCAGGCCGCCTGGCCGCGCAGGTCGTCCGCCTCCCGGGTGAGCGCGCGGCCGCGGGACCACGACCGCAACAGGATCGCCAGGACATAGCCGGCCGTCACGAAGACGAACGGCTGCTCGTACATTCCTCGCCCGGTGAGCAGCGCGGTGGTGAGGGCGCCGGCCGCGCCGAGCAGGCCAGCCAGCCACCCCAGCCACGGACGCCGGGCTGGGTCTTCGCAGCTGGAGAGGAACACGAGGCAGGCGGCCGCGAGGCCCAACTGCACCGACTCCCCGGTGCTCACGATCGCCACGAACCCGGCACAGGCCGCGAAGACCAGGGCGCGGTAGCGGGGCCGCAGCGCCGTGGCGCCGAGGCCGACCGGCACCACCAGCCACGCCCAGCCCGCCGGCACGGACAGGCCCCCCTCGGCGGTCGTGATCACGAGAGCGATGATCAACCCCGCCAAGGCGTACGCCAGCCCGCGCACCCGCTCGGGGTCACGCAACCATTCCCGGATGTCGGTCATCACCTCAACAGTCTCCGCGACCAGCTCGGAGACTGACCAGTACCTCGGTACCAGATCGGGCGGCACCCCGGTGCTGCCCCGGCGAGCGGATCGGCACCACGGCACGTTCCGCCGAGAGGCGCACCGCATGACGCTTCTGGGGTGACTCTCGTCGACTCCCGCGCCGCCAGCAGTGTCGGCCCTCTCCGCACGGTTCCCAACTACATCACCGCCGTCCGCACGGTCGCCGCGGTCACCGTCGGGATCGCCGCGCTCGTCGCGGGATCGGTGGCATTTATGGCGGTAGCGTATGGCATCTACTGGATCGGGGACATGCTCGACGGCTGGGCTGCCCGGCGGCTCGGACAGGAGACCCGGGCGGGGGCCGTCCTCGACATCGTCAGCGATCGCGCGTGCACCGCCGTACTCTGCGTGGGCCTGGTCTCCCTCGTGCCCGACGTCGCGGTCGTGGCCCTGGTGTTCCTGCTGTCGTTCCTGGTGCTGGACACCATGCTGTCGCTGGCGTTCCTGTGCTGGCCGGTGCTCAGCCCCAACTACTTCCACCTGGTCGACCGCCGGGTGTGGGCGTGGAACTGGTCTCCGGTGGCCAAGGCCGCCAACACCGCCGGGGTCGTCGGGGCCATCGCGTTCGGGCAGTACCGGCTCGCGCTGGCCGTCGCCGTCGCCGTCGTCGTGGTCAAGCTGTGGTCGGTCGCCGCGGTGGCCCGGCTGCTCGACCGGGACGGCCACGCGTGAGCAGCCTCGCCGAGGCGGTCGCGGGGCTCGGTTACGGTCTCGCTTCGGCCCTCGTTCCGGTCGTCAACGCCGAGGCGTACGCGGTGGTCGCCGGGCACCGTGGCGGCCACGTTGTCGTCGCCGTGCTCGCCCTGGCGCTCGGGCAGACCGCCGGCAAGCTGCTCCTGTTCGAATCCGCGGATCGCGGAACGGGGCGGCTGGCCCGCCGGCTCAGGAGACAACGCGGGTCAGGTCGTACGGCGGCCCGAGCGGCCCGGTGGACCGGGCCGATCCGGCGTTGGCTCTCGCGCCGCCGCACCGCCCTTCCGACCGTGCTGGTCTCCGCGGCGGTCGGGGTCCCACCGCTGGCCGTGGTCAGCTTCGCCGCCGGCACCGCGGGCCTGCGCCACTGGGAGTTCGCCGTCGCCTGCCTTCTCGGGCGCGTGATCCGATTCGCCCTCCTCGTCCTGCCGGCGACGCTGGCCTGACCCCCGCCGCCGGGGGAGCGGCGACGAACACGACGGCTCACCCGTGCCCGCCGACACGCTCGCGACACTGCCGGTCGCTCATTCCCAGGGCGGGAGATGTCGGCCCACATATGCACGGGCCCGCGGGATCGGGTCACGCCAGTACCCGTCGGGCATGCGGTGGTGGTGCTCGGCGCAGAATTCGGCGAGATCGGTGCTGATCGGGACGCGTTCGAGCGGGTGGCCCTCGAAGGCCGCGTTGACCGCCAGGACCTGCTGCTCCGGGTTCCAGCCCGAATGGTCGAACGCCCAGCCGCCCCAGACCGCGTACGTGTGGAAGACCGGCAACTCGCCCGCCAGGCGCACCGCCGCCACCTCGATCGACCGGTCCGGGTAGGTGTCTCGACAGACCCAGGCGAGGATGTGGCAGGCCCCGGCGGCGAAGAAGGCCTGGTCGGTCCGTTCCCACGCGACGCGCTGGTCTGATCGCTCGATCGCCGTCCGGCGAAAGGCTCCTGCTGCCTCCACCACGCGCACGCTAGTGGGTGACCCGCGGCCTCCGCTCACCCCGCCCAACGTCGTCCGCCGCGAGTCACTCGGCGAGGCGGATCGCCAGTGGGCCACGCCGTCCCAGTGCCCACACAATGAGTGCGAAGCAGCAGAGTCCCATTCCCGTGATGGTGACCGCTGTCCAGCCGCCCGCGGCCCAGAGCGTGGTCGCGGCGGCGGAGCCGATGGCGGCGCCGACGAAGTTGCCGGTCGCCAGTGCCGTGTTGAGCCGGCTGCGGGCCTCGTGGGAGAGGGCGAACAGTCGCGCCCGGTTGAGGAGGGCCTGCGTCTGGAGAGCGACATCGATCATGATGATCGCGATGATGAGCAGCGCGACGGACCGGCCGGCGAACGCCGCGACGACGAAGGCGCCGAGGGCCAGTGTCCACGCCACCCCGGTGGCCGGAAGCGACCAACCACGGTCGTGCAGACGACCGCCGCGCAGGCCGGAGAGGACACCGGCGAGGCCGGCCAGTCCGAACATCCCGATCACCGCTACCGGGTATCGGAACGGTGGGCCGCTGAGCAGGAACGTCAGCGCCGTCCAGAACAGCGAGAACGCGGCGAACCCGGTGGCGGCCAGGACCAGCGTCCAGCGGGCCGCTCGCTCGCGCAGGACCACCGCGCCGACCGAGGCGATGAGCTGCGGGTATGGCAGGCGGGTGCGCGGCGCCAGCGGTGGAATCGCGCGGTACAGCAGGACCGCGAGCAGAACGGAGACGACGGCGGCGAGGGCGAAGGTCGTACGCCAGCCGGCGGCACCGGCGACGAACCCGCTGATCGTACGGGAGGCGAGGATGCCGCTGAGGGTCCCGGATCCGACGACACCGACGATCCGACCGCGGTGGGCGTCGCCGGCCAGGTCCCCGGCCAGCGGCGTGAGGACCTGCCCGGAAATCGTCGTGACGCCGAGGACGGTCAGTGCGAGCAGGAGCACACCGAACGACGGTGCCAGCGCGCACAGCAGCAACGCGGCGGCCGAGGCCACCAGCAGCACCGGGACGAACCGGCGGCGGTCCAGGACGTCGCCGAGCGGCACGAGCAGCAGTACGCCGACGGCGTACCCGGTCTGCGTCGCGGTGACGAGCCAGCCGGCCGTCGCGGTGGCGGCGCGGAGGTCGCCGGCGATGAAGCTGAGCAGCGGCTGCGCCCAGTACAGGTTGGCGATCGCCGCTCCCGCTGCCAACGCGAGCAGGAACGTCAGCCGGCGACTCATCTCGGGCGGCGGTGCCGTGCCGGACGCTGCCACCCCGCCACGCTAGTGGATTACGGCTTGCGGCGGAGTTCGCGCAGCACGCCGTGACGGCGCACGGCCCACGCGAGGCGCCGGACGCTCGGGTGCCACACGAACAGCACTGCCGCCCGACGGATCAGGCCGAACCGGTTGTCGCTGACCTGGTTCTCCATCGCCTGCCAGATCAGCTCGCGCACCTTGGCGCTGCCCAGGGCCGCCCGTACCTCACGACGTACCGCAGGGTCCTCGGTCGCCGAGGTGATGGCGGCGGCCAGGCCCGGTCGGGCCGCAAGCGGCTCCACCGCCGCGGCGACGAGCGGCCGGCGCACCTCGTCCTGCTCCAACAGCAGCAGCACGGCCTCCCGGATCTCGACCGTCTCCAGGCCGGAGCGCAGCAGGCCCAGCAGGCTGCGCTCGACCTCGCCGTCGTGATCCGGGACGGACAGCGTGGCCAGCAGCACGGACACCTCGTCGAGATCGATGAGGTGCCGCACCCCGCTGCGGAACTCCGGCAGCTCCCATGCGACCTGGAGAGCCCTGACGAGATCGCGGTTCATGCGCCATCCGCTACCCGCAAGCGACCGCCGGCGAAACTCCGGCGGCCGGCCCGGCGGTGCCCGGGGCGGTTGGGGAACTATCGTTCTGGGGTGCACATCCGTTTCGACGTCCCCGCTGATCCCGACTACCCGGGTCGCGTGGCGGCCACGCTCGGCGGCGTCCGGCTGCGCAGGTACAGCTACGTCGGCGCGGTGCTGGCGGCGGTGGGGGCGATCGGTCTGGTCGTCTCGCGGGGGTTCGCGTCCGGCGAGCGGACGGCGCCGCTGTGGATGGCGATGCTCGTGGGCGGCGTGCTGTCGATGCTGTACCTGCCGTGGGTGCGGTGGCGCGCGCGTCGGCGCTCGGGTCGCTACGCGGTCGAGGGCGGCTACGACATCACCGATGACAACATCATGATGCGCAGCGGCTCGGAGTCCGGTGGTATCGCGTGGGACGGCGTCGCCCAGGTGCAGGACACCCCGGATTTCTGGATCGTGTACGTCGGCCGGATGCCGGCGACCGTGATCCCACGGTGGTTGATGTCCGCCGAGGACGCCGAGACGTTGCGAGCCTTCATGGCCGACCGTGGGCTGCTCCGGTAAGGGTGAATGTGGCACCCTTCTCGAGCGGCGAGACCGCCCCGATCAGCACGGTCGGTCCGGGTGAGGTGTACGAGGTGTGGTTCGGCCTGACCCGCCGTGACCTCTTGTTGGCGCCCGTCAGCGTGGTCCTCGTCGCCGTGGGCGTCCTGATGTTCCGCGACGAGCCGTTCGCCGGCATCCTCGCCGCGATGCTCGGCGGCGCGTACCTGCTGCTGCGGCTCATCGCCGTGCTGGGCCGCCGTGTCGCGCTTCGCGTCGACGCGGCCGGGGTCACCCTCGGCCAGGTGCCGCCCTGGCCGTCGTCGCACACCGCTGTGGTGCCGTGGTCCGACATCGAGTCCGTGGTGCTGTGGACGCAGCAGACCGGTGTGGTCACGACTCCGTACGTCGGCCTACGGAGGCGTCGTGGTCTGCCGCCGCTGCCCGGCTCGGCTCGCTCGCGCGGCCTGCGGTGGTTGGTTCAGACAGCGGTCCCGTACGTGCCGCCGGCCGTTCTGGCCGACAGTCGGCCGGCGACCTTCTGGCGGCTGCACCGCCCCAGTCTCGAGGTGGCGGTCCGCCACTTCGCACCCGCGGTGGACATCGTCGACCTGGGCTGACCTGATCGAGCGGAGAAGCGTGGGAATCGCTTTCCACGTGGTGTCAACCCTGTCGGGGCGCCCGGCAGCAACCCGCTGATGCGCCAGCCGGCAGCGATGTCGGCCCGGCCACCGAATAACGCGCGGGCGGCGTGATCCCACTCGGAAGCGTGACGCTTGATTCGATAGGAATCTGTCAATAGATTGAGGGCGGGCGCCGCCGAGGTCCGGGCAACCGGGCCGTCGGCGACTGACAGGTCCACCCCGAGCCGGGCACGTCGGTCGTACGCATCGACCAGTCGCTGTGGCGCATCGCCGCGCCGCACCCGGCGCGTTGTCGCGCCGCGTCCGCTCCGGACGCGCGCTGCCGCGCCGATTTCCCCAGCTCGATGGCAGAAGGACTTTTCATGACGATTCTCCGCGCCCGCCCCGCCCCGACCCTGGCGGTCGTCGCCGCGCTGGCCGCCGCCGTGACCGCGACCGGAACGGCCCTGCTCGTCGTCCCCGCCGCGGCCGCCCAGGGTTGCCGGGTCGACTACACGCCCAACCAGTGGCCCGGCGGATTCACCGCCAACATCAAGGTCACCCCCGGCGACAGCGCCGTCTCCAGTTGGACCGTCACCTGGAGGTACGCCGGGGACGAGCGCGTCACGAACGGCTGGAACGCCACGGTCAGCCAGTCCGGATCGACGGTGACCGCGCGCAACATGTCGTACAACGGCAGCATCCCGGCCGGCGGCTCCACCGAGTTCGGCGTGCAGGGCACGTACGGCACCAGTGGCGGCACGCCGACCGGGTTCAGCCTGAACGGCGTGCCGTGCAACGGCGCCGGCCCGACCCCGACGACCGGCGTGCCCACCACGCCCCCGCCGACGACGCCCCCGCCGACCACCCCGCCGCCGACGACCCCGCCGCCGACGACGCCTCCGCCGACCACCCCGCCCCCCACGACGCCTCCGCCCACGACGCCTCCGCCCACCACCCCGCCGCCGGCCGGGTGCGCCGGTGCGGTGCTCTGCGACGGCTTCGAGAACCAGACCGGCGCGACGCCGTCGGGCGACTGGACCGTGGTGAACCCGGACTGTTCGGGCGCCGGCACGGCCACCATCGACACGGCCACCACGCACAGCGGCAGCCGGGCGGTCCGGATCAACGGCGCAGCCGGGTACTGCAACCACGTCTTCATCAGGTCCACCAAGAACCTCAGCAGCGTGGGCAGTGTGCGGTACGGCCGGATCTGGGTACGGCACACCACCGCCCAGCCCACCGACCACACCACGATGATGGCGATGGCCGACGCCGCCGACGGCAACCGGGACCTGCGGATGGGCGGCCAGAACGGCGCCCTGCAGTGGAACCGCGCATCCGACGACGCGACGCTGCCCGAGCAGAGCCCGGCCGGGGTGGCGCAGAGCGTCCCGCTTCCCACCAACCGGTGGGCCTGCCTGGAGTTCATGGTGGACGGCTCGGCCGGTCAGCTGCGTACCTGGCTGGACGGCACGGCCATCGCGGGGCTGACCGCGGACGGAGTACCGACGCACGACATCGACGGTCAGTGGTACAACCGCACCTGGCGTCCGCAGCTCACCGACCTGAAGCTTGGCTGGGAGAGCTACGGCAACGGAGCCGACACCCTCTGGTACGACGACGTCGCGGTCGGGTCCAGCCGGATCGGCTGCTGACCCTGCGAGGTCCGGTAGCTCTGGTCAAGGGTGTGGCCCGCTCGACGTGTCATACCCTTGGCCAGCTCCGACTGCTGCGCCGGTGCTGGTCCCGGCCGCCCGGCGGATCGGGCCGTCCCACCGGCCGAGGGCGCTGTCACAGCGCACCGATAGCCTGCTGCCATGGCGAGCGCCGAACTGGAAGAGTTGATCGTCGCGGACGCCGACGCGCTGCGCGCATGGTTGTCGGAGAACCACGCCACGTCGCCCGGCGTCTGGCTCGCCCTGACCAGGAAGGGCGGCACGGTCACTACGCTGACCTGGCAGCACGCGGTCGACGAGGCGCTGTGTTTCGGCTGGATCGACGGGCAGGCCCGCAAACGGGACGAGCAGACCTCCTGGATCCGGTTCACCCCTCGCCGACCCCGTAGTGTCTGGTCCCAACGCAACGTCGAACACGTCGCCCGGCTGGAGGCGCAGGGACGGATGCTGCCCACCGGCCGCGCCGCGGTGGAGGCCGCGAAGGCCGACGGGCGGTGGGCTGCCGCGTACGCCCCGGCGTCGGAAGCCGAGGTTCCGCCCGACCTGCTCGCCGCCATCGCCGCCGAACCCGCCGCCCAGGCCATGTTCGACGTGCTCACCAAGACCAACCGGTTCGCGCTCATCTACCGCCTCAACGCCGTCAAACGGGCGGAGACCCGCGAGCGCAAGATCGGCGAGTTCGTCGCCATGCTGGCCCGCCACGAGACCATCTCTCCGCAGAAGGCCAGGCCGCCGAGCGCGCCAACCTCGTGATCACGGCGCTCCGCAGGCCCTGACCCGGCGCGTCGTACCTGCCACCGGTCGTCCTCGGGACCGGGCCCGACGGCTACCGGAACGGTCAACTGGCTGTCCACGGCCCCGGGGGCGGCGAAAGGGCCTTCAGTCGGCGCCGTCCACGCGGGCGGCGATGTCGCGCAGGGCGGCGATGTGGGCGCTCAGAGCCGCCCGACCGGCCATGGAGAGGTTGATCCAGGTCCGCGGGCGCTTGCCCACGTAGCCCTTGCGGACCTCGACGTACCCGCCGTCGCTCAACGTCGAGATCCGCTTCGACAGGGCGGAGTCGCTGAGCTCCACGGCGTCGCGGACGAACGCGAACTCGGGCGGTGGCGCGTGGCCTGGCCGTCACGTCGCTGCGGGAGGTCGCAGTCGGGCGGGAGACGACCGAGCCGGAGGTCGACGCTGTCCACCCTGCGGTCAAGCAGCTCGAAACCGTGACCCGCTGGCGGCGCCCCGCAGCTCAGGCGGAGGAGCGCAGGCGCGAACCCGAGGCGTCGACGGTCTGCCGCGTGCAGTGCACGGTGACGCCGGTCAGCCGGATGCTTCCCAACGCCTCGGGGATGCGCGGATCGGTGGCGAGATGGCCGTTGCTGACGTCGAGCCCGAGCATCGACCGCAGAAGCAGCAGAGGGGCGCCGCTGGCCCAGGCCTGGGGATTGCAAGCGGTGGGGTAGGGCACGGGCCGTCGTCCGAACGATCGGTCGTACCCGGAGAACGCCTCGGGCAGGCGGTAGTCGAAGTGGGCCGCCGCATCGAGCATCGCCATCGCGATGCGGTTGGCCGCATCCCGGTGGCCGTACCGGGCGAGCCCGGCGGCGATGATCGAATTGTCGTGCGGCCACACGGTGCCGAGGTGGTAGCCGATGGGGTTGTACCCCACGTCCTCGGTGGACAGGGTCCGGACACCCCACCCGGAGAACATCGCGTCGGACATCAACTGCCGAGTCACCGCGGCGGCACGATCGGGCGGGACGATTCCGCTCCACAACAGGTGGCCCATGTTCGAGGTCATCGAATCGATGGGCCGCTTGTCGGCGTCGAGGCCGATCGCGTAGTAGCCGCCGCGCGTCGGCAGCCAGTAGTCGCGGTTGAACCGCTCGCGCAGATCGGCGGCCTCGCCACGCAGGCGTCGCGCCAACGGAGGGTCGGCCCACGGTCCGTCGGCGAGTTCCGCGGCGCGGAGCTTGGCGTCGTAGGTGTAGCCCTGGAGCTCGCAGGTGGCGACCGGCAGGTCGGGGAGCCTGCTGTCGACGAACTGCACACCGTCCGGTGAGTCGCGCCAACACTGAGCCCTTTTCATCCTGCGTAGCGGTTGGCTTCGACGCGGTGGAGAACGAGGATGGCCTGCACGATCGTGGTCGCTCGGCGTGGGCAGCAGCGCA
>NZ_JBEXHJ010000016.1:0-63766 GCF_040607775.1 Micromonospora sp. NPDC005237 | reverse complement strand
CGGACAGCGCGGCGACAGCCCACAGTTCATCCCCGTGTTGGCCAAGGTCCGCATCCCCCGAGCCGGTGGCGGCCGGCCACGCACCCGCCCCGACATCGTGCTGGCCGACAAGGCGTACACGTCCAAGGCCAACCGCGCCCACCTGCGATCCCGGGGCATCCGCGCGTGCATCCCGAGCAAGGCCGACCAGGACGCGCACCGCAAAGCCAAAGGCTCCCAAGGCGGACGTCCGCCCGCCTTCGACCCCGACGTCTACCGCCTGCGCCACGCCGTGGAATGCGGCATCAACCAGCTCAAACAACACCGCGCCATGGCCACCAGATACGACAAACTCGCCGTACGCTACGAAGCCACCCTCACCATCGCCGCTATCAACCAATGGCTTCGTGCCCTACGAAACACGCCCTAGGGTCCTGAGCCCGCCTAGGGTCCTCGGCCCGCCCTGGTCAGGCCAGCAGCTGTTCCCGCATCCGCGCGCCCAGGTTGATCCGTCCCACCGCGCGCGGGCCGGCCGGATCGTGCACGTCCACTGTGTTGTTGCGACGCATCAGCGCACGGATCGGAGGTGGCAACCGGGGCGGGTCGTCCATCGCGGCGAGGATCTGCGCGGCGCTCGTGATCAGTCGATCGACGAAGGCGGCGGCGTCGGTGTCCACCCGCACCCGGCCGTACTCCCAGCCGGCGGTGGTGAGGTCGAGCACCTCGAACACATGGGTCACCAGCGGGTTCGGGTCGGTCACCCGATCGAGCCGGGCCGCCCGGCCGCCGACCACCGCGACGGCGGCGGCCACCTGGGCGTACGGGTGGAAGCCGCACGGCAACGCGAACAGCGGCCACCGCAGGCCGGGACCGGCCTCCATCCACAGCGGCCGGTAGTTGCGCCGGTGCACCAGGAGCCGCCGGCCCGTCCGCCGGTGGATGTCCTGCGCCTGCGCCCGCAGATCCACGTGTGCCTCGTCGGCGACCTGGCTCAGAATCCGGGCCGCCACCACCAGGCCGTCGTCGCCGCCCAGCATTCCGGTGGCCGCTTCGACCTGCGCGGGAAACGGGTTCCGGGAGTGCGTGCCGTATCCGTGCTGGAGGTCTCGCAGCAGCGTCTGCTGCCGCCCCGGGTCGAGCTGGACCCGCCCGCCGCCCAGCAACCGCTGGAGCCAACGCATGTCGCCTCGTTTCAGCAGAGCCGTCCCGAACCGTGGCAATGTTATGCGTCGGACGTTGCCCGCGTGCCGCAGGGGTGAGCATGGAGCGGCGTGCGCCGGCCGGGCGACGCGCGGGTCGGTGCCCGCGACCGCGCCCGGCCGGCCCCGCCTACCGTGGCGGGTCGCTCAACTGCGGCTCCACCGCTGGCTGGCTGCGCCGTTGCAGTCCCAGATCTGGGTGCGTGTGCCATTCGCCGTACCGTTGCCCACCAGGTCCAGGCAGCGGCCCGAGGCGACCGCCGTGATCGAGCCGTCGGCGTTGAAGCGCCACTGTTGGTTCGCCTGGCCGTGACAGTCCCAGATGATCACCGATGTTCCGTTGGCGGTGCCGGCGTTGTAGACGTCGAGGCACTTGCCTCCGTAGACCCGCAGCTCCTGAGCGCTGGTCGAGGTCCAGGACTGATTGGCCTGGCCGTGGCAGTCCCAGATGATGGTCGTGGCGCCGTTGGTCTGGGACGCGCCGTTGACGTCCAGGCACCGGCCGGCGGACGTGCTGCGGATCGTCGACGTCGTGCTCGGTGGGGGAGTGCTCGGTGGGGGAGTGCCGCCGCCGGTGACCAGGAACATGGCGGCGCCGTGCGCCGGCACCGACGCGCTGATCGTGCCGGTGGACGTCGCGGTCGTGTGGGACCACAGGTCACGTACGGCGTACGAGCCGGCGCTGCCGAGCCCGAGCGCGCTGGCCGTGGTGGAGATCGTGGTCGTGCCGCTGCCGCGGTTGAGCAGCACGGTGGCCACCCCGCCGGTGGACATCGGCTTGCGCCAGACCTCCAGGTCGCCGGAGTCACTGATCTTGCGGCCCTGCTGACCGCCCCAGTCCTGGTTGACGGCGATCACGTCGGTGTTGGTCAGGATCGTGCGGGTGGCCGCCGACATGGTGCGGATGTCGTTGCCCGCCAGCAGCGGGGCGTTCAGCAACGCCCACAGGCTGAAGTGGGCCCGGGACTCGGTGTCGGTGGGGCCGTTGCCGACCTCCAGCATGTCCGGGTCGTTCCACGCGCCGGGTCGGGCGTACGACTCCTTGCCGACCTGCTGGTCGAGGATGCTCATGATCGAGTTCCAGTTCCCACCGATGTCGCCGGTGGTACGCCAGGAGTTGCCCACCCCCGCGCCCCAGGTCCAGACGCTGTCCTGTCCCCAACTGCACAGGCTGTAGAGGATCGGCCGGTTGGTGGCCGCGAGCGCGTCCCGCATGGCGGTGTAGCGCTGCTGCGCGCTCCGACCGAGGTGGTCGCCGCAGTTGTCGTACTTGAGGTAGTCGATCCCCCAGGATGCCCAGAGGTTGGCGTCGCGTTGCTCGTAGTTGATGCTGGCCGGGTACCCGGCGCAGGTGAGGGTGCCGGCTGAGGAGTAGATGCCGAGCTTGAGGCCCTTGTCGTGGACGTAGTCGGCGAGAGCCTTGATGCCGCTCGGGAACTTCTGCGGATCGGCGACCAGGTCGCCGCTGGCGTTGCGCTGTTTGGTGGACCAGCAGTCGTCGATGTTGACGTAGCGGTATCCGGCCGCGGCCATGCCGCTGGAGACCAGCGCGTCGGCCGTCTGCCGGATGAGCGTCTCGTTGACGTTGCACCCGAACGCGTTCCAGTCGTTCCAGCCCATCTGTGGCGTGCGGGCCAGCCCGTTCTCCAACGCCTGCGCGGGTCGGGTGGTGGTGAGCACCACCGCGCCGCTGACCACCGCGGTGCCGAGGGCGGCCGCGAGGAGCGCGGGGAGCAGTAGGGCGATTCTTCGTCTGAGCACGTGCACTCCTCGCGGGTGGTTGGCGGCGAGGGCCGGCTGCCGGTCCACAGGAGCCAGGGATATAGATCACTGCCAATTTAACCCGTACGACATATGACGTCAACGCCGCCGGCATCCGACGCGGACCTCGAAGGGTCGGAGCCTGTCGCACAGCCCCCCTGACCCACATCGTGGAAAGGTATTTAGTGAGCTCCATCTATATTGACGCCACTCGTCAGGCGGCGACAGGATCTCGGCACCACCATCACCACCGCGATCTCCCCTGGGAGGCGTCATGCCCCGTCCCCGCCTGCCGCTCCTGCGGGCAGCCACCCGACTCGCCGCGCTCGCCGCGGCCACCGCCGGTGTGCTGCTCGCCGTCGCCACACCCGCCAGCGCCGCGGTCCCCACCGGCCGCTACGTCGCGCTGGGCGACTCGTACACCGCCGGTCCGCTGATCCCCACCCAGGTCGACCTCAACTGCCTCCGGTCCAACCGCAACTATCCCTCGCTGGTGGCCGCGTCCGCCGGCTCGACGTCGTTCGCTGACGTGAGCTGCTCCGGCGCCACGACCGACGACATCCTCTACGGCGGCAGCGGCCAACTGGGCATCAACGTGCCACCGCAGCTCAACGCGGTCACGTCGAGCACGGCGCTGGTGACGGTGCAGATCGGCGGCAACGACATCGGCTTCTCCGGCATCATCAGCGAATGCGCGGAGGCGAGCCTCAGCAGTCCCCTCGGCTCACCCTGCAAGAACCGGTACACCGCCGGAGGCACCGACCAGCTACAGGCCCGGATCGCGGCCACCGTGCCGAAGGTGACGACCACGCTGCAGGCGATCCGGCGGGCCGCGCCGAGCGCGCGGATCGTGGTGCTCGGATATCCGGCGATCCTGCCCGACAGCGGATACGGCTGCTGGCCCGTCGTCCCGATCGCCTACCAGGACGTGCCGTACCTGCGGGGTATCGAGAAGTCGCTCAACGCCATGCTGGCCAGCGCCGCGGGGGCGAACGGCGCCACCTACGCCGACGTCTACACGCCGTCGATCGGTCGGGACGCGTGCAAGGGCAGCGGCACCCGGTGGGTCGAGGGGTTGGTGCCGCAGAACTCGGCCGCGCCCTTCCACCCGAACGCGCGCGGTGAGCAGGGCATGAGCAGCGCGCTGCTCGCCACTCTGAACAGCTGACCGGGCACGATCGTTCGCGCCGGCCCCGCCATGCGACGACGGCGGGGCCGGCAGTCGAGGCTGGTCCGGATGACCGGTGCCCGGTGGTCCGCGCCGTCGCCACCGGCGACAGGCGTGTGACGGGGGCGTTGCCGGCGTCGGGCGGGAGCCGTCACCGCTGCCGGCGGGCGTTGAGGCGGGCGGCCTGACGCGTCAGGTGGTCGCGCTCGGCGAGGTTGGGGGCCTGGTGGGCCGCCTCGACGTACAGGCGTGCCGCCGTCGCGAGCTGGCCGTCGCGCTCGTGCAGGTACGCCGTCACCGCCGTGTGACGGGGCAGCGAGTCGTCCAACGCCGCGAGCGCCGCCAGACCGGCCCGGGCGCCGTCGGCCTCACCGACGGCCACCGCGCGGTTGAGCCGGACGACCGGGCTGTCGGTCAGGCGTGCCAGCTCGTCGTACCACTCGACGATCTGCACCCAGTCGGTCTCCTCGGCGGTGGGCGCGTCGGCGTGCAGCGCCGCGATGGCGGCCTGGGCCTGAAACTCGCCCAGCCGGTCACGGGCGAGGGCCGCCTGGAGGATGTCGACACCCTCGGCGATGACGGCGGTGTCCCACCGGCTGCGGTCCTGCCCGGCGAGCGGCACCAGGCTGCCGTCGGACGCGGTCCGGCTGGCGCGGCGGGCGTGGTGCAGCAGCATGAGGGCGAGCAGCCCCGCCACCTCGGGATGGTCGATGGCGGCCGCGAGCTGCCGGGTGAGCCGGATGGCCTCGGCCGCGAGGTCGACGTCGCCGGTGTAGCCCTCGTTGAAGACCAGATAGAGGACGCGCAACACGGTGGCGACGTCGCCGGGCTGGTCGAACCGCACGGTGGAGACGGTGCGTTTGGCCCGGCTGATGCGTTGCGCCATGGTCGCCTCGGGCACCAGGTAGGCGTCGGCGATCTGACGGGTGGTCAGCCCGCCGACGGCGCGTAACGTGAGCGCGACGGCGGACGACGGCGTCAGCGACGGGTGGGCGCAGAGAAAGTAGAGCTGGAGGTTGTCGTCCACCGCCGGCGTGGGCCCCGGCGCCGGCTCGGAGTCGACCAGGTCCTCACGACGGCGACGGGCAGCGTCCGCCCTCGTGGTGTCGAGGAACCGGCGCCAGGCCACGGTGATCAGCCAGCCCTTCGGGTCCCGCGGCGGGTCGGCCGGCCAGACGCGGATGGCCTCGACCAGCGCGTCCTGCACGGCGTCCTCGGCCGCCGCGAAGTCAGCTCCGCGGCGGACGAGGACGCCGAGCACGCCCGGCGTGAGGCTCCGGAGCAGTGCGTCGTTCATCGCCGAGGTCATTCGGCGATGGTGGGGGGCTCGGTCAGGGACGGAGCCGAGCGCCGTTTCTCGACATGGCCGCCAAGAAAACTTTTGCGGCTCACGGGCGGAGGGCGGCGTCCGGCCGCCGGGAACCGGGCGGCCCGGTGCTGCCCCGCACTACCAGCGCGGTGCCGAGCTCGTACCGCTCCTGGGGCAGGGAATGGCCGTCGGCCAGCGCCAACGCGAGCCGGGCAGCGGTGGCCCCGATCTCGCTGAACGGCTGTCGCACCGTGGTGAGCGGTGGCGTGGTCCAGGTCGCCTGGTCCACGTCGTCGAAGCCGACGACGCTGAGGTCGTCGGGGATTCGCAGACCGGCCTCGTGGGCCGCCGCATAGACGCCGAGCGCCTGCAGGTCGTTGCCGCAGACGACGGCGGTGGGCGGTTCGGGCAGGGTCAGCAATTCACGGCCGAGGTCACGGCCGTCCTCGAAGCTGAAGACTCCGCGTCGTTCGAGGCTGCCGTCGAACGGAACGCCGGCATGGTCCAGCGCGGCTCGGAAGCCGTCCAGGCGAGCCCGCGCGGACAGGTCCTGCTGCGGCCCGGTGACCACTCCGATCCGTCGGTGGCCGAGGTCGAGCAGATGCCGGGTGGCGGCCAGGGCGCCGCTCCAGTTGTTCGACCCCACGGCGGGCGTGGGGAACAGCTCGCCGACCGGATCGATGGCCACGAGCGGTATACCCATGGCGGTCAGCTGTCTGCCATGCTCGGCGGTGACCAGGGAGCAGACCGCGATGACGGCGGTGGGCTGCCGCAGCAGCAGGGGCTCCATCCAGGGCAGTTCCGCCGCCACCCGATGGCGGATGTCGATGAAGCCGACCGTGCAGTCCCGGGAGCCGGCGACCTCCTGGATCCCCCGCAGGATCTCCAGGGCGATCGAGGACAGCATCTGGTGAAAGAGCACCTCGATGCAGAGGGTTCTCGCGGCGGTCTCCGGCCGGCGGTAGCCATGGTCCCGCAGCAGGGCCTCCACCCGCTGCCGGGTCTGCTCGCCCACCCCGGCGCGGCCGTTGAGAACCTTGGAGACCGTGGGAGGGGACACCCCGGCGAGCTCGGCGATCGTGGCGATGGGCAGGTCACCGCGCCGGGGCTTGCGGGGGTGGTGCCGCCGGCTCTCCTCGATCACACGGGGAGTCTACGGTGATCCGTCGATGGCGAGCCGGTCCGCGCTCAGTCGATCGGCCGCGCTGCCGGGCGGTAGTCGAACCAGTCGAAGGCGGCGCTGTCCTCGGTCACGTACATGCCGATGACCCGGCCGGTGAAGCCGCCGGCGACCTCGGTGGACAGGTAGCGCCCGTCGAGCTCGGCCAGCAGGACGCGGCCCCCGGAGGTCTCCACCTCGAACGAGATCATGTCGGAGGTGGCGGGGCGTACACCGAAGGGTTCGTCCGCGGCCGCCAGGTCCGCCGCGGAGGTCACGGTCGGCGGGTAGAGGTCGTCGGTCCGGGTGGCGATCGTCAGGACCAGCGGGCCAGCGGGTACGTCGAGGGACGCGAAGACCTGCCGGAACGGCCCGACCCGGCCGACGACGCGGACGCTGCCGGCGCGGACCTCCAGGTCGTAGTGGTGCGCCTCGTCGATTCGGATGGTGAGCCCGGCCGTGCCGCTGCCCGGATCCACCCGGGTGCCGGCACGGCAGTCATGGTGGCGTTGGCGCGTCGCCACGATCGTCGCACCGGCGCGGTCCAGCGTCGTACCGGTGGCGTGCAGGGTGAGCCATCCGGGCCGCTCGGTCAGCGACCAGGCCGCGTCGGGGCGGGAGCGGGGCGAGATCCAGCCGGGCGCGAGGGCGGTCGCGTCGAAGTCGTCGTGGTAGGTGACCGGGCCGGGCGGGGCCGCGAGGGCCGGTGCGCTGCCGGCGGGTGCGGCGGTGACCTTCCGGACGACGTCCACGACGGGCCACCCGCCGTCCCAGCGAACCGGTACCAGGAACGTCTCGCGTCCGAGCACGTGGAAGGGCGGCCACTGGCCCTTCGCCCGGATGCCGAGAAGGACCATCCACCAGCTGCCGTCCGCGGCCTGCACCAGATCCGCGTGCCCGGCGGCCTGTACGGGCAGGTTGGTGCTGCGGTGCGTGAGGATGGGGTTGGTCGGCGCGGGCTCGAAGGGCCCCCGCGGGCTGCGTGAGCGGGCGACCGAGACGGCGTAGCCGGTGTGCGTGCCGCCCTCGGAGAGCAGCAGGTACCACCAGTCGCCGATCCGGTAGAGGTGCGGAGCCTCCGGGTACTGGCCGCCGGTGCCGGACCAGAGCGGAATCGGCCCCTCCAGCACCTGCCCCTTGTCCGGGTCGATCAGGTAGGCGTCCACTCCGGAGGTCGTCAGCCAGCAGGTGCCGTCGTCGTCCCAGGCCAGGGAGGGGTCGACGTGGGGGAGGTCGAGGTAGACCGGCTCGGACCACGGGCCGGTGGGATCCTGCGCGGTGACGATGAGGTGTCGGCCCAGGCTGACGTTGGTGGTGATCACCCAGAACCGGCCGTCGTGGTGGCGGATGGTCGGCGCGAAGATGCCGCGGGACGCGTCGGCGTCCGGCGGGATCTCCAGCTGGCTGGGACGGTCGAGGACGTTGCCGATCTGTCGCCAGTTCACCAGGTCCCGACTGTGCAGGAGCGGTACCCCCGGGAAGTACTCGAAGCTGGAGCAGACCAGGTAGTAGTCCTCGCCGACCCGGCAGACGCTCGGATCGGGGTAGAAGCCGGGGACGACCGGGTTGTGGTAGCCCGAGACGGCCGGCGTGCCTGCGGACACTGGCGCCACCTCCTGCGGGGTGCATACCCTGATGCCACCAAATGTTCGCGATAACATCGTCTGCCCTGGATGCTACGAAGATGGCGTCGGGATGGCAACCCGGTCCGAGCGTCGGGGCGGGGCGGCCGGCCCGCGACCCCGGCGGGACGCTGGCGGGAAACATGGCCGACACCTCTTGACGAGCGGCACTGCCATCTACGAAGGTCTATTGAGGGAGAGGTGACGCGCCGTCGGGAGCTCGGCGCGTCGGTCCCGGCTGTGAACGTTGCTGCAGGGTGGTGCGAACGGGCGGCACTGTTAACGCTAACAGCAGCGTGCCCCACCACACGTCTCGCACGAGACCTCGAACGGCGCGCTGGCCGTGGGCACGTCCACGACATTCGACTTCCTCGGCGGTGGCCCGGCACGGGCGCCGTCCTTCCCCCTCCTGCGCCTCTGAGCTGCGCTGATTGGAGAGACCATGCCTGAAGTGACACGAAGGAACGTGCTCAGGGCCGGTGCGGCGGGCGCCGGAGCCGCGCTGCTGCCAGTCGCGTGGTCCGCCGTCGCCCGCGCCGGCTCGGTGGCGCCGCCGCAGGTGCTCGCCGCCGGCGACCTGGCCCTCTGGTACGACGGACCCGCGGGCACCGACTGGCTACGGGCGCTGCCGATCGGCAACGGCCGGCTGGGCGCGATGGTGTTCGGCAACGTCGACACCGAACGACTCCAGCTCAACGAGGACACCATCTGGGCCGGCGGCCCGTACGACTCCGCCAACACCCGGGGGGCGGCCAACCTGGCCGAGATCCGGCGGCGGGTCTTCGCGGACCAGTGGACCCAGGCGCAGGACCTCATCAACCAGACGATGATGGGAACCCCGGGCGGCCAGCTCGCCTACCAGCCGGTGGGCAACCTCCGACTCGCCTTCGGTTCCGCCAGCGGGGCGTCGCAGTACAACCGGACGCTCGACCTCACCACCGCCACCGTCACCACGACGTACGTGCTGAACGGTGTCCGGTACCAGCGTGAGGTGTTCGCCAGCGCACCCGATGCGGTGATCGTGCTCCGGCTGACCGCCGACCGCGCCAACTCGATCACGTTCAACGCCACCTTCGACAGCCCGCAGCGGACGACGATGTCGAGCCCCGACGCCACCACGATCGCCGTCGACGGCATCTCCGGCGCCATGGAGGGTGTCAACGGGTCGGTGCGCTTCCTCGCCCTGGCCCAGGCCGTCGCGACCGGTGGCACGGTCAGCAGTTCCGGGGGCACCCTGCGCGTCTCCGGCGCCACGAGCGTGACCGTCCTGATCTCGATCGGTTCGAGCTATGTCAACTACCGCACGGTCAACGGCGACTACCAGGGCATCGCGCGCAGCCGCCTCGCCGCCGCCCGTGGCGTGGGCGTCGACCAGCTGCGCAGTCGCCATCTCGCCGACTACCAGGCCCTGTTCAACCGGGTGACCATCGACCTGGGTCGTACGGCCGCCGCCGATCAGCCGACCGACGTGCGGATCGCCCAGCACGCGAGCACCAACGACCCGCAGTTCTCCGCCCTGCTGTTCCAGTACGGCCGCTACCTGCTGATCTCTTCGTCGCGGCCGGGCACCCAGCCGGCGAACCTCCAGGGCATCTGGAACGACTCCATGACGCCGCCCTGGGACTCGAAGTACACCATCAACGCCAACCTGCCGATGAACTACTGGCCCGCCGACACGACGAACCTGGCCGAGTGCTTCCTGCCGGTCTTCGACATGATCAAGGACCTCACGGTGACCGGTGCGCGCGTCGCCCAGGCGCAGTACGGCGCCGGCGGCTGGGTCACCCACCACAACACCGACGGGTGGCGCGGCGCCTCGGTCGTCGACGGGGCGCTGTGGGGCATGTGGCAGACCGGCGGGGCCTGGCTGTCCACCCTCATCTGGGAGCACTACCTGTTCACCGGCGACGTCGGTTTCCTGTCGGCCAACTACCCGGCCCTCAAGGGCGCCGCCCAGTTCTTCCTCGACACCCTGGTGGCCCACCCGACGCTCGGCTACCTGGTCACGAACCCGTCGAACTCGCCCGAGCTGCCGCACCACTCGAACGCCAGTGTCTGCGCGGGCCCCACCATGGACAACCAGATCCTGCGGGACCTGTTCGACGCGGTCGCCCGCGCCAGCGAGGTGCTCGGCGTCGACACGACGTTCCGCTCCCAGGTGCGCACGGCCCGGGACCGGCTGGCGCCCACGAAGGTCGGCTCGCGCGGCAACGTCCAGGAGTGGCTCGCCGACTGGGTCGAGACCGAGCGGAACCACCGGCACGTCTCCCACCTGTACGGCCTGCATCCCAGCAACCAGATCACCAGGCGCGGCACCCCGCAGCTCTACGAGGCCGCGCGCCGGACGCTGGAGCTGCGCGGTGACGACGGCACCGGCTGGTCCCTCGCCTGGAAGATCAATTACTGGGCTCGGCTGGAGGACGGCGCCCGCGCCCACAAGCTCCTGAAGGACCTCGTGCGGACCGACCGGCTCGCGCCGAACATGTTCGACCTGCACCCACCGTTCCAGATCGACGGCAACTTCGGCGCGACCTCCGGCATCGCCGAGATGGTGCTGCACAGCCACACCGGCGAGCTGCACCTGCTGCCGGCGCTGCCGAGCGCCTGGCCCACCGGCCAGGTCGCGGGGCTACGCGCGCGCGGCGGATACACCGTCGGCGTGGCCTGGACCAGCGGGCAGGCCGACGAGATCAGCGTCCGCGCCGACCGTGACGGCACCGTACGACTCCGGGGCCGGCTCTTCACCGGTTCCTTCACCCTCGTCGACGTCACCGACGGCAGCACGCCTACCACCACCCGGCCGGAGACGGATGTCGTCCAATTCGCCGTCCGCGCCGGGCACACCTACCGCGCCGCGCGGCCCGGTGTGACACCGTCGCCGACGCTGAGCAGCACGCCCACGCCCACCGTCACTCCGACCCTGAGCCCGACGCCGACGCCGACGCCGACGCCGACACCGACCGTGACGAGCACGCCGTCGCCGTCCGGTGCGCGGGCCACGTACACGGTGACGAGTTCGTGGTCGGGCGGCTTCCAGGGCGAGGTCACCGTGACCGCCGGCGCGGCCCCGATCCGTGGCTGGACCGTCTCCTGGACGTTCCCCAACGGGCAGGTGATCAGCCAGATCTGGAGCGGCGCCCACACGCAGAGCGGCGCGAACGTGCGGGTGACGAACGTCGACTACAACGGGTCGCTGCCGGCGGGCGGCTCGACGACGTTCGGCTTCATCGCCTCCGCGACCGGCGTCAACAACCCGCCGACCGACCTCACCTGCACGACGACCTGACCCGGCGCGTCCCGCGCCTGCGCTTCAGCCCGCCGTCGGCCCGGTGCCGGTGGCGGGCTGGGGCGGCCGGCGTGCGCGTCGCGTCGTCCCGGACCGTCGGTTACCGCCCTCGCTCGCCCGTGGGCCTCGCCTGCCTTCGCCACCGATAATGACGCCACACGGCGACCGCGCACGCCACGGCGACGAGCAGCGCCGCGGTGCCCTTCCACGCACGCTCGAACCACTGGCGGTCGGTGCCGAACGCCGCTTCGCCGGCGGCCATGAGCCACAGCCCCGTCCACGCCCACTGCCAGCCGCGTGGCCAGGAGAAGGAGTCGGGCGGGTCGGCGAACGCGCCAGCCACGACGAACGCGGCGCCGACGACGGCGATCAGCGGTACGCCGATGCGCGAGACGACCTCCCAGAGCGACACGGACCGATCATCGCCGGTGGGCGCAAGCGCCAGCGCCGCCGCGCGCGCGGGCGTGCGGACGGGACCCGGTCCGCCGACCGGGAGCCACCCGATCGCGGCGGTGCTCAGGAGACCGCCGCGCGTACCAGTTCGATGACCCTCTTCTCCACCTCGGGGCTCCACGTCCGCAGCGCGTACGCCACCGGCCAGATATCTCCGTCGTCGAGGTTGGCCGTGTCCTGGAAGCCCAGGGTCGAGTAGCGGTAGTTGAACTTGCCGGAGTCCTGGAAGAAGACGACGATCTTGTCGGCCGCGTTCGCGTAGGCGGGCATCCCGTACCAGGTCTTCGGCGTCAGTTCGGGGGCGGCGGCGGTCACCGCCACGTGCACGCGCTCGGCGAGCGCGCGATCGTCGGGCGCCATCTGCGCGATCCGGTCGAGGACCGCCTGCAACCCGTCGGCCCTCTTGGCGCCCTTCTTACCCTCGGCGCGCAGCTCGGCCGCACGCTCCTTCATCGCGGCGCGCTCCTCGGCGCTGAAGCCGTCGGACTCGGTCGTGGAGGTCTTCGCGGACATGTCGGGCTCCCTCTCGATGTTTTCCGGCCCGGCGTGGTGCCGGCTACCTGGGAAAAGGCTAGGCCGGGGCGCCGACCGGGCGCTTCTTGATTCCTGACCGGGTCGAGGACGGCGGACGGGCGGGCCGACCCGGTCCGGCGGGCCGAACGGGCCGGGCGGGGCATCCGGGTGCCGGTGCGGAGCGCTTATGCTCGGAACCGGAGCTGGGCGCGTCCCCGTCGGGGCAGGAATCGATTCGAGGGCGGCGTATGAACATCGGGGAGATCGCCCGGCGGGCGGGGGTGTCCCGCAGCACCGTGTCGTACGTGCTGAGCGGCAAGCGGACCGTCTCGGAGGCGACCCGGCAGCGGATCCAGGCGGTCATCGACGAGCTGGACTACCGGCCGAACGCCAGCGCCCGCGCCCTGAAGGAGGGGCGTACCCGCACCCTCGGGCTGGTGATCCCACCGGCGAGCCAGCGGTTGACCGACATGCAGTTGGGCTTCGTGGCCAGCGTCGTCGAGGCCGCCGCCCGCCACGACCTGGATGTGCTGCTGTCCCCGTCCGGCGGCGACCACGACCGGTCGTTCGAGCGGATCGTCACCGGCCGTCGGGTGGACGGCGTGGTCCTCATGGAGATCCGGTTGGAGGACGACCGGGTCACGCGGCTGGCCAGAACGGGTCTGCCGTTCGTCACGATCGGTCGGACGGCCGAAGCGCACGGCATGAGCTGGGTCGACATCGACTACGCCGGGCTGATCGCGCGCTGCGTGCACCACCTGGCCGATCTGGGGCATCGGCACGTGGCGCTGGTCAACCGCTCCGCCGAGCTGGTGGCGGCGGGTTACGGGCCCAGCCATCGCGCGCTGGCCGGTTTCCAGGCGGCGGTGGCGGAACGAGGTCTGGTCGGCGTGGACGTCTGCTGCGGCGACGACACGGCCTCCGGTGAGGCGTGCGTGGAGCAGTTGCTCGGGACGCATCCGGACGTCACGGCGGTGGCCACCATCAACGAGGCGGCGCTGCCCGGGATGCAGCGTGCGCTGACCAGCGCCGGGCTGTCCGTGCCGGCCGACTTCTCCGTCACCGGGGTCGCCGCCCAGCACTGGGCGGAGGACTTCCGCCCGCCGCTGACCGCGGCGGACGTGCCCATGCGGGACATGGGCGCCGAGGCGGTGTCGCTGCTGCTGGAGATCATCGCGGCCCCCGGCAGCGTGCCGCGGCATCGCCTCTACAGCCCGCCCATCTCGTTGCGGTCCAGCACCGGCCCGGTCCGGACCCACTGACCCTCCACCGGCGCGCGGGCCCCGGCAGTCGGCGGGGCCTGCTGACCAGCTACCGCCGCGCGGCTCGGCGTTCCTCCTGAGCGGCCGCGAGGATGAGGTAGCTGCTGGCCGTCCAGGTGTACGCGCGGTCCCGCAGCCCGGCGCCGGTCTCGGCGTCGAAGTTCTCCGCGAAACCGGACTTCTCACACAGCGCGAGGAAGCGCTGGCTGATGTCGTCGGCGATCCCGGTGTGCCCGGCCCGCCGCAGACCGTCCTCGACCAGCACGGTGGAGGGCGCCCAGATCGGGCCCCGCCAGTAGCCGTCGGCGAGGTAGTGGGCCGAGTCCGTCGGTTCGGTGGCCAGCCCGTGCGTGGTGAGGTGGGTCTCGACGCCCCGGGCCAGCGCGTCGGCGATCGGGGCGGGCAGGTCGGCGCCGAGAGCGACCGGCATCAGGTCGAGCAGGCTGCGGCTTGTCCGCCGCTGCCCGGTGTGCGGGCTGCGGGCGGTGAAGCGCTCGCCGTCCCACAGCTGCCCGATCATGGCCGTCCGGATCCGGTCGGCCTCCCGGGACCACCGGTCGGCAGGTTCGCCCAGCTCGGTGGCGAGGTCGGCCAGGCACCGCAGCTGGGAGACCAGGAACGCGGCCAGGTCGGCGGTCTGCACGACCCGGCCCTCGTCGAACGTGGTGGCGTTGTCCCAGCCGCTGTCGTTGCCGTGCTGGTAGTGCGGCAGGTCGTGGCCGGGCGCGCGGCGCGCGTCGAGCCAGAACCCGGTCCAGCGGGCCAGCCGGTCGTACGTCTGCGCGAGCGCCGCCCGGTCCGGTGACTGGGGGAGGCGTCGGCGCAGGTGACGCAGGGCCCAGCCGTGGATGGGGGGCTTGACGTAGTTGTGCAGCACCTCCGAGTGGGTGACCGAGTCGGGCAGGGCACCCGCGCCGTCCTGGTGGTCGAAGGGCAGGTGGAACTGGTGCCAGGCCAGCTCCGGCTCACCGGCCGCGAGCGCGATCGCGTTGAAGCAGTGGTCCCAGCTCCACACCTTGTCCATCCAGTGCTTGGACATCAGGACGGCGGGCCGGGTGACGAAGCCCGCCGGGGCGACGGTGGCGGACCACAGCACGTACGCGGCCAGTTCGGCGGCCGGGGTGTCCGCGCCGCGCCACGGCGCGACGGCGTCGACGAACGCGGCGAACTCGGCGCTGCGGTCGCGGCACACCCGGTCGAAGGGGACGGCGGCGGCGTACGGCCGGCGGGCGGTGGCGTACTCCTCGATGGCGATCTCCCAGGGTTGGTCGCCGGGGAGGTCCAGGCAGCGGTCGGCGGTGCCGAGCGCCTCGACGCCGTCGGCGCGACGCAGCGCGCCGGAGAGCACCGTGACCCGGTAGCGGCGCCCGGTCTCGTACGAGGTGAAGACGTGTGAGCCGTCGACCGGGTCGAGGTAGAGGTAGGTGCCGCTGAACGGGGTGAGGGTGCCCGCGGCCGCGGCGATCCGCAGGCCGAGGTGCCGGCCCCGGATCCGCAGGGTGTCGGGTGCGTCGTAGGCGGCCTCGATCCGACCGGGACCGGCACGCCAGGTCAGCAGCGCGGGCGTGGCCACGACCGTGGTGCCCGCGGCCGTGGGGGAGAGGCGTAGCACCGGGTGCAGCCCGGTCTGGTGCGACACCAGGTGCAGGTCGTCGGCGTACGTCTTCTCGGCTACCACCGGGGAGATGTTGAACCAGGATCCGCGGTAGCTGAACGGGATGTCCTGGATGGCGAACTCCGGACCGGACGGGGCGACGGTCATGGGTGGCGGGTGCCTTTCTGTGGTGCGGGTGGTCAGTCCTCGACCGCCGCGGATGGTCAATCCTTGACGGCGCCGGCGGTCACGCCCATCGAGACGTACCGCTGCGCCAGGATCAGCAGCACAGCGGCGGGGATCGAGGCGACGACGGCGGTGGCCATGATGGCGTTCCACTGCTGGTTGTTGTTGCCGATGTAGTGGTAGATGCCGAGGGTGATCGGCTGGTGGTCGCCGCCGCCGGCCAGGGTCGAGGCGAAGATGAAGTCCGACCAGGACCACAGGAACGCGAAGAGCGACACCGTGACGATCGAGTTGCGGCTGACCGGCAGCACGATCGACCAGAAGGTACGCAGCCGTCCCGCGCCGTCGACCACGGCGGCCTGGAGCAGCTCGTCGGGGATGCCGGACATGAAGGCCGTGAAGATCAGTACGGCGAACGGCACCGCGAGTGTCGTGTCGGCCAGGATCAGGCCCGGCAGCGTGTTGAGGACGCCGAGGGTGAGGTAGATGGCGTAGAAGCCCATCGCCATGATGATGCCGGGGATCATCTGGGCGATCAGCAGCAGGAAGCTCAGCGCCGGGCCGCCGGGTGGCCGCAGCTTCGCCAGCGCGTACCCGGCGGGGGCGGCGAGCGCCACGGTCAGCGCCACAGTGCCGAGCCCGACGAGGAAGCTGGTGCCGAGGTACGGCAGTTGCTGGTCGAGGACGGCCCGGTAGCCGTCCAGCGTGCCGTCGGTCGGGAACAGGTGCGGCGGACTGGCCCGCATGTCCTGGTCCCGGGTGAACGACACATTGATCATCCAGTACACGGGGAAGAGCATCAGCCCGGTCAGCACCAGACCGACTCCGGTCTTCCACCAGACACGACGCGGTGACGTGGTCATCGTAGGTGCTGCCTCCGCTGGGACCGGATGTAGACGAGCCCGGCGATCAGGGCCATCACGATGAGCAGGTTGCCGACGGCCGCGCCCGGACCGAACTCGGGCAGCAGGTTGCCGAAGCCGAGCCGGTACGACCAGGTGGCGAGCGTGGCGGAGGAACCGGTCGGGCCGCCCCTGGTCATGATCCAGATGATGTCGAAGACCTTCAGCGTGTAGATCAGCCCCAGTAGCAGGGTGATCGCGGAGACCGGGCGCAACAGCGGGAACGTGATCGACCAGAACCGTTGCCAACCGGTCGCGCCGTCGAGCGCGGACGCCTCGTACACCTCGACCGGGATCGCCTGAAGGCCGCTGTAGAGCACCACCAGGTTGAACGGAATGCCGATCCAGACGTTCGCGATGATCACCGAGGTGAGCGACCAGGTCGGCGAGGTGAGCCAGTTGACCGGGTCGATCCCGACGACGCCCAGCGCGGCGTTGACCAGGCCCGAGTCGCTGTTGAGCAGCCACGACCAGGTCGAGGCCGACACGATCAGCGGCAGCAGCCACGGTACGAGGATCAGCGCCCGCAGGGTGCCCGACAGCGGGAAGTTCTGGCGGAAGAAGAGGGCCAGGGCCATGCCGATGCTGAACTGGAAGACGAGCGACGCGCCGGTGAAGACCACTGTGTGCGCCAACGTCGGCCAGAACGCCGGGTCGGCCAGGACGGTGCGGTAGTTGTCCAGGCCGGCGAAGGGTGCGCCGCCCTGCACGAACGAGCGGACGGTGTACTCGCGCAGGCTCAGCTCGACGTTGCGGTAGAGCGGGTAGGCGTAGAAGGCCAGCAGGTAGACGACCGTCGGCGCCAGGAAGCCCCACGCCAGCCAACGTCCGGGCCGGCGGCTTCGAGGCGCGGGGGGCCCGGGCGGGGCGGCCTCAGCCGCCCCACCGTGGCCTCGCGTGATGGTGGAAATCCGCGTCGTGGGGGTCATCGTGTCGGTTCGGCGCGCTTACTTGCTCGTGGCCGAGGCCTGCGCGGCGGTCAGCGCCTCCTGCGGCGACTTCCCGCCGCTCAGGGCTGCCTGCACGGCGGTCCACAGTGGTTCGGAGATCTTCGGGTACTTCGTGCCGAGGTTGTCACCGGTGCGGCCCTTCGCCGCCCGGACGGCCTCCACCCAGACCTTGAGCTTGGGGTTCTCGGTTGCCTGCCGGTCCTGCACGGCGGCGACGGGCGCGACGTAGGAGAGCGTGGTGTCGGTGGTGAGGAGATTGTCGGCGCTGGTGAGGCAGGTGACGAGCTTCTGCGACGTCGCGTACCGGTCGGTCTTCTTCTGGACCGGGATCGAGACGAACTCGCCACCGGTCGGCGCCGGGGCCGGCCCACCGGCGCTGGCCGGGATCGCGATGGTGCCGTACGAGAAGCCGAGCTTCTCCGCGTTGGCCAACTGCCAGGTGCCGTTCTCGGCGAACGCGAAGTCGCCGGTGGCGAACTCCTGCCAACTCGTGGTCTGGGTGTTGTTGATGACCGAGTTCGGGGCGTAGCCCTGCCCCAGCCAGTCCGTCCAGAGAGTCAGCGCGGACACCGCCTGCGGCGAGTCCAGGCTGGTCAGCTGGGCGCCCGATCCCCAGAACCAGGGCAGGAACTGGAAGCTGCCCTCCTCGGTGCCGATCGCGGAGAAGGTGATGCCCTTCTTGCCCTTGGCCTTGACCTTCGTCAGCGCCGCGGTCAGTGACGTCCAGTCCTTGACCGAGGCCGGGTCGACGCCGGCGGCGGTCAACAGGTCCTTGTTGTAGTAGAGCGCGAGGGTGTTGGCCCCGATCGGCACCCCGTACGTCTTGCCCGCGCTCTGGCCGGCGCCGAGCAGGTTCGCCGCCATGCTCGACACGTCCAGCTTGTTCTCTTCGGTGGTGGTGAGCGCGCCGGCCTCGGCCAGTGTCGAGATGACCGGGTTGTCGACGATCAGCACGTCCGGCGAGTTGCCCTGCTGGGCGGCGAGCAGCGCCTTGTTGGTGAGGTCGGTGGTGTCGTAGCCGGTCCGCTCGACCGTCACGCCCGCCGAGGTTCCGCACTTCTTGAGCAGGGCGACCCAGTCGGAGTCGTCGGCGAACTGCGGATACGGGTCCCAGACGAGGTACGCGCCGCCGCCACCGTCGGAGTCGCCGGACGACGACGAGCAGGCGCTCGCCGTCACCGCGGCGAGCGCTAGCACGGCAACGGCGGCCAGGCGCCGCCGTCGGTTGAGTCGTGTCATGTGCTGCCTCACTTCAAGTCGATCGTCAGGTGGGTGTCGTGGGTTGACCGTCGCGGGCCGGACCACGTCCGACCATGAGGCGAACCGATTCGACGAACCGGTTCGCACGAAGATAGGACCGCCCGTGCGCGATGGTCAAGGGTTGGTGAGCGTCCACGGAGGCACTGCTGGGAAACAGCGGCTTCACGCGATCGTCACTTCATTGACACGGATGAGTCTCCGACCTACGATCCCTGCGAATCGATTCGCAAGCGCAGCCCTCCGGAGAGCGTCCCCCGCGCCCCACCAAGGAGCCGCCCGTGAAAACCCCGTCCCGCAGCAGGTCGGGGCGAGCCCACGCGCTCGTCGCCCGACTCGTCGTCGGCCTGCTCGCCGCAACCACCGCCGTCACCGTCGCCGCGTCCCCGGCCCAGGCCGCCGACGAGTCGATCAGCGTCAACTTCTCCACCACCACCGGCACGCCGACCTACCGCGCGTCCGGCTGGATCTACGGCATGACCGAGAACGCCAGCGGCCCGCCCGACCACTTCTACCGCGACGTCAACTTCCGCTACATGCGCGCGGGTGGCGCGCAACTGCCCGGCAGCGGCTGGGTCGGCGGAAACTATGACCGCCGCTGGAACGCCACCGTCGCCCAGGCCCGTCGGACCGTCGCCCTGGGCGGGCAGTTCATCCTGTTGCCGCACGACCTCTGGGGCGCCGACGGCGCCGGCATCTCCCGCTTCCCCGGCGACAACGGCAACTGGACCGACTACGACAACTTCCTGACCCGGGTGATCAGCGACGTCCGGGCGTCCGGATTGTCGGTGCAGTGGGACATCTGGAACGAACCCAACATCACCATCTTCTGGAACCGGCCGATCTCCCAGTACCTCGAACTTTGGCGGCGCACGTACCAGCGCCTCCGGACGGAGTTCCCCAACCAGCTCATCGTCGGGCCGAGCTGCGCCTGCGTGCCGTCGACCAACCACGCGTTCTGGAACCAGTACCTGGACTTCGTGCGCTCGACCAACACGGTGCCGGACATCATCAGCTGGCACTCCCTGCCCGGTGACCCGGTGGCCAACGTCGCCGCCGCCAACGCCACCCTCGACCCGCGCGGCATCCCGCATCCCCGCCCCTACCAGATCAACGAGTACGGGGCGACCAACGAGCAGAACCCGGCCGACGGCGCCTGGTACATCGCGCGTCTGGAGCGGGCCGGCGCGGACGGTCTGCGGGCCAACTGGGCCAGCGCCGGCAACCTGCACAACGACCTCGGCAACCTGTTGATCCGCAACTCGGCCGGCCAGTACCAGCCCAAGGGCGAGTGGTGGGTCTACCGCTACTACGCCTCCCAGGCCGGACAGATCGTGTCGGTGACCGGCAGCCAGTCGTACGACGCGTACGCCACGAAGGCGAACGGGGTGGCGAAGGTCCTGGTCGGTGGTGGTCGTACGACCGGGAACCTGGCCGTCAACCTGCAACGCCTCGACACGACAAGTGGCGTGGTGCAGAACAACCAGGTGCGGGTGCTAACGCAGCGCATCCCGTACAACAACGGTGGTGCGGTGCAGGGGCCGATCACGGTCTCGAACAGCGTCGTCACCGTGTCCAACAACAACGCCACAGTGACCCTGCCGTACGGCAACCAGAACGACACGTACACGGTGACCCTGCTGCCACCCTCCGAAGCGGGTTTCCAGTCGGTGGCGGTGGCCCAGCACTCCCAGCAGTGCCTGGACAACCCCGGCCTGAGCACCGCCGACGGCAACGTCCAGCAGCAGTTCTACTGCGAGGGCGGTGACCAGCAGCTCTGGAACTTCCGGCCGGTCGCCGGCGTGGCCGACACCTACACGGTGGTCAACCAGCAGAGCGGCAAGTGCCTCGACGTCAGCGGCGTCTCCACCGCCAACGGCGCCGCCGTGACCCAGTGGACCTGCCAGAACGGGCTCAACCAGCAGTTCACCCTCCGGAAGGTGACCTACTCCGGTAACGACTCGCACGACTACCAGCTCGTCGCCCGGCACAGCGGCAAGTGTGTCGACGTCAACGGGGTCTCCACGGCGGCTCGCGCGACGGTCCTCCAGTGGACCTGCAACGCGGTCAGCCAGGGCAGCCCGCTGAACCAGACCTGGCGGGTCTGGGGGCGGTAGGCGTCGCGGAAGAGGTCAGGCGGTGGCCGTCGGCACGGGCGGCCACCGCCGGACTCCCGCCGGGCGGGCATTCATTGACACTCATCGAAAATTGATCCTACGATTGCCGCGAATCGATTCGGCTGCCCCCGCCACCACCACCTGCGGCGTCGGCCATCCACGCCGTCACGACTCCGAGGAGCCACCTCGTGCGAACCCCGTCCCCCGCCGGGTCAGGCATGGCCCGCGATCCCATCCCGAGACGTCGCCTCCCACGCCTGGCCGTCCTGGCCAGCGCACTGGCCGGCGTCCTCGTCCTCGTCACCGTCGGTGCGACGGCCGGCGCCGGATCGTCCGCCGCCGAGGCCGCCGCCGCGCCGCTGGCGGCCGCCGCCATCGCGCCCGGGCAGAGCACCACCATCGTCGGCGTCCCGTCCGGTCGATGCGTCGAGGTTCCCAACTCAAGCACCACCAACGGCACCCAGACCCAACTGTGGGACTGCAACGGCGCGGCCGGCCAGACCTGGACCTGGACGTCGAGCAAGCAGCTCACGGTGTACGGCAACAAGTGCCTGGACGCCTCCGGCCGGGGCACCACCAACGGCACCGCGGCGATCATCTGGGACTGCAACGGCCAGACCAACCAGCAGTGGAACGTCAACAGCAACGGCACCATCACCGGTGTGCAGTCCGGGCTGTGCCTGGACGCCAACGGCGCGGCCACCGCGAACGGCACCAAACTGATCCTCTGGGCCTGCAACGGCGGCGCCAACCAGCAGTGGGCCTCGCCGAGCACCCCGCCGACAACGACCCCGCCGACCACCACCCCGCCGACCACCACCCCGCCGCCGAGCGGCGCGCGCCCGTGCGACATCTACGCCTCCGGCGGCACCCCGTGCGTGGCGGCCCACAGCACGACGCGAGCCCTCTACGCGACGTACGCCGGCAACCTCTACCAGGTCCGGCGCTCGTCGGACAACACCACCCGCAACATCGGCCTTACCGGCACGGGCGGCACCGCCAACGCGGCGACGCAGGACTCGTTCTGCTCCGGCACGACCTGCGTGATCACCGTCGTCTTCGACCAGTCCGGGCGCGGAAACGACCTCTGGTACCAGGGGTCCAGCGTGGTTCCGGGCTCGCCGCAGAGCAGGCCGGCGACCGCGACCTCGGAGTCCCTGACGGTCGGCGGCGCCAAGGCGTACTCGCTCTACATCAATCCTGGCAACAGCTACTGGCGCGACGGGCACCTGACCGGCGTGCCGACCGGCGCGGCGCCCGAGGGCATGTACATGGTGACCAGCGGGACCCACGTCAACAGCGGCTGCTGCTTCGACTACGGCAACAGCGAGACGACGCGCAAGGCCGACGCCGCCGGCGCGATGGACGCCATCAACTTCGGCAAGCAGTGCTGGTTCGGCGGTTGCTCCGGCAGTGGTCCCTGGGTGCAGGCCGACCTGGAGTGGGGTCTGTTCCCCGGTGGCAGCAGCTCGTGGAACCCGAACCAGCGGGCGTTCACCAGCAAGTTCGTCACGGCGACGCTCAAGAACAACGGCACGTCCCGCTTCGCCATGAAGGGCAGCGACGCCCAGTCCGGCAGCCTCTACACGCTGTGGGACGGCTCGCTCCCGTCGGGATACAGCCCCATGAAGAAGCAGGGCGCGATCATCCTGGGCAGTGGCGGTGACTGCTGCAAGCCCGACGGGGGCGCGAACCTGAGCGCCGGCACCTTCTACGAGGGGGCCATGGTCGCCGGTTACCCGTCCGACGCGACCGAGAACGCGGTGCAGGCCAACGTGGTGACCGCTGGTTACCGCTGACCCCGTCGACGGCGGGCCTCGTCCGCTGGCCACCACCGCTCCCGGCGGTGGTGGCCGGCGCGACGGGGCCCGCCGTCGTTCCGCTGTGGCGCTCGCTGGCGGCGGGCCGGTGCGCGCCGTGTCGGGTCGTACACCTGTCGATGGTCAGGTCGTCGAGTCGTCTGCCGGTGCGGCGGCCGACGGGGGAGCGACCTCGGCGAGCGCGGTGCGAACGATCTCCAGCAGGTCGTCGCCCGGGTGGTCGATCCAGTGCTGGGTGGCGACGCGCAGGGCGGCCAGGAACGTCGCGGTCAACAGACGGGAGCGCAGCTCCACCGCCGCGCCGGTGAGCCGGTGCGCAAGCTCCGCGGCCAGCTCGCGCTCGATCGCGGTGTACGCCGCGACCTGCTGCGCGGCCAGGCCGGGGTGCCCGCGCAGCTGCCGGCGTCGGGTCAGCCAGCTGTGGTCGCGATCATCCGATGATTCCCTGGTGGAGTGTTCGGCCGCCCGGCTCAGCGCGGTCCACGGCGGCTCGCTGTCCGGCCGCTCGTGCACCAACTGCAACAGCCGGCGCAGGCGCACCGTGTCGCCGTGAAAGAGCGCCTCCTCCTTGCTGGAGAAGTAGTTCGAGAACGTCCGCCGGGAGACGTTCGCGGCGTCGGCGATCGCCTCGATGGTCACGCCGTCGGGGCCCTGCTCGGCCGCGAGGCGCAGGGCTGACTCGTGCAGGGCGAGGCGGGTGGCCGCCTTCTTGCGCTTCCGTAGACCGGTGATCTCGTCCATCGCGCTCAGCGTACGTCGAGTGACCGGCTTCTCAATGCGCAAACTTGCCGACTGGGCAAGATCGGTAGATGCTTGCGTGAGGCAACCAACTCAGGTGCGCGAATGCGCGGGTTCGTGAACCCACGGCGCTCGCCGCGCAGCCCTGTTCGACGTCGCCCTCGCCAACCACGACAAGCTGGAGGCCGCGCGATGAGCGCACCCACCACCACGGCCGGCACCGAGCCGATGACCCATCGGCAGACGCTCGAGGCGCTCAGCGGTCTGCTGCTGGTGCTCTTCGTCGCGATGCTGAGCAGCACGGTCGTCTCGACCGCGCTTCCCAAGATCATTGGGTCGTTGAACGGCTCCCAGAACCAGTACACCTGGGTGGTCACCGCGACCCTGCTCACCGCGACCGCCACCACCCCGATCTGGGGCAAACTGGCTGACCTGTTCAACAAGAAGCTCCTCATCCAGATCGCCATCGTGGTCTTCCTGCTGGGCTCCGTCATCGCCGGCTTCTCGCAGAGCGCGGGGCAGCTCATCGCGGCCCGCGCGTTCCAGGGCATCGGGGTCGGCGGCCTGCAGGCCCTCGTCCAGGTGGCGATCGCCGCCATGATCCCGCCGCGTGAGCGGGGTCGCTACAACGGCTACCTCGGCGGCGTCATGGCGGTCGCGACCGTCGGCGGCCCGCTGCTCGGCGGCCTCATCGTCGACACGTCCTGGCTGGGCTGGCGCTGGTGCTTCTTCGTGGGTGTGCCGGTCGCCGCCATCGCGCTGATCCTGCTCCAGGCGACCCTGCACCTGCCGACGCTGCGGCGGGAGAACGTCAAGATCGACTACCTGGGTGCCACCCTGATCGCCGCCGGCGTCAGCGTGCTGCTGATCTGGATCTCCTTCGTCGACGGTTCGTTCGCGTGGGTCTCCTGGCAGACCGGGGTCATGGTGGGCGGCGCGCTCCTCCTGCTCGCCCTCGCGGTCTGGGTGGAGTCGCGGGCGGCCGAGCCGGTGGTCCCACTCGGCATCGTGCGCCAGCACACCACCGCGCTGGCCATCCTCGGCAGCCTCGCGGTCGGCATGGCCATGTTCGGCGGCGCGGTCTTCCTCGGCCAGTACTTCCAGATCGGCCGCGGCTACAGCCCGACGGAGGCCGGCCTGCTCACCATCCCGATGATGGCCGGCGTCCTCGGCTCCTCGATCGTCGCCGGGCGGCTGATCACCCGGACCGGGCGGATCAAGCCGTACATCGTCGCCGGTTCGATCATCCTGGTCGCCGGGTTCGCGCTGCTCGGCACCATCGACCACGAGACGTCGCTCGTCCTGGTCGGCGTCGCCATGTTCATCGTCGGCACCGGCGTCGGCATGACCATGCAGAACCTCGTCCTCGCCGTCCAGAACACGGTGGCCCTCAAGGACATCGGCGCGGCCAGCTCCAGCGTCGCGTTCTTCCGGTCGCTCGGCGGCACCATCGGTGTCTCGGTGCTCGGCGCCGTCCTCGCCCACCGGGTCACCGACCAGATCACGCGTGACCTGACCGCCGCCGGGATCCCCGCCTCCGGCGCCGGCGGCGACAGCAACCTCAACATCACCGCGCTGCCCGACGGGATCCAGCACATCGTGCGGGCCGCGTACGGCGACGCCACCGGGCACATCTTCCTCATCTCGGCCGCCATCGGGGTGGTCGGCGTCATCGCCGCGCTCCTGCTCCGGCCGGTGACCCTGCGGACCAGCCTCGACCTGCCGGACGCCGCCACGACGACGGCGGTCGGCGCCGACGCGGTCGACGGGGCGCCCGCGTTCGACCAGGTCTCCGTCGACCCCGCGCCGAGGGGGACGCCCGACCGGCGCTGACGTCCGACCGCAGCGGGCCGCCACCGTCTGGAGACGGTGGCGGCCCGATCCACCCGGCGACAGTGACTGAATCGAGGCGCCTGTGGAGATCGCCGAGCTGGCGGTGCCGCAGCCGGTGGCACCCGGCCGGCGGGCCGCTCCGGCCCGCCGCGCGGCGCGCGAGCTGCTGCTCGTCGCCACGCTGTTCCTGCTCTACAAGGTGGCGCGGATGGCGGTGGCCGGTCGGGTGTCGACCGCGCTGGCCAACGGCGAGTCGGTCTGGCACATCGAGCGGCTGTTCCACCTGCCCGACGAGGCTGCCGTCCAGCATCCGCTGCTCGCGCACGACCTGGTGGCGCACCTGGCCAACGGCTACTACGCGTACGTGCACTTCCCCGCGACGGTGATCACCCTCATCTGGCTATACCTGCGACACCCGGCGCACTACCTGTGGACGCGTCGCGTGCTCGCCTGTCTCACCGCGGCGGCTCTGGCCCTGCACCTTCTGGTTCCCCTGGCGCCGCCCCGGCTGACCGCGCTGACGGGCCTGGTGGACACCGGCCGCCGGTTCGGGCCCACCGTCTACGGTCCACCCGACACCGACACCCTCAGCAACCAGTACGCCGCCATGCCGTCCCTGCACGTCGGGTGGGCGCTGGTCGTGGCCGTCGCGCTCGTCGCGGTGACCCGCGGGCGCCTCCGGTGGCTGTGGCTGGCCCACCCGCTCGTCACCCTGCTGGTCGTCGTGGCCACCGGCAACCACTACTGGCTCGACGGTGTGGTGGCGGCACTGATGCTCGGGGTCGTCCACCTGGTCCTGCCCACGCCCGCCGAGCGACCCGAGCCTCTTTCCCAGCCCCAAGCCACCGCGGCAACGAAACGAGACCTCAGCCCACCGGTACGCCGTACTCGCGCTCGGTGAACAGGTCGACGTCTCGCGGGCCCAGTTTGGCGACCCGGCGCGCGTGCAGGGCGAGCTGCCGACGTGCCTCGCCGAGGCGGCGGCTGGCGATCGTCATCTCGTCGGACGACTCGAACGGCTCCGTACCGCTGGCCCGCAGCGCGGCGGCCAGCACCCCGTTGAACGCGGTCATCAGCCCGTTGGTCAGCGCGATGCCGTCCTGGTCCCCGCGCGTCCAGATCTCCGACCAGGCGGCCTCCACCGTGACCATGTCCCGGGCCAGCCAGTCGTGCAGCATCATCGGCCCCAGCGGCTTGTGCCCTCCGAGCAGGTCGTTACCCGCCTCCGGCAGGCCCGACCGCCAGTACCCGGTCTGCCGCAACGCCTCGGCCTTGTGGGCGAGGCGTAGGGCGCCGGACAGAACCAGGACGTACGCCCGCTGAAGCTCGGCCCGCTCGCGCTGCCGCCGCCTGATCCGACTGTGCACCGACACCACGAACAGCGATGCGAAGGCGGTGATCGCGGAGCCGAGCAGGGCGGCCAGGGTTGAGTTCACGCCGACATGATGCCTGCCGCCGCTTGGCGTCGCCGCGCGGGCTCACCCCGGCTCGGGAACCTTCCCGAGCCGGGCCACGCGGCGTAGCGGATTGGTCGCGGCCGCCACACGCCGCGAGACGGGGGTGGCGGCCGCGGGACCTCAGCGGTAGCCGGCGGCGACGATGTTCGCCTGCACCGCGTTCTCGGTCGCGTCGGACGGGTAGCCCGCCACCATCGCGCCCTCGTAGAAGGTTCCGACACTCTGGTTGGAGTTGTCGATGCAGCAGTCGCCACCACTGCCCAGGATGATGGCGCCCTGCTTCCGCATCGGGTTGTAGCCCGAGGGCAGCGAGCCGTCCCAGAGCGTGTAGAGGTTGCCGGACTGGGAGTTGCTGCCCTTGATGGCGAAGCGCGTCGTACCGTTGTTCTTCAACGTAGCGGTGACGAACTTGCTGGTGAACGCCCGCTGGTTCGGGTTCCACGAGCTGCTGCCGCCCGGGAACAGACCCCACTCCAGGTCCGCCTGCACCCAGGGACCGCTGCCGGAGCAGCCGCCGAACCAGCAACTCGTTCCGAAGTAGATGGCGTCCATCGTGCCCCGGCCGTCGGCCCGACGGGTGGTCTCGCTGTTGCCATAGTCGAAGCAGCAGCCGCTGTTGACGTGGGTCCCGCTGGTCACCATGTACATGCCCTCCGGCGCGGCCCCGGTCGGGATGCCGGTCAGGTGCCCGTCGCGCCAGTAGCTGCTGTTGCCGTTGATGTAGAGCGAGTAGACCTTGTTGCCGCCGACAGTCAACGACTCCCTGGTCGCCACCGCCGGCTGCACGGCGCCACCGATGCCCCCCGCGCCCTGGTAGCCGAGGTTGTTGCCGCGCCCGGACTGGTCGTAGATGACCGTGATGACGCACGTGGTGTTCGCGCAGAAGCTGTCCTGGGTGGCGGAGTTGGCCCGTCCTCCGGTGCTGAGCACCCCGATGTTGCGGGTGCTGTTGTCCGAGGATCGGCGTACCTGGTAGAGCGACCCGTTGTAGGAGGCGTACAGGGCACGGGTGGTGCTGTGCGCCGCGACGCAGGGCGTGCCACCGGCCGTGTAGATGTCGCACGGCAGGGTCGTGCTCGGCGGAGGCGTGGTCGGCGGCGGTGTGGTGGGTGGCGGTGTGGTCGGCGGCGGTGTGGTGGGTGGCGGTGTGGTCGGTGGCGGTGTGGTCGGCGGCGGGGTCGTCGGGTTCACCCCTCCCGTACAGGTGGTGCCGTTCAGGGCGAAGGAGGCCGGTACGGGGTTACTGCCGGTCCAACTGCCGTTGAAGCCGAAGCTCGTGCTGCCGTTGGTGGGAATGCTGGCGTTGTAGGGGGCATTGGTGACGGTGAGTTCGCTGCCTGCCTGGGTGTAGCTGCCGTTCCACAGTTGGGTGACGGTCTGGCCGGCGGCGAAGTTCCAGGTCAGTCGCCATCCGTTGACGGCGTCGCCCAGGTTGGTGATGGTGACGTTGGCACCGAAGCCGCCCTGCCACTGGGAGCTGACCGAGTAGGTGACCTGGCATCCGGCGGCGGCCGCCGAGGCGCCGGTCTGGGTGAGGGCGGCGCCGACGAGCACGAGTGTGGCGGCGGCGGCGATGAGCGCCGACCGCCGGTGGCGGGGTTGTCTGAGTCGCACGTGCTCTCCTCATCGGTGAGAGATTGACGATGTGCCGGGGGCCGGCCCGTTCCCCCTGCTCGGGCCCGGACTCTGAGCAGGGGGACGGCGGGACCTGGCCCGGTCTGTGGCCGCGTACGACGACACCGAGGCCGTCCGGCGCCGGGGTGAGCCGTCGGGGACGGCGTGGTCGGCGGGCCAGGCGGTTCGGTACGTGGCGTTACGGTTGCCGGTCAGCGCCGACGGTCCTGCCCGGGGACGCGGCGGTGATCGATGAAGTGGCCGTGGCCTGGAATCGTCCGGCCCTCGGCGCGGGTCGCCCGGTGGTGATCCCGGGCCGTCCCGTGCCGGCCACGCTCCACCCGCCCCACGCCGCGAACGATGTCGACCGCACAGCCGGGACCAGCAATGACAGGCCCTTCGTGACGGTCAGATTACGCTCAGATATCGACGGTCGTCGGCTACGTTAGCGTTAACAGGATGGCATGTCCATAGACGACCGTGGGTATTCGCTCGCACCGACCCGGGCGCCCTTGGTGCCGTCGGGCCAGCCAGCTCTGCTCACCGTACGGTCAGAGTGGCCAGTGCTGGGAGACGATGTCGATGGCGGCCCTGACCGCCTCCGCCAGCGTGCCGCCGACCGTGGCCAACGCGGCAAGTGTCTCCAACGACGTCAGCACCGGCTTGGGATCCGGCTGCCGTTGCTCGCGTGCGACCTCGATCGCGGTCACCTCGCGGCCGGCGCGATCCGGGTCCTGGAAGTCGGCGACATGCTCCTTCAGGGTGCGCAGCAGCGCGTCGAACCGCTCGGCGAGGTCGTTGGTCCCGTTGTACTGGACCATGGTGACGTTGTCGCTGGCCATCGCCTGTTGCCCACCATGGATCGTGTTGTGGAACACGATCGACCGGGCCGGCTGATCCGGGTCCGCCATCGAGGGCCTCCTAGGTGTGCTGTTCGAACGTGACATTGGAGCTGGCGAACGCCTGCTGACCGCCGAAGATGGTGTTGACGTTGCCGAAGATGTTCTGGACCTCGGACGCGCGCTGCACCAGATCGCCGGTGTCCAGGCCCCGCTCGGTCAGGAACGACACGACCGCCTCCAGCACGGCCCGCTCCAGCAGCTTGGTGTACTTCCACTCGTCGAGCAGCTGCAGGTGCTTGACCGCGGTCCGCTCGGCGACGAGCTGACGCACACTGACCCGGGCGCCGTAGTCGTGCGTCCGGAACTGCTCGCTCGCGGCGAGCGCGTCGTCCATCCGGGTCTTCATGCCCCGATCGTGCCGCAGTCGCTTGATGAGGTGCCAGCCGCTGAGCACCGAGTCGGTCACCATGTTCGCCAGCACGTCACGCACGATCCGGACCATCGACTGCTCGGGCCGCAGCCGATCGACCACCGCGTACCGGGCCTCGATGGGGGGCATCACGGTGGTGACGAACTCGACGTAGAGCAACCCGCCCTCGACGGCGGCGTGCACGAACGCGGAGATGTCGATGCCGAGGTTCTGCTCGGGCAGCACGAGCCGTCCGTCGGCGGTGTGCAGGGGCTTGCCGGCGCCGCTGACCACGATCCGGTCGTAGTAGCGCAGGCCGCCCTGCGGATGCCGGACGATCACGTCGATCACCTCTTCCGAGGCGCGGCTGCGCGGCATCCCGGTCACCGGGTCGAGCAGCGGGTCACCCTGCCGGCGTACCCCGTCGGCGACGATGTGCGGCACCAGGGAGAGCCCGGGCACCCGGACGGCGCGGGGCAGCGGATCCTCCCGCATCCGCCGGATCGCCGCCCGGACGTGCGCGGTCAGCGCAGGCCCCAGCTCCGCCTGGTCGATCGGCGAGGCATCCGGGCTGCCGTCGCGGCCGGCGGCCCGGCCGGGCGCGGGCCGCACCGGAATGGCGTACGACCAGCCGTGCTCGGCCGCACCGCAGCCCAGGAAGGGGTCCCGTTCCTGGACGGTGATGTTGCCGTACTGGGCGCGGGCCACCAGGTCGAGCCGGCGGGCCACCCGTTCGTTGGGCAGGGTCGGCAGGACCGGTGGGATGCCGGGGCGCAGCTCGTCGGTCAGGATCTGGTGGGTGGTGCGCTCGAACCGGACGAGGACGGCGAGGGTGGCGACACCGAGCAGGAGGGGCATCCAGGCCAGGAAGCCGAAGAGGCCGGCCGTCATCCTGGCCTGCAGCGCCTCGACCAGTGAGTCGGCGCTGAGGTCGGGGCCGGTGCCCAGCAGGGAGCCGGCGAAGAACTCGAGGCCGCTCGACACAGTGAACAGAGGCAGCACGAGCGCCAGGCCGCCACTGCACAGCACGATGGTGATCAGCGTGCCGTACAACAGGACGCGGACGGGCAGGGACAGCTGGCGCGACTCCCGGGACCGGGCCAGCAGCACGGTGAACCCGAGCACCACCCAGCCCACGGTGGCGGTGATCGAGGTCAGCAGACCGATGACGAGCAGCCCGAACAGAATGCTGTCGCGGACCAGGTAGCGGTGCTGCGCCCGGAAGCAGTGCCGGACGACCGCGTTGAGGTCGAAGCCGAACGAGAGCGCGACGGCACGCCGCTCGTCCTCGATCACCTCTCTGATCACCGTCTCGGCGTACCTCTGGTCGAGGTAGGCCGCGCCACACAACTGCCGGGTGGTGTCGGACAGCCGCGGTGGCACCTGGTACGACGGGAAATCGAAGGGGTCGGTCTGCGGCGCCTCGGTCACCGTCACGTCGTCATCTCCCGGCTCCCTAGATTTCCCTGCTGGTGCGGGTGGGCAACCCGCATGAGGTGGCGATCGGGTTCCACCGGCGCAGAAACTCGTTCTTGGCCTTCTGGGACTGCTCGGAGAGCTGGTTGCCCCGCCGCCAGTTGGCGTCGAGCGAGCAGCCGGAGCTGATGGAGCGTCGCGTCCAGGCGGCGTAGGCCGCGTCGGCGTCCCCGGCGTACGTGAAGGCGGAGACCAGGTGGGAGCGCATCGCCGGCCCGTCGGTGAGCGCGTCGACGGTCAGCGCCTCGGCCTGGTCACGCTGGGTGCGGCGTTGGCGTGTCACGCCGTCCAACAGGCCGAGCGAGCGGTTCAGGTCGCGGCACTCTCCCACGGCCGCGATGGCGATGGCCAGGTCACCGCGCGAGGCGATCGACTCCGACAGCAGCGCGTCCACCGCCTGGGCCTGCGTCTGCCGCCGGGCATCCGGATCGTCGCTCACCGTCGGCGTCGGCGTCTCCGGGCCGGGCGTCGTCGTCGGGACCGGGTCGGGCGTCGGCGGCGTCTCGGTGGGCACCTCGTCGTCGGCGGTCGGGGTCGCCGAGGTGGACGTCGCCTCGGAGACGGCGGCGGACAGCGGCACTGTCATGCCCGCGACGAGCGCCACCGCGACGGTCACCACGACCGTGGGCACCAGAAGCTGGAGCCCTCGCCTCAGGTCACCGTCACGGCCGTCACCCCGGGCCGCGCGCGCCCACAGGTAGCCAGGTGACTCGGGTACGCCCCGGACGGCCGTCAACAGGTAGATGGCCACGGCGAGCGCGGCGAGCACGTAGTGCCACAGGGCCAGTCGACCCGGCACCTCGGACGGCTCCTGGGCGCCCCGGGCGAGCGCGACGAGCAGCAGCACCAGCGCCCAGCCGGCGAACAGCACCGCACACACCAGCAGGTCCCACAGCGGGGGTGGCAGGGCCGCCCCCGACATCGCGCCCGAGGCCCCGCCGTCGACGGGCGACGCCCCCGGCGGTTCGGTCGCGAAGGGTGTCGCGCTGGGTGGCTCGGTCGTGAAGGGTGTCGCGCTGGGCGGTTCGGTCGCGAGGACGGTCGGGCCGGGCGGCTCGGTGGTCGGGTCGGGAGGCTCGGTCGCGACGGAGAACGCGCGGGGCGGAGACTCCTGCTGCGGCACGGCGGCGCCGGGCAGGGCCGAACCGCACCGTTGGCAGGTGGGGAGCGCCGCATCGGTGTCGGCCCCACAGGTGACGCAACGCATCGATCACCGCCTTCCCCGGCAGGCGCTTGTCACGCTGGACCTTAGCGACGAGATCGATGTCCGACATCCTCCACCCGGGCCGGCGTCGGGGATCGCGGATATCCGACAGTCCCCAGTGGAGCTACCGGCCCGGGTTGGCGAAAAGCGCCGAGCGGAAACGGCGGAAAGTGGCCCTGCCGGCGTCGGCCGGCGGTCAGCGGGCCTCGGGTACGGCCATCTCGCCGAGCAGCGACCAGTCCTGCTGCGGGACCGTGGCGTTGACGATGCGCGGCGTCTCGGCCAGGTGCGGCGGCAGCGTCTCCTGCGCGGCGCGGAAATGGGCCGACTGGACGTGGGCCGCGCCTGCCTCGTCGTCGCGGAAGGCCTCGACCAGGACGTACTCGGTCGGGTCGTCCAGGCTGCGGGACCAGTCGAACCACAGGCAGCCCGGCTCGGCGCGGGTCGCCTCGGTGAACGGGGCGGCGATCTGCGGCCACTGGTCGGCGTGCTCGGGCAGCACCCGGAATTTCGCGGTAATGAAGATCATGGGCTCAAGGCTACCCAGCGGTCGTCGACTGAGTGCTCAGGACGCCTCACGGACGCGCAGATCGGCCAGCCACACCTCGGCCAGGTCGCTGAGCGCGACGCCGAGGACCTCGCTGAGGCAGACCACGGTGCCGAACGCGGGTGCCGGGAGCCGGCCCACCTCGATCTTGCGCAGCGTCTCGGGTGACATGCCGGCCGCCAGGGCCACCTCGACGAGACTGCGGCTGCCCCGTGCGACCCGGAGGGCCGCCCCGAGGCGTTGCCCCGCGGCGATCTGTTCCGGTGTGAGGGGTGGGCGGACCATGTGAGCAGGATAGATGCGTCCGCGCGGACCGGCAATGTCGACCCGCCGACCCCTCGGGCCAACGTGGTATAAATATACCGCACCGGAGACGGAAGGGTTGATCGTGATCGAGCTGAAAACCGCCGCGGAAGTCGATCGAATGGCCGTGACCGGCCGGTTCGTCGGCGAGCTGCTGGCCGAGCTGCGTGCGGTGGCCGCCGCAGGGGTCAACCTGCTGGACCTGGAGCACCACGCCCGCCGCCGAATCAGGGAGCGGGGCGCCGAATCCTGCTACTGGGACTACACGCCGTCGTTCGGTCGCGGCCCGTTCCGCAACGTCCTGTGCCTCTCGGTCAACGACGCCGTGCTGCACGGTCTGCCGCACGACTACGTCCTGCGCGACGGTGACCTGCTGAGCATCGACATGGCGGTCGGGATCGACGGCTGGGCCGCCGACTCCGCGCTGTCCGTCGTCGTCGGCACCCCCGACCCGGCGGATCTGAAGCTGATCGAGGCCACCGAGGTCGCGCTGGCGGCCGGCATCGACGCCGCGCGGCCGGGCAACCAGCTCGGCGACATCTCCGCCGCCATCGGGGAGGTCGCCCACCGCTACGGCTACCAGGTCAACGACGAGTTCGGCGGGCACGGCATCGGCCGCACCATGCACGAGGCCCCGCACGTGCCCAACAACGGCCGACCCGGGCGGGGCATGAAGCTCAAGCCCGGCCTGACGCTCGCGATCGAGCCGTGGTTCTGCCGCAGCACCGGCAAGATCAAATTTGACCAGGACGGCTGGACGATCCGGTCCGCGGACGGCTCGCGCTCGGCCCACTCCGAGCACACCGTCGCGGTCACCGAGACCGGCCCCCGGGTGCTGACCCACCGCCCCGACCAGGGCGTACGGCCGGACAGCCGCAGCGGGCAGTCGGCCGCGACGTCCTGAGGCGTACCGCCGCGGAGCGTGCGGGCCGTCGGCCTGCGGTGCCTGCGGTGCCTGTGCAGTTTCATGCCGGCTCGATCGGGATCGTGACGCTGACCCGGGTCGGGCCGCCGACCGGGCTGTCGACCGACAGGCGGGCGTCGATGGCGTCGAGGCGACCGATGATGCCGCGCAGGCCGGTGCCGCGGCCCGGGTCGGCGCCACCGGAACCGTTGTCGTCGACCTGGATCCGTAGCATGTCGCCGGCCTGGTCGAAGGTCACGCACGCCGCCGTGGCGCCGCTGTGTTTCGCCACGTTGGCCAGGGCTTCGGCCACCGCGAAGTACGCCGCGGTCTGCACCGCCGGTGGGAGCTGCGCGGGCGGGTCGCCGGTGACGGTGACGGGCACGGCGAGGTCGAGCGCCAGGGCGCGGACGGCGTCACCGAGGCCGCGGTCGGCGAGGACCGCCGGGTGGATGCTCTGGGTGACGGTGCGAAGGTCGTCGAGGGCGGCGGTCGCCGTGGCGCGGGCCTCCGCCAGCAGTTGCGCGGCACCGTCGACGTCGCGGCGCAGCAGGTCCCCGGCCAGGCCGAGGGTCAGCGCCAGGGACACCAGGCGGGCCTGGGCCCCGTCGTGCAGGTCGCGCTCGATCCGTTTCAGCTCGGCCGCCTGCTGGTCCACGGCGCTGCGGCGGGAACGGGTCAGCGTGGCGATCCGCTCGGTGAGCTCCCGCTCGCGGGCGCCGGGAGGGCGACTGACCACCCAGGCGTGCAGCCCGACGATCGTCGCCAGGCCGAGCAACGTCCAGGCCGGCCAGAAGTAGCCGCCACCGGTGAGCACCCAGACGCTGAGGTCGGCGCACCCGATCAGGGCGCACGCGGCGACGTCGAGGGCGAGCCAGAGACGCCGGCCCGGTGGCACCCGCAGTGCCCGCCGCAGCAGGAGCCGGCCGAGCAGCACGATGCCGACCCCGAAGTACACCCACCGGGGCCAGAACACGCCACGGCCGGTGACCAGCCAGGCGACCGTGGCCGCGACGCAGAGCGCCCCGGCCACGGTCCTGCGGGTGATGGCGGTCATCGGCGGGTGGTGCGGTAGGTGATGCGTCGCAGCAGCGTCTCCGCCGGCCCCCGGTGACCGGTGACGCTCAGCGTCCAGGCGGCGGCCAGCGAGACCAGCCAGGTGACGACCGCCACGCCGGCGGCGGCGTACGTGCCCTCCAGGTGCAGCGCCCACGGCGCGAACAGCGCCAGCCACACCGCGGACTGCAACAGGTATCCGCTCAGCGACCGTTGCCCGAGCGCGACCACCGGGGCGAGCAGGGCACGGCCGCGGCGGGCACGGTCGAGTCGCAGTGCCAGCAGGCCGAACAACGCCACGTAGCCGGGCCCTCCGTACTCGCCGCTCACGGCGTGGACGAGTGCCATGGTCCCGACCGTAGCGGCGTCGACGTGCACGGCACCAGCGGCGATGAGCGCGTAGGGGAGCGCGCCGACGACGGAGATGCCGAGGCAGCCGACGGCGACGCGGCGCAGCAGCACGCGGTGCGCGGCTGGGTTCTCCAGGATGCGGTGCCGGGCCGCCCAGATGCCCAGCCACACGATGACGATGAACGGGAGCACGGTGGCGGTGTGGACCGGCCACTCGGCGAGTCGGTCGAGGATGGACTGGCCGTACGACGAGGCGGCGAGCGACGGGTTCGGCGTGTTGGTGAGGACGGCGTTGCCGCCGCGCGCGCCGACGAGCGCGGTCACCGCCAGGACCCCGGCGTACGCGGTCTGGATGCCCCAGAGCCACAGCACGACGCGGTGGAACCGGTCGCCGCGGCGCAGCAACAGCAGGGTGGCGGCGATACCGACGATGCCGTACGCGCCGAGGAAGTCCCCGAAGTACAGCAGCGTCGCGTGGCACAGGCCGAAGACGATCAGGGCGGCGTTGCGCCGCAGCAGGATCCGCCGTGCGCCCTCGCCCTGTCGTCGGGCGATCTGCACGAGGCCGTACCCGAACATGACGGCGAAGACCGGGTAGGCGCGGCTGTCGACGAACGTCGCCAGGACGGCGTTGACGACGCGCTGCGCGCCGTGCGGCGTGCCGTCCAGGCCGGGCTGGCCGGCGAACGCGGCGTTCGCGGCGTTCGCGAGCGCGATGAACAGCAGCATGGCGCCCCGGGCGAGGTCGGGGGCGAGGGCGCGGTCGGTGCGGGGGACGGGGCCCGGTTGGAGGGCCGTCGTGCTGACGGTTGCGGTCATGGTCTCAGGCTCGCCGCTGGCGCGACGCGTTTCGAGGAGCCTGGAACCCCTCCCGTGGTGGTGCCAGTACCCCTATGCGTCGAGGTAGGCGAGGACGGCGAGGACTCGCCGGTTGTCGTCCTCGGAGGACTGCAGCCCGAGTTTGGCGAAGATGCTGTTGGTGTGCTTGGCGACGGCCTTCTCCGTGATGAACAGGGCGGCGCCGATGGCGGCGTTGGACCGGCCCTGCGCCATCTGCCCGAGCACCTCCCGCTCGCGAGGGGTCAACCGGTCCAGGGGCAGCACCCGGGTCCGGCTGTCGAGCAGCTTCGCCACCACTGTGGGGTCGAGCGCGGTGCCGCCCGCGGCGACCCGGCGGACCGCGGCGACGAACTCGCCGAGGTCGGACACCCGGTCCTTGAGCAGGTAGCCGATCCCGCCGTGGCCGTCGGCGAGCAGTTCCCGCGCGTACAGTCGCTCCACGTATTGAGAGAGCACCAGCACCGGCAACCCCGGCACCTCGGCCCGCGCCGCGAGCGCGGCCCGCAGACCCTCATCGGTGTACGACGGCGGCAGCCGCACGTCGACCACGGCCACGTCGGGGCGCCGCGTGACGAGTTCGGTCAGCAGATCCGGCCCGGTGCCCACGGCGGCGACCACCTCGAAGCCGTGGGCCTCCAACAGCCGGATCAACCCGTCCCGCAACAACACGAGGTCTTCCGCCACCACCACCCGCACCCGGCAACGGTAGCGGGCCCGCCGCCGGGTGTGGGTACGCGTCAGCGCAGGCCGGCGAAGAGGTCGTCCTCGGGCACCGGCGCGCCCGTGGTGTCCCGCACCCGGACGAAGGTCTCCCTGCCCATCAGCTCGGTGAACCGCTCCGGGCCCAACTGGAGGAAGAAGATGTTCTCGGTCTGGCTGGCGTGCGCGGCCAGGGCCTCGAACTTCTGCGCGCCGTAGCTCCGGGTGTCGACCCAGGTGGTGATCTCGTCGTCGGGCAGCCCCAGCTCGGGCTGGTCGGACGACGGGTCCGGCTCGGCCCACTCGACGCCGAGCTCCTTCATGATCCGGCCGAACTCCGCGAACGCCGTCCGCGGCACGGTGGTCCAGTAGACCTTCGCGGGGATGTCGGTCTGCGCGACGGCGGCCATGGTGATGCGATGCGCCTGGATGTGGTCCGGGTGGCCGTAGAAGCCGTTCTCGTCGTAGGTCACGATGACGTCCGGCTGGTAGCGGCGGATCAGGTCGGCGAGCCGGTCCGCGGCCTCGGCCACCGGCGTCGTCCAGAAGGAGCCGGGCTGGTCGTTCGTCGACCAACCCATCATCCCGGAGTCGGCGTAGCCGAGCGTCTCCAGGTGGGTGACCTTCAACGTCGCGCAGCTGTCCTCCAGCTCGGCCTGACGCATCGCCACGACGGCGGCCGGGTCGTGGCCGGGCCCACCGGGCTTCGCCCCGCCGGGGCCGTCGCCGCATCGCCCGTCGGTACAGGTCACGAGGACCGTGGTGACACCTTCGGCCGCGTACCGGGCGAGGACGCCACCGGTGCTCGTCGCCTCGTCGTCGGGGTGCGCGTGCACCGCCATCAGGGTCAGGGATCGCTCAGCCATGTCATCACCCTACGACCAGCGCGGCGACCACACGGGAAGTGTCCTGTTTGCGGACGCATTCTAGCGATCCGCGCACCGGCGCTGCTGTTCTTGCGCAACTCGCTGTCCGGCGGCTCGTGGATTCCTACGATTTCGGGGCTGGGCCGGTGGTCCGGAGCCGCGTTTCGACAGCCGGAATCAGCCGAGGAAGGAGACCGGTTCGATGGCACTGTTCGATGACGTGCGACAGATCGACGCCGGGGTCCTGAACGTCGGATACGTGGACGCCGGCCCGGCCGACGGCGCTCCCGTGATCCTGCTGCACGGCTGGCCGTACGACATCCACAGCTTCGTCGACGTCGTACCGCTGCTCACCGACGCCGGCCACCGGGTCGTCGTGCCGTATCTGCGGGGTCACGGCACGACGCGGTTCCGATCCGACGACGCCGTCCGCAACGGCGAGCCGGCCGCCATGGGGCTCGACCTCATCGCCCTCATGGACGCCCTGGGCATCGACAGCGCGAAGTTGGCCGGGTTCGACTGGGGTGCGCGTACGGCCGATGTCGTGGCCGCGTTGTGGCCTGAGCGCTGTTCCGGTCTGGTGTCGGTCAGCGGTTACCTGATCGACGGCCAGGAGTCGGGCCGGACGCCGCTGCCGCCGAAGGCCGAGTTCGCCTGGTGGTACCAGTTCTACTTCGCCACCGAGCGCGGCCGGCAGGGGTACGACCGCAACCGCCGCGACTTCGCCCGGCTGATCTGGCAGACCGCATCGCCGCGGTGGATGTTCGACGAAGCGACCTTCGAGCGCAGCGCCGCCGCGTTCGACAACCCCGACCACGTCGACATCGTGATCCACAACTACCGGTGGCGGCTGGCCCTGGCCGAGGGCGAACCGCAGTACGACGAGGTGGAGAAGCGCCTGGCCGGCAAGCCGAGGATCTCGGTGCCCAGCATCACCCTGGAGGGTGACGCCAACGGCGCTCCCCACCTGGACCCGAGTGTCTACGGCAAGCAGTTCGCCGGCCGGTACGAGCACCGGACCGTCGGCGGCGGCATCGGGCACAACCTGCCCCAGGAGGCGCCGCGGGCCTTCGCCGACGCGGTCCTGGAGGTCTGAGCGCGCTGCGCTACGGGCGTTCGGTGCGGGTCGGGTCGCCCCGCACGAGGTCGTCGTGGATGCGCCAACGGGCGGTGGTGACCGCGCGGCGGGCCGCCTCGTCGCCGCGCTCGACCCGTTGGCGCAGCAGCTCAAGGGCGACGCGCCGGTTCAGACTGAACTGCCGTTCGTCGTCCACCACCACGACCAGGCCCGAGGGGCGGTGCGTGGCGCGTACCGCCGTGCTGGCCTTGTTCCGGTGCTGGCCGCCGGGACCGCCGGTGCGGCAGCCGACGATGTCGACGTCGGCCTCGGCGAACGTCGTCGGCGGCGCGTCGCTCGGCGGCGGTTGCGCGGTCACGTACCAGTTCTTTCGACCGGCGCTCGTCCGGTAGGGGCTGGGCGCCTGCCAGCACAGCGTCCCCGTCCAGGAGGCGGCGAACGCCTCGACGTCGGCGCCGGACAACCGGATCAGCACCGACCGGTAGGTGCCGGGCCGGTCACCGGGCACCGCGTGGACCCGCTGGACGGTCACGCCCTGCCGGGTGGCGTCAGCCTCCAGGCGGCGCAACAGGTGGGCCAGCGCCCACGCGCACTCCCGCGGCCCACGGCCGGCGGACAGCAGCAGCTGCGCGCTCACGACCGACCCCGCCCGCGACGCTTGTCGCGCCGGTCCGACCTCGACGCGGCCCCGACATCCGGCGTCTTGTAGGTGACCAGGGGGATCGTGGTGGCCACCGGCGTGGCGAGCCGGTGCTCGACGAGATCGCCGATCACCTGCTCGATCCGCTTGTACGCCGTGGGCGCCTCCTCGAAGAGCAACTGGCGGTCACCGCACACCACCAGGGAACCCACCGGGGTACGCCGCAACTCCTCGACCGTGTGCTTGGCCCGGCCCCGGCGCAGCGCGTCGGCACGGGACATCTTCCGGCCCGCGCCGTGCGCCACCGAGTGGTTGGCGTCCGCCCCGGCGTGGGCGGCCACCAGGTACGACGCGGTACCCCGCGTACCGGCGACGAGCACGTCGCGGCCGTCACCGGGCGCCGCCCCCTTGCGGTGCAGGTAGACGCCGTCGCGCACCTCGACCAGGTTGTGGCACTGGTCGACGACCGGCTCGGTCGGCTCGGCCCCCAGGGCGTACGCGACCCGGGCGGCCAGCAGCCGCCGGTTGAGCGAGCCCCAGCGCACCGCCTCGTCGTGCCGGGCCAGGTACGCGGCCGGGTCGGGAGCGGGGCCCGCCCCGTGCGTCTCGGTGTGCGTGCGCAGGATCCGCTCACCCAGGCCCCGCGAGCCGCTGTGCACGACGAGGACGAGGTCACCGGTGGCCAGCCCGAGTCGGTGCGCGTGCTCGGGTGCGAAGACGGTGTCGACGCGAGCCAGCTCGACGAAGTGGTTACCGCGGCCGACCGTACCGAGACCGTCCCGGTGGCCGGCGGGAACGTCGCCCGCGACGACGGTCCAGGCCGGATCGTCGGCGTCCCGCTCGGGGTCGAGCGCGCGGTCGAGGTCGGGGAACCGGGCAGCCAGCCGCTCGGGTACGACGCGCCGGAGTCGAATGGGGAACACCGCGATGCCGCAGCCGATGTCCGAGCCCACCAGGAACGGGTACAGCACGGTCGACGCCATGGCCGCGCCGATGGGGGCGCCCTTGCCCGGGTGCAGGTCCGGCATCCCGGCAACGTGGACCATGCCGTCGAGGGCGGCCACCTGCCGGCACTGGTCGAGCGCGGCGGACTCGATCCAACTCGCGGGGGACGCGAACACGGCAATGGTGGCCGGGGCGGACGGGGACGAAGACTCCCGAGGGGAGTGGTGCTCAGACAACGACGCTCACTTCTCGCTGAATCGCAAGGGGACGGACGGCGGTACGGCACCGAGCGGCGCGAAGCGGCCTCGGCGCGGTGCGGGTGGTGTCCGTCAGTACGTCATGGGCACCACTCTGGGGACGCCCGTCGTGTGCGGCAAGCGATTATCGACGCGGGCCCGGCACGCGGCCGGCCTGTCCCGGCAGCAGCTGGTGAGGCCCGCTCGCCGCTGCGGCGTACGCTGCCGCGATGCGAGCCCGGCGGCCCTGGACGACTGGCTGGCCGGCCTGCCGAGGCGCTGAACCTCGCGGACGGCCCGATGACACCTCAGCGCAGCCGGTGCTCCGGCTGGATCGCGCGACCCAGAACGCACGGCGAGGAGGGGCTGGAACTGCCGGCCGGGAACCGGAAGCGACGCAGCTCGTCGATGGCGAACCCGGCCGCCTCGATGGCGGCCGTGGTGTCGCGGCCGGTGTGGCAGCCGCCGAACAGTTTCGGCCAGAGCGTGGCGTCGGAGAACCGTTGGACCCGACGGAGGCGACCGGGCTCCTCGGCGGCGACGTGCTCGAAGAAGCGCAGCTGGCCGCCGGGGCGCAGCACACGGTGGATCTCGGCGAGCGCGGCGGCCTGGTCGGGCACGGTGCACAGCACCAACGCGACCACGACCGCGTCGAACTCGCCGTCGGCGGCGGGCAACGCCTCGGCCAGGCCGTCGACGACCGTGATCGGCACCGGCGCGGCCGGGGCCGCCCAGACGGCGGCGGCACGCAGGCGGCGTTCCGGCTCGACCGCGACGACCTCGGTCACCGTCCGCGGGTAGTGGGCGAACATGCGCCCGTTGCCGGCGCCGACCTCGAGCACCCGGCCGGTCAGGCCGGCGACCAGGTCGCGGCGGAACTCGGCGGTGCCGGCGCGGTCCATGGCGACGCTGAGCCTTTTGTACACCCGCGCGAACACCGGGTGGGACACCGCAGCCACGTCGACCTCCAGCCTCTGACGATCAGGATTCCGGGCAGCGACCACAATCATGGGCGGTGATGTCAACCGCGCCGGTGTGGCGCGCTCCGTGGGCTGGTTCTGCCCCGCGATTCCGCGCACCGGACGGAGACGGGAAGTGGCCCGATCAGCGTCACTCGGGCGGCGCGTGCCGCAGGCGTTGCGCCAACTCCAGCCGCCAGACCAGGCCGATCGCGACGACCGGCACCAGCGCGAACACCGCCAGCACCCGGCACAGGGACTTGACCATGGCCTCCGAGCGCGGGTTCGCCGGACGCATCCAGATCGCCACGTTTACCAGCAGGAACGGCAGCAGAAGGCACCCGCAGCTCCACGATGTCGCCGAGGGTGTCGGGCCCGCTCACCCGCGCTGATCCATCCGCCGTCGCCCCCCGAGGCGTCCGACCGCCCGGCGCCGGCGATCCAGCCGCGGGTGGCCCCACCACCCGCGTGGCAGACCGGGGTCTACCCCGCCCGGACGCGCCCAACCGCGCAGGCGACGCGCCGCACCGCACGGGTGACCCCTATGCGGTCCGGGCGCTCCCGGCCACCTGTCTGCGGTACGTCCGCGGCGAGACGCCGGTGACACGTTTGAAGGCCACGCTGAGGGCGCTCTCCGAGCCGTACCCGACGGCCAGGGCGATGGTGGCGACGGTGTCCGAGCCGCGGCGGATGCGGTCCGCCGCGAGTTCGATCCGCCATCGCGTGAGGTACTCCAGCGGGCCCACGCCGACGACCTGCCGGAAGCGGGCGGCGAGCGTGGAGCGGGAGACGGACGCGGCGCGGGCGATCTCGTCCACCGTCCACGACTGCGCGGGCCGCCCGTGCATCGCCCGCAGCGCGGGAGCGACCACCGGGTCGGCGAGCCCGGCCAGCCAGCCGGACGTGTGCTGCGGACCGCGGGCCAGGTGCAGCCGCAGCACCTGGATCAGCAGGACGAGCGCCAGGTGTTCGGCGACGAGTCGCGATCCGAGCTGTGCCTGCCGCAGCTCGCTGTCGATCTCGTCGAGCGCCCACCGGATGGTGGCGGCCGCGGGGGTGTCGGCGGGCACGTGGATGATCGGCGGAAGGCTGTCCAACAGGAGACTGCGACCCCGGTCGCCCAGGGAGAACGCGCCGCCGATGAGGAACATGTCGTCGCCGTCGCCCGCGTGCGCCACGCCGTCGGCAGCGGCGGCGAAGATCGGGTACGCCGGCTGGACCGGTGCGTCGGGGGCACTGAAGAGCGTGTAGGCCACCGGCCGGGTCAGCAGGTAGCAGTCGCCCTCGGCGAGGCCGATCGGCTCGGGCTCGCCGTCGACGAGCAGGAAGCAGCGGCCGCGCCGGATGGCGTTGAACTTCGCGCCGGCCGGTGGGTCGAACCGGACCGCCCAGCGCCCTCCGGCGACGAGGCCGGCGGAGACGTGACTCGTCGCATCGAGCAACGCCAGTACGTCCTCAAGGGGATCCATCCGCACCGTCCTGGACGATCACTAAAGTATCGCGGATCCTAGACTATAGGCAGTCCAGGTTCAGGTTCATAGTCTGGCTGACATGACAGCGAACCCACGCCTCACCACGTCGTTCACCGCCCGTACCACCGCCGCCGAGATCCTCGACGGCGTGGACCTCACCGGGCGCCGGATGATCGTCACCGGCGGCGCCTCCGGCCTCGGTGTCGAGACGGTTCGCGCCCTGGCCGGCGCCGGCGCCGAGGTCACCGTCGCGGTCCGTGACCCCGAGCGGGCCGCCGCGCTCGTCGCGGAGTTCGCCACCGACGCCACCCGGGGCGCCGTCCGGTCGGCCGCGCTCGACCTCGCCGATCTGGCGTCGGTCGACGCCTTCGTCGCGGCCTGGCGGGGCCCGCTCGACGCGCTGGTCGCCAACGCCGGCATCATGGCGCTTGCGACCCGGCAGCTCTCCGCGCAGGGCTGGGAACTCCAGCTCGCGACCAACTACCTGGGGCACTTCGCGCTCGCCGTCGGTCTGCACGACAACCTGCGTGCCGCCGGGGCGGCCCGGGTCGTGGTGGTCAGCTCCGGGGCGCACCTGGGCGCTCCGTTCGACGTCGAGGACCCCCAGTTCGAGCGGCGCCCGTACGACCCGTGGTCGGCGTACGGGCAGTCGAAGACCGCGGACGTCCTGCTCGCGGTCGGCATCACCCGGCGGTGGGCCAAGGACGGGATCACCGCCAACTCCCTCAACCCCGGGTACATCCACACCAACCTGCAACGTCACCTGGACGACGACATGATGCGCGCGTTCGGCGCGATGGACGAGGCGGGCAACCTCGTCGTGCCGGACCACTACAAGACGCCCGCCCAGGGAGCGGCGACCACCGTCCTGCTCGCCGCGTCACCCCTGCTCGACGGCATCGGCGGCCGGTACTTCGTCGACAACCAGGAGGCGGAGGTGGTGCCCGGCGGCCCGAACGCCGCCGGCGGGGTCGCCGACCACGCAATCGACCCGGTCGCCGCGGACCGGCTCTGGGCGTACGCCGAGAAGATGCTCTCCGCGCGCTGAGCGCGACCGCCGTCGGCCGCCGGGCGCGGCGCGCTCGCGCGTGGCCGCGCCCGGCGGCCAGGATTGATCGGGGTACGGCGGGGTAGCCGCCGCCATGGTCGCTGCCGGTCGGCCCGCTACGGACGGGGGCGCCGCGGCGCGGGCCGGCGCGGGAGCGAACGCCGCTGCGCCGACGACCGTCGCCCGGCTCCGCGCCCGCCTGTGGGGCACGCTGCGGGAGCGGGCGCGGCGGGTACGGAGCGTCGGCGGCCTCGCTCTGCAGGCCGGTCTGGCTGCGGCGCTGTCCTGGCTGGTGGTGCGCCACGTGCTGCACGTCTCGCAGCCGGTGTTCGCGCCGATCTCCGCGGTCTCGACCCTCGCCGCGTCGGTCGGGCAACGGCTGCGTCGCACCGTCGAGTTGATCATCGGCGTCACCGTGGGGGTGCTGGTCGGCGACCTGCTGCTCACGGTCACCGGCACCGGGTGGTGGCAACTCGCCCTGATCGTCGTGCTGGCGATCCTCGTCGCGTTGTTCCTCGCCGGCAGCGCGGCGGCGGTGATCCAGGCCGGGGCGACGGCGGTGCTCATCGCCACGTTGAGTCCGTCCGTGCGGGACCTGGAGATTCCCCGCTTCGTGGACGCTCTCGTCGGGGGAGCGGTGGCGCTGCTGGTCACCGCCGTCCTTCTGCCGTTGAGCCCGCTGCGGGTGCTCAACCGGGCCGCGCGCCCGGCGTTGGACCTGCTCAGCACCCAGCTCGACGCCACCGCTGGCGCGCTGGCCGACCGCGACATCGCCCGTGCGCTGGCCGCCCGGACGCAGCTGCGGGAGAACAAGGACGAGCTGCGGGCGCTGGTCGAGGCGACCCAGGGGGCCCGGGAGGCCAGCACCCTCTCGCCGGTGCACTGGCATGAGCGGCACGGGCCGGTGGGCCGGTACGCGCAGGCGGCGGGACCGATCGACCGGGCGATGCGCAACGCCGGAACGCTGATCCGCCGCGCGGTGACCGTGATCGACGACGGTGAGCCGATCCCGAGGCAGCTGCCGGAGGCCGTCGCCGACCTCGCCGAGGCGGTACGCGTGCTCAAGCGGCAGTTCGCCGCCGGTCACGAACCCACCCAGGCGCGGGAGCAGGCCCTGCGGGCGGTGTGCGCCGCCGGTGACGCCTACCGGGAGGGGGTCGGTTTCTCCGGTGCCGTCGTGGTGGCGCAGGTCCGGACGACCGTCAGCGATCTGCTGGTGGCCACCGGGCTGACGCAGGAGGTCGCGAACCGGCTGGTCCGCCGCGTGTTCGGGGGGCCGGAGCGTCGCACCGGCGATCGGCGATGAAGGTCATGGCAGCACGTTGAGCCACGGCTGTTGCATTTTGAGCCAAAGTAGTGCCATGATGGTGCCATGGACTTGAGGCCGTACGTCGAGAACCTGCGCAACGAGTTCGCTGTGGCCGCCGAGGGCGTCGACCCGGAGGGTCGGGTGCTGGCCGAGCGACTCTTCACCCAACTGGAGGCGGCGACCCACCTCACGCTGCTCGAGGCGCTTTCCGACGCGGCCGACGAGATCACCCGCGATCTCGCCCCCGGGTCGGTGCACGTCCGGCTGCGCGGGCGCGAGCCCAATTTCGTGGTGACGCCCGCGAACCCGCCGGCGGACAGCACGGATGCGGTCAGCGAACCGCCTCCGGCGCCGGCGCCGCTGCTCCCGCCCGAGGGCGACGAGGGCGGCACGTCCCGGATCAACCTCCGCCTCCCCGACCATCTCAAGGCCAGCGTCGACGGGGCCGCCAGCCGGGCCGGGCTGTCCGTCAACGCCTGGCTGGTGCGAGCCGTCGCCGCCGCCGTCGCGGCCGGCGGCACGGATCGCCAGCCACCGCGCCGGCTGGAGCCGCCGCGGCCTGGCCAGCACGTCACCGGCTGGGCGCGCTGACCGCCGCGCCCCTTTCCGATTCCGCTCGCCTTCGCCACGCACCTCCCGGGAGACCACCATGCCTGTTTTCGATACGCCAGAACCGATTTCCGTCCAGGTCGAGCTGCCCGTCGGGGACGCCTGGATCGCTGCGACCGACCGCACCGACACGGTGGTGCAGGTGCGCCCCCGCGACCCGTCGAGCAAGGCCGACGTGAGCGCCGCGGAGCAGACCACCGTCGAGTACGCCGCCGGGCTCCTGCGGATCAGGGTGCCGAAGAGCTGGCGCCGATACGGCTTCGGCTCCGGCCCCTCGGTCGACGTCCTCATCGAGGTGCCGAGCGGGACACGGCTGCATGCCGAGGCGGCGTGGGCGGCGTTCCGCGGCGAGGGGCGGCTCGGCGAGTGTCGCATCAAGACCGGCAGCGGGATCCGGCTCGAGGAGACCGGGCCGTTGGAGATCGACAGCAGCCACGGCGAGGTCGCGGTGGAGCGTGTCACCGGTTCCGCCCGGGTGAAGGCCTCCTCCGGAAAGGTGCGCCTCGGCGCGGTCGACGGCACCGCGGAGATCAAGAACTCCTCCGGTGACTGCTGGATCGGCCGCAGCGGCGGTGACGTCCGGGTCAACACCGCGTACGGCGACATCACGGTGGACGCGTCGATGGCCTCGGTGGCGGCACGCACCGCGTACGGCAACGTCCGGCTGGGCGAGGTCGTACGCGGGTCGGTCGAGTCGCACACCTCGTACGGCGCGATCGAGGTCGGGGTCCGGCGCGGCACCGCCGCCTGGCTCGACGTCAGTTCCCGGCACGGGCGCGTGCACAACGCGCTCGAGTCGACCGACAGCCCGGCCGAGACCGACGAGACGGTCGAGATCCGCGCGAACACCTCCTACGGCGACATCACGATCCGCCGTGCCTGATCCGCCGCGACCCCCGACCACAAATGAGGAGACCATGACCAGCAGCAGGAAACCCGCGATCGTCACCACGGAGCTGCGGAAGTCCTACGGTGACAAGGTCGTGCTCGACGGCATCGACCTGATGATCACCGAGGGAACGATCTTCGCGTTGCTCGGCCCGAACGGCGCCGGCAAGACCACCACAGTGCAGATCCTCTCCACCCTGCTCCGGGCGGACGGCGGCCACGCCCGCGTCCTCGGCCACGACGTGACCCGTGAGCCCGACGCGGTTCGTGAGCTGATCGGCGTCACCGGCCAGTTCTCCGCCGTGGACAACCTGCTCACCGGTCGGGAGAACCTGAACCTGATGGCCGACCTGTGTCATCTGGACCGGGCGACGGGTCGGCGACGGATCGCCGACCTGCTCGGGCAGTTCGACCTCACGGAGGCGGCGGACAAGCCGGCCGCGACGTACTCCGGCGGCATGCGCCGTCGGCTCGACCTCGCGATGACCCTGGTCGGCGACCCCCGCGTCATCTTCCTCGACGAGCCGACGACCGGCCTCGACCCGCGCAGCCGCCGCGCCATGTGGCACATCATCCGGGCCCTCGCCGCCGAGGGCGTCACCATCCTGCTGACGACCCAGTACCTGGAGGAGGCCGATCAGCTCGCCGACCGCGTCGCGTTCCTCGACCACGGCCGGCTGATCGCCGAGGGCACCCCGCACGAGCTCAAGCGGCTCATCCCGGGCGGCCACGTCGTGTTGCGGTTCGCCGACCAGGAGGGGCTCGACTCGGCGGCCCGTACGTTCGCGGCGGCCACCCGGGACGACGCCGCGCTGACCCTCCAGGTGCCGAGCGACGGCGGGGTCGGTTCGTTGCGGTCCGTCCTCGACCACCTCGACCGCGACGCGATCACCGTGGCCGGCCTCGCGGTGCACACCCCCGACCTCGACGACGTCTTCCTCGCCCTCACCGGCCAACCCGACAGCCGAGCCAATCAACCCGACAGCCACCCCGCCACCCGGGCCGGGCGGTCCGGTCACGAAAGGGCCTCCGCGCGATGAGCACCCTCAACCTCGCCCTGCGCGACTCGAACACCATGCTGCGGCGCAACCTCCTGCACATGCGGCGCTACCCCTCGCTGACCCTCATGCTCGTCGGCATCCCGGTCATCCTTCTGCTGCTCTTCGTCTACGTCTTCGGCGGCACGCTCGGCGCCGGCCTCGGACCCTCCGGCGACCGCGCCGACTACGCCAACTACGTCACCCCCGGCATCCTGCTCATTACGGTGGCCAGCGCGGCGCAGGGCACCGCGATCTCGGTCGCCATGGACATGGCCGAGGGCATCATCGCCCGCTTCCGTACGATGGCGATCTTCCGGCCGTCGGTTCTCACCGGCCACGTCGTGGGCAGCGTGCTCCAGACGATGTTCAGCCTCGCGGCCGTCACCGGCGTAGCGCTGCTGGTCGGGTTCCGTCCCACCGCCAATGCCGTCGAATGGCTCGCCGCGATCGGCGTCCTCACCATGATCACCGTCGCGGTCACCTGGCTGTCGGTCGCCCTCGGCCTGGTCACGAAAAGCGTCGAGACGGCCAGCAACCTGCCCATGCCGCTGGTGCTCCTGCCATTTCTCGGCAGCGGGTTCGTCCCCACCGACTCCATGCCGACGCCGGTACGCCTGTTCGCCGACTACCAACCCTTCACCCCGGTCATGGAAACCCTCCGGGGCCTCCTGCTCGGCACCGGAATCGGCAGCAACGGGATCCTCGCGGTCGCCTGGTGCGCCGTCATCACGGTGGCCTGCTTCCTCTGGGCCAAGGCGCTCTACAACCGCGGCCGGACCGCCTGACCCGACGGGCCCTCGCGCCTGACCCTCCCGGCCCGCCTGACCCGCCCGGCCCGCCCCGGTCCGGCCCTTCGGGGCCGGGCCGGGGCGCATGATCGACCCCAGCTCGGCGATGTCGCGGTGTCCCGCCGACCGGATACCGCGACATCGCCAACCTGGAGTCGATCACCACCGCGGGATCGCCGCGGAGTCCCCACCCCGACCCTGGCCGCGACGCCGGAGGCGCGGGCGCCCACGAGACGCGCTGGGTCGAGACCGTGCGCGCGGCGACCGCGAAACGTCGAATGTTATCGATAACACGATTCCCGGACCGGGCACGCGAGGTGCACGTCGGCGACCGGAGTGCGCGCTCATGGGCTCGGCGGCGGCTGCGGCGCGGGTCATAGATCTGATCATGCGAGGCTGGCGGCCGCAGCGATGTTATCGCTGACATCGCCGACGACCCGGCCACCGTCGCGATCGGACCGTCATCCCGTGGCCCAGTGGTGCGGGACCTTGCTGTCGCCCTGCCGGCTGAGGAGGCGCCGGGCCGACGGCCGGCCGGGGAGGTGTCGGGCCGCCCGCCGGGCGAGGAGGTTTCGGCCGGCTGCCGTTCAGATGTCGCCCTCCCTGCGCTGCCGCGACCGGGCTGGAGGCGGAATCGCGGACTTTGCACCAATCCGGTAGCTACCCGCCCAAGTGGGCGCGCGGGCCTCCGCGTTCCGTTACGGAGCTGTTGCAGCTAGATGTCTTGACGGCGCTGGATGTGAGCGTTAACACTATCCCCGTTAACGGTGGAGGTGAACATGGAGCGTGTGGACGGAGCTGCCGAAAGCTACGTCGTGGGTGTCGACTTCGGCACTCTCTCCGGGCGGGCCCTGGTGGTCCGGGTTTCCGACGGTGCCGAGTTGGGGACCGCGGTGCACGAGTACGGCGACGGGGTCATCAGCGAGACGCTGCCCGGAGGTCGACCGCTGCCCCCGGACTGGGCGCTGCAAAATCCGGACGACTACCGCGACGTGCTGCGCCACGCCGTCCCGGCGGCGGTGTCCGCCGCGGGAGTGGACCCCGCATCGGTGGTGGGCATCGGCATCGACTTCACCGCCTGCACCGTGCTGCCGACCGACGCCCACGGCACCCCGCTCTGCGAGGATCCCGACCTGCGCGACCGGCCGCACTCCTGGGTCAAACTGTGGAAGCACCACGCCGCGCAGCCGCACGCCGACCGGATCAACGCGCTGGCCCACGAGCGGGCGGAGCCGTGGATCGGCCGGTACGGCGGCAAGATCTCCGCCGAGTGGCAGTACGCCAAGGGTCTGCAGATCCTGGAGGAGGACCCGGAGATCTACCACCGGGCCGAGCGGTTCATCGAGGCCGCCGACTGGATCGTCTGGCAGCTCAGCGGCACCGAGACCCGTAACGTCTGCACCGCGGGCTACAAGGGCATCCTGCAGGACGGGCAGTACCCGTCCGACAGCTTCCTGACCGCGCTCAACCCCGACTTCGGCGACTTCGTGGCCAAGCTCGACGGTCCGCTGCTGCCGCTCGGCGCACGCGCCGGCACGCTCACCGCCCGCGCCTCGGCCTGGACCGGTCTGCCGGAGGGGATCGCGGTGGCCGTCGGCAACGTCGACGCGCACGTCACCGCTGCGTCCGCGCAGGCGGTGGAGCCCGGTCGGCTGGTCGCCATCATGGGCACCTCGACCTGCCACGTCGTCAACGGCGCGGAGGTCGCCGAGGTGGCTGGCATGTGCGGTGTCGTGGACGGCGGCATCAGCCCCGGCGCCTGGGGCTACGAGGCCGGGCAGAGCGGTGTCGGCGACATCTTCGGCTGGTTCGTCGCGCACGGCGCCCCCGCCGGGTTCGACTCGCACGAACGCCTCACCGAGCTTGCCGCCAGCCAGCCGGTCGGCGCACACGGCCTGGTCGCCCTGGACTGGTGGAACGGCAACCGCTCGCTGCTGGTCAACCACGACCTCAGCGGGATGATCGTCGGGATGACCCTGGCCACCCGGCCGCAGGACATCTACCGTGCGCTGCTGGAGTCCACGGCGTACGGCACCAGGATGATCATCGACGCGTTCGTCGAGGCCGGGGTGCCGGTGAACGACCTGGTGATCGCCGGCGGTCTCACCAACAACAAGCTGCTGATGCAGATCTACGCCGACGTGACCAAGCGACCGCTGAACATCATCGCCTCGGCGCAGGGGCCGGCGCTCGGGTCGGCGATCCACGCCGCCGTCGCCGCCGGGGCGTACCCGTCGATCCACGAGGCGTCGCAAGCGATGGGGCGGGTGCACGAGGCCGTCTACACGCCGGATCCCGACCGGGCGCGCGCCTACGACGCCCTGTACGCCGAGTACCGGGCGCTGCATGACCACTTCGGTCGGGGCGGCAACGACGTCATGCTCCGCCTGCGGGCGATCCGCAACGCGGCGGTCGAGGCCGTCGCGGCCACGCACGAGGCCCCGCTGGAGGTCGTCGCATGAGCGCAGAGGTAGGTCGACAGATCCGCGAGCTGCGCGAGAGCGTCGCCCGCCTGCACAGCGAGCTGACCCGTTACAACCTGGTCGCCTGGACGTCCGGCAACGTCTCGGCGCGGGTCCCCGGTCAGGACCTCATGGTGATCAAGCCGAGCGGTGTGGGTTACGACGACCTCACGGCCGACACCATGGTGGTCTGCGACCTCGACGGTGTCCTCGTCGAGGGGGACCTCGCCCCGTCCAGCGACACGGCCGCCCACGCCTACGTCTACCGCGCCATGCCCGAGGTCGGCGGTGTCGTGCACACGCACAGCTCGTACGCCAGCGCCTGGGCCGCCTGCGGGGAGGCGATCCCCTGCCACCTCACGGCCCAGGCCGACGAGTTCGGTGGGGAGATCCCGCTGGGCCCGTTCGCGCTGATCGGCGGCGACGACATCGGCAAGGGGATCGTCGCCACCCTCGCCGGGCACCGCTCTCCCGCGGTGCTGATGCGCAACCACGGTGTCTTCTCCATCGGTCGGGACGCCCGGGCGGCGGTCAAGGCCGCGGTCATGTGCGAGGACGTGGCCCGTACCGCGTACCTGGCGCGGACCCTCGGGCAGCCGGTGCCGATCGCGCAGGCCGACATCGACGCCCTCTACCACCGCTACCAGAACGTCTACGGGCAACAAACAGTCGCACCGGCAGGTCCCTGACCGTCTCCATCGGCCGTCCGGGCCTGCCGGTCTGCTCCACCGACGCACCAGCACGCACCACCCGCGTACGCCACCCTTCGCACGTCGGCGGCTCGCGCGGTCCCACCACACCACAGCCAAGGAGAACTGATGAGAAAGATGCGAACGCAGTCCGCTCCGTGGCGCGCTGTCGCGGTCCTCGCCAGCGTGCTGCTCGTGGGCGGCGTGGCGGCCTGCGGCAACAGCGACACCGGCGGCGGCGGGTCCAAGGACGACGGCAAGATCACGATGGGCTTCTCCCAGGTCGGTGCGGAGAGCGGGTGGCGTACCGCGAACACCACCTCGATCAAGGATGCCGCGGCCGCGGCGGGCATCGAGCTGAAGTTCGACGACGCTCAGCAGAAGCAGGAAAACCAGATCAAGGCGATCCGCAACTACATCCAGCAGAAGGTCGACGTGATCGCCTTCTCGCCGGTGGTGGAGTCCGGGTGGGACACCGTCCTCAAGGAGGCCAAGGACGCCGGCATTCCTGTCATCCTGACCGACCGCTCGGTCGACTCGGCCGACAAGACCCTCTACAAGACCTTCCTCGGCTCGGACTTCGTCAAGGAGGGCCGTCTCGCCGGTGAGTGGCTGGTCGAGCAGAAGAAGGCCGCCTCGGGCCCGGTGAACATCGTGGAGTTGCAGGGCACCACCGGCGCGGCGCCGGCCAACGACCGCAAGAAGGGCTTCGCCGAGGCGATCGCCGCCAACCCGAACCTGAAGGTCATCGCCTCGCAGACGGGCGACTTCACCCGGGCCGGCGGCAAGCAGGTCATGGAGCAGTTCCTCAAGGCCAACCCGAAGATCGACGTGCTGTTCGCGCACAACGACGACATGGGTCTGGGCGCGCTCGAGGCGATCACCGCGGCCGGCAAGGTGCCCGGCAAGGACATCACCATCATCACTGTGGACGCCGTCAAGGACGGTATGCAGGCCCTCGCCGACGGGAAGTTCAACTTCATCGCGGAGTGCAGCCCGTTGCTCGGCCCGCAGCTGATGGACCTGGCCAAGAAGGTCCACGCGGGCGAGACGGTGCCGGCTCGGATCGAGACCGAGGAGACCACCTTCACGACTGAGCAGGCCAAGGAGGCTCTGCCCAACCGCAAGTACTGATCGACGCAGGGGGGTCGCCGCGCTCGCGTGGCGACCCCGCCGCGTCGCCCCATAAACCCGAACGGACCGGGCATGACCCGCGCCACGCCCGCCCGAGCCTCCCGCCGGGGCGGCCGGGCGGGCGCGGTGGGAGCGCAGCGGCCCATCCGCGTCGACAACCCCCAGAAGAGGTCTGATGGGATGACGGATAGCCGTCCGGTCCTGACGATGACCGGGATCAGCAAGTCCTTTCCCGGGGTGCGCGCACTCCACGACGTCAACTTCCGGCTCTTCCCCGGCGAGGTGCACGCCCTGTTGGGCGAGAACGGCGCCGGCAAGTCGACCCTCATCAAGGTGCTGACCGGCGTCTACGACACCGACGAGGGCACGATCACCCTCGACGGTGAGCCGGTGTCCTTCACCGGCCCGATGCAGGCGACGGCAGCCGGGGTGAGCACCGTCTACCAGGAGGTCAATCTCTGCACCAACCTCTCGGTGGCGGAGAACATCTTCATCGGCCGCCAGCCGCGGCTTTTCGGCGCCGTCCGCTGGGGTGAGGTCCGCCGACGGGCACGCGCGCTCCTGGCCCGCCTCGACCTCGACCTCGACGTCAGCGCGCCGCTGGGCTCGTACTCCCTCGCGATCCAGCAGATGGTCGCGATCGCCCGTGCGATCGACATCCAGGCCCGGGTGCTGATCCTGGACGAGCCGACGTCCAGCCTCGACGCGGGTGAGGTCGCGCAACTGTTCCGCATCATGCGGCAACTGCGCGACGAGGGCATCGCGATCCTGTTCGTGACCCACTTCCTCGACCAGGTCTACGAGATCGCCGACCGCATCACGGTGCTGCGCAACGGCGGGCTCGTCGGCGAGTACCTGACCGCCGAGCTGCCCCAGCTGAGCCTCGTCGAGAAGATGATCGGCAAGGAACTCGACGTCCTCGAAGGGATCGAGGAGCACTCCCGGCGGGACCTGGCCGAGCTGGAGGAGGGCACCCCCCTGGTGGCGGTGTCGAACCTCGGCCGGGCGGGCGCGGTCGCGCCGTTCAGCCTGACCATCCATTCCGGCGAGGTGGTGGGCCTGGCCGGTCTGCTGGGCTCCGGGCGTACCGAGGTGGCGCGGCTGTTCTTCGGCGCCGACCGGGCCGACGGCGGGCAGGTCGCGATCGACGGCACGTCGGGCAGTCTGCGTACCCCCGCGCAGGCCATCGACCAGGGCGTCGGCTTCTGCTCGGAGAACCGCCGGGCCGAGGGCATCGTTCCCGAACTGTCGGTCCGCGAGAACATCATCCTCGCCATGCAGGCCGCCCGCGGCTGGCTGCGGCCCATCCCGCGCCGCCGCCAGGACGAGCTGGTCGACAAGTACGTCAAGGCCCTCAACATCCGTCCGGCGGACCCGGAGGTGCCGGTCCGCAACCTCTCCGGCGGCAACCAGCAGAAGGTGCTGCTGGCCCGGTGGCTGATCACCGAGCCGCGGCTGCTGATCCTGGACGAGCCGACCCGGGGCATCGACATCGGCGCGAAGACCGAGATCCAGCGGCTCGTGACGCAGTTGTCCGACGGCGGGATGGCGGTGCTGTTCATCTCCGCCGAGTTGGAGGAGGTGCTGCGCCTCAGCCACAAGGTGGCGGTCATGCGCGACCGGCAGATGGTCGCGCAGCTCGCCAACGACGAGGACCTCGACGCCGAGCGCATCATGCAGACGATCGCGAGTGGATCTCACCGGGAGGAGGTGGACCGATGAACGACACCATGGGCCGCTATCGGACGATGATCGGTCACCGGGTGTTCTGGCCCGTCGCCGTGCTGGTCGCCATGCTCGCCGCGAACACGATCTACCGGCCCGGGTTCCTGTCCATCGAGCTCAAGGACGGGCACCTGTACGGCTCGCCGATCGACATCCTGCGGTTGAGCGCGCCGCTGATCCTCGTGGCGCTGGGCATGACCCTGGTCATCTCGACCGGCGGCATCGACCTGTCGGTGGGCTCGGTGTGCGCGATCAGCGGCGCGATGGCCTGCATGTACATCAGCAAGCAGCCCGACCAGAACAGTCTCACCGTGGTGCTGACCGCCCTCGCGATGGCGTTGGGGGTCGCGCTCGTGCTCGGCGTCTGGAACGGGGTGCTGGTGGCCGTGATCGGGATCCAACCGATCATCGCCACGCTGATCCTGATGGTGGCCGGCCGGGGCCTCGCCCAGCTGATCACCCAGGGTCAGATCATCACGATCAACTCCGAGCCGTTCCGGGCGATCGGGCTGGGCCACCTGCTGACCCTGCCGCTGGCCATCTTCATCGCCCTCGCCGCGGCACTGCTCGTCGCCGCGTTCACCCGCCGTACCGCACTCGGCATGATCATCGAGTCGGTGGGCGGCAACGCGGAGGCGAGCCGGCTCGCCGGCATCCGCTCCGGTCGGGTCATCTTCCTCGCGTACGTCGTCAGCGCCGTCTGCGCGGCGATCGCCGGCTTCATGATGACGGCCAACGTCTCCAGCGCCGACGGCAACGCGGTCGGCCTCTGGGTGGAGTTGGACGCCATCCTCGCGGTCGTCATCGGTGGCACGTCCCTCGCCGGCGGCCGGTTCTTCCTGAGCGGCACGATCCTCGGCGCGCTGATCATCCAGACCCTGACCACCACGGTGTACGCCATGAACATCTCACCGCAGACGTCGCTGCTGTTCAAAGCGGTAGTCGTCATCGCCGTCTGCCTCATCCAGGCGCCGGCCTTCCGAGCCAAGTTCAGCCGGCGCAGAAGAAGCGCCCCGCCGCCGCGCCCCGTCGCCGACAAGCCGAAGGAGCAGGTGCCGGCATGACCACCGGATCGCTCACCGCCCCCCGCCGCACCCGGATCCGGCTGCCTCGGCGGCAGGTGCCGGTGCTTGCCACGCTCGCCCTGCTCCTGGTGATGTACGGCATCGGCGTGTCCCAGTACACGGCGTTCTCGAACGTGCAGGTCATCTTCAACGTCTTCATCGACAACGGCTTCCTGCTCGTCGTCGCGGTGGGGATGACCTTCGTGATCCTCACCGGTGGCATCGACCTGTCGGTGGGGTCCGTCGTCGCCATGACGGCGATGGTGTCGGCGGATCTGTTGCAGAAGGGTCTGCCCGCGGCGCTCGTGCTCGTCATCGCCCTGCTCATCGGCCCGACGCTCGGCCTGTTGATGGGGTGCGCCATCCACTTCTTCGACATCCAGCCGTTCATCGTCACGCTCGCCGGGATGTTCTTCGCCCGCGGCATGTGCACGTTCATCTCCGGCTCGTCCATCCCGATCACCGACGGGTTCTGGACCAGGATGTCGCAGGAGCGGATCGGGGACCCCCGGGGCAACTTCGTCTCGATCAGCGTGTTGATCGCCTTCGCCGTGGTGCTCGTCGCGGCGTACGTGCTGGCCTACACCCGGTTGGGGCGCAACGTGTACGCGGTCGGCGGCAACCCGCAGTCGGCGCTGCTGATGGGTCTGCCGTTGGGGCGGACCCGGATCGCCGTCTACACGATCAGCGGTCTGTGCTCCGCGATCGGTGGCATCCTGCTGTCCTTCTACACCCTCTCGGGCGCGCCGCTGATCGCGGTCGGCATGGAGTTGGACGTCATCGCCGCCGTCGTGATCGGAGGCACCGTGCTCACCGGTGGCTCGGGTTACGTCTTCGGCACGGTGCTCGGCGTGCTGGTGCTGGGTGTGATCCAGACCCTCATCACCTTCGACGGGAGTCTCAACTCCTGGTGGACCAAGATCGTGATCGGCGGACTGCTCTTCGCGTTCATCCTCCTCCAGCGCCTCATCGGAATTCGTTACAAGTGACCGTTCCTCTCGCGGAAGGCAACCCCATGGCACCACAAACCCACCCCGAGATCTGGTTCCTCACCGGCAGCCAAGGCATGTACGGCGAGGAGACGCTCCGGCAGGTCGCCGAGCAGTCCCGCCAGATCGCGGCCGCGCTCGACGACTCGCCGCAGATTCCCGCCCGGGTGGTCTGGAAGCCCGTCCTGACCAACAGCGGTGAGATCCTGCAGGTCTGCCGGGACGCCGCCGCGCAGGGGGCCATCGGGGTCATCGCGTGGATGCACACGTTCTCACCGGCGAAGATGTGGATCTCCGGTCTGGACGCCCTGCAGACGCCACTGCTGCACCTGCACACCCAGGCGAACGTCCTGCTGCCGTGGGACGAGATCGACATGGACTTCATGAACCTGAACCAGGCCGCCCACGGCGACCGTGAGTTCGGGTACATCCAGACCCGCCTCGGGGTGGCCCGCAAGACCGTCGCCGGGCACGTGAGTGACCCGCGGGTGACCGGCCGGGTCGGGGCCTGGGCCCGCGCGGCGCTCGGCTGGTCGGCGATGCGGTCGCTGCGGCTGGCCCGCTTCGGCGACAACATGCGCGACGTCGCGGTGACCGAGGGTGACAAGGTCGAGGCGGAGCTGCGCTTCGGGGTGTCGGTCAACACCTACGGCGTCAACGACCTGGTCCAGGTGGTCGGCGAGGTCGCCGACGCCGACGTGGACGAGCTGGTCAAGGAGTACGACGACAGCTACCGCGTCGGCGCCGAGCTGCTTCCCGGGGGCGAGCGGCACGACTCGCTGCGCTACGCGGCCCGTCTGGAGCTCGGCATGCGCGCGTTCCTGGACGCCGGCGGCTTCCGCGCGTTCACCACCAACTTCGAGGACCTCGGTGGTCTGCGTCAGCTGCCCGGTATCGCCGTGCAGCGGCTGATGGCCGACGGCTACGGCTTCGGTGGTGAGGGTGACTGGAAGACGTCCGTCCTGGTCCACACCCTCAAGGCGATGTCGGTGGGGGTCGCGGGCGGCACGTCGTTCATGGAGGACTACACCTACGACCTGACTCCGGGTCAGGAGCTGGTGCTGGGCGCCCACATGCTCGAGGTCTGCCCGACCATCGCGTCCGACGTGCCCAACGTGGAGATCCACCCGCTGAGCATCGGCGGGCGGGAGGACCCGGTGCGGCTCGTGTTCGACGCCGCGCCCGGCCCGGCGGTGGTGCTCGGCCTGGCCGACATGGGGGAGCGGTTCCGGCTCGTGGCCAACGAGATCGACGTCGTGACGCCGCCGCAGCCGCTGCGCCGGCTGCCGGTCGCCCGCGCCGTCTGGCGGCCGCGACCGGACCTGCCCGGCTCGGCCGAGGCGTGGATCACCGCCGGCGCCCCGCACCACACCGTGCTGTCGCAGGCGGTGGGCACCGAGGAGCTGCACGACCTGGCCGAGATGAGCCGGACCGAGCTCGTCGTCATCGACGCCGACACCGAGCCGCGCCGCTTCGCCGACGAGATCCGCTGGAACCAGGCCTACTACCGGCTGGCCCGCGGCTTCTGATCCGCGCGCTCGGAGCGTTCTGACAAACGGGTGGTCCATCCCTGCCTGCGGGCGGGGGTGGGCCACCCGTTCGCGTGTGCGCCAGCAGGGGCCACGAGGCGGTTGTGTTACGCCTTGACTAACAGCATGTTATCGCTCACAGTCTATAGCCAAGATGGTCGATGTCGTTGGCTGGTCCGGCCGCGCGCGCGTCCTACCCCGCGGTTTCGGCACCTTGTCACCGCCGCGGTCGGGCGATCGGTGTTAGCGATCACATGGTCGGGCGTGGTCAGCTCGGTGCCCCGCCCGGTGCCGCGGACGCCGACCCAGACCGCACGGTTTGCGTCAGCAGAGGAGGATCATGCTTTCCATCGGTCGGGTTCCCCGGGGTGCGCCACGTGGGCGCGGGTGGCTGTCGAGACTCGCCGTCGCCGCGATGACACTGGTGGTCGGTGGCGCGGCCGCGGCGGTGGCCGCGGCGCCCGCGTCAGCGGCGACGGTCGACACCAGCGCCTGGTACGTGTTGGTCAACCGCAACAGCGGCAAGGCATTGGACGTGTACAACCTGGCCACGAACGACGGGGCGCGGATCACCCAGTGGACGCGTAACAACGGTAACCAGCAGCAGTGGCAGTTCGTGGACTCGGGAAGTGGCTACTACCGGCTCAAGTCGCGGTTGTCGGGCAAGGTGCTTGACGTCTACAACCGTTCGACCGCCAACGGCGCGGCGATTGTGCAGTGGACCGACAACAACGGCACCAACCAGCAGTTCCAGCTGGCCGACTCGGACGGCGGCTACGTCCGGTTGATCAACCGCAACAGCAGCAAGGTGATGGAGGTGCAGGGCGCCTCGACCGCCGACGGCGGAAACATCGTGCAGTACGACGACTGGAACGGCACCAACCAGCAGTGGCAGCTCGTGCGCGTCGACGGCGGGGGCAACCCCACCACGCCGCCCCCCACGACTCCGCCCCCGTCGAGTGGCACGTACTCGAACCCGGTGGTCTGGCAGGACTTCGCCGACGTCGACATCATCCGGGTCGACAACGTCTACTACATGTCGGCGTCCACCATGCACTACTCGCCGGGCGCTCCGGTGCTGCGCTCTTACGACCTGGTGAACTGGGAGTACGCCGGCCACTCCGTACCCCGGTTGGACTTCGGCTCGAAGTACGACATGAGCGGTGGTAACGCGTACGTCGACGGGATCTGGGCCTCGACGTTGAACTACCGGCCGAGCAACAAGACGTTCTACTGGGCCGGGTGCATCGACTTCGCGCAGACCCACATCTACACCGCGTCCGCCGTCGACTCGACGTGGAGCAAGCTCACCACCATCCCCAACTGCTACTACGACGCCGGCATGCTGATCGACGACAACGACACCATGTACGTCGCGTACGGCAACACCACCATCAGCGTCGCGCAGCTGTCCGCCGACGGGAAGACCCAGGTCCGCAGCCAGCAGGTCTACAGCACGCCGTCGAGCATCGGGACGCTGGAGGGCGCGCGCTTCTACAAGCGCAACGGCGCCTACTACATCTGGCTCACCCGGCCGGCCAACGGCCAGTACGTGCTGAAGTCGACCAACGGCCCGTTCGGCCCCTACGAGCAGCGTCAGGTGCTGCTCAACCTGCCCGGCCCGATCTCCGGTGGCGGCGTGCCGCACCAGGGCGGACTGGTGCAGACCCAGAACGGCGACTGGTACTACATGGCGTTCGTCGACGCGTACCCCGGTGGCCGGATGCCCGCCATGGCGCCGATCACCTGGACCGGCGACGGCTGGCCGGTGCTGCAGACCGTCAACGGCGCGTGGGGCAGCTCGTACCCGAAGCCGAACCTGCCCGCCGCGCCCCGGGCGGTGAAGCCACTCACCGGCACCGACACGTTCGCCGGCACCACCCTCGGCCCGCAGTGGGAGTGGAACCACAACCCGGACAACAACCGGTGGTCGGTCAACAACGGGCTGCAGCTGCAGACCGCCACGGTCACCGGCGACCTGTACGCCGCGCGCAACACGCTGACCCACCGGATCCAGGGCCCCACCTCGACCGCCACCATCGAGTTGGATTACTCCACCATGCGCGACGGTGATCGCACCGGCCTGGCGGTGTTGCGCAACTCGTCAGCGTGGATCGGGGTCCGGCGGGACAACGGGTCCACCCGCCTGGTCATGCAGAACGGACTCACGATGGACGGCAACTGGAACACCACCAGCACCGGCAGCGAGGTGGCGAGCACCGCCGTCTCCGGTGGCCGGATCTGGTTGCGGGCCAACGCCGACATCAGACCCGGGTCCGGCCGGCTGGCCCGCTTCTCGTACAGCACCGACGGGGTCAACTTCACGTCCTTCGGCAACGCCCTGACCCTGGCGAACAACTGGCAGTTCTTCATGGGCTACCGGTTCGCCATCTTCAACCACGCCACACAGGCGCTCGGTGGCGCGGTCACCGTGCGCCGATTCGACCTGACGACACCGTGACGCCGGTCACACAACGAGTAACCCACGGGTGACGCGAATGGACCACCTCTCCCGCCGCGGAAGGTGTCCGCGTCGCCGGCTCCGGCCCGCCGCCGCCCTGTTCCGCGCTCTGTCCAGGAGCGCCGAGCGGGGCGGCGGTTCGCCGTGGCCGGCTCGGGTCAGCGGAGGCCGGCACGCGCGGCGCGGAGCGCTGCCGCCCGACCTGGCACCCGCCGTGTCGTTCACGCTCAGCCGTTCCGTGTTGGCGGCGGTGCCTGGCGTAGACTGTCGGCGATCCAGCGCTGGTCACCTGCGATTCAGCACCGGCGTGGTGGCTGAGCGAGGGGGACCGGGCCGGGCCGCTCCAGTCAACGTCGACGGGCCGCGGGTCGGGTTGCAGGCGGGGGGAGTGAAATGGCCGTGCACGGTCCCGCGATGACAGATGTCGCTCGTCTGGCCGGTGTCTCCCACCAGACGGTGTCGCGGGTGCTCAACGGGCACCCCAACGTGCGTGAGCAGACCCGGTTGCGGGTGCGGGCGGCGATCGCCGAACTCGGCTACCGCCCGAACGGCGCCGCACGCGCACTGGTGACCGGCCGGTCCCAGGTCATCGGCGTGGTGGCACAGAACACGACCCTCTACGGCCCGGCGTCACTGCTGGCCGCCCTGGAGCAGACGGCCGCGGAGGAGGGCTTCGCGGTCAGCGTGGGCAGCGTCCGCAACCTCGACCACCGTTCCATCTCGGCAGCCGTCGAGCGGCACCTGGCGCACCGGGTGGCCGGCATCGTCGTCATCGCGCCGGTCGAGTCGGCCGGCGAGGCCCTGGAACGGCTGCCCAAGGACGTTCCCCTGGTGACTGTCGACGGCGATCCGCAGCGGCCGGTGCCGTTGGTGACGGTCGACCAGGTGGCTGGCGCGCGGGCGGCGACCCAGCATCTTCTCGACGCGGGGCACCGCACCGTGTGGCACGTCTCGGGGCCGTCCGACTGGTTCGACAGCGCCGGCCGGATCGAGGGCTGGCGGGCGGCGCTCCTGGCCGCGGGGATCGACCCACCGCCCCTGATGCACGGGGACTGGTCGGCGGCGTCGGGCTACCGGTGCGGGCAGATGCTCGCCCGGATGCCGGAGGTGACCGCGATCTTCACGGCCAACGACCACCTCGCTCTGGGCGTGCTGCGGGCGTTGCACGAGTTCGGGCGGCGGGTGCCGGCCGAGATCAGCGTCGTGGGTTTCGACGACGTGCCGGAGGCCGCGTACTTCATTCCGCCGCTGACGACCGTACGACCGGACTTCGACGCGGTGGCCCGGGCGAGCCTGCAGATGTTGCTGAGCCAGATCGAGTCGGGCATCGGTGGGGGTGCCCTGCGGCAGACCATCGCCCCGACCCTGGTCGCCCGCGACAGCGTCGCCCCGCCTCGCCACTGACGGTGTCAGCGCCCGCACGCCTCGGCGACCGCCGCGCGGCCGACCGCTTCGCCGTCGCGGCCGGCGTGCGTCGATCACCACCCGGCGGCCTCGTCGTCGGTCCTGCCGTCGCGTGCCCGGCGGGTGTCCACGCGCAGGCCGATCCCGACCACGTACTGGCGGTCGTCGATCGACCGCCCACAGGGTTGCGCGAGGTGGCGTCGGTGGCGACGGCTCCGTTACGAGACCGTGACACCGGTATTTCGGATCAAGTGTTGACGTGCCCTATGTGAGCGCTAACACTACCCGAAAGGTGACAGGTGGCCCCGGCGATCGGCGGGGGGAATCGGGAGAGGAGAAGCCCGTGAGCAGGAAATTCCTGGTTGCTCTCGGTAGTGCGGCGCTGGCGCTGAGCCTGGCGGCGTGCAGTGGTGGAGGTGCCGGCAGCGGCGGCGACACCAGCGACAAGAAGCCGGGGGACCTGACGATCGGTGTCTCGATGCCGACGCAGACCTCCGAGCGGTGGATCGCCGACGGCAACGCGGTGAAGTCCAAGCTGGAGGCGAAGGGCTACAAGGTCGACCTGCAGTACGCGGGCGACGACATCCCCACCCAGTCGCAGCAGGTCGACCAGATGATCACCCAGGGCGCCGACGTCCTGGTCATCGCGGCGATCGACGGCACCGCGCTCAGCAGCCAGTTGCAGGCCGCCGCGGCCGCGAAGATCCCGGTCATCTCCTACGACCGGCTGATCCGTGGCAGCAAGGACGTCGACTTCTACGTCAGCTTCGACAACTACAAGGTTGGCGTCGCCCAGGGCACCGCGCTGCTGGTCGGTCTCGGCCTGCTGAACAAGGACGGCTCGAAGGGCACCGCCAAGGGCCCGTTCAACATCGAGCTCTTCGCCGGCTCGCTCGACGACAACAACACGCAGTACTTCTTCGGCGGTGCGATGGACACGCTGAAGCCGTACGTCGACGCCGGCACGCTGAAGGTGAAGTCCAAGCAGACCACCCCCGAGCAGGTGGCGACCCTGCGGTGGCAGCAGGAGACCGCGCAGAAGCGGATGGAGAACCTGCTGACCTCCAGCTACAACGACGGCTCGAAGGTCGACGGCGTGCTGTCGCCGTACGACGGCATCTCCCGGGGCATCATCACCGCCCTGCAGAACGCCGGCTACGGCAGCGGCGCCAAGAAGCTGCCCGTGGTGACCGGTCAGGACGCGGAGATCGCCTCGATCAAGCTGATCAACGACGGCGTGCAGAACTCGACCGTCTTCAAGGACACCCGCCTGCTTGCCGACCAGGCCGTGAACGCCGCTGAGGCGTTCCTGCAGAAGAAGGAGCCGCAGGCGAACGACACCAAGACGTACAACAACGGTGTCAAGGTCGTTCCGGCCTACCTGCTGCCGATCGCGACCGTCTACAAGGACGACATCAAGGCGACGCTGATCGACTCCGGCTACTGGACGGCGGAAGAGGTCGCCGCCGGTCAGGCCAAGAAGTAGGTCACCCCGTCGGGGGGGGGGGGGGCCCGCCCCCCCCCCCCCCCCGGCCGGCCGCCCCCACCCCCCCCCCCCACAAAAAACACAAACAAAAAAAAACCCAAAAAAAGGGGGGGAAAAAAAAAAAAAAAAAACGCG
>NZ_JBEXHJ010000015.1:0-64109 GCF_040607775.1 Micromonospora sp. NPDC005237 | reverse complement strand
CCACCTCTCGTTCGATGGAAACTGCGGTGTCCGCCCGGCCTGACATGACGGCCGACGGCGGGCGATCCAACGGTGTACGGCCCTCCCTTTCCTCTACTACCTCTTTACCTTGCTGACGTACGGTCCGCCGGTGCTGGAGCCCACGCGACTTCACGGCCCCCACACGTACGGCGAACATCAGCTGGAGCCCTAAAAGAGCCTTGGCCCCACCTGCGCCCCGGCTCGTATCACGCCGAGTGACGTGCTCCTACTTCTTCTCGGGAGGGAACGATGAAGCCTGTTCCTCTCCTCGCCGTCCGTCGTGACCTCACGGCCGACGGCCCGTCCGCGTCCTGACGGATCTTTCCTCTCGACTCGAAGAACAGTATGCCACCATGCAGAAGATGTCTAGTCGTTCCAGCCTAGATTTTCTGGCCGCCGGCCATCAGGGTGGCTGGCCCAGCGAAGGACGGTTCCAGGAGGGCCGACGTTGCGCCTGCCGAAATGTCATCCGCCCTGGTGAGAGCCCGGCGTACCACACGGTCGAGCGGCGCCGACCCGGGTCCGGGTCGGCGCCGCTCGGCCGTTTGCACCGCTCAGCGCGACGTCTCTGGAACGCGCAGGCCGAGCCCGCTCACGGCCGCCGCGACGAGCTGGTCCGGCGGCAGGGAGACGTCGAGCACCAGGCAGGGCTCGTCCGGCTGGGGCCGTTCGAGGGTCGCGAGCTGGGAATCCAGCAGGGAGGCCGGCATGTAGTGCCCGATCCGCTGCGACAACCGCTCCCGGATCACCTCGGTGGGCCCGTCCAGGTGCACGAAGTCCAGCTCCGGTGGCCCCTGCCGGAGCACGTCCCGATAGGACCGTTCCAGCGCCGAACAGGCCAGTACGGTCGAGACTCCCTCAGCGGACCGGGCGGCCATCCAGGCGGCCAGCGCACGCAGCCAGGGCCAGCGGTCGGCGTCCTGCAACGGGACGCCGGACCGCATCTTGGCCACGCTGGCCTCGGAGTGGAACTCGTCCGCCTCGGCCAGCCGCAGGCCCGCGGCGATGCTGACGCCCCGGGCCACAGTGCTCTTGCCGCAGCCCGACACACCCATCACGACTACGTGTCGGGTGGGAGCCGGTACCCGCCGACCGGCGACGGCGCCGTCACCAGTCATGGACGGTGCCGTCCTTGAGCCGGTTGAACGGAAGGTAGGCCGGCACGTAGGGGAACTTGGCGGCCGCGGCCTCGTCGAGCTCGACACCGAGCCCCGGCTGATCGCCCGGGTGGAGGTAGCCGTCGGTGAACGTGAAGGACTGCCGAAAGACCTCGTTGGTCAGCGGGCCGTGCTGCATGTACTCCTGGATTCCAAAGTTGTGGATCGCCAGGTCGAGGTGCAGGGCGGCAGCCATACCGACCGGCGAGATGTCGGTCGGCCCGTGGATGCCGGACTTGATCTGGTACTGCGCGGCGAAATCGAGCAGCTTGCGCATGGCGGTGATACCGCCGGTGTGCGTGACCGCGGAGCGGACGTAGTCGATCAGCTGCTCCCGGATGAGCGTCTGGTAGTCCCACACCGTGTTGAAGACCTCGCCGATGGCGAGCGGCGTGGTGGTGTGCTGACGGACCAGCCGCAGCGCATCCTGGTTCTCGGCCGGGGTGCAGTCCTCGAGCCAGAACAGGTCGTAGGGCTCCAGCGCCTTGCCGAGCTTGGCGGCCTGGATGGGGGTCATCCGGTGGTGGCCGTCGTGCAGCAGCGGCAGCTCGGGGCCGAACTCGTTGCGGACCGCCTCGAAGACGCCGGGAAGGTGGCGCAGGTAGGCGCGGGTGTCCCAGTCCTCCTCGGCCGGCAGCGGGATGCGCTGTGCCGGCTCGTAGTCGTACCGCTTGTTGTCCGCACCGGACTGCGCGGCGACCCCGTAAACCGCGTTGATACCCGGAACCGAGGTCTGCACGCGGATCGACCTGTAGCCGAGCTCGAGATGCCGGCGAATCGAGTCGAACAGCTCCGGCAGGTCACGGCCGGAGGCATGGCCGTACGCCCTGATGCCGGTGCGGGACGCGCCGCCGAGCAGCTGGTAGAGGGGCATCCCGGCCGCCTTTGCCTTGATGTCCCACAGCGCCACGTCCACGGCGGCGATGGCCGCCATGGTGACGGGCCCACGGCGCCAGTACGCCGAGCGGTACAGGAACTGCCAGGTGTCCTCGATGCGGTGCGCATCCTGGTTGAGCAACAGCGGGACGACGTGGTCGGCCAGGTAGGAGGCGACGGCGAGTTCCCGCCCGTTGAGCGTGCCATCGCCCAGGCCGGTGATGCCCTCGTCCGTGGTGATCTTCAGCGTCACGAAGTTGCGATCAGGGCTGGAGACGATGACGTCTGCTGCGACGATCTTCACAGGGTGCCTTTCTGAGGTGATGCTCGGGCGGTTCGTCAGGATGGTGCTTCCCGGCTCGCAAGCCGCCGGGAGAAAACGTTCGTTGCGCCCCGGGCCGGACGCCGGCAGCGGGCGTTCCGGCCGGAGACGCGCTGCCCCGGCGACCCGGTCACGGATCGGACCGGACCGCCACCGCGGCGGTCAGAACAGGTCGAGCGGGGAACAGGTCGAGCGGCGCGTCAGCGGGCCCGGCCGCTGCCGCCCGGGGTGGTGTCCACGGTCCCGCTGTCGCCGTCGCCCGGGCGGGCGGCGACGGCGGGCCCACGGACCCCGTCAGCGGGCCTGCGGCCAGGGGCTGCGGTGGAGGCACGCACGACCACCTCGCTCGACAGCACCGGCGGGTCGCTCACCGGCAGGCCCTGCATCCGCGCTTCGAGCGCACGCCACGCCTGCCGGCCCAACTCGACGACGGGGCGCCGGACCGACGTGATCGGCGGGGTGGCGTAGGCCGAGAACGGGATGTCGTCGAAGCCCGCGATCGAGAGCTCCTCGGGCACCTTGACGCCGAGTTCCTGCAGGCCCGACAGCACGCCGAGGGCGACGTAGTCGTTGAACGCCACCACCGCGGTCACGTCGCTGTCGGCGAGCTGCCGGGCGACGGCGTAGCCGGCCTCGAGGTCGGGGCCGCACGGGAACGGCACGACGTCGAGCCCGAACGACGAGGCGGCCCGCAGCGCGCGCCACCGGACCGAGTCCGACCACGACCCCGGCGGGCCCTGCAGGTACCCGATACGCCGGTGCCCGAGCCCGGCGAGATGCCCGGCCAGCGACAGCGCCGCCTCGTACTCGTCGACTGTCACGCAGGGCATCCCGAGGCCGCTCTGTGCCCGGTTCACGCAGACCGTCGGCGACGACTGCACCGCCAGCTCGTGCAGCTGCTCGATGTCCATCCGCGGCGAGCACAGCACGAGCGCGTCGGTCTGGGCGAGCAGGCCGAGCGCGAGCTTCATCTCACGCTCGACGTGTTCGCCCGACTCCGCGACGACCACGCTGTAGCCAGCCTCCTCGGCGGCCGAGGTGAGCCCCCGCAGCACGATCGGGAAGAACGGGTTCGACAGGTCCGGCACGAGGGCCCCGACGAGCCACGTGCGGCCGGCCACCAGCCGGCGCGCGTGGACACTGGGCCGGTATCCGAGCTCCTCAATGGCCTTCTCGACCCGGTCGGCGAGCTGCCGGTCGACGCTGGTGTTCCCGTTGACGACCCGCGACACGGTCGCGGTGGAGACGCGCGCCGCCTTGGCGACGTCCTTGATGGTTATTTCCCGCATCTCGACTCACCGGCCCCCGTACCACGCTGGCCTTCTCGTCTCGCCCTACGCCTGCTTGACGGCAACGTGTACGTCGACTGGTGCGACAGCGTACTCCTTGACGATATTCAACCACGCTGCCACGTGCTCAGTACTGCCATGATTGTCCAGGCAACGCTGGTCGCGCCAGTGCGCGTGAAACCAGATCTCACGCGGGTTGTCGGCGCCTTGGAAGACGTTGTACGCGAGGTTGCCCTCTTCGGCCCGGCAGGGCTCGACGAGCGCCACCGCCGCGTCGCGCAGGATGTCGACCGACCCGGGTTTGGCCTCGACCCGGGCGAACACGAACCGTTCCATCAGCTTGTTCTCCTGTCGGTTTAGGAACGTCAGAACGCGGCGAGACCGGCCACGGTCGTGCGGACGCTGTAGACGCTGGTGCTCGCGCAGATGTAGAGGGTGCACAGGTCCTCGCCGCCCCACACGAAGTTGCCGACGACCTCGGGCACCTCGATGACGCCGAGGTGGGCGCCGTCCGGCGAGTAGACGTGGATGCCGCCGGGGCCGGTGCAGTAGACGTTGCCCGTCGAGTCGATCTTGAGACCGTCGACCACCGGATCACCGGGGCCGCTGGTGACGGCGAACACCTCTCCGCCGGTCCCCCGCCCGTCCTGCAGCCGGAACCGGCGGATGTTCCCGTGCTCGGTGTCGTTGACGTAGAGCACGCTCTCGTCGAGCGACAGGCACAATCCGTTCGGGCCGTCGAGATCGTCGATCAGCAGAGTCAGCTCGCCGGTGTCGGGAACGAGCCGGTAGACACCGCACACGTCGAGCGGAACCTCGCGCAGCACCCCGACGAACTCGCTGGTCCGCCCGTACGGCGGGTCGGTGAAGTAGATGGTGCCGTCGCTCGCCACGATGACGTCGTTGGGGCTGTTGAGCTCCCTGCCGTCGTAGCGGTCGGCCAGGGTGGTCCACGAACCGTCGAGCTCGCGTCGTACCAGTCGGCTGGTCGCGTGCTCGCACACCACCAGCCGGCCCTGCCGGTCGTACGCGGTGCCGTTGGCCTTGTTGCTGGGGTCGCGCACCGCCGTGACGTCCCCGGCGGCGTCGAGCCGGAAGATGCGGCCGGCCGGGATGTCGGTGAACGTCAGGGACTGTTCGTGCGGGTGCCAGGAGGGGCCTTCGGTGAAGAGGTAACCGGTCGTGAGCTGCCTCAGCGGCTCGTCCGTGACCAGTTGCGCCGGCCGGCCGGCCGTACCCTGGACAGCGGTCATCATCGACTCCGTTCTGTGCCGGTCTTACAGTCACGGCGCGCCCCGCTCCCGGCGGAGGGGGCGCGTCGCACGGGACGTCAGGACTCGTTCGGGACGATGATTCCGCGGCCCTGCAGACGGCCGCCCTCGAGATCGGCCATCGCCTCGTTGATCTGCTCGAGCGGGTAGGTCTTGGTGTGCAGCGTGACCTTGCCCTGGGCCATCAGCGCGAGCAACTCGCCGAGCTCGTTGAAGTTGCCGATCAGGTTGCCGACGAAGTTGAGCTCGTTGTTGATGATCCGCTTGGTCTCGACCTGCAGCTCACCGCCGTAGCCGACGACGAAGTACGTGCCAAAGGAGCGAAGCATGTCCACGCCCCACTTCTCGGCACCGCGCTCCGCGACGTAGTCGATCACGACATCGGCGCCGCGACCCTTGGTCAGCGCCTTGACCGCCTCGACCTGATCGCCGTCGACGAGCACCGTGTGCTCGGCCCCCCAGCTCTTGGCGAGCTCGAGCGCCGCCGCGTTCTTGTCCACGACGATGATCTCGGCGGGGGTCATCGCGGTGAGGCACTGGATGCCCACGTGCCCGAGGCCGCCCGCGCCGATCACCACGACCTGGGTACCCGGCACGAGCAGCTTCGCGGCGCGCTTCACCGCGTGGTAGGCGGTGACGCCACCGCACGCGACCGGGGCCACGTCCACCGGGTGCAGGTTGTCAGCGATCTTGAGCGCGGCGCGCGCGCCGGTCTTGATTTTCTGCGCGAACCCGCCGTCGGTGTAGAGGCCGGGGAACACGGCGTTCTCACAGCGCATGTCGTCGCCGGCCCGGCAGCCGGCGCAGACGCCGCAGGTGACGAAGGGGTGCAGGATCACCGCGTCGCCGACGGCGAGGTGCTTGACGCCCTCCCCCACCGCCTCGATCCAGCCGGCGCTCTCGTGGCCGGGGATGTAGGGCAGGTCCAGCCCCGCGTCGGCGTGCTCCTTCTCGAACTCGCCCCACTGGATGTGCAGGTCGGTCCGGCACAGGCCGGCGGCGCCGGTACGCACGATGATGTCGAAGGGGCCCGTGATCTCGGGGTCGGGGACCTCCTCGATGACCAACGGCTGGTGGTAGGCGTGCAGTCGTGCGGCCTTCACTGGTTCTCCTTAGTACTTCTTGGCGTCCAGGGCCCACTGGAGGTAGGCCTGCGGCGCGTCGACGTTGCTCTTGTCGATGATCTGCGTGCCGACGTAGGTCACCTTGTCGATGTTCTTGCCGAGCACGACGCGGTTGAACATCGTCTCGACCAGGCGCAGTCCGTTGTCGACCGGGCCCACGTCGACCGACGCGGTCAGCTTGCCCTCACGGATCTTCTCGCAGCCCGACACCAGGCCGTCTGCGCCGATCGTGAGGATGCCTTCCTTGCCGTCCCAGTGCTTGAGGCCGGCCTGGTCGATGGCCTGCGAGGCACCCAGCGCCATGTCCTCGTTCTCGCCGTAGATGGCGTTGATGTCCTTGTTGGCGGCCAGCAGGTCCTGCGCGACCGCGAAGCCCTTGTCCCGCACGTAGCCGCCGTCGGCCTGGGCGACCAGCTTCAGGTCGGGGTACTCGGCGAACGCCCGCTTCAGGCCGTCGCCGCGCATCTTGCTGTAGTCGGACCCCGCGGGGCCGAACAGCGCCAGTACCCGGCCCTTGCCGTTCAGCTTGTCACCGATGTACTTGCCGGCGAGGTAACCCGACTGGTTCTCGTTGTGGTAACCCACCGTCGCGGCGGTCCGCAGCTGGTCGGCCGGGTAGAGCTCGATCGGCATGTTGTACTCGATCACCATCGTGCCCTGCTCGGCGGCCCGCTGGTAGACGCCCTGCATGGTGGCGAAGTTGGCCGAGGTGCAGATGAAGATGGCGTCGAACTTACGGGTGGCCCAGTTCTGCACGATGCCCACGTGCTGCTCGACCGACTTGTAGTTGGCGGTGGGCGCCGACCGCTCCCACTTCCACTTGACGCCGAACCGCTCCTCGTACTCGGCCATCTTGCGCCAGGCGGCGCCCTGGATCTCGTTGAAGTACTCGGACAGCACCGGGACCGTGTAGCCGATCTGGATCGTGCGACCGTTGACGATCTTCCGAACCGCGTCGTCGTACTTCTGGCTGATCGGGCTGCCCCCGTTGCCGCCTCCGCCGCCGCTCGGGCTGTTGTCGACCTCCTTGCTCGAGCACGCGGCGAGCAGGCTGCCGCCGACCGCGGCACCGCCGATCAGGCTGACACCTCTGAGGAAATTTCGACGCGACGGTAGGGACGGCAGGTTGTCGTTGCGGGCGTCACTCATTACAGGCCTCCGAGAAAGGTGGTGGGTTGGGGAAGCGACGTCAGGCGTCCGCGGCGACGACCGCCTGCCGGCGGGCGCGGGCCAGGGATCGCTCGTAGCCGAGGGTGCCGACCCGGTCGAGAGTCACGGCCAGCAACAGGATCGAACCGAGCACGATCTGCTGCCATTCGGCACTGACGCCGGCAATGTTGATCACGTTGTTGGCGACCGTGAGGACGAGCGCGCCGAGGACGGCACCACCCACCCGGCCACGTCCGCCGGACAGCGCGGCCCCGCCGATGACGGCCGCCGCGATGGCCTGGACCTCGTAGCCGAGGCCCATGTTGGGGGCGACGGTGGTGGTGCGCCCGGCCAGGAGCACACCGGCCAGCGCCGCGAGCACGCCGCTGATCACGTACGCGGTGACGCGTACGCGGTTGACGTTGATGCCCGACAACCGGGCCGCGTCGGCGTTGCTGCCGACCGCGTAGGCGTGCCGGCCGAACGAGGTACGCCGCATGACGAAGGCGACTACCGCGACCATCAGCAGCGACAGCATCAGGGGGACGGTGACGAAGCCCAGGTACCGTTCGCGCCCGGCGAGCGTGTAGTACACGTCCAGCATGTAGTCGGTGAACGGGAAGCCGCTGGTCCACAGGTACAGCAGGCCGCTGGCGATGCCCATGGTGGCCAGCGTGGCGACGAAGTCCGGCAGGCCGATCCGGGTGATGAGCACGCCGTTGAACAGCCCGAGGACCGCGCCGGCGGCGAGGGCCAGGATGAACGCTGCGATGAACGGCCGCCCGGTGTTGATCTGGTCGGCCATCACCCCGGCGGACAGGCCCAGCACCGCGCCGACCGAGAGGTCGATGCCACCGGTGATGAGCACGACGGTCATGCCGATCGCCAGGATCAGCACGTAGACCGACTGGTTGAACACGTTGGACCAGTTGTTGAACGTCAGGAACACCGGCTCGGTGAACGCCATGAAGACGCAGATGCCGAGCAGCAGGACGATGACACCGGTGCTCGGCTTCGCCAGTGCGGCGGAGGCGAGACGCCGGACCGACGGGATGGACCCGGATGTACTCATGGCAGGAGTCATCTCAATCGACGGAAGAGAGGGCGGAGGGACTCGGTGACCGGGTGCCGGCGATCCCGTCGTCGTCGCGCCGCTCCGGCGGGGTGGCGGCCGGCGACTTGAGCGTCAGCCAGCCGGCGGCGACGCGCTGGACGCCACGGTCGAACGCGATCGCGAGGATGATGCTGGCGCCGGTGACGATCGTGAACCACAGCGGGTCGACACCGAGCAGCTGCAGCCCGCGACTGAGCGTCGCCAGGAACAGCGCGCCGATGACGCCGCGCCAGACCGTGCCCCGGCCGCCGGCGAGGCTGATACCACCCAGGACGGCGGCGGCGATGGTCGTCAGCTCGTAGCCCGATCCGAGGCCGGCCTGCACGGAGTTCAGCCGGGACGCCTGGACCACGCCGGCCAGACCGGCGGCCGCGCCCGACAGCACGTACACCAGGAACCGCACCCGGTTGACCGACACACCGGCCAGCTGCGCGGCCCGTGGGCTCATGCCGGCCGCGTGGACCCCGCGGCCGAACGGCGTCTTGATGAGCATCCATTCGAAGGCGAGCACGATGACCGCGCAGATCACGACCGGGATCGGGATCCCGAGAACGCTTTCCCCGGCGATCGAGGAGAACGTCGAGGAGTTGGCTCCGGCCAGCGTCACCTTGGCGGTGAGGACCGCGAGCACGCCGAACTCGATGCTCATCATCGCCAGCGTGACGATGAAGGCGTTGACGCCGAGGCCGCTGATGATCAGGCCGTTGACGGCGCCGACGAAGGCGCCGAACAGGATGCCGATCGCCACGGCCAGCACGACGGGAACGCCGTGCAGGAGGCTGAAGTACGTGACGCCGCCGGACAGTCCCAGTGTGGCGCCGACCGACAGGTCGATCCCGCCGACGAGCAGCACATAGGTCATGCCGGCGGTGATGAGGACGACGAACACCGCCTCGACGAGGAGGTTGCGCAGGTTCTCCCCGGTCAGGAAGACGTCGGACTTCACCGAGAAGAAGGCCACCATGATGATGAATGCGAGCACCACTGCTGCGCCGTCGACGGCGAGCAGCCGGGCGACGCGCCGAGCCAGGTTCATGCGACACCGCCGCGCACTGCGAGAGCCATGATCTTCTCCGCTCTACCGTCATCCATCTCGGTGGTGCTGTCGCCGCCGCACTCCACCTCGCCGACGAGCCTGCCTTCGCGCATCACGGCGATCCGGTCGCTGACCCGAAGCAGCTCGGGCAACTCCGACGAGATGACGATGGCGGCGCCCCCGTTGTCGACGAAGTCGTGGATCAGCCGGTAGACCTCTGCTTTCGCCGCCACGTCGATGCCCTGCGTGGGCTCGTCGAAGATCAGCACGGACGGCTGGGTGAACAGGCAGCGGGCGACGATGACCTTCTGTTGGTTGCCGCCGCTGAGATTGCGGATCTTCTGGTGGACGCCCGGCGTACGCACGCCGAGGTCCTTGACGAAGCCGGTCGCGACGGCGTTCTCGCGACGGCGGTCGAGCACCACGCCGGCGCGCGCGACGCGCCGCAGATCGGCGATGGTGATGTTCTTCGAGATCGTGAAGTCGGGCAGGATCGCCGTCGTCTTGCGGTCCTCGGGTACGAGCGCGATGCCGAGGCGGTACGCCTGGCGCGGGTTACGGATCCGGGTCACCAGCCCGTTGACCGCGATCTCGCCGGAGTCGAGTCGGTCCGCGCCGAGGATGACCCGCGCCAGCTCGGTGCGGCCTGCCCCGGCGATACCGGCGATACCGAGTACCTCCCCACGCCGCAGCGTCAGGTCGATGTCGGTCAGTGGCAGCCGGGTGACTCCGGTCAGGCGGAGAACCTCGCTGCGGTCCCCCTGCCACCGGGTGTCCCTCGCGACGCTGCCGGTGGCCAGCGCGCCGACCGTCTCCGCTTTGTTGCCGACCATGAGTCGCACCAGCTCGTCGGGCGTCGCCGCGCTCACGTCGTCGACGGTCGCCACGTGGGTGCCATCGCGCAGCACCGTGATGGTGTCGGCCAGGCCGTAGAGCTCGTCGAGCCGGTGCGTCACCCACAGCACGGCGATGCCGCGGTCGCGCAGGGCACGCATGTGGCCGAACAGGCTCTCCCGCTCGTGGTCGGCGAGGCCCGAGGTGGGCTCGTCGAGGATGACCAGGCGCGAGTCGAAGGCAAGCGCCTTGAGGATCTCCACGACGTGCTGCTTGAGAGCTCCCAGCGAGGCGACCCGGCAGTCGAGGTCGTCCGGCGTCAGTCCGAACTCGACCGCCAGGTCGCGGACCTTGCCCAGCATCGCGCGCTCGTCGAGAAGGCGCAGGCCGAATCGGCGGCTGCGCAGCTCGCGGCCGAGGAAGATGTTCTCGAGCACCGTCAGGTCCGGGGCCAGCGACAGCTCCTGGTGGATCGTGGTGATCCCGAGTTGCTGGGCGTCGCGCGGCTTGCGCAGGGCCACCGGCGCACCGTCGAGGAGGATCTCGCCGGAGTCGGGCGTGGTGATGCCCGACAGCAACCTGATGAGTGTCGACTTGCCGGCGCCGTTCTCACCCAACAGTGCGTGGATTTCGCCGCGACGCAGCGTCACGCTGACCCCGGCGAGCGCCACGACCCCGGGATAACGTTTCACGGCGTCGCGCACCTGAACGAGGGCGCCGTCGCCGTCACTGGGTGACCGGCGAGGAGCCGTGGAACTGTCCGACATGACATTTCGCCTTTGCCGAAGGAATTGGGACGCGCCGAACTGCCGGCGCGCGCTCTGACCCCGGGATCGGACCGTGGTGACGGCCGGTCTCGTTGTCTCGCACGGGGTGTCGTGCCGCGAGACGTTAGACGTGTACGACTGTCGTGTCAATCACTTCAGGAATCGATTTCTCAGCCGCCTGAGCGACTCTGTCACCCGGGGGCAGGACCCGCACCGGGCTTCCTGACGGCGTCCGGCCAGACTGTCATATGGGACTCTGAGCTGGGGTTTCGCGCGAAGACATGGCGTTTCCGGGAGCCGGGACGAGACACGACACGCAACGGCGAAGAAGGTTCGGGGCTTGACAGCGACGCCGGCTTGGTAAACGTTATCTCCACTGATCTCCCCGGTCGGCAGCGCCGAGGCGTCCACCATCTCGCGCTCGGGTCTCGCCGGCCGCGTACCGCCACTTCACACAGCCCGCCGTCCGCGCACCGCCGGTGCCGGCAGGGCACGACGCCACGTCCACCGGAATGCCGAAGGAGCCCCGCTCATGACCGCCGTTCCCGCCCCGCCCACCGCCATCCCGCTGGAGGAGATCGAGCGCCGCATCGCCCGCGTGCGCCGGCGGGCGGCCGCCGAGGGGCTCGGCGCGGTCCTGTCCTATGGCGACTGCTGGCGGTCGGCCAACGTCCGTTACTTCACCGACTTCCGCCCCGTCGACGGGGTGCACGACATCGCCCTGGCGCTGCTCGTGCTGCCGCTCGACGGCGAGCCGGTGCTGCTCGTCGGGGACGGGACGCTGGACTACGCGCGTGAGATGTCGACGTTCCGGGTGGAGACCTTCGGGTCGCTCGAGCAGACCTTCACGGACCTGCTGGCGGCCCAGGGCGCCGGGCCGGTCGGCCTGGCCGGCCACGGCCTGATCCCGGCGCACCTGCACGAGCGCTGCGCGGCGGCGCTCGGCGGCGCGCCACTGGTACCCACCTCGGCGGTGGCCCTGGAGAAGGCGCGCAAGTCGGCGTGGGAGCTCGGCCAGCTCCGCGAGGCCGCCCGCATCACCGACCTCGCCATGGACGCCATCCGGACCGCACTCGAGAACAACGGCCCGATGTCCGAACGCGACATGGCGCGGGTGGCCGACATCGCGATGATCGAGGCCGGCGCCGACGGCCCCGCGTACCTGTCGATGGTGCAGTCGGGTCCGCGCGCCGCGTTCAGCCTGGCCCTGCCCACCAACCGCGTCGTGCGCCCCGGTGAGATGGTGATGACCGACATCGGCGCCCGGTACGGCAACTACGTGGCCGACGGCGGCCGTGGCTTCGCCTACGGGTCCGTGACCCGGCAGCAGCGCGACATCATCGACACCGCCGCCGACGCCGTCGAGGTGGGGCTGGAGACCGCCCGGGCCGGCATCACCGCCGACGAGCTCAACAAGGTCATGCAGGCCGTACTGGTCGAGCGCGGGTACGCCCCGTACTCCAGCGAGGCCATGGGCCGCGGCACTGGCCACGGCACGGGCATGGACCCGGAGGAGGAGCTGCCGTGGATCGGCCCGGGCAACGAGACCGTGCTCGAGGAGGACATGGTCTTCACGCTCAAGGCGACGATCAACGTTCCCGAGGTCGGCGGGCTGCGGACCGAGCGGATCGTGCGGGTCACCCAGGACGGCGTGGAACCGCTGGACAACTTCCCCATGCGCAACTTCTGGTGAGTTGACCGAGTCGCTAAGGGTGTCGAGAAAGGACTGTGATGACCGGGCTCCATCCGGATCGCCTGCTGCCGGCGGGCGAGGGTGCACGGGCGATCGCCCGCGAGCTGTACGAGGCGGTCCGCGCACTGCCCCTGTTCTGTCCGCACACGCACATCGACCCGTGGGTGCTGGCGGAGGACCGCCCCTTTCAGAACCCGTACCAGCTGTTCGTGGAGTCGGACCACTACGTTCAGCGAATCCTGATGTCGCAGGGGCTGTCCCCGGCGCAGCTCGGCCTGGCCGGGCCCGCCGGCGTCACGGCCGCCTCGCCGCGCGAGGCGTGGCGCGTCTTCGCCGTCAACTGGCACCTGTTCCGCGGTACGCCCACCCGGGTGTGGATCGAGCAGCAGTTGGTCGAGGTGTTCGGCCTGGACACTCCCCTCGGCCCGGACACCGCCGACCGGCTGTTTGATGATCTCAGCGCCCTGCTGGCCACGCCTGAGTTCCGGCCGCGGGCTCTGTTCCGCCGCTTCGGGGTGGAGTTCCTCGCCACCACCGACGCGCCGCACCAGCCGCTGACGGCCCACGAGAAGCTGCAGAACGGCGACTGGCACGGCCCGGTCGTGCCGACCTTCCGGCCGGACGCTGTGGTCGACCTGGAAAAGCCGGACTGGGTGCGGTCGGTGCAGCAGCTCGCCGAGGTCGCCGACACCGACACGTCGACCTTCGACGGCTACCTGGAGGCCCTGCGCATCCGGCGGCAGGACTTCATCCGTCTCGGGGCGACGGCGACCGACCACGGCCCGGTGCACCCGCACGCCGCCCGCGCCGCCGACCGCGTCGTGCGCGACCTGTACCGCCGACGTCTGCGGGGTCCGGTGAGCCAGGACGAGGCCGAGCTGTTCCGGTCGCACATGCTCATGGAGCTGGCTCGGATGAGTGTGGACGACGGCCTGGTGATGCAGCTGCATCCCGGGTCGACCCGCAACCACGACCGCGCCATGTTCCGCGACCACGGGCCGGACATCGGCGCCGACATCCCGCACCCGGTGAACTTCGTGCACGGCCTCGAGGAGCTGCTGAACGCCTACGGCAACGTCGCGAACTTCACCCTCGTGGTCTTCACCCTCGACGAGACCACGCTGGCTCGCGAGCTGGCGCCGATGGCGGCGCACTACCCGGCGCTGCGCATCGGCGCACCGTGGTGGTTCTTCGACAGCCCGGGCGGCATGCGCCGGCACCGCGATCTCGTCACCGAGACGGCCGGCTTCTACAACGGCGCCGGCTTCAACGACGACGCGCGCTGCTTCACCTCCATCCCGGCCCGCCACGACATGGCCCGGCGGATGGACTGCGGCTTCCTCGCTGAACTGGTGGCGCAGCACCGCCTCGATCTCGACGAGGCACACGAGATCGCCCGGCTCTGGACGCGTGACCAGGCGCGCGAGGTCTACCTCCCGGACCGGACGTGAACGCCGCACTGCCGCGGCTGTCCCGACGGACGCTGCCCGGCGTGACCACCGCGGCCCGCCCGGCGTACGACCCGGCCGGCCTGGCCACCGGAATCGTGCACCTCGGCATCGGGGCGTTCCACCGCGCGCACCAGGCCGCGATGACCGACGCCGCGACCGACGTCGCCGACGCCGGCTGGGGCATCGCCGGGGTGACCCAGCGCAGCACGGACGTCGTGGACCGGATGCGACCGCAGGACTGCCTGTTCACCGTGGTCACCCGGAACGGCGGCGAGCTGCTCGACGCGCGGGTCGTGGGATCCGTGACGTCGGTGCTGCACGCCGCGTCGCAGCCGGAGGCCCTGCTGGCCACCCTGTCGGCGCCGACCACACGCATCATCTCGGCCACCGTGACGGAGAAGGGGTACGCGGCGGCACTCTCGTCGCGGACGCTGATCACCGACTCACCGTTGGTGGCCCAGGACCTCACCGACCCGCGGCCGCACCGCAGCGTCGTCGGCCAACTGGTGGGCGGCTTCGCCCGGCGCGCCGACCGCGGCGACCCCGGGGTCACCGTGCTGTGCTGCGACAACGTACCGAGGGGCGGCGAGCTGCTGCACGACCTGTGCCTGCAGTTCCTCGAGCGCTGGAGCTCCCACCGCGCCGCCGAGGTCGCGTCGTGGGTGTCGCGGCACGTGCGGTTCCCGAACACGCTTGTCGACCGCATCGTGCCGGGTACGACGGAGGCCGACGCGCACGCCCTGACGCAGCGCCTCGGCTACCGCGACGACGCGCTGGTGACCGCGGAGAGGTACGGCCTGTGGGTGATCGAGGACGACTTCGCCGCCGGCCACCCGCAGTGGCCGGCTGACGAGGTGCGGCTGGTCAAGGACATCCAGCCGTGGAGCGACGTCAAGCTGCGGCTGCTCAACGGCGGCCACTCCCTGGTCAGCTACGTCGGGCTGCTCGACGGCCGGGAGACCGTCTCCGAGGTCATGCGCGTGGCCTGGATCCGCCAGCTGCTCGACGCCTGGCTCGACGAGGCGGGCCGGTCGCTGTGTGAGCTGCCGGAGGGGCTGGATATCGCCACGTACCGCGACGACGTCCTCAGCCGGTTCGCCAACGACGGCATCGCGTACCGGCTCGGCAAGGTGGCCGCCGACGGCTCCCTCAAGCTGCCGACCCGCGTCGGCTCCACCGCGAGCGATCTCGTGGCCGGCGGGGCCGACGCCCGTGTCTCGGCGCTCACGCTGGCGGCGTGGCTGCACTACGCCGAGCAGCCCGGCACGGTCCTCGACGACCCCAACGCGGCCCGCATCGACGAAGCGCTCGATGCGGGTCGCGAGCCACGGGCTCTCGTCGAGCGCGTGTACGGGTCGCAGGGCGTCGCTGCCCTGCCCGCCGTCCTGCAGGACGATTTCCTCGACGATGTCGCGACGGCGCTCGACACCCTCCGGTTGCGTGGCGTCTCGGCGGCGGCAGGGTTGCTGGCGTAGCCCGGGCCTACCGCAGCAGCGGTACGGACACCCTCAGCCGCTCGGCGACACCCGGCACGCGCTCGGCGACCCCACCTCCGGCCGGGCCGACTGGCAGCGGGCACTGGACATCCTCACGGCCCTCGACCACCCGGACGCCGCGGCCGTCCGCGCCAAACTCCAGCTCCCGTAATCGAACCGTCGACCAACAACCGCGCCCACCCGGTCGTACTTTGGGACGATCTGGAGTCGCGCCACCGTTCGTACGATGAAACCCATGCACCCTCGCCTGCACGCGGTGTTGGCCGAGCCGCGTGTCTCCCCCACCCCGACCCGGGTCTGGCGCGACTGGGCGTTGATCGCGGTCCTCGCTCCGGCGATCGTGGTGGAGGGAATCCTCCGGCCCGATCTGCCGTGGCGGGTGGGCTGCGTCGTCGTCACGCTCGCGCTGCTGCCCACGATCCTGTGGCGACGGACCAGGCCGCTGGCGATGGTGGTGATCGCGTTCGGCTGCACGACGGTCGCCCCGTACGTGCTGCCCGGTGATCCCTGCCAGCTGTTCACAGCGAGCTTCCTGGTCCTGCTGACCTACGCGCTGTTCTGCTGGGGCTCCGGCCGGGACGCCGTGCTCGGTTCGTTCTTCGTGGTGGCCAAGGTGATCGCCGCCGGCCTGGTCGGCTCGATCGACGGTGGCGAACTGGTCGCCGGTTTCGCGGTGATGTTCGCCGCCGCCACGCTGGGTGCCGCGATCCGCTTCCGCGCCGCCGCCCGACTGCGCGAGTTCGATCAGGTGAAGCTGTTGGAGCGGGAACGGCTCGCCCGGGACCTGCACGACACGGTGGCCCACCACGTGTCGGCGATGGCGATCCGCGCCCAGGCCGGCATCGCCGCGTCGGCGAGCCAGCCGGGTGCCGCAGTCGAGGCGCTGCACACCATCGAGGCCGAGGCGTCCCGGGCGCTTGCCGAGATGCGCGCCATGGTCCGTGTCCTGCGCCGCGACCAGCCCGCCGACCTGGGGCCCAATCCGCAGGTCGCCGACATCGAACGGCTCGCCGGCCAGTTCCGCAGCGGGCCGACCGTCGACGTGGATCTGCGCGGCGACCTCGGCGACCTGCCGCCCACTGTCGGCTCCGCGCTCTACCGGCTGGCCCAGGAGTCGGTCACCAACGCCCGTCGCCACGCGCGCCACGCCACCCGCATCGAGGTCAGCGTCGCGGCCGACGACACGTCAGTGCGGCTGCGGGTCAGCGACGACGGCGAGGCCGGTGCCGCCCGCCCGACCGGCTCGCCCGGTTTCGGCCTGGTGGGCATGATGGAGCGCGCCGACCTGCTCGGCGGCACCTGCGAGGCCGGCCCCAACCCCGACCGTGGGTGGACCGTCACGGCCGTGCTTCCGCGCGAGGGGGTCGGCGCGTGACGGTTCGCGTGCTGGTGGCGGACGACCAGGAGATCGTCCGCACCGGCCTCACCATCATCCTGAACACCCAGCCCGGCATCGAGGTCGTCGGTGGGGCCGGCGACGGCCGGCAGGCCGTCGAGCTCGCCCGTCGGCTCCGCCCCGACGTGTGTCTGTTCGACATCCGGATGCCGGGCATGGACGGCATCGAGGCGACCCGGGCGCTCGCCGGGCCGACGGTCCCGGAGCCGCTCGCGGTGGTCGTCATCACGACCTTCGACCTCGACGAGTACGTGTACGCGGCGCTGCGGGCCGGCGCCCGCGGCTTCCTGCTCAAGGAGGCCGGTCCCGACCTGCTCAGCCAGGCCGTGCACGCCGCCGCCAACGGGGATGCGCTGATCGCGCCGAGCGTCACCACGCGGCTGCTGAAGGCGTTCGCCGACGCGGATCCGGCCGCGCCGCGCCAGCAGCCCATCGAGGCGCTCACCGACCGGGAGGAACAGGTCCTGGTCGCCGTCGCGCGGGGACGCACCAACCAGGAGATCGCCGACGAGCTGTACATCACGTTGAGCACCGTCAAGTCGCACGTCACCAGCCTGATGACCAAGCTGGGTGTGCGTAACCGGGTCGAGGTGGCGATGTGGGCGTACGAGACCAACCGCACCCGGACATAGGTACGACGACCGCGTCCGACCATGGTCCAAACAGATCGCGGCCCATCTGCCGATGAGCGGGGGCGGGTGCGGCGTCCACCATCGACGGCATGACGATGCGCGAGTGGCGGCTACCGGTCGCGTTGATCCTGCTGGGCCTGATACCGATGCTCGCCGGCGCGGGGCGGCTCACCGAGCTGGGCAGCGGACCGGAGGTCACCCCGGCGAACGCGCGCTTCGTCGCCGATCCGCTGCCGGTGGTGCTGCACATCGTCGGCGCGGTGGTGTACACGATCCTCGGCGCGTTCCAGTTCGTACCCCGTCTGCGTCGGCACGGCTGGCACCGCCGGGCCGGCCGGATGCTCGTCCCCTGTGGGCTGACGGTCGCGTTCACCGGCCTGTGGATGGCCGTCGCGTACGATCTGCCGGCCCATGACAACGACGTGCTCGCCGGTATGCGGCTCATCTTCGGCTCGGCCATGGCCAGCTCGATCCTGGTCGGTCTCGCCGCCGTGCTCAGCCGGGACATCGCCCGGCACCGCAGGTGGATGGTGCGTGGCTACGCGATCGGCCTCGGTGCCGGCACCCAGGCGTTCACCCACGCGCCGTACCTGCTCGCGACCGGCGAACAGCCCGACGGGAACCTGCGGGCCGGCCTGGTGGTCGCCGGTTGGGTGATCAACCTTGCGGTGGCCGAGTGGTACCTGCGCCGTCCGGCCCGGGTCGTCACCGCGCCGGCCCTCAAGCTGAGCTGAGCCCGCGCGCGTCGGCCGTCGGTGTCCGGCTCAGGCCGCCCCGGATGTCCTCCTCGATCCGCTTCGCGGCGGCCAGCAGCGGCGGGAGCAGCTCTCGACGGATCATCTCGAAGGACCCCCGGCTGGCGTGCGCGGAGACGTTCACCGCGGCGATCACCGACCCGTTCTCGCCGTGGATCGGCGCGGCCACCGAACGCAGCCCCTCCTCCAACTCCTGGTCCACGATGGCGTACCCCTGGGCGGCGATCTTCGTCAGGACGGCGCGCAGCTTGACCGGGTCGGTGACGGTGCGCCGGGTCAGCGGCCGCAGCTGCGCGGCGGCGAGGTAGTCGTCCAGCCACTCGACCGGTTGCGCGGCGAGCAGCACCCGGCCCATCGAGGTGGCGTACGCGGGGAACCGGGTGCCGACGCTGATCCCCACCGTCATGATCCGCTTGGTGGGCACGCGGGCGACGTAGACCACCTCGTCGCCGTCGAGCACCGACACCGAGCAGGACTCACGCACCTGCGCGACCAGCGCCTCCATGTGCCGTTGCGCGACCTCGGGCAGGCTCAGGCTGGACAGGTACGCGTAGCCGAGTTCGAGGATCCGGGCCCGCAGCGAGAAGAGCCGGCCGTCGGTGTGCACGTAGCCCAGCTCGACCAGGGTGAGCAGGAACCGGCGTGCCGCGGCCCGGGTCAGTCCGGTCCGTCTGGCCACCTCGCTGAGCGTGAGCTGCGGATGTTCGCCGTCGAACGCCCGGATCACCGCGAGGCCGCGCTCCAGCGACTGAACGAACTCCGGCGACCTCGTCGCCTCCTCGCTCACGCTCACCCGGCCTCCTGCCGCAGGGTCTCCCGGGCCACCTTGAACGCCCGGTTCGCCGCCGGTACACCAGCGTAGACGCCGACCTGGAGCAGGACCTCCGCCACCTCCTCGGGGCTGAGCCCGTTGCGCAGCGCGGCCCGGACATGCATCGCCAGCTCCTCGTCGTGGTGCAGGGTGGCGAGCACGGCGAGGGTGACGCAGCTACGGGTCCGTCGGTCGAGGCCCGGCCGGCTCCACACCTCCCCCCAGGCGTAGCGGGTGATGAAGTCCTGGAAGTCGGCGGTGAACTCGTCAGTGCCGGCGATCGCCCGGTCCACGTGCGCGTCGCCCAGCACCTGTCGACGTACCGTCATGCCGGCCTCGTGCCGCTCGCGGTCGTTCATCCGTCACCACGTCCCTCGTGGAAGTGTTCCAACAGGAGTCGGCACACCTGCTCGGGTTGCTCGACGTTGGCCAGGTGCGCCGCCGGGTCGACCACCGCCAGCCGGGCCCGCGGAATGCGACCGACGATGTCGCGGGCGTGCTCCACCGGGGTGGCCGGGTCGTCCGCTCCGGCGATGACAAGCGTCGGCGCGGCGACCCGGCCGAGGTCGGGTCGGAGGTCCATCGCGGCTATCGCCTCGCAGCAGGCGGCGTATCCGGCCGGCGACGTCGCGGTCAGCATGGCGCGGTGGGTGGCGACCACCTCCGGCCGCGCCGCGGCGAAGGTCGGGGTGAACCAGCGGGCCACCACCGCGTCGGCGATCGCCGGCAGACCGCCGACCCGTACCGTCGCGGCCCGTTCCCGCCACTGCTCGGGTGGGCCGAGCGACGCCGACGTGCAGAGCAGCGCCAGCCGCCGCACCCGGTCGGGCGCGTACGTGGCGAGCCACATGCCCACCATGCCTCCGAGGGACAACCCCGCGTAGTGGACCCACGGCACGTCGAGCCCGTCCAGCGTCCGCAGCAACTCCCGGCCCAGCAGGTCCAGCGTGTACGGTCCGGGCGGCACCGCCGAGCGGCCGTGGCCCAGGTGGTCGTACCGGATGACCCGGAACCGTTGGGCGAGCGCCGGCACCTGCGGTTCCCACATGGCGGCGGCGGTGCCGAGGGAGCTGCCGAGCAGCAGCACCGGCGCGGCGGCCGGGCCGTCGACGGTGAGGTGCAACCGGGTGGTCATCCGCCCGCTCCCCGGACGGCGGCCAGGGCACGGTCGACGAACCGGCCGGCCGAGCCGAGCCAGCGGTACGGGTCGAGCGCCTCGGCCAGCTCCGTGTCGGACAGGTGGGCGCGGACCTCGGGGTCGGCGAGCAGCGCGGCGCGGAACGAGGGTTCGGCGGCGGCGCGGGTCACCAGGTCGTGTGCGACGCGGCGGCCGACGGCGGGCGCCAGGCGCGCGGCGACCGCCTCGGCGAGCAGGAGGCCGTCGGTCGCGTCGAGGTTCTCCCGCATCCGCTCCGGGCGGACCTGGAGCCCGGTCAGCATCCGGGCGCACCGGGCGGTGGCGCCACCGGTCACGTGGAGCAGATCGAGCAGCGGCTCCCACTCGGCGTGCCAGCCGCCCGCGGCCCGCTCGTGCTCCTGCACCGCCGTGGCGAACAGGGTGGCGACGAGACCCGGACCGCGTCGTGCCGCGGCGGTGACGAGGATCGAGTCCACCGGGTTGCGCTTGTGCGGCATGGCCGAGGAGCCACCTCGTCCGGTGCCGCCCTCGGCGACCTCACCCACCTCGTTCTGGGCGAGCAACCCGACGTCGAGCGCGATCTTGCCGGCGGCCACCAGGAGCCCACCGAGGGCGGCGGCCAGATCGAGCCAGGGTTGACGGCGGGTGTGCCAGGGCAGCGGGCTGGTCGGGAGGCCCAGGTGCGCCGCGAACCGCTCGGTGACCTCGGCACCGGCCGGGCCGAACGCGGCCAGGGTGCCGACCGCGCCGCCGAGTTGCGCGGGCTGCGCGGCGCGGGCCTGACGCAGTCGGTCCCGGGCCTGGACCAGACCGGTCAACCAGCCCGCGGCCTTGAGCCCGAAGGTGCTGGGTGCCGCCTGCTGCCCGAGTGTCCGGGCGACCATCACGGTGTCCCGGTTGGCGTCGGCCAGCCGGGCGGCGGCGTCCACGGCGACATCGAGCTGAGCCAGCAGCGGCCCGAGCGCCCGCACCGCCACCAGGACCAGCGCGGTGTCCAGCACATCCTGGCTGGTCGCTCCGGAATGCACCCAGGCCCGGGCGTGCTCCGGCACGGCCGCGGTCAGCTCGCCCACGAGCGGGACGACCGGGTTGCCGGTGGCGTCGGCGGCCCGGCCGAGCGCCGCCGGGTCGTACCGCTCGGCGCGGCACTGCTCGGCGATCGCCTCGGCCGCCGGTACGGGCACGATGCCGGCGTCCGCTGCGGCCCGGGCGAGCGCGGCCTCCACGTCGAGCATCGCCTGGAGCAGGGCCGGGTCGCTGAGTTCCGCGTCGACGTCCGGGGCGCCGGAGAGGCCGCCGAGCAGGCCGTCAGAGGGCGAAGAAGACGGTCTCACGGTCGCCCTGAAGGTGGATGTCGAACCGGAACCCGTCCGGGGCGGGACTGGCCAGCAGGGTGTCACGGCGGTCGGCGTCGACGCTGCGCAGCACGGGGTCGGCGGCGTTCGCCGTCGACTCGTCGGGGAAGTAGAGCCGGGTGACGAGGCGGTGCAGCAGCCCACGCCCGAAGACCGACAGGGTCAGGTGGGGGGCTTCGGTGCCGCCGTCCGGCTCGGGCAGCGCACCCGGCTTGACGGTCAGCAGCCGGTACCACCCCCGCCCGTCGGTCTCGCTCCGCCCGAATCCGCGAAAACCCGCGAGCGCGGACGGCCGGGCCCCCCGAGGGTCGTCCGGATGGTCGAACCGGCCCTCCGGGTCGGCCTGCCAGCTCTCCACCATCGCGTCGACCACAGGCGTCCCGGTGCCGTCGACGATCCGACCGCTGATCCAGAACGCGCCCGGCGTGCCCTCGGGTACGACGTACGGGCCGTCGGGCCAGTGCAGACCGATGTGCAGGTACGGCCCGACGGTCTGCGCGGGCATGACGCCCAACTGCTCACTCATCGTCGTCCTCGTCCTCGAAAGGAGTGCTCTCCCGGCCGCGCAGCACGATGTCGAATTCGTACGCCAGCGCCCACTCCGGTGCGGTGCTGGCGTGGTCGTACCGGGCGATCATCCGTTCCCGGGCCTTCGGGTCGCGGACCGAGTTGAAGATCGGGTCCTGGAAGAAGAGCGGGTCGCCCGGGAAGTACATCTGCGTCACCAGCCGCTGGGTGAACGCGCGACCGAAGAGGGAGAAGTGGATGTGCGCCGGCCGCCAGGCGTTGTCGTGGTTACGCCAGGGGTAGGCGCCGGGTTGCACGGTGATGAACCGGTAGCGCCCCTGGTCGTCGGTGAGCGCCCGGCCCACCCCCTCGAAGTGGGGGTCGAGCGGCGCCGGCCAGGTGTCCCGTGCGTCGCGGTACCGACCGGCGGCGTTGGCCTGCCAGATCTCGACAAGCGTGTGGGGTACCGGTCGGCCGTCACCGTCGCGGACCCGCCCGTGCACGATGATCCGCTGTCCCTGCGGCTCGCCGTCGTGCTGGCGGGTCAGGTCGTGGTCGAGCGCACCGAGCCGCCCCTCCCCCAGCAACGGCCCGGTGATCTCGGTCAGCCGCTGCGGCAGGTAGACCAGTGGGTGTCTCGGCGCCCGCGCCACTGTCGACTTGTAGCCGGGGCTGAGCAGGGGTGGGTGGGCGTCGACATCGTCGCGCCGGTACCGCGGTAGCACCAGACCACTGTCGGCCTGGGTGTCCTGAGTGGTCATTGTCGTCTCCCGTCGGACTTCGTCGCCTCCAGCGCCCGCAGTACCGCGAGTTCGCGTGCCGTCGGCGGCGCACCGGTGGCCAGTCCCTCGGCGACGGCGAGGTCCCAGCCGGTGGCCGCCCGCGCCTGCTCCCGGGTCACGCCGGGGTGCAGGTGGGTCAGTGTGAGTTCGCAGGTGACCGGGTCGGGTGCGAGGACGCCGAGGTCGGTGATCACCACTCGGGGGCCTCCACCCCGCAGACCGAGTCGCTCCCGGTCGCCCGGGCCCGTCCCGTACCCGACCGAGGTGACGAAGTCGACCCGCTCGGTGAACGTCCGGAGGTCCTGCCGGACGATCACCACGACCTCGCCGCAGGAGGCGGCGATCTCCGGGGCACCACCGGCGCCGGGCAGCCGGACCGTCGGGGCGTCGTAGTCGCCGCCGACGACAGTGGTGTTGATGTTGCCGTAGCGGTCGAGCTGCGCGGCGCCGAGGAAGCCCACGTCGATCCGGCCGGGTTGGAGCCAGTAGTTGAACACCTCGGGCACCGAGACGACCGCGTCAGCGGTGTCGGCGAGGATCCCGTCTCCGATGGAGAGCGGAAGCCGGTCCGGCTTCGCGCCGAGGCACCCGGATTCGTAGATGAGCACCAGGTTCGGGGCGTGGGTCGCCCGGGCGAGGTTCGCCGCGGTGCTGGGCAGCCCGATCCCGACGAAGCAGGCGGTGCCGTCGCGTAGTTGCCGTGCGGCGGCGACGGTCATCATCTCGTCCGCCGTCCAGTCCGCCATCGGGTTCCCTCGCTCGCCGGGCTGACTCATGCCGCCGCGCCGGCCCGGTGCACGTGCTCGTCCAGCCAGGCCCGGAAGGTGTCACGGTGCCGGCTGACGGCGTCCCAGTCCCGGTAGAAGTCGTTGTCCCGCACCGAGTAGCCGTGGGCGTAGGAGGGGTGCGCGCCGCCGGGCACCTCGGCCACCGCGGTGACCGCCCAGCCGGGCAGGACCACCTGCCCGGGTACGGGTTCCAACTCGTCCACGATCTCCTCGACGGTGACCAGTGACCGGTGGGCGGCGAGCACCGCCTCCTTCTGCACGCCGGTGATGCCCCACATCTGCACATTGCCGTTGCGGTCGGCGCGCTGGGCGTGCACCACAGTCACGTCCGGACGCAGGGCGGGGACGGCGGTCAGCGTCTCGCCGGTGAACGGGCAGGTGATGGGCCGGATGTTGGTGGTGTGCTGAGGCAGGTCGGTGCCGGTGTAGCCGCGCAGGACGGCGAACGGCAGCCCGGACGCCCCGGCGACGTAGCGGTTGGCCATGCCCGCGTGACTGTGCTCCTCCAGGTCGAGTGGGCGTGGCCAGGCGTGCTGCACGGCGTCCCGGAAGCGGTGCAGCGACCCGACGCCCGGGTTGCCACCCCAGGAGAAGACCAGGCGACGGGCGCAGCCCGCCCCGATGAGCTGGTCGTAGATGACGTCGGGGGTCATCCGCACGAGGGTCAGATCCTGCCGTCCCTGGCGGATGATCTCGTGGCCGGCGGCGAACGGAATGAGGTGCGTGAACCCTTCCAGGGCCACCACGTCGCCGTCGCGGACCAGGTGCGCCACGCCGTCGGTCAGCGAGACGAGCTTCGCCATGGGCCTCCCCGCCTCCTGCCCGAACCGTGCTGCCGTCAGCCGTTCGCTATGCGGACTGCCGTACTCATCTCGAACGTACGACGGGGAACGGCATCCGTCAACGACAGGGCAGCTCGCCGTCCACAGTGTTCGGCACTCACGTCGGGCGATGCGTTGACGCGAGCCGGACCACGTGCCAACGTTCATAAAGAGAACGGCCGTTCGGTAAGCGAACACCTCCGGGCCCTTCGTGAGCGGAAGTCCGCCCGGTCACCCCGGGCCGGCCCACCGGCCCCACGCTCCGAGGAGGACCGCCATGACACTGCTGGACGTCACGACCTGGCAGGGCACCCTGCACAGCGACGGCTGGGTGGAACCGGCCGGCGGCACGGCACCCGTGCGATCCCCCGCCACCGGCGAGGAGATCGGCCAGGTCGGCCTGGCGAACGCCGAGGACGTGACGCGCGCCTGCGCTCGCGCTGCCGCCGCCCAGCGCGCCTGGGCCGCCACCGGCTACGCCGAACGGGCCGCTGTGCTGCGCCGGGCCGGGCAGCTGTTCGAGCGGCACGCCGCCGAGATCGGCGACTGGATCGTGCGAGAGTCCGGGTCCATCCCACCCAAGGCCGGCGTCGAGACCGACACCGCGGCGCAGGAATGCTACGAGGCGGCGGCGCTGGCCTCGCACCCGCTCGGCGAGATCATCCCGAGCGCGCAACCGCGGCTCAGCCTGGCTCGCCGGTTGCCCGTCGGCGTCGTCGGGGTCATCGCCCCGTTCAACTTCCCGCTCATCCTGGCCACCCGTTCCGTCGCCCCGGCGCTGGCCCTGGGCAACGCCGTGGTGCTCAAGCCCGATCCGCGCACCGCGGTCTGCGGCGGTGTCTCGATCGCCCGGGTCTTCGAGGAGGCCGGCCTGCCCGACGGGCTGCTGCACGTCCTTCCCGGCGGGGTCGAGGTCGGGGAGGCGCTGGTGGCCGACCCGAACGTACGGGTGATCAGCTTCACCGGGTCGACCGCCGCCGGCCGCAAGGTCGGCGAGGCGGCGGCACGCCACCTCAAACGCGCACATCTCGAACTCGGCGGCAACTCGGCGCTGATCGTGCTCGACGACGCCGATCTGGACCTCGCGGTCTCCGCCGGCGCCTGGGGGTCGTTCCTGCACCAGGGCCAGATCTGCATGACCACCGGCCGGCACCTGGTGCACGAGAGTCTGTCCGAACGGTACGTCGAGCGGCTGGCCGAGAAGGCGAACCACCTGCCGGTCGGCGACCCGGCGAAGGAGCAGGTGGCGCTCGGGCCGATCATCGACGAGCGCCAGCGCGACAAGGTCCACGCGCTGGTCACGGCGAGCGTCGACGCGGGCGCCCGACTGGCGGCCGGGGGCACGTACGAGGGGCTGTTCTATCGGCCGACGGTGCTCACCGACGTCACCCCCGCGACCCCGGCGTACGCCCAGGAGGTCTTCGGCCCGGTCGCCCCGGTGATCACCTTCGCCGACCAGGACGAGGCCGTGCAGTTGGCCCGGCAGACCGAGTACGGCCTGTCGCTGGGGATCCTCAGCCGCGACGTGATGAGGGCGATGGCCCTCGCCGACCGGATCCCCAGCGGGATCGTGCACATCAACGATCAGACGGTGAGCGACGAGGCGGTGGCGCCGTTCGGTGGGGTGGGGGCGTCCGGCACCGGCTCCCGGTTCGGGGGGCCCGCGGCGAACGTCGACGCGTTCACCGAGACCCAGTGGCTCACCGTGCAGGGCGCCATCACGCGGTACCCGTTCTGACGTCGGGAGGACAGGAGCATGCCGGGAATGCGTACCCAGGTCGGCATCGTCGGCGCCGGGCCGGCGGGGCTCATGCTGTCGCACCTGCTGCACCTGCGCGGAATCGAGTCGGTGGTGCTGGAGAGCCGCAGCCGCGACCACGTCGAGCACCGACTCCGGGCCGGGGTCCTCGAACAGGGCTCGGTCGACCTGCTCTGCCGCAGCGGCGTCGGTGAACGGCTACGACGGGAGGGGCTGCGCCACGAGGGCATCGAGCTGCGCTTCGCCGGGGAGTCACACCGGGTGCCGATGGCGGATCTGACCGGGCGGGCGATCACCGTCTACGGGCAGCAGGAGGTGGTCAAGGACCTGATCGCCGCCCGACTCGCGGCCGGTGGCTCGATCCTCTTCGAGGCCGACGCGGTACGCCTGGACGGTCTCGACTCGGACTCGCCGGTCGTCCACTTTCGACGGGACGGGCGGGACGAGGAGCTGCACTGCGATTTCGTGGCCGGCTGCGACGGGTTCCACGGGGTGAGCCGCGGCGCGGTGCCCGAGGGGGTGCTGACAACCTACGACCGGACGTACCCCTTTGCCTGGTTGGGGGTCCTCGCCGCCGCACCGCCGGCGGTGGAGGAGCTCATCTACGCCAACCACGAACGCGGCTTCGCCCTCTACAGCATGCGCTCCCCCGAGATCTCTCGGCTGTATCTACAGGTCGCGCCGGACGAGGACATCGCAGCGTGGCCGGACGAGCGGATCTGGACGGAGCTGCGGGCCCGGTTGGAGACGGTGCCGGGATGGTCGCTCAACGAGGGACCGATCCTGGAGAAGTCCATCACCGGAATGCGCAGCTTCGTGGTCGAGCCGATGCGGTGGGAGCGGCTGTTCCTGGCCGGGGACGCCGTGCACATCGTCCCGCCCACCGGCGCGAAGGGCATGAACCTCGCCCTCGCCGACGTCGCGCTGCTCGGGGACGCGTTCGCCGCGTGGTACGGCGAGGGCCGCACCGATCTGCTGGACGCCTACTCGGCCACGGCGCTACGCCGGGTCTGGCGGGCCCAGCACTTCTCCTGGTGGATGACCTCGATGCTGCACCGGCTGGAGCGCGACGACCCGTACGAGACGAAGCTGCAGACCGCCACGTTGAGGTACGTCGCCACCTCCCGCGCCTACGCCACCAGCCTGGCCGAGAACTACGTGGGCCTGCCGGACGTCTGACCGCGTCGCCGAGCAATGTTTAACCTATTCATGACGGGCGTCAGAAATTATTGACTTTCAATGCCGGGGTGACTGACCATGGCCAACACAGCGGCGTGCGCCCCCACGCAGCGGTAGTTCACCTGCAGATCCGAGGCATCCGCCGACTTCCGACGCACCCACCACCCCCGCCCAGGAAGGGCCTCGTCAATGAAGAAGGTCATGGCTCTCGGGCTGATCGCCGCTACCGCGATCGCCCTCACCGGATGTACCGACTCCGACGCGTCCAACCCGTCCGACCAGACCTCGGGGGGCCTGCGCAAGGTCCGCGTCGCGGCGCTGCCCATCACCGAGACCGCCGCGCTCTGGGGCGGCGTCAAGGCGGGCATCTTCGCCGAACGCGGGCTCCAGGTCGAGGTGCTGCCCGCCCAGGGCGGCGCGCAGGCCATTCCGGCGCTCATGAACGGCGACATCGACTTCGCGATCGGCCAGCCCTTCGGCCCGTTCCGGGCCGACCTGCGGGACCTCGGCGTCGTCATCATCGGCAACTACGCCTCCTCGTACGCCGACGGCGACGACATCAACGCCGTGGTCGCCTCCGCGAAGTCCGGCATCAAGCGGCCGGCCGACCTCGCTGGCAAGCGGGTCTCGGTCAACAGCCTGGGCGCGGCCGGCGACGTGACGATCATGGCGGCGGTCGAAAAGGACGGCGGCGACCCGTCGAAGATCAAGTTCGTCGAGGTCGCCTTCCCGGACGCCCCGGCCCAACTCGAATCCGGCAACATCGACGCCGCCTGGGTGCCGGAGCCCTTCGTCACCCAACTGAAGGCCCGCGGCGACACCTTCGTCGTCGCGCCCTACCAGGCGGTGGTGCCCGGCCTGACCACGCTCACCACCATCACCACAAAGGAACGCACCGAGAAGGACGCCAAGCTGGTCGAGGACTTCACCGCGGCGATGAAGAAGACGCTGGAGTGGGCCAAGGACCCCGCCAACGAGGCGGCGCTGCGGCAGGCCATCAAGGACAACCTGCAGCTGCCCCCGCCGGTGGCCGAGTCGGTGCGGCTGCCGGCCTTCGGTTGGGAGGTCGACCGGTCGAGCCTGCAGACGCTCGCCGAACTCGCGCAGAAGTACAAGGTTCTCGACAAGCAACCCAACTTCGACCGTCTCATCCAGCAGCAGTAGCCGGCGCGATCCCGCCCTCCCCGCCCCCGGACCGGGGAGGGCCTCGCCGCCCGCCTGACGACGGGAGTGACATGCGCGTGTTCCCCACCCGACGCCTGCGCGCGTTACGCAAAGCGATGCTGGGCGTCGTCGGCCTGACCGGGTTCCTCGTCGTCTGGCAGCTGATCCCGACGCTGGGCCTGATCAACCCGCTGTACCTGCCGTACGTGACGGACGTGCTGGCGCGGCTGTTCGAGCAGGTCGTCGACCTCGCGTTCTGGCGGCGGCTGGGCAGCACCATGACGTCCTGGGCGATCGGCCTGACGGTGGCGACGGTCGCCGCCCTCGTCCTCGGCACGGTCGTCGGGTTGGTGCCGTTCCTGCGGCGCGCGACCCACACGGTTGTCGAATTCCTGCGACCGATCCCGTCGGTCGCCCTCATCCCGCTCGCCGTGCTGATGTTCGGCATCCAGCGGCAGGCCGCCCTCGTCATCATCATCTACGCGTCGTTCTGGCAGGTGTTCGTGCAGGTGATCTACGGCGTCGCCGACGTCGACGCGGTGGCTCGCGACACCGCCCGCAGTTTCGGTCTGACCCGGCGGGAGCAGTTGTCGCACCTCGTCCTGCCGACCACCCTGCCGTACCTCATGACGGGCCTGCGCCTCGCCGCCGCGGTGGCGCTCATCCTCGCCATCACCGCGGAGATGGTGATCGGTAACCCCGGCCTCGGGCGCATGATCGAGCTGTCCCGGTCCGCCGGAGACGCCCCCGGCCTGTACGCGCTGGTCGTGGTCACCGGCCTGCTCGGGCTCATGGTGAACATCGTCTTCCGGTTCATCGAGCGTCGGGTGCTGTCGTGGCACCAGTCGGTACGAGGAGAGGAGCCGTTGTGACCGCGTACACCGGGCGGATCGCCACCACGGCACGCAGCCGGACGGTCGGATCCCGGATCGCGACGAGCCTGCTCTACCCGCTGGGGCTGCCGACGCTGCTGCTGGTGCTCTGGGGTCTGGTGGCGACGAGGACGACGAGTCGGTTCTTCCCCGACCCGTTGACGATCGCCGAAGCCTTCCGGGAGACCTGGGTCGGCCCGGCGTTCGTCGAGGACGTACTGCCCAGCCTCGCCCGCCTCGGCCTCGGTGTCGTCGCGTCCATCGTGCTCGGCATCGCCGCCGGCACCGTCATCGGGCTGACCCGCTGGTTGCGCGAACTCCTCGAACCGCTGCTGGAGTTCCTCCGGGCCATCCCGCCACCGGTGCTGATCCCGGTGGTGATGCTCCTGCTCGGGATCACCGACACCATGAAGGTCGTCGTGATCGCCTCCGGCGCGGTCTGGCCGATCCTGCTGAACACGATCGAGGGTGTCCGGGGGACGGACAGCGTCATGACGGAGACCGCGGAATCGTTCCAGGTCACTTGGTGGGAGCGGCTCTGGTTCCTCGTTCTCCCGGCCGCCAGCCCACGGATCATGGCTGGGGTTCGGCAGGCCCTCTCGGTCGCGCTGATCCTGATGGTCATCTCCGAGATGTTCGCCTCCTCCTCCGGCCTCGGCTACCGGATCGCCTACTTCCAGCGCAACTACCTGATCGCCGAGATGTGGAGTGGCATCCTCCTCCTCGGTCTCGTCGGCGTCTTCCTCGCCGTAGCTTTCGGTCTCGTCGAACGGCGTGTTCTGCGCTGGTACCACGGAATCAGGGAGGTCAACCGTGCCTGATCGGCGCACCCTGCTGCGGGTGGAGCACCTGCGGAAGGTCTACGAGTCGGCGACGGACACCGTCGAGGCGATCGGGGACATCAGCTTCACGATGGACGCCGGTGAGCTCGTCTGCATCGTCGGGCCGTCCGGTTGTGGCAAGACCACCCTGCTGAAGTGCCTCGCCGGCCTGCTGCGGCCCACCAGCGGCGTGGTCGAGATGGACGGCTCGCCGGTGACCGGGCCCAGCCCGGCCATGGCCGTCGTCTTCCAGGAGTACGGTCGCAGCCTCTACCCCTGGCTGACGGTGCGCGGGAACGTCGAGCTGCCACTGCGGCACAAGAAGCTCACCCGGGCGGCCCGGAACAAGCTGGTCGTCGACGCTCTTGAGGCGGTGGGCCTCGCGCACGCCGCGCGGAGCCACCCGTGGCAGCTCTCCGGGGGGATGCAACAGCGGGTGGCGATCGCGCGGGCGATCGCCTACCAGCCCGATGTCCTGATCATGGACGAGCCGTTCGCCGCCGTGGACGCGCAGACCCGGGCCGACCTGGAGGACCTGGTCCGCGAGCTGCACGCCAGCCGCACCATCTCGGTTGTCTTCGTCACCCACGACATCGACGAGTCGGTGTATCTCGGTCAGCGGGTTCTAGTATTGTCCACGTCGCCGACCTGGGTCCAGGAGGATCTCGCGATCGACCTGCCGCCGGAGCGCGATCAGATCACGACCCGCGCTCTGCCCCGTTTCACGGAACTGCGGACGCACGTCTACGACCAGATCCAGCGGGCCAAGCGCGGGCAGGCTGTGGCCCCGCGACCCGCGCGGTGATCGGCGGCCAGGCCAACGAGTTCGCCGAGGGGAAACGCTGTGGGTAGTCGTCAGCCGAAGCAGTTGTTGCTCGCCTTCTTCGGCGAGCACGTCGTTGACGCCGCCACCGGACCCATCCGGGCGAGCGCCCTGATCACCGTGCTGGAAGGCGCGGACGTCGCCGCGCCGGCCACCCGCGCGACCCTCGACCGTCTCGTGCACAGCGGCATCCTCGCCCGCAGCCGGAGCGGCCGGGAGACGCTGTTCTCCCTCACCGAGCACGGGGCGGCGGTGTTGCGCGAGGCGACGGACCGCGTTCGCGGGCCGCGGCCGTTCGACCCACAGGGCAGCGGGTGGACCCTGGTCACCTTCTCGATCCCGGAGGGCCAGCGGATGCTGCGGCACCGGCTGCGTTCCACCCTCACCTGGGAGGGCTTCGCGCCGCTCCGGGACGGGCTCTGGCTCGCGCCCGGCGAGGTCGACCTCGCCGGGTCGTTGGAGCGGCTGCGGCAGGACCTCGCGCCCAACACAGTGGTCGCCTTCCACGCCCGTGAACTCGCCGGCTTCCCGATCGGCGAGAGCGTGCGCGCGGCCTGGGACATCGAGGCGATCCGACGTGCGCACCTCGCCTTCATCGAGGTGTGGGACGACCCGTCCGCGCTGGCGATGGCGCCGAGCGCCCTCACCGTACGAACCATGCTCGTGGCGGACTGGCTCGCGCTGCTGCGCGCCGACCCGAGGCTGCCGGCCGAGTTCATGGACGCGGAATGGCCCGCCGCGAGATCGGTGCGGACCTACCGCCGGGTGCACGACAAGCTGGCCGAGGCGTCCGCTGCGGAGTTCGCCGAGCTCGTCGCGACCCGGCCCGCAACTAGGCGCCGAATCGGGTCCGCAGATCGGCCTTCCGCACCTTCCCCGACGCCGTCCGCGGCAGCTCGTCCACGATGACGACGTTCTTCGGGAGCTTGTAGCGCGCGATCCTGCCGTCCAGGCGGGCCCGGACGGTGGCGGTGTCCACGGACACCCCGTCCCGGACGGTCACGATCGCCCACGGCACCTCCCCCCAACGCTCGTCCGGTACGCCGATGACCGCGGCCGAGGTCACCCCGTCGACCTCGGTGAGCAGCTGCTCGAGTTCGAGCGGGTAGATGTTCTCGCCCCCCGAAATGATCATGTCCTTGAGGCGGCCGGAGATGTAGAGGTAACCGTCGGCGTCCAGGTGGCCGAGGTCGCCGGAGCGGAACCACCCATCGGCCGTGAACGCCTCGGCGGTCGCCTCCGGCAGCCCGTGGTAGCCGGGGAAGACGTTGGGACCGGCCACCTGGATCTCACCGACAGCGCCGGCGGGCAGCACCGCACCGGCCGCATCGGTGATCCGCACGTCGGTGAAGAAGTGCGGCAGACCGACACTGCCCTGCTTGACGCGGGTCATCGTGGGCGGCAGCGCGGTGACGCCCGGCGCGGCCTCGGTCATTCCGTAACCCTGGGAGAACGACAGGCCCCGCGCCTCGTACGCGTTGAGGATGCGGGCCGGCACCGCCGAACCTCCGCAGGTGAGCTTCGTCAACGTCGACAGGTCGGTCGACGCCCAGGCGGGGTGGTCGGCCAGCAGCTGGTAGGTGGTCGGCACACCGCTGAGCATGGTGACCCCGTGCCGCTCGATCTGCGCGAGCGCGCGGCCCGGCTCGAAGCCCCTCTCGATGACCATCGTGGCGCCCTTGAGGATGACGGGCAGGGCGCCCATCCCGAGCGAGGCGACGTGGAACAGCGGCGAGATCATGAGGGCGACGTCGGCGGAGACGACGTCGTAGTCGACCACACAGTTGAGCGCCACCCAGGTGAGGTTGCCGTGGGTCAGCACCGCGCCCTTGGCCCGGCCGGTCGTGCCCGAGGTGTAGACGATCGCCGCCGGGTCCTCGTGGGCGGTGTCGGCGTGGTCGGTGAACGGGGTGACGGCGGCCCGGGCCAGGTGGGCCAGCCCGGGCCGGTCCGCGGTGCCCTCGCCGTTGACAATGACGTACGGGGCCCGGGCGGACCCCGCGGCGGAGGCCACCGGCACCGCGAAGTCCGGGTCGTGGATCAGCACCCGCGCGGCACAGTCGGCGAGGACGTAGCCGATCTCGGGTGCGGCGAGCCGGGTGTTGACCGGCACGAAGACCGCCCCGACCTGCGCCGCCCCGAACATCACCTGGAGGAGTTCGGGGCTGTTCTCACCCAGGTAGGCGACGGAGTCGCCGTTGCCGACGCCCCGCTCCCGCAGCACCGCGGAGATCCGGTCCGTGGCGTCGGCGAACTGGCGGTACGTCATGGGCGACCGGTCGCCGTGGATGATCGCGATCTGGTCCGGGGACTTGAGCCGGCGCTTGGCCAGCCAGGCGCCAATTCCGTGCTGGTGCATCATCATTCTCCTGGGGGTGGAGGTGGTGTGCTCGCCCGGCTCGACGGATGCCCCCGGGCTCAGGCGTAGAAGCGGTACAGCCCGCGCGCGACGACCGCCGGCTTGGTCCCGCCCTCGATCTCGATCGTCTGGTCGACGACGAGCTGGTAGCCGCCGCGGACCTCGACGACCTCGACGACTGTGGCCCGCATGCGCACCCGAGCCCCGACCACGACCGGCGCGGGGAAGCGCACCTTGTCGAGGCCGTAGTTCACCTTCGTGGTGACGCCCTTGACCTCGAGCAGCTCGGTCCAGAAGGGAACCGCCAGGGAGAGGGTGAGGAAGCCGTGCGCGATCGGCGCGCCGAACGGGCCGGTCTTCGCCCGCTCCGGGTCGACGTGGATCCACTGGTGGTCGTCCGTGGCGTCCGCGAACAGGTCCACCTGGTCCTGGGTGACAGTGCGGTACCCGGTGTGGCCGAGGTCGGTGCCGGCGAGGTCGCCGAGCCGCTCGTAGGTGATGGTCGTCGTCATGGCGTTTCCTCTCGTCGTCACCGGGCCAGGCCCAGCAGTCGGGCCGCGTTGTCCTTCAGGATGCCCGGGAGCACGTCCGGCTTGAGGTCGGTCGACTGCACGTCGCGAAGCCACCGGTCCGGGGTGAGCATCGGGTAGTCGGTGCCGAAGAGCACCCGGCGCTTCAGCAGCGAGTTCGCGTAGCGCACCAGCTCGGCCGGGAAGTACTTCGGGCTCCAGCCGGACAGGTCGATCCAGGTGTTGTGCTTGTGCGTGGCCACCGACAACGCCTCGTCCTGCCAGGGCACCGACGGGTGGGCCATGATGATCTGGAGGTCGGGGAAGTCGGCCGCGATCGGATCGAGCAGGATCGGGTTCGACCGGCCGAGGCGCAGACCGTAGCCGCCCGGCGTACCCGCGCCGATGCCAGTCTGCCCGGTGTGGAAGAGCGCCGGGACGCCGGCCCGCTCCAGCAGGCCCCACAGCGGCGCGTACTCGTCGTGGCTGGGGTCGAAGCCCTGCACTGTGGGGTGGAACTTGAAGCCGCGGACGCCCTCCTCCCGGATCAACCGGTCGGCGAGTTCGACTGCCGCTCCCCCGGTGCGCGGGTCGACCGACCCGAACGGGATGAGCACGTCGGCGTGCTCGGCCGCCGCGCGGGCGATCTCGACGCTGGACAGTGGCTGGTGCTTCAGTTGGGTACGCGCGTCCACGGTGAAGACGACGGCCGCCATGTGCCGCTCGCGGTAGTACCGCGCCACCGCGTCGACCGCGGGCCGTGGGCCGTCGGTCTTGAAGTACGCCGACGCCGCTGCCACGAGCGGTTCGGGCAGTGAGGTGTGACCGTGGTCGTCGACCTCGATGTGCACGTGCATGTCGATCGCCGTGACGTCGTCGAGGTCGATCGCGGGCTGGTACATGGGGCCAACCTTCGTCCGGCGGGTCGGTGCGGGCAGGTCTGCTCGGGCCGGGTCAGGACGGCGCGGGCTCGAACTCCTCAGGGAGTTTCGGGAAGCGTTCGCCGACACTCTGCGCGGCACCGGCGAACCTCGTCGGCCAGGCCTCCACCAGCGCGTCGTACGTCCAGCCGCCCTCGCGGTGCGCGGTCAGCGCCGCCTCCGGGTGGGTCCAGATCTGCAGGCGGTCCCCGCCGACACCGATCACCTGCCCGGTCACCGAGGCCGCCGCGTCGGAGCCGAGGAACGCGACCAGCCCGGCCACGTCCTCGGCCGTGCCGAATCCCAGCTCGTGTCGGAAGAACGCGGGCATCGGCTCGCCGTTCGCCTCGGCCCGCACCGCCGCGGCGAAGTAGGGAACGGTGGCGGTCATCGCGGTCGCGGCGACCGGGACGACGGTGTTGGCGGTGATGCCGGCCCGCTTCAGCTCCAGCGCCCAGGTCCGGACCATGCCGACGATGCCCGCCTTGGCGGCCGCGTAGTTGGTCTGGCCGAAGGTGCCCCGCTGCCCGGTGGGTGACCCGACGCAGATGATCCGCCCGCCCTCGCCGGCCTGCCGCATGTGCTGCACCGCCTCGCGTACGGTGGTGAACGTGCCGCGCAGGTGCACGTTGATGACGGTGTCGAAGTCGTCGTCGCTCATCTTCCACAGCACCGTGTCGCGCAGCACGCCGGCGTTGGTGACGAGGATGTCCAGCCGTCCGAAGTGCTCGACCGCCGTGCTGACGAGTTCCTTGGCGGTCTCGGTGGGGCCGACCGGTGCGACCACCGCGACGGCCCGACCGCCGGACGCCTCGATCGCCGCCACGACGTCGGCGGTGGCCTCGGCGTCGACGTCGTTGACCACGACCGCGGCGCCCCGCCGCGCCAACTCCTGCGCGTAGGCGAGGCCGAGACCCCGCCCGGACCCGGTGACGATGGCGACTTTGCCGTGCAGAGACATGAGTGCTCCCTCTCGTCGGTGCCGGACCTCCGGGTAACACGCGCACCGGCAACGTAATGCAGAATTTGACCGGGCGTCAACGATTTGCAGTCTGTCTACATCAGACGGCCGGACGGGTCGAGTTGCTCAGCGCCCGGGAGACCACCCGACCGGCGGCCTGCACCAGTGGCGCCAACGCCACCGGGTCCGCCCGGTCATGGGCGACCACCAGCGAGATCGCCGCCACCACACCCTCCGGTACGCGGATCGGCGCGGCCACCGAGAGGGCGTCCATCGTGACCTGACGGTCGCTGACCGCGTACCCGACCCGGCGCACCTCGGCGAGGCAGCGACGCAGCCGCTTCGGGTCGGTGATGGTCAGTTCGGTGTACCGCTCCAGCGGGGCGGCCAGCACCTGCTCCTGGACCTCGGCGGGCGCGTGGGCGAGCAGGACCAGCCCGACGCCTGTGGCGTGCAGCGCGAAGCGACCCCCCACCCGGGTGAGCACGGGCACCGCGTGTCGCCCGGCGATCCGTTCGATGAAGACCAGTTCGAGATCCTGCCGGACAGCGAGCTGGACGTTCTCGTGGGTCACCTCGTACAGGTCCTCCATCACCGGCAGAGCCAGCTCCCGCAGCCCCAGGCCCCTCGGGGCGAGCGAGCCCACCTCCCACAGCCGCAGACCGATCCGGTACCGCCCGTCGTCGCCGCGTTCCAGTGCCCCCCACGCGACCAGCTCCGCGGCCCGCCGGTACACGGTGGGCAGTGGCATCCCGGTGCGACGCGCCAACTCGCTCAGGGTCAACGCCGGGGTGGCCGGGCTGAACGCGTCGAGCAACGCCAGCACCTTGCTCGTCACCGACCGTCCCGGTTCTGCGCGCACCCCGTCATCATCCCCGCCCACGTCGGGCGCTCACAGCTCCAGCACGAGTCGGGGCGTACGGGCCCGGGAGACACAGATCATCATGGTGTCCCCGCCGGCCCGCTCCTCGGCGGTGAGCAGGCTGTCGCGATGCTCGGGCACACCGGCGAGCACCGGCGTCTCGCAGGTGCCGCAGGTGCCCTCCCGGCAGGACGAGAGGACCTGCACCCCGGCCTCCTCCACCGCCTGCAGGATCGGTGTGCCCGGCGGCACTGTCACCGTCCGCCCGGAGAGCGCGAGTTCGACCTCGATCGTCGTCTCCGGCGCGCTGGTGTCGCCCCGGGCGGTGAAACGCTCGACGTGCAGGCAGCCGGGTGGCCAGCCGCGGCAGTGCTCCTCGACCGCGGTGATCAGTGGTTCCGGGCCGCAGCAGTAGACGAGCCCGGTGCCGGGCCGGCCCAACAACCCGGCCAGGTCGAGCAGCCCGGTCTCGTCCTGCGGGTGCAGGCTCACCCGGTCGCCGTACCTCTCCCGCAGGGTGGTGGCGAAGGCCATGGTGGCCCGGCTGCGTCCGCCGTACACCAGCCGCCAGTCGGCGCCTGCGGCGTCGGCCGCGGCGACCATCGGTGCGATGGGGGTGATACCGATGCCGCCGGCAATGAAGAGGTAGCGCCGCGCCGCGACCAGCGGGAAGGTGTTGCGCGGTCCGCTCACCCGGACGGTCGCGCCGACGGTGAGCCGCTCGTGCGCCAGCCGGGAGCCGCCGCGCCCGTTCGGTTCGCGCTGCACCGCGATCCGCAGGACGGCCCGCTCCGCGGGGTCACCGCAGAGGGAGTACTGACGGGCCAGCCCGGCGCCCAACTCCAGGTCGATGTGCGCGCCCGGCGCCCACTCGGGCAGGTCACCGCCGTCGGCGCGACAGAGGCGGATCGCCACCACCTCGGCCGCCACCTGATCGCGGCCGACGACCACCAGCTCGACACCGGTCAGCACGTCCACCGTCACTCGCGCATCGCCAGCCGCCTCGGCGGTCCGGGCACCGGCTCAGCCACACTCTGGTGACCCTGCGGGTGGCCGAGCAGCCACTCCCACAACTCGACCGGCTCCTCGGTGCGGCGCTCGGCCCCGCAGTGGCAGATCCCGCGCAGGCTGTCGGTGCCCGGCACCCAGTGGATCCGGTAGACCCGGTCCCCGGTGAGGAAGCCTTCCCGGGATCTCACCGCGCCGCTCCCACCGTCCCCGACCCGACCATCCGCGCCAGCAGCCGCCGGGCGGCCAGGCCACCGGTGTCGATGTTGATGCTCAGCTCCTGGTACCTGTCCGGCTCGGTGGCGATCACCTGCTCCAGGATGTTGAGCGCGGTCACGTCCTGCATGACAACCGTGTGATTGCTGTGGTGGAGGTACTCGCTGACCGACTCGTCGTCGATCGCGAAGTCCCGCGCCACCGCCCAGAAGTCATAGGTGGTGTGCTCGGTCGACGGGGTGATGGCGTACACGATCTCGGCGTGGAACGCTTCGCGGTCCTCGCCCTCGGCGGGCGGGTAGACACCCTGCGGCGCGATCCGGCTGTGCAGCAGGTAGAGGCAGGGCGGGTGGTACTCGATGTCCTGCCACCGGGTGATCCGGCCCTGGATGCCTGTGGAGCGCGCGTAGAACGGCGGGCACTCGGCGTCGTCCATGTGCCGACTGACGTAGACGATCCCCCGGTCCTCGTCCACCTCGGTGGTGATCGGGGTGTTCGCCACCTCCGGCGTGCCGATGTAACCGCCGTGCAGATAGGTCTCGTGGGACAGGTCCAGGAGGTTGTCCACCAGCAGGCCGTACCGTGCGTTCAGCGGCGCCATGCCCCGCACCACCGCGTAGCGCGGGTCGGCCAGCCACGGTGCGCGGGGAATCGCAGCCGGGTCGGCCCGGTCCAGGTCGCCGATCCAGACCCAGATGAACGAGTCCTGTTCCACCACCGGGAACGAGACCACCCGCGCGGTGCGCGGGATGCGCTGTTGACCGGGTACGAAGACGCAGGCGCCGGTCGGATCGTAGGTGAAGCCGTGGTAGCCGCAGACGATCGTGTCGCCGTCGAGCCGGCTCTCGGAGAGCGGGAAGCGTCGGTGTACGCACCGGTCGGCGAGCGCCACCGCCTGCCCGGCACCGGTGCGGTACAGCACCAGCGGCTCACCGAGCACCGTTCGGGCGAGCAGGTTCCGCCCCACCTCGCTGCCGTAGGCGGCCACGTACCACTGGTTACGCGCGAATGCCATGCGACCGGACCTCCATGCCGACGGACGTCGATGGATCCGGATCGTCCCGTGCGGTGTCCCCGCTGGGGAACCGGAGCTTTCACTGAATGAAAGGCCGGGGCTTTCGCACCTGACGGGGTGGCTGCCGTGCCGACAGCACGGCAGCCACACCGGGGCGTCACCTGTTCTGCTTCTCCTGGTAGGGCACGCAGAAGCGAGCGTGCGGTAGAACCGCGAGCCGCTCGGCCGGAATGCGCTCGTGGCACTTCTGGCAGGCACCGTAGGTGCCGTCGCTGATCCGGCTCAGCCCACCGGTGATCTGCTCGATGTTCTGGCGGGTGGCCACCAGCAGCGCGTCCCGGGTGTGGGCGCGCGCACCGTGCGTCGGGTGGTGGCCGAGCCTTCCGACCAGCGCGGGGTGAGCAGCCGTTTCCAGGCGGGTGCCGAGGCGGTCCGCCATGGCTGGATCTGATCAGATCGGCTCTTTGTAGTTCTGCCGCATGGAGATGCTCACCTCAGCACAGACCGGGTGGCCCACCGGGCAGGTGGTGCTGGCGAGCGCTGTCTGCGTGATGGTCAGGCCGCCCCGGTCGTACATCCAGCACGCCACTCCCGAACTGTTCAGGCACGATTCCTTGGGCCTACGCCTCCACTGGGCAGCCGCGATCTGCTTGTCCAGTTCGCGAACCGCCGCGTCCGGACTGGTATTGACCTGGTAGTCACGGTCCCAGTGGAACTTGCCCCGCGATCTGTCTGCCGCCTTGCCGCCCCGGAGTTGCCAGCCTGCCGGAATGGCAATCTCGTCGAGACGGGCCTGCCCGATGGTGAGCAGCTCCTCGGTCGACCGCTTCTCAGGCGGCGGGCCGCCGCACGCTGACACGAGCGTGACGCCCCCCAGAGTCAGGGCCACCAGCAAACGGCCGCTGAACCGCATGGCATACCTCTCTCCGTTGTCGCACCCGGACCGGCCGCCGTAGCCGGCCGCTTTCTATCGCGCCCCCGCAGGGGCCTGCGCGACCAGGCACAGGCCCGCGCCGGTCAATCACTTGGAACAGAAGTTGATACTCCACCGTCACTTGGCTTCGGCGTTGGGCGTGGCGCGGGCATGCGGGCGGCCACCGCGTTGACCATCGATGGTTTGTGCGGACAACCGAAGATCGTGCGGTGGCCGCGGGCCACACCCTGGACCCCGCTGGTGGCGGGTCATCCTGGACGAGGCGGTGACTCGTGTCGCTGTCCGGTCACCGCTGACCCTGTCGCAGCAGGGCGGTGGAGCTGAGGGCAGCCGGATCCGGGGAGTGCCGGGGATGGAACAGGGGGCAGGCGTAAGTTACCGCCGCTCGGCTCCCTCGGTTGCTGGCGCGGCGGCATCGAGCCACGGCGGTGTGCCGCAGGTCGTACGGCCGACCGAGCGGAGTCAACCTGGCGAGGCGCCGGTGCGGGTCGATCGATCCGGCACGAGCCGCTGCTGGGCGTGCGGCGGTATTGCCAGCAGATTGGCCGAGTTCAGCGTGGGAGCTTCGCGCGTACCTGCTCGGCCTTCGGATGCCCGATGGCAACGAGAAGGGTGAGTGCGTCCTGCCACGCCGCTTGCGCAGCGCTCGCGTTCCCGGCGGCAGCCTCGCTGTCGCCGAGATGGTGCAGGGTCTCCGCCTCGTAGTACCGGTCACCAAGGGTCTTGTACACGGCGATGGCCTCCTGGTAGTGGTATGCCGCGTCGGCGTACCGCTTCAGGTGTTGGAGGCTGAACCCGATGCTGTCCAGCGTATGGGCCCGGTACGTGAGGTCGTCGACCTCGTCGAACAGAGCCAAGGCTTGTGAGCAGTGCGTGAGCGAGCTGTCGTAGTCGCCCTGCAGTGCTCGGTACCAACCCAACGCATTGAGCGCCTGCGCCTCGCCCGTGCGGTCGCCTATCTGCCGGTAGAGACCCAGGGCGGTGCTGGCGTGCTGCTCGGCTGCGGGGAAGTCGCGCAGCTGTTCACTGGCGTATCCCATGGCGCGTTCGGTCCGGGCAAGGCCTTGGATGTCACCGACTTTCCGGAAGCAGTCGACCGCTAGTCGATGGCGGGCCATGGCGTGGTCGTATTCGCCGAGCTGTGTCAGCGCGTTGGCGAGGTTGCGCAGTGCGACACCATGCGCACGCGGGTCGCCCATCGGCTCGGCGGCCTCGACAGCGAGGCGGTAGAGGTCGGCGTACTCGCGCCAGTATCCGCGGCGGTGGAGGAAGGTCGTCATGCTCCACGGTAGGAGGAACGCCGGTCGGTGCCGGCCGCGTGCGGCTGCGAGTCGAGCCGCCGCCGACAGGCTCTCGTGCTCCTGCTCGAACCACTCTGCCGCGCCCTCGGCCGACTCGAAACTGGGCGGCTGGATTCCATGTTCCGCAGAAGGCGTCGGGAAGGTCTCCCGAAGGGGATCCAGCAGCCGGTCACCATGTAGGGCGGCCTGTAGGTAGTAGTCGATTACTCGGGTGTGGGCGGCGGCTCGTCCGGAGCTGGTCTCGTGCTCCTCGCTCAGATCGTTCGCGTAGGCGCGCAGTAGATCGTGGAGCCGGTAACGACCCGGGCAGTACTCCTCGATCAGGTGTTGATCTGCCAGGTTCCTCATCAACCGGGCGGTGAGGCCAGCTTCGGCGCCGACCAGGCTGGCAGCGGCAGCGACGGTAAAGTCGGGGCCGGGTACCAGACCCAGGTACCGGAACAGCCGCGCGGCGTCCGGGTTGAGGGTTCGGTAGGACCAGGAGAAGACGGTGGGCAGGTCCGACTCCGAGTCGTCGACCTCGAAGTTCCGCAGTACGGGTTCGCCGCCCGTCGCCTCCGCGACGAGTCGGTCCAGTGGTTGGTCCGGCGCGAGCATGATCCTCGCCGCCGCGATGACGAGCGCCAGCGGCAATCCGCCGCACATGGTCAGCAGCGTGGCCGTCGCTTCTGGATACTCGTCCAGCCGCCCGCGGCCGATCCGATCATCGAGCAGTTCCCTGGCCTGCTTCCGGGAGAGGACGTCCAGCTTGAGCGGGACGGCCTTGTCGCGGGCGACGAGCCCGGTGAGCTGGCTTCGGCTGGTGACGATGGTGAAGCACGATGAGCTGCCCGGCAGCAGTGGACGGACCTGCTCGGCGGTTGCGGCGTTGTCCAGCACAAGCAGCAGGCGTCTGCCAGACAGCACACTGCGGTACAGGCTCAGTTGAGCATCGAACTTGGCCGGTATCCTCTCGGCCGGCACGCCGAGCCCGTCCAGCAGCTCACGGACGGCATGGGCAGGCGCGACCGGATGGTCGGCGCTGAAACCACGCAGGTTGACGTACAGGTGTCCGTCGGTGAACCGCCTTGCGTTCTTGTGCGCCCACCTCAGTGCGAGAGTGGTCTTACCGATGCCCGCAGTGCCGTGCACGGCGGATATGACAGCTACCCCGTTGCCCGCCCTCTTGTGCAGGGCGGTGAGCTGGTCGAGCTCGGCCTTTCGGCCCACGAAAGGGCTGGTGTCCATAGGTAGCTGCCTGGGTGGCACCGTGCCGTCCGGGTCAGGCGTCACCGTTCCCGCCGTGGCGTGCTGGTGTGCCGTCGTCCACGCGTTTTCCCAGGCGCGGTATCGACGCGTACCAGTGCCGACTCCGCAGAGATTGACGTACGCGCGGAGCCAGTCCAGGCGCGGCAGCTCACCTCCTTCAACCTTGCTGATCTTCGTACGGGTCAATCGCACATCGCTGAGGCGCGTCTTCGAGTCCATCTCCCGCGTCGTGAGGCCAGCCGTCTCCCTGAGCGACTGCAGCGCCGCGCCGAGCGCGGCCGGTGTCGACACGTCCGCCAGTTCCCGGTCCACTCCGTAAACCTCGCATCCGTCCCAGCGGTGTCTGCGGTTTCTCTGTGGCGTTCCGATGGCAGCCTGTCCTACCAGGCGATCCACCTCGATTATGTCCCGGCCTGTCCCGCAGAGCGCCACCACGCCGAGTGAGCGCGAAGGTGTGGTCAGAACCGGTGGAACTGCGACTGGGAAGCGGCGAGGTGGGACCAGTGGACCTTGAGCGACTTGTGACGTACAGCCCTTGGGTCGCGACCGCCGCTGTGGGTCTACCGGTGCTTGCCAAGACGGTGGTCGCACTGATCGTGACGAAAGGCGTCCCACCCCGCGAGAAGGCGGCGATCCTTCGTGCGGTGGGCGACATGTTCCGGCCATGGCGGCGGGGCGGCGATCCCGGATGAGTACGTTGGTGCCGCGGCTGTCGCACCCGGCCAGGGCAAATCACGGAACTGCAATAGCTCAGCGCAGGCTGATCGACTGATCATCGCGAAAGGCTTCCCACCTCAGCCACCGCGTACCGGAACCGTCTGACAGCCTGAACTCGGCGGGCGGCCGGAGCCTGGCGGTGCGCGGGGGCGGTGGCGGGATCACCGGCAGGTCATCAACGGGATTCTGTGGAAGCTGCGCACGGGTGCGCCGTGGCGTGACCTGCCGGAACGCTTCGGGCCGTGGAAGACCTGCCACGAACGGCTGCGGCGGTGGACCGCGGATGACACCTGGGATCGGATCCTCGCCGCAGCGCAGGTCCATGACGACGGCACACCGGTGCAGTGGACGATCAGCATCGACTCGTCGGTCGTGCGGGCGCACCAGCATTCCGCTGGTGCCCGCAAAAAGGGGGGCTCCCTATCAAGTCCGGCGACGCCTGGTGCGCAAGATGGCGAGGCTATCGGTCGATCCCGAGGCGGACTGAGTACGAAGATCCACCTCGCCGTCGACGGACGCGGCCGGCCGCTGTCGATCCTGCTCACCCCTGGCCAGGCCGGCGACAACCCGCAGTTGCTGGCGCTACTGGACGCGATCCGGGTCACGAACCTGGACCCGGACGGCCCCGTAAACGCCCCGACGTGTTGATCGCCGACAAAGCCGGGGATTCAGGGGTGCGCCCATCTCGACCTCAGCCTGGGGATCCGCCCGTCCCGATAGCGCCTCGACCAGACGCTGAAAGCGCCGTTGATCCTCGGTCCGGTACACGGCTGAAGCATGTCATGACCAGGACTGCCGATCCATGATCGGCAGGACACGCCCTAGCCGGTCAGTCGCCGTGGTGGCGGCCGGTGGGGCGGAGTGACCCGTGAGGGCTCTCCCGACCCGGCTCGCTGTCCACCACCGACCTGCCCAGCCGGCTCACCCAGTCGACGAACTCCGCGTCCTGCCTCGGCAGCGGCTCGCGGTCCGGCCGGGTGCCCGCGCCGTCCGCGTCGGCCCGGGATCTGTTGCGCCGGAACAGGCCCAGCCGGCCGCCAGCCCGCTCGCTGGTCCGTTCCGCCTTGACAACGGATGCCGGGGCGGCCGGCGCGGGGATTGCGGCGACCGGAACGGCCCCGACGGGGCCGGCCTGCGGGGCATCGGCCGTGGGCAGGATACCGGCGCGCCGGGCGTTCGCGAGGGCATCCCAGTTCGCGGCCTGGTCCAGGTTGGGCAGGGGCGGCCGGTGCCGAGGTGGGAGAGCCGGTTCGGCGCCCTCTTGCGTGCCGGCCGAGTGGGTTGCCTCGGCACCCGGACCGGGCTCGGTCGAGGACGGCACCCGCCGGGCCGGAACGACTGGCCGAACTGCCTGAACTCGAGTCCGGTCGATCTTCGGCGGCTGGTACATCCGGCCCGTCCCCGGGGCGGCGGTTGCCCCGTCGGGTTCGGTGTTGTCGGCCCCCGCCGTTCCAGAGCCGTCCCCGCCGGGTCCTGCGGGAAGGTGGGCCGCCGTCGCGGGCGCCGGTTGCGATGTCTCCGGCGTGGCGAGGTCGGCCGGTGCGGCGAAGTCGGCCTGTGTGGCGAGGTCGCCAGATGCGGCCGGTGCGGCGGTAACGGTCGGTGCGGCGGTCCGCGTCGCGGAGTCGGCCGACGCACCGTAGCCCAGCGGTTCGGTCGCGGTCGCGTGCGTCGCTGCCATCACGCCGACGAACCTCCCCGTGCCGGCCAGGTCGACGGGCTCCGGCTCGTCGGCCGCGCCCGTGCCTGGCGTCATGGCCCGCGGCACGGCGGGGTCGGACAACGGACGGAGGATGTCGGTCGGCTCGACGACCCGCTCTTCGGAGGTACGCGACAGGAACGGCCAGCGGAACAACGCGGCGGCGGCCGAACCGAGCACGCCGGCGGCGACGGCGAGCAGCGCGCCGTAGTACGGCGTGATCTGGTACCGGTCGACGGCGCCGCCGGGACCGGCGGTCAGGTAGGCGAACGCGATCAGCACCGCGCCGGTCGCGCCGGTCGCGCCGTTGACCAGAGGCGGATGCCTGCACCAACGGGCCAGCCCGCCGGTCGCCGCGCCGACGAGCAGGGCCACCGCTGGCAGAGTCAAGAGAGCCTGGCGGTGTGCCGCGTCGGCGTCGAGCCCGGCCTGCTCCAGCACGCCGATCCGTACGGCGGGCAACGGCCCGGCGGTTGCGAGCGCCGGGACGACCGAGATGAGCGCCAGCAGCCAGACCACGCCGCCCACCGCCGCCATGTTCCAGCCCAGCGGCGGCTTCAGCAGTACGGCGATCGCGGCACCCGCGCCGACCAGCGCGCCGACGATCGCGCAGATGCCGAGGGCCCAGATCGGGTCCACAGAGAAACGATCGGCGGCCTGGGCCGGCCGGACGCAGAGCGGCGCGATGACGGTGGCGCCCAGCGCGGCAGCGGCGGCGATGGCCACCAATCTGCCGGTGCTTTCCAGCACCCCGTATCGGCGGGCCAGTCGTGCGGTGACGACGGTGCCGGCTACTGCGGCGTGTGCCGCGAACCAGCCCACCCAGGCGAGCTGGGCGGGCCACTGGTTGACGGTGGCTCCGGTGGAGACGCCGGTGAGCTGGACGATGCCGAAGCTGAACGCGATGCCGAGCTGACCGGCACCGGCGAGCACGCCCATCCCGAGAGCTGCGACCAACAGGTTGCGCCAGGTGCGAGAGACCATGTCCGGCACCGTACGCACCTTTTAGGCCGATTGTAACCGAAATGCGATATTCCATGTCGGACGGCCGTGCCAGCGGTCATCCCAGTTCGACCAGGTGCGCGACCTACCTGGTGCGGCCCACATCGGTGCGCATGTGGACCGTGCCGGGGTCGCGGGTGGCCGGTCGGCTCGTCGGCGTCGATCACCGCCCCCGGCGTCCTCGCCGCGGTGACGGCGAGGTGAGGACGGCCACGGCCGACGCGGCCCGGCCTCAGAGCCGGGAGGTGAAGGTGGCCAGGAACCGGTGCGGGGTGACCGCGCCGGCGTTGTCGAAGCAGATCACGTCGACGTCGGCGTTGGTGGTGTACGTCCAGGGTTGGGTGAGGTGGTAGTAGTTGCTGCGGCCGCTCTGCGCCACCACCTGGGCGTGCGTCTCCTTGGGGCCGATCTGCGGGAAGGCCGCCAGGAAGCGGCCGGCGGGCGCCAACGGCGCCACCGTGTTCGCGCCGACGCCGGGCATCGAGTTGTCGTTGGTCGGCCCACCGACGGCGGTACCCAGGTAACCGAAGTGCGACAGCGGGCCGAGGGAGCCGATCACCGCCCGCCGACGGTGACTCACCTACGAGACCGAAACGCAAACGGTGCGCGCTGCAGTGGATCTCAGCGCGCACCGTGGGGTTATGGTTCGTGTCCGAGGGGCGACACGACACATTGCCCCACTGCCGATGACGCTCGGCGCAACGCTGAAGCTCGCGCAAGCCTAAACGACGTCTCGTAACTCCTCACTGCCCGATGCTCAGGGGCTCGTTGTGGAGGCTCGGTCGATATCGAGCAAGTCCTGGGTGTTATGTCGGCGATGGCCCTGGCGCAGGAGACGTGGTAGCTGTTGAGCGCCCCGTCTTTGAATGAGGTAGCCGTTCATTTGGGATCGGAGCTGACTGGCGTTGGTGTTGTCCGCCGAGCTGGGCCCGGGCGCGCGCCGAACGCCGGTCAGAGCAGTGTCAGCTCGAAGCACCCCCACCCGTCGCCGGCCTGCGCGACGAGCTTCCACGTTCCGGCGGTCGGCAACGGGATGCCGCTGGGGTACATCGCCTGCCCGGCGTCGTTGGTCGCCAGCGAGCCGGCACTGTAGGTCTCGGTGCGACCGCCGGAGGTCGCGGTCACGGTGAGCGCGGCGTTGAGCTGGGGGCGGGCCGGCAGCCAGAACAGCTTGCCCAGGTCGGGGCCGAGGTCAGGTTGCCATTGCCGGCGATACTCCACGAAGTCCCCGGCGATGAAGTCGCCCGAGCGCACCAGCATGGCGTCGCCGGGCACCGCGACGCACTCGCGCCGGGCGCTGCCGGGCAGGCTCTGCTGGAAGGCCGGCACCGGCGGCGACGCGGCCGGCGAGGCCGGGCCGGCGGCGGGCGGGACTGGTGCAGTACACCCGCAGAGCACCAGTGCCACGACGAACAGCGGGATTGCTCGCACAGCGTTGCCTCTCTCCTCAGGCGGCCGGGGTCCAGATCGAGACCCGGCCGCTCCAACAAGCCACGAGCGTCGCGGTCGTGATGCAATGTGAGCTTCAGGCAGGGCAGGGAGATCGCCACGTCGGAGCCTCATCTTCCACCGCCCGGCCTGCAACCAGGACCGAGGGCTGTAAAACCGAATACGCGGCTCGTGAGGATGCTTGTCAATCCCAAGGTCAATACGGCAAATGAGGCTGAATTTAGTCATGGCCTCACCTACCTCCTGTTGCCGGGTGCTGCGTTCCTTCCCATCTAGAGGATTGCCAACAAGATCAGCGATGCGGTCCGCGGCCGCCTCTGCGTAGGTGACAAGAAGGCTGCTGGTGGGATTTGAGTCTCAGCTCCCGGGATGCATACCGACAGAGCACGGACGGCCCAGGGCGGCACGTCGATGTGACCGACTCTCTTCGCCTCTGCGGTGAAACAGGACGCGCCGCGAGCGCCTTCATCGCGAAGATGCGCGACTGGGCGCCCTGCACACCGTGCGGGATCAGCTGGCCCGTGTCCGGCTTGTCGGCCTGCACGGTCACCGCGACGGGCTTGGCGTCCACGGGTCACACCCACAACCGGACAGGTAGCCCCAGTGGTCACGGACCGGGACGGCGGACCAGCAGCACCAAAGCCACCCCGACGAACCGGTCGGTGCCGGTGACGGCGAACTCGCGGCGGAGCAGCTCGGCCCGGGCGGGCGGGATGCCCTCGTACGGGTCGCCCGCCCCGCCGACGACCAGCCAGATCCGCCGGACGTCGCCCAGGCAGGGAGCGGGATCGACGCAGTCGATCGCCCAGAACCCGCCGGACCGGCCGGGCGGCACGGCGAGGAAAACGTCCCGCGGCGCCGTGCGCAACTGGTACGCCATCGGCAGTGGGGCGCTCCACCCGCGCCAACCGGAGTAGGCGATGCCGTCACCGGGCTCGTACCGCCGGTCGATCACGGCGGCGGCGGCGCGGTAGTCCGCCTCCCCCGGCACCGGGCTGCGTCGGGCCTCCACCTGCCCTGGCAGGCCCACCCCGGCGACGGCCAGCACGGCCGCGCCGAGCACCGCCGCAGGCCCGCCCGCCGGCAGCGCGCGCCGCAGCGCGGCGACCGGCACGGCGATCCCGACCGCCGCCAGCAGCGCCCAGGCGGGCAGCGTGAACAACACGAACCGGGCCAGGAAGAGGTGCACCAGCGGGTGGCTCAGGTAGCAGCACACCGGCGGCGCCACGGCCCAGACCAGCAGCGGAAGGAGCAGTGCGCGCCGCCGGCGCCAGAGCACGGCGACGCCGAGCAGGCCGGTCCCGGCGAACGTCACGGCGACCGGGAGGGAGCCGAACAGCTCCCGGGGGAAGCGGGCGAGCGCCGCCCGGTCGCGGATGATCCAGGAGACCTGGTCGGCCTGCCGGGACGCCGCGTACAGCAGGGGCGCCGCGGCCACGGCGACCACCAGCACGGTGAGCGCCCAGGCCCACCGGGCCCGCCGGGCACCGCCGGGGCGGACCGCCGAGCCGACCAGCAGCGCGTGGGCTGCCAGCACCGTCGCCGCGACGGCGTGCAGGCAGGTCAACGCCAGCAGGCAGCCGCCGTAGCGGACCCACCGCGGCCACGAGGGCCGGTCCAGCGCCCCGACCAGGGCGAGCGTAGCCAGCACGGTGAGGGCGACGACCCAGGCGTACGAGCGGGCCTCCTGCCCGTACCGGGACACCGACGGGATCGCGACGAAGAGCAGGCCGGCGGTGACCCCGACGGTGCCGTCGTACAGCTTCGCGCCGAGCAGGGTGAGCGCGCCGGCGGCCACCGCCGTGCCGACGATGGACGGGAACCGCAGGGCGAGGGTGGAGTCCCCGGCCAGCGCGGTCCACCCGCGCAGGGCCAGGTAGTAGAGGGCGTGGGTGAGGTCCATGTTGCCGAGCAGATGCCGCAGATCCGGCCACGCGAGGGTGGTGGTCAGCCAACTGACCGACTCGTCGAACCAGATCTCGCGGCCGCCGCTGCCGAGGGCCGCGACCGCGAACGCGACGAGACTGACGGGCAGGGCGACGCGGGTACGCGACACCGGCGCGCCCGCCCGGCGCGCCGACGCGGCCGGCGCCGCGCGGCCGGGCGCGGCGGGGTGCCGGTCCGACCTGACGGGCTGGGACACGCTCACGGCGGCGGACGGCCTATTCCTAGACCCGGGTACGCGGCACCATCGCCGGCGACCAGCCGACGTCGTACCGGGGGGCGGCGACGGCCCGGGCGAAGGCCTTGGCGACGGCGGGCGAGCTGACGATCCGCCAGTCGACCTCCTTGCGCGCCTCGAACCAGATCAGGCCGATGATGTCCCGGTGGCCGGACAGCAGCTCGAAGGCCTGCCGGATCCACTCGGCCTTGCGCCCCTTGCCGTCGGAGGCGCCGGTCTCGGTGACGACCAGCGGCTTGTGGGTGAAGCCGCGGATCTCCCGGATCGTCGGGCTGAAGATCGCGTCGAAGGACCGGTACGTCGAGAGCGCCCCGGTGCCGTAGTAGCCGGAGAGCCCGACCCAGTCGACGTAGTCGTCGCCCGGATAGAGCGTGGCGAGTTTCGGGGTGGAGTCGTCCCACCTGACGTTCGGGCTCCACGTCCAGATGACGTTCTGCACCCCGGCGGCCTCGAACACGGCGTGGACGTGCCGCCAGGCCTTGACGTAGTCACCCGGCCGGTTGCCGTTGGCCGTCTCGCACCACGGGTACCAGTCGCCGTTCATCTCGTGGGCGAACCGGATGGCCACCGGGTACCCGAGGGCCTTGATGCCCTGCGCCCACGACCGCAGGTACGGGTCGAAGCTCCCCCGCGTGATCTGGGCCAGCCGGTACCGGGGCTGGTCCGAGCGGATCCTGTCGATCTTGCGGGCGCTGAAGCCCTTCTTGCGGGAGGTCTCGTCCAGCCGGTAGTCCCACGGTTCCCACGCCAGCATCGGCAGCATGCCCCGGTCGCGGATCCGGTCGAAGAGCACCCGGTCGAAGGCCGCCGACGCCCATCCCGCGCCGAAGAGCATCGCCTGCGGCTGACGCTTCGCGGCGGCGGCGAACGCATTCACCGGCGTAAAGTCGTACGGACCCTCGTTCGTCATGACGCCGATGAACGTCTTCCCGGCCGGCGGAAAGAGCACCGGCTCCGGGCGCGGCGGCGGTGCGGGCGTCGCCGGGGCGCTCGGTGCGGCCGTCGCCGCGGCCTCCCCCCGGGCTCCCGACGCCGTGCGCGGCGCGATCACGAAGGCGTACGTGAGCAGCAGCGCGGTGATCAGCGCCAACATGCTCCGCGGCAGGGTCAGCCTCGCCATGGCACACTCCGTTCCGCCGGCACCCGCGTCCTCGGCGGGTGGCGGTCCTCGCTACGGGTACGCGCGGCGGCGCGGGCCGCGTCGTCGCGGTGTCGCCCACGGCGCGTCACACCGGAGACGATGGCGATCAGCGGCGGGCCCAGGCCGGTCAGGAGGGTCAGCACCGGCCAGACCCACAGCAGGGTCAGGCCGTGGTCCAGCAGGAAGCTCGCGCCGAGCACGGCGGCGGCGCAGGCCGCCCAGCCGAAGTGCAGCCGGAAGGTGCCGAGCGACTCGGTGGTGCGCAGCTTCCCCTTGGCCGTCACCACGAACGCGAGCTTGCGCCGCAGCAGCGCGCCGACCGCGGCGGCCACGTAGACGGGACCGGTGAAGAGGGCCAGCGCCATGCCGACCACACCGATCTCCTCCCGTTCGTGCGGGGCGATGTTGAAGCGGCGCAGCCAGAGCCAGAGCGCGAACCAGGTGCCGATGGTGCCGGCCCACAGCACCGACCACACGGTCACGTCGAGCTGGGCCGTGCCGACGCCGGTGAGCAGGTACAGGGCGGTGGCGAGGTTGCCCAGCAGGAGGCCGACGGCGACGCTCGGGTAGTAGAACTGGAGCAGCCGGTACTGCCAGCGGCGCCGCGTGCCCAGCTCGCGCGGTGCGCGCAGCTCGGGGCGGACCAGGATCTCGCAGATGCCGGCCGCCCACCGCTTTTGCTGGTTGAAGTAGTCGGCCCACGAGGTGGGGCCCTCCCCGATGGCCACCACGTCCGGGGTGTAGACGCCCTTCCACCGGTTGCCGGTGTGCGGATTGACGGCGGCGTGGACCCGGATGCTGGTGAGGTGGTCCTCGATGATGGAGTCCTGGTAGCCCCCGACGCTGCGCCAGGCCGCCGGTCGGTAGAGGTGGCCGGTGCCGGTGAGCAGTGGCGCGTCCAGCCCGTTGCCGCCGCGCGCGATGAGTCCGTTGTAGAGGTACTGCTGCACCGACGCGCCGTGCGCGACCCAGTTCTGGTGCATGTTGCCGTAGACCTGCGGGGTCACCACGAAGGCGACGTCCGGGTCGCGGAAGTAGCCGAGGGTCCGTTCCAGGAAGCCGGGCAACGGCACGTGGTCCGGGTCGACGTTGGCGACCACGTCGTAGCCGTGCTCGTGCTCGGCCCGCCAGGCGTTGTGGTTTCCCGACTTCGTCCTGGCCCGGAACTCGCCGCTCGGCTGGTTGTACTCGGGTCGGCCCTTGCGGCTGAAGTGCCGCACCCCGAGCCGCGCGGCCATCTCCTTCACCTCGGGGTCGTCCCCCTCGTCGAGGATCCAGACGTCGACCTGGCCGCAGTAGACAATCTGCCGCATCCGCCGCAGGGTCCGCTCGGCGACGTCGAGCGGCTCCTTGCTGGGCACGATGGTGGTGAGCAGCGCCACCCGCAGGCCGACGGGCGGATCGACGGGGACCGGATCCTTGGCGTGGAACGCGAAGACCCAGATCACGACGTTCTGCGCGAGGCGGATCAACTCCACGCCGACGACCACGCAGAAGCCGAGCCGGGCCGCCGTCGTCTGCCAGCTGCCGATCCCGGTCACGCCGGGCCCCGGCACGTGCGCCGGGAGCAGCAGCCACCCGACGAACAGCAGCCCGGCCGCACTGTTGACGAGAACCAGGAGCGTCAGGATCAGCCGGGACGCGGGCGACAGGGACGGCCGGAACTGGACCGGCGCCGCCACGTGCCCCGGCGCGATCAGCGGTCCGGCCGTCGTACCGCACGCCGCGTAGGCGCGGCGCGCCCGGACGTTGCGCTGCCGACGGTCGGGCGGCTCCGACGACCCTCCGATCGAGGTCAGGGCCGGAGCGACGGCGATGCCCTGCCCGGCGACGGGAGACCGCCGGCTATCGCTGGCGATGACCACATTGCCCCCATGGATTTCTGCCCGACTCGAACTCGACCGGAGCTGATGCTATTCGGACAATTTGCTTAAAGCGGGCTAGTTACGTAAATGACCATGAGCCGCGCTCTCCTCAGCCACCGGCGGGGTGCGCCTCGCGTGCCGTCGCACCGTCGGCGGGTCGCGTCCACAAGTGAACGACCCTCGTGAGATCGCCGGTCGCCCGCTCGCGCCCCCCGGGCGTGGACCGGGCCAGCTGCGCCGGGGCGCCGAGCACCGCGATCGCCACCAGGGCGACCGCGCACCACCGGGCGCGCACCCGCGCCAGCGCGACCGCGCCGAGGGTGGCCCACGCGGGCAGCGTGAAGAGCAGCACCTCCGGCACCCAGACCGGCGTCGCCTGCGCGACCAGCAGCAGACCCAGCGGCGGCACCACCGCCCAGGCGGTGTAGAGGGCGGCGGAGCGTCGCAGCGGCAGGCTGAACAGCGCCAACCCGGCCAGCACGACCCCCAGGGCGGTGACGCCGAAGAGGTTCCGGGGCGTCGCGGCCAGCACGTCCAGAGTGGGCTCCGACCCCCGCGCGATCCCGCCGCCGACCACGCCACTGGGAAGCCCCAGCGCGACAGCCGCGGGGAGCGCGCCGAGGATCGCGACCGCCGACCACCGGCCGACCACCCCGCGTCGGAAGACGAACATCGACCAGCCGTGCCCGGCGAGCAACAGCAGCGCGAGACCGTGCGAAAGGCCCAGCAGCAGCACCGCGGCGCCGTAGCCGGCGAAGCGTCCGACCGTCGGCCGGTCAACCGCCCGCACGAGCAGCAGCGTGGCGAGCACGGCGGCGAACACCGTCAGCGCGTACGGCTGGATCTCCTGCGCGTACCGGGTCGACGTCGGCAGCAGCGCGAAGATCACGCCGGCCAGCAGGCCCACCCGCGGCGTGAAGAGTCGGGCCGCCAGGAGCCCGACGAGGGCCGCGGCGGCGGTGACGGCCACCGTCGACACCACCCGTATCGCCGGGCCGGACGCGCCGAGCACCTCCGCCCACCAGCGCAGCAGCGGCGAACCGGCGAGGCCCGGGGTGCCGCCGCCCGGCGGAGTGGCCACGCCGGCCCGCAGGAGGCAGAGCGCGACCGTCAACAGTGCCGGCACCAGCCAGGCGGTGACCCGCCACCGGCCGGTGTCGGTCGTCGCCTGGGTGACGATCGCGTGGTCCTCACCCCAGGGGTCCTCGACGTCGACCTCCGTCGACGCCAGCCGGGGCAGGACTATTGTGTCCGCGTCCTTCATCGTGTCTCACGCATCTCTGTCGGATCCGGCGGTGCACACCGCGGCGGGGGCGCGCCCCACGGCGACGCGAGCCGGGCGTACGCGCGGCGTGGGCAGCACGCGGCGCAGGACCGGCCGGACTCCTGGATCGGGTACGGGTATCAACTGGAGCATAGGGAACAGAACCGGACAGATAACTCGGATGCGGCATAAGCCCCAAATTAGCGATCAGCCGGACGTTGAGGTCTACCTCAGCCAGCCCGGCCTCGGCGTCGTGCTCGGCGCCCGGGTGCTCGCCGAGTTCGGCGACGACAAGAACCGCTACGCCGACGCGAGAGCCCGCAAGAACTACGCCGGGACCAGCCCGATCACCCTCCATTCCGGCAAGAGGAAGGTCGTGCTGGCCCGATACATCCACAACGACAGGCTGGTCGATGCCCGCGGCCAGCAGGCATTCACCGCGCTGCGCACCTCACCAGGCGCCCGCGCCTACTACGACCAACTCCGGGCCAGAGGCGTCGGCCACCACGCCGCGCTCCGCCAGCTCGGCAACCGCCTCGTCGGCACCCTCCACGGATACCTCAAAACGGGCCAAATGTACAGCGAAGACATCGCGTGGCCGGCGCCGTTGCGTAATCGGATCGGCGGACGTGTTGAACCCGGGTCGGGTCCGCGGTCAGATCGCCTGGGCGAGTTCGGTGAACGCAGCGGCGACCCGCAGAGTGGGCGGGGCGTCGATGGCGGGGAGCCGCGTCACCGCCGGCGAGGATCCCGGCGATGATCACGGTGCCGGCGGAGAACGTCAACGGTGGTATTGCGATGCGGGCTACGAGCCGGTCCGCCGGGCGAGCGCCTGAACTCGGCGCAGGTCCGCTCGGCATCCGGCAAGGCCGAATTCGGCGATCGCTCGCTCAAGGTGCTCAGCCCGGTCGAGCCCGAGGGCTGACCGCTGTCCCGCGATGAGGTGACGGCCGAGTTCGTAATGGGCGCGTGCCAGCTCGTAGGGCATCTGACGTCGCTCGGCGTCGCGGGCTGCCCGGACCCACGCCCGCCGGGCGGGCTCGGCCCGGCCGCCCAGCCATCGGTACCAGCCCAGGCAGATGAGCGCCCTCGGACGGGCAATGGGAAACGTGCGGGCGTAGCGGCGTAACCGGCGCAGGGCGACTGCGGTGCTTTCGCGCAGCTCGGCCGGGTCAGGCTCGCGCGCTCCGCGCGCCGATCGTCGATGCGGATCCGCCAGCTCGAGCAGCGCCAGAGAGACCTCGGCAATGCCGGCGTGCGCCTCGATGGCGTACTGCTCGAACGACGGATGTGGGCCGATCAGGTGGTCGGCGGTGCGGATCGCCTGCCACGCGTCCAACGGCTGCCCGCTGGCAAGGTGTTGGCGAGCCACGGCGGCGTGGAGGCGGGCCGCGTCGATCCTGGCCGCTGCCGGCAAAAGCTGTGCGGCCTCTTCGGACCAGCCTGCCAGCGCCGGGTCGTCGGGGTTGGCGCGCAGGGCCGTCTCGATCAGGACGAGTAGACCCCAGAGGTGTACGACGGGATCGCGGCGTTCTCGGCCGGAGGCCATCGCCTCGGCGGCCGCTGCGGCCGCCTGCGCGTAGCGGGCGGTGAGGTACCGGCTGAATGCGCTGATCAGGAGCACCTCGTCGGCCCACCGGTGCATCGGTGTCCGGCGCCGGAGTTTCAGGACCCGGTCGGCGCCGAGGTCGACGGCGGCCCAGTCGCCGACCCCGGTCCAGTGCAGCCCGCCCACAATGCCGACCCAGCAGGCGGTGAGCGGATCGTTGGTGCGTTCGACGGCGCTGCTCGCGGCGCGAAGGTGGCGGCCCGCGAGCCGGTGCAACCCCACGGTGCCGATCATCATCCCGAGACCAGCCTGCGCCCGCACGATCAGATCGAGGTCCCCGGCGCGTTCGGCAGCGTTCAGCGACGAGATCGACGCGGCGAGGACCGGAAGGTGCTCATCGAGTACCCAGTAGACCTCGGCGATCGTGAAGCAGGCGGCAGCGCGTTCGCGGGCCGCCTCACGCCGGTCCGCACCCCGGGCCACGACACCACCCGGCCGCAGGCCGTGAAGCGTCCGGCGGATCACCTGTGACGCGAGCATCCCCAGTCGTCCCGACGTCGACGTCGGGACGCGGCCGACCAGGAGGTCCAGTGCCCGCTCCAGGTGGTACCGAGCGGCGTTCGCCTCCCCGATCTGCTGGTGCGTCTCGCCGAGCATGCGGTGCCAGCGGGCCCGATGCAGGGGCGCGACGTGACGTTCCAGGGCCGCGCGGAAGAAGGCCTGAGCCTCCCGGAACCAGCCCAGGCGCTGGTACACCGCCCACAGCCGGACCAGGTGAGCGTCGAGCGTGATCGGGTCGGCGCCGAGGATGAGCCATTCGGTGGCGGCCCGCAGGTTCTCCTGCTCCGTTTCCAGACTCGGCCCGCCCTCGGTGCGGGCCTCGCCCGGCGGGGGCAGCAGTGCGACGTGGTGCTCGGCGTGGCGCCACCGGGTCCGCGCCTCCTCCGCGGGGTCCGCGGCCAGGCTCTCGGCCGCGTACTGCCGGAGCAGCTCGTGCATCTCGTAGCGGCCGTCCTCGCCGACCGCGATCAGCGACTGGTCGACGAGGCTGGCCAGCATCGGCAGTCCGGCGCCCGCCACGGCGCCGGCGGCCGCGAGGTCGAAGCTACGGCGCAGCACCGACAACCGCCGTAGGGTCCGGCGTTCCTCGTCGGTCAGCAGCTGCCACGACCAGTCGATCACGGAGCGGAGGCTGCGGTGTCGCCGCTCCACGTCGGGTGCGGTGGTCTCGAGCAGTTCGAGCCCGCTGGCGAGCCGATCGGCGATGGCGGCCGGGGTGGCGGAGCGCACCCAGCGGGCGGCCAGCTCGATGGCCAGCGGCACCCCGGCGACCAGCCGGCACACGCGGCCGGCCCCCGCGGTGCCGTCGATGGCGGGGGAGTTGGGACGCAGCAGCCGGGCCCGCTCCTGGAAGAGCTGCACCGCCTCGTAGCCGGCGGCGTCCGCGTCGGCGCCCGGCGGTGGGTACGGCAGACCTGGCACCTCGACCAGCCACTCCACACCCAGCCCCAGCGGCCGCCGGGACGTCACCAACAGCTGCGCGCCGGGTGCTCGCCTCAGGAGTTCGGCGAGCACTCCCGCGCTGTCGCGGAGATGCTCCAGGTTGTCGAGCACGAGAAGCAGCTCGCGGCCGGCCAACTGCTCGGCGAGCAGGTCCAGCGGTTCGCGGGGCACAGCCAGGTCGATCTCGAGCGCGCGGGCGAGACCGGCGACGACCAGATCGGCGGCCTCGGCCGGCCGGGCCGGGCTGGTGCCAACGAACGACACGAACACCGTCCCGTCACGACGACGCCCCTGCCGATACGCGGCGACCTCTACCGCCAGCCGGGTCTTTCCGATCCCGCCGGGACCCACCAGGGTCACGAGCCGGCACGTGGGATCATCGAGAAGCTCATGCAGGCGCGTCAGCTCCCTTTCCCGACCGACCAGCGCGGTGAGCGGGCGAGGCAGATCGGTCGTCGGCGACCCGGCCGCCAGGGCCACGTCCTGCCGAGCGGCGGACGCGAGCGGGTCAACACCCAGCGCGGTGAACCCACGGGCGGCGGCGATCTCGTCACGGAGGGCAAGCGTGTCCGCCGCCGGCTCGATACCCAACTCCTCCCGAAGGAGATAGCGGCAGGTCTCGTACTGGGCAAGCGCGGCGCTACGCTGACCGCCCACGGCCAGGAACCACATCAACGCACGGTGCGCCTCCTCGTGCAGGCGCTCCAGCTGCAGCAGGCGGCGGGTCACCTCAATCCCGGCGGCAGCATCCCGCCGGTCTCTGGCCCGCTGCACGGCACGGTCCATGAGCGCGAGCATGTCCGCCCGAACAGCGGCGCGCCGCTCGGTCAGCCAATCATCGAAAAGCGGCGCTCCCGGGACGCCGAAACCCTCGAGGAAGTCGCCTCGGCAGAGCCGGACGGCCTCCAGCAGCTCGTCGTCGTCCTGGTGGGCGGCGGCCACCCGGCTCACCTCCGCGACGTCGACCCACACCTGCCGGCTGTCCGCCAGCGCTATGGTCTGCCTGCTCACTGCCACCTGCTCCGGGACGACCCGGCGCAGCTTGGTCAGCACCAGCCGCAGATTGGCCCGGGCCGTCGGCTCCGGAAGGTCGCTCCAGAGCAACCCGGCCAGCGCCGAGCGTGAGTGCGCGGTGCCGGTGACCGCCAGGTAGAACAGGAGCGCCGTCGCCTTGGCGGAGGCCAGCTCCACCAGGGGACGCCCATCCATCGTCAGCTCGGCCCCGCCGAGCACCCGGACACGCAACTGTTGGTTCCGCATAGCCACCACCGTCGTCGTCCGGAACGAACTCTATCGCTTTCCACGCTGCGAAAACGGTCGGGAAACGGTCTGCACACGGCAGCTCCCTACGGTCGGCTCATGAGTGTCGGAACCCGGGCCCACCAGCGGCAACCTGCCCAGGTTGGTGCCGGCGTCAACGGTGAAGGAGTAGCCATGGCCGTTGTTCATCCGTCCCGCAGCGATCTGCCGGACGTCCAGGTCGGCGGGACCACCGTGCCATCGCTGGTACTGCGGCATGCCGCCCGCCTCGGCGACAAGCCGGCCCTGATCGACGGCGCAACCGGCCGCACGATCAGCTACCGGCAACTCGCCACCGGTGTGGAGCGGGTCGCGGCCGGCCTGGTCGCCCGAGGCTTCGCCCCGGGTGACGTGCTGGCCCTCTACAGCCCCAATTCGCCGGAGTTCGCCCTGGCCGCCTACGGGACGATGGCAGCCGGCGGGATCATCACCGGGGCCAACCCGATGCTCGCCGTCGAGGAGCTGGCCGGTCAGCTCGCCGACGCCGGGGCGCGGATGCTGGTCACCGTGCCGCCGTTCCTGGACCGCGCGGTGGCCGCCGCCGAGCGGGCGGGCGTCGAGGAGGTGCTGGTCTTCGGGGACGCGGTCGGCGCAACGTCGTTCCGTGAACTGATCGCCCACCACCACCCGCCGGCGACGCTCGCGGACGACCCCGATCGCGGACTCGCCGCCCTGCCGTACTCCAGCGGCACCACCGGCCTGCCCAAGGGAGTGGAGCTGACCCACTCGAGCGTGGTGACGAACGTTCGCCAGAGCCAGGCGGTGATGGGTTTCCGCGAGGACGACGTGGTGCTCGCCGCGGCGCCGTTCTTCCACGTCATGGGGTTCAATGTCGTGCTGCCGTGCAGTCTGGCGGCCGGCGCGACCGTCGTCACCCTGGCGCGCTTCGACCTCGAAGCCTTCCTTCGGACGATGGAGGAGTACCGGGTGACGGTCAGTATCGTGTCGCCGCCGATGGCGACCGCGCTGGCCGATCATCCACTGGTGGACGACCACGACCTGTCCTCGTTGCGGAGTCTGGGCGTGGGTGCGGCTCCCCTCGGTGCCGATGTGGAGCAGCGATGCGCCGAGCGGCTCGGGTGTGTGGTCAGCCAGGGCCTCGGCATGACGGAAGCCACCGCCATGGTCGCCGTAGGGCCACTCGACCAGCCGCGGCGCGGGTCGGTCGGTCGACTGGTGCCGAACACCGAGGCGCGCGTCGTCGATCCGAACGGCGGTGCCTACCTTGGTGCCGGGCGCGCCGGCGAGCTATGGATCCGCGGCCCGCAGGTCATGCGGGGCTACCGCGACCGTCCGGAGGCCACGGCCGCCACCATCGACGCCGACGGCTGGCTGCGCACCGGGGACCTGTGCTACTTCGACGAGGACGGTTACCTGTACGTGGTCGACCGGTTGAAAGAATTGATCAAGTACGAGGGGTACCAGGTGGCGCCGGCCGAGTTGGAACACCTGCTGCTCACCCACCCGGCGGTCGCGGACGTGGCCGTGGTACCCCGGCCCGACCCGGACGCCGGCGAAGTGCCGGTCGCGTACGTGGTGCTGCGGGGACCGGCGACAGCTGCGGAACTGCTGGCCTACGTGGCCGAGCGGGTCGCTCCCTATAAGCGGCTCCGCGCCGTCCGGTTCACCTCGTCAGTGCCGAGGGCGCCGTCGGGCAAGCTTTCCCGCCGGGTGCTGGTCGAGGCCGAGCGCACCGGATCGGAACGGGCGCGGACAGTGCAAGACTCCCCGCCCGCAGTCCGCGCGGACGGCGGACAGCGATGAACATCCTGGTGGCCGGAGCCGTCGGCCGTGGCCCGACCGAGCTGGCCGCCTTCGACGCCGCGCTGGTGGCGGCCGGTGTCGCCGACCGGAACCTGATCTACCTCAGCTCGGTGTTGCCGCCCGCCAGCTCCGTCGAGCAGGTCGACCGGATCGGCCGTACACCGGGTAGCTGGGGCGACCGGCTGTACTGCGTGGTGGCACGGGCGCGGACGGCGGTGCCGGACGCACAGGCCTGGGCCGGTCTCGGCTGGGTGCAGGACGACTGCGGGCGCGGACTGCTGGTAGAACATGACGCCGACGACGAGGTGAGCCTGCGGGGGCTGGTGACCACGTCCCTGGACGCGCTGTGCCGCAACCGCGGCACGAGCTTCCCGTCGCGTGGCATCGCGGTCGCCGGCGCCCGCTGCACCGGGCGACCGGTCTGCGCCTTGGTGGTCGCGGTGTTCCAGTCGATGGCCTGGGAGCCGGGCCGACGACCGGCCAGAGCGGCGGCACCGGTATGAACGACATCGGTGCGGCTCCGGTGGGCCGGCCGGCGGACCGTGCCCCGACGACGCACCGCAAGCTCTGGAACTGGGTCTTCAGCCTCGTCGCCACCACGGCATCGGCCTACGCGCTGGAGGCGAGCGTGGTGGCGGCCGGCGCGTGCCTGGTCGCGTCCGGCCTGCTCAGCAGCCTCGACCACCGCGGGACGGTGGCGTTTCTGGTCGCCACCTACGCGGTCTGGGGGTTCGGCCTGCGGACCGGTGTGCGGGCGAACTGGACGCTCCTGGCGACGACGGGCACCAGCACCAACGTGTTGTCCAAGGCGTTGTACGACGTGCTCCGGCGCAGGGCGAGCGGTGTCCGCGCACCGCGCCTGGCGGCGGCCCTCGGGTACGCCGGTACCGAGGTCGCCAAGGAGGTGCCCTACTACGCGGGCGCCTTCGGGATCGCCGCCTTCAGCGACTCGATCACCTCGAACGAGGCACTCGTGTTCCTCGGCGGCGCCAACCTGGGCGCCGCCCTGTACGAGTACGGCCTCGCCCGCCTCACCCGAGCCTTCCTGACCCGGCGGCGCCGCCGGTACGCGTCATTCGACACGGACTGGATACCGGCGGAGTACCTCGCCGGCTACTACCGCACCGTCGAACCGGACGAGATCGCCACCATCGCGTTCCTCGTCGAGGCGATGCGACGCGCGGAACGTGGTCAGCCCGTGTTGTTCTTCGGGGTGGGGCCCACCCTGCATCACGTTTTCGCGGCCGCCGAGGTGGCCTCGGAGATCCACCTGGGCGACTACCTGCCGGCGAATCTCAACGAGATCCAGCGGTGGATCGACCGCGAACACGATGCTCACGACTGGCGCCCGTTCGTCCGCTACACCCTGCGGTGTGAGGGGGTCAGCTGCCCGACCGACGAGGACGTGGCGATCCGTGAGGATCTCGCCCGGGAGAAGATCACCGCGCTGATCCGGGTGGACGCCCGGCAGCCCCGCCCGATGGACCGCCGATACGCGACGGTGGTCAGCGCCTACTGCGCGGACTCCGCCACCGCCGACCGGGCGACCTGGCAGTTCTTCATGCGCCACATCACTGGCCTGGTCCGGCCCGGGGGTCTCTTCGTCACCGCGGCCCTGCGCCGCTGCCGCGGTTACACCGTCGGGGAGAAGACTTTTCCCAGTGCGGATGTCGACGAACACGACCTCCGGGCGGTGCTGCGACCCGAATTCGGGCCGCTGGACGGATCAATTGAGGTACGGCAGGTCGCCCGGGAGAGCTCACACGGCTATTCGGCAATCGTCCTGTGCTCTGCCCGCAAGCGTCCCCGGCCACCCCACTTCCGCCGAGAATGCGGCGAGGGCAGCACTCGCCGCATTCTACAATGCCCTCACTTACACGACGTCCTACTTCGGCTGGCCCACCGCAATCATTGATGAACTCACCGCGGAGATCGAGGAGTCCATGCCAACGTTCTTCGTGCTACAGGATTGAGGACGCTCGGTGTGGCGCGCTGTGCGCGGCTGCGCCGATGATGGCGACAGACGTCGCAGCGCCAGTTGCCGACATGGCAGCGGTCAGCGCCCGGAATTGTCACCGGAGGAGGTGTTGGATCTCCTCGGTGCTGGCGGTGGACCCGCGACGCAGCGCCACGTACGCCGGGTCGTGCTGGGCCATCTCGTCGTACACGGTCCGGAGATGGTCCAATGCTTCGATGGCGCCGCCGGGCGTACCGCTGCGCAGGATGGTCAGGTGCCGATGTTCGGCGTCCAGCAGTGCGGCGAACCGGTCATCGGCCACCCCGAGTCCTCCCGCAGCTGGCAACTCAGTCGGGCGACAACCCTCATCCAGCCCCACGGCGGCCAGATCACCGCCGAGTACTTCGACATCGGCCAGAGCCGTTCGCTGCCGTGGCAGCGCCGCCCGCACGCCAGCCGACTTCTCGCCGCGCTCCGCGACCCCAGGCGCGGATTCTCCGCCGTCGTCGTCGGAGAACCCCACCGCGCGTTCTACGGCAACCAGTTCGGTCTCACCGTGCCGCTGTTCGCTCACTACGGCGTCGAACTGTGGGTACCGGAGATCGGCGGCCCGATCAACCCCGAGAATGAGGCCCACGAACTGGTCATGTCCGTCTTCGGCGGCATGAGCAAAGGCGAACGCGACCGCATCAAGCTGCGCGTCCGTACCGCCATGGCCGCTCAGACCCTGCTCGAAGGCCGCTACCTCGGCGGGCGCCCCCCATACGGCTACACCCTGCAGGATCTCGGCCCCCACCCCAACCCGGCGAAGGCAGCCGACGGCAAACACCTACGCGGCCTCACCCCCGACCCGCGGGCCCGCCCCGATCGTCCGCCAGATCTTCCACGATTTCCTCACCGGCAGCGGCCTGTACGCCATCGCCGAAGCACTCACCAGCAACCACGTGCCCTGCCCCTCCGCACACGACCGGGCCCGTAACCCCCACCGCAGCGGCATCGCCTGGTCCAAGAGCGCCGTCCGCGTCATCCTCACCAATTCCCGCTACACGGGCCGGCAGGTCTGGAACAAACAGCGCACTGACGAGGTCCTCCTGGACGTCGATGACGTCGCGCTCGGTCACACCGGAGTGATGCGCTGGAACCCGCGGGACAAGTGGGTGGTCTCCAAAGAGATCACCCACCCACCGATCATCGATGAGGCCAGCTTCGAACAGGCGCAGACGCTGCTCGCACGACACCGGTTGGGTCTGGACCTCCCGCAACGGCAACGCCGCGCCCACAACCCGTACGTCTTCCGCGGCCTGATCTACTGCGCCGCCTGCAACCGGCGGATGCAGGGCCAGTACAACCACGGCGCCGCCTACTACCGCTGCCGCTTCCCCCAGGAATACGCCCTCGCCAACGACGTCTCCCATCCCCGCAACGTCTACCTCCGCGAGGAGACCCTCACCGATCCACTCGACACCTGGCTCGCTACCGCGTTCCACCCCGATCACATCGAGAAAACGATCACCGCGATGGCAGACGCCCAGCTGGGCGACCACCCATCCCCCGCCATCACACATACCACCCCGAAGCGCAAACGGTGCACGCTGAAACCGATCTCAGCGCGCACCGTGGGCCTATGGGTCGTGTCCGAGGGGGGATTCGAACTCTTGTACGCATCACATGTGCACCATTCTCGGGTGCGCATGCCCATAGGTTACGGTACGGCCAGGATTGGCTCAAGACTGACCGCCATAACCTTGCGTAAGTGTGCAGCCGGCAAGTAGGACCCAGTGCGCCACGGCCTGTCTGTTTGACATCGGCGGGCCACCACAAGAGCCGTTTTGCACGCTGGTGAACTTTCAGTCGACTGGCTTTGGCGGCAAGCCATATCGATGGCCTTCTTTCGCTGTTGAGGGCATGGGGCTCACTGCCTTCAGCCGGAACCTGCGCGGGGTTTATTGCATACGTCCCAGCTCATGATCGTGCCGTCGTCGTAGGCGATGATGAGGGCGTCTTGCCACGACATGCTGCGCACTACCCCGCGAGGTATGTCAAGTACGCCGAGAGGCCGTCCCTCTTGAGCGCGCCAGATGTAGAGCGAGCCCTTTTCATCCTGCGTAGCGGTTGGCTTCGACGCGGTGGAGAACGAGGATGGCCTGCACGATCGTGGTCGCTCGGCGTGGGCAGCAGCGCA
>NZ_JBEXHJ010000014.1:0-86779 GCF_040607775.1 Micromonospora sp. NPDC005237 | reverse complement strand
GTCGTCGCGTCCGGCAGCACCACCCTGACCATCCCACTCGGCTCACGGGTCACCCAACCGGTGTCCTTCACCACCCCCGCCACCGGCAGCCGCGTGTACCTACAGCTGTCGACCGCGAAGTCCGGCAGCACCGTCTTCACCGACGCGGTCGAGTACCTCAACCTCAGTGGAAGCGGCGGAACCGGGCCCGCAGCAGGCACCTACCGCATCGTCAACCGCAACAGCGGCAAGCCCCTCGCCATCGCCGGCAACTCCACCGCCGACGGCGCCAAGGCGGTCCAGCAGAGCGGCACCCCCACGTGGACGATCAGCACCACGCAGGACGCCTACACCCTGCGCTACACCGCCTCCGGAAAGGTGCTCGACGTCAACGGCGGCAGCACCACGACGGGCCTGCAACTGCAGCAGTGGTCAGCCAATGGCGGCACCAACCAGTCGTGGTACCTGCGGCCCATTGGTGACGGCTACTACACCATCGTCAGCCAGGCCAGCGGACTGGTGGCCGACGTCTACGCCGCAGCGACCAGTGACGGCGCGCAGGTCGTGCAGTGGACCGCCAACAGCGGGACCAACCAACAGTGGCAGTTCGTGCCCGCCTGACCAGGGCCAGAGGTGGTTGACAAGTCCGACTGCGGGCGACCAGCTGACCGATCGTTGTGATGTCTGCTCGGGCGTGGGGTTCCCGCGCCCGAGCAGACCACGATCCGATCTCGAGTGTAATTAACAAACGTCAATGTAATCCCTATTCTCGCCGAATCGATTCGACAACGCACAACCGTTGTCCGTAGCCCAGAACCGACGGGCTGCGGGTGCCGGACGACATGACGCACAACCCTCCAGCCTCGGCGTCGACAAGGGACTTCGGATGACAGACCTACCCGTGAGCCGTAGGCGCCTCCTCGCCACTGCCGCGCTGACCGCCGGCTCGGCGGCCCTGATCCCGGCCGTGGGCGCCGGACGGGCCGCCGCCGCTGCGCCTCAGGTCACGCTGCCCGAGCGCGGGATCTACGACGCGACTGCAGCGACAACCTGGACGGACGGGTTCCTCGTCGGGAACGGCGAGTACGGCGCCGTCCTGTACGGAACGCCAACCCTCGAGAAGGTGATCTTCAATCACCATCGCTTCGTGCTGCCCAACGGCAGCCGGGGTGTGACCCCGCCAGTAATCTCAGGGCGGCTGGCCGGCGTGCGGGACAAGGCGCTGGCCGGGAACTACGGCGGAGCCAACACGGACTTCGCGGCCGGCTGGAGCCTGCGCTGGACCCAGACCTACCACCCCGGCTTCGAGTTGCAGATCAGCACGCCAGGCATGACCACGGCCAACGGATACGCCCGCATCACCGACTTCCGGACCGGGGAGGTCACCTCCACCTGGATCGACAGCAACGGCACCTGGACTCGCCGCGCCTTCGCCTCCCGAGCCGACAACGTCGTCGTACACGAACTGGCCCCGGCATCCGGCCGATCGATCGACGCGACGCTGAGCGCCAACACATCCCTCGCGGGCGTCCCCGGCTCGGTCCGTTTTACCACCCAGGCCAGCGTCATTGACGGCTCCGGCTACCTGAACCTGCGAGGCACCTACCCGTCCGGGCAGGGCGCGTTCGGCTTCGAGGGCGTCACCCGGATCGTCGCCAGCGGTGGCACGGTAGCCGCGAACGGGTCGACCATCGTCGTCACCGCGGCAACCAGGCTCCTCCTGCTGACCAAACTCGACCGTTACGAGTCAGCCACGGCCTGGGACAAGAAGCCGTTGCACGCGGCGCTGGCCGCGGTGCGCGCCGACTATGCCGAGCTGCGGACCCGGCACGTCACCCTGCACGCGGCGATGTACGACCGCTCCCGCCTGGACTTGAACGTTTCCGCCGCCGACCTGCAGCTGTCGACCACCGAGCTGATCGCCCGGCAGAACGCCAATCGCAACACCATCGATGTGGCCCTGCTGCAGCGCCTCTACGACAGCGGCCGTTACCTGTTCATTAGCTCCAGCGGCGTGCTGCCGCCGCGGTTGACCGGAATCTGGGCCGGCACCTGGAACGGCGCCTGGGCCGACGATTTCACCACCGATGCCAACATCAACCTGCAGGTCGCCGGCGGCAACATTCTCGACCTCACCGATGCCATGCAGGGCTACTTCAACCTGATCCTCGGTCAGCTCGCTCACTGGCGCACGAACGCTCGCAACCTGTACGGCGCCCGCGGCTTCCTGGCCCCATCGCGAACCGACGGCGAGTACGGGTACATGCTGCACTTCGACCCCGGCTTCCCGGGCCAGTGCTGGACCGGTGGCGCGGACTGGCTGCTCTATCCGCTACTGGAGTATTACCAGGTCACCGGGGACCGGACGTTTCTGGCTGAAAAGCTGGGACCGGCGCTGATGGAGCTAGCACTGTTCTACGAGGACTTCCTCACCCGCACCGATTCGGCCGGCCGTGTGGTGTTCGTGCCGTCGTTCTCGATGGAGAACTCGCCGGCCAGCACGAACGTCCTGCTGGCGATTAACGCCACCGGCGACATCCAGGCCGGCAGACACGCCCTGCGGGCGGCTGTCGAGGCTGCCAACGCGCTCAGTGTCGAGCAGGGTGCCGGTCAAGGTGTCGCACGCTGGACGGCCCTGCTGGCGAGGATCCCGCCCTACACGGTCAACGGCAGCGGCGCCCTCGCCGAATGGTCCTGGCCGGGACTCACGGATCGCTACAACCATCGGCACGTCCATCACCTGTACGGCGCGTGGCCCCTGCACGAGATCAATCCCGAGGACGCGCCCGGGCTGGTCACCGCCGCGCTCAGGGCCCTGGCGCTGCGCGGTGACGAGAACACCTCAGCGCACGGCAGCCTGCATCGAGCCCTTGCCTCCGCTCGGCTGAAGGACGCCGCCGGCGTCTACAACAACCTCCGGAAGATCATCGGCAACAACATGATCTTCCGGTCGCTGATGACAGCACACAACCCGAATCTGGAGACCTACAACGCCGATGCGGCCAACACGCTGCCGGCCGTGCTCAGCGAAGCGCTCGTGTACACCAGGCCCGGCGTCATCGAGCTGCTGCCCGCCGTGCCCGGCCAGCTCGCCAGGGGCACCATCACCGGGGTCCGCGGACGCAACCAGGTCCGCATTCACAGCCTCTCCTGGGATCTGCCTGGTCGCTCAGTAACCGTGGCACTCACCTCAACGATCACCCAGGCGATTACCCTCATCAGCCGGCGCGGGATGGCATCCATCACCACTTCCGCAACGGTCACCCCCTCGCCGCTCGGCCCGCATGCCCGGGTGATCTCGTTGACGGCCGGGCAACAGATACAGGTTGTCGTAGGTCTGCCAGCCGCCGCCGGCGGCGGCGTCGTCGTTCGACTGGTCAACCGGCGCAGCGCAAAGGTGTTGGACGTCAACGGCGGCTCCACCACGGACGGGGCAGCTGTCATCCAGTGGCCGTGGACTGGCGCGGCCAACCAGCAGTGGCGGCTGCTGCCCAACAGCGATGACTCATTCCGGCTGTCCGGTGTCAGGAGCGGGAAAGTCCTGGACAGTCCAGGTGGCTCGGGCCAGGGCGCGGCACTCGTTCAATGGGCCGACAACGGCGGACGTAACCAGTGGTGGAATCTCGTCCCGGCGACGACCAGCGGATACTACCGGTTCGTCAACGTGAGCAATGGCTGGTGTGTCGGGGTCGAGGGCGGCTCCACCGCGGACGGCGCCAGAGTGGTCCAGCAACCGGTCAGCGGCGAGATCAGCCAGGAATGGCAGATCCTTGATGCCTGAGCGGGAGGTCAGAGTGAGGTTCCCCCGGTTTGCCGGAGGGTTGGTTACCTTGTGTTTTAAGAAGGGCCGCCGAAGGCGTTCCGGTGGAGGTGGCGTGTCGGGTGGACGAAGTGTCGACGTCGGGCTACTACGAGTGGCTGACCCGGCCGATGTCGGCGCGTGCGGTGCGGCACGCCTGGCTTACCGGGCTGATTACCGAGATCCATCAGCAGTCGCGAGCCAACTACGGTGCCCGACGAGTGCACGCTGAGCTGCGTCTGGGGCGAGGGATGGTAGTCGGTCACGGTGCCGTGGAGATGCTCCATTCGCCGTGCCGGACTGGTGGGCGCCATGGGCCGGCCGAAATGGCGGCGAGCCAAACGCGATGACGTGGCACTCGACCTGGTCAACCGGCAGTTCACCCGCAACGGGCCGAACCAGTTGTGGGTCACCGACATCACTGAGCACCAGTCCTCGGTTGAGGAAGTGCTACTGGCCATCGGGGCGATAGGACTAGCAATGCTCATCGCTGCCATCATCGCCGCTCGATCCAATAAGCGCTAGTCAACTCCGTGCGACGAGAGGCCACAGACCGATTCCGTACCGGGACCGGATGCCGCGAAGTGCGGTCCCGGTGCGCCTTGGCTTTATCGGCAACCCTTGCCACGTCTACCGCTGACCGGAAGATCGAACCGATCAACAGCATCGATCCATCGGGTAAGTGCTCGGTACGGCCCGGATCACCCGCACCGCGTCCAGTGCGGCGAGCGCGTCGGCGGGCAGGTCCAGGGCCGCGCCGGCGATGTTCTCGCGCAGGTGCGCGACCGAGGACGTGCCGGGGATGAGCAGGATGTTCGGCGAGCGGTGCAGCAGCCACGCCAGCGCGACGGACATCGGCGTGCTCCCGAGGCCCTCCGCGACCCGTTCCAGGACGTCCGACTGCAAGCGGGAGAAGCCGCCCAGCGGGAAGTACGGCACGAAGGCGACGCCCTGCCGGGCGGTGCCGTCGACCAGTTCGTCGTCGTGCCGGTTGGCCAGGTTGTAGAAGTTCTGCACGCACACCACCGGGGCGATCGACTGCGCCTCGGCGAGCTGCTCGGCGGTGACCGTGCTCAGCCCCAGGTGCCGGATCAGGCCCCGCTCGCGCAGCTCGGCGAGCGTGCCGAACTGCTCGGCGATCGAGCCCGGCTCGGGCGAGTTCATGCCGCCGACCCGCAGGTTGACCACGTCGAGCGCGTCCAGGCCGAGGCGGCGCAGGTTGTCGTGCACCTGCTGGGTGAGCTCGGCCGGCGTCCGCGCTGGCGGCCAGCCGCCCTGCTCGTCGCGGCGGGCACCGACCTTGGTGACGATGTGCAGGTCGTCGGGGTACGGCGCGAGCGCCTCCCGGATGCTCTCGTTGGTGACGTACGGGCCGTAGTAGTCCGACGTGTCGATGTGCCGGATGCCCAACTCGACGGCCGTGCGCAGCACGTCGACGGCGGCGGCCCGGTCCTTGGGTGGCCCGAAGACGCCAGGGCCGGCCAGTTGCATGGCGCCGTAGCCGAACCGGGTGACGGTGAGGTCACCCATCCGGTAGGTGCCACCGGGCAGCTTGTCGCCGATCATGGTTCTTCCTCCGCCGGTCGGAGCGCCCGCCGGCACCTCGCACGGTGCCCGCCTCGGGCGGGCGCAACCAGGTCCCACCCATCCTGGGACCGACGGGGCCAGGGTCCGAGACGTGCGTCACGGCGCGTCCGGGAATCGTCGGCCGAGCTATCCAGTTGATCAGTGCCGGGACGCCAGCGTACCCAAGACGTCCGTTCGACGACGAAGCGGAGACACGATGACAGCCCTGTTCAGCCCGTTCACCCTGGGCAAGCTGGAACTGACCAACCGGATCGTGATGGCACCGTTGACGCGCAACCGCGCGGGCGAGGGTCAGGTGCCGCAGGAGATTTCCGCGACCTACTACGGCCAACGCGCCTCGGCCGGCCTGGTCATCACCGAGGGCACCCAGCCCAGTGCCGTCGGCCAGGGCTACGCGGACACGCCGGGCATCCACTCTGCCGAGCAGGTCGAGGGCTGGCGGGCCGTCGCCGACGCCGTGCACGCGGGCGGCGGAAAGATCGTCATGCAGCTGATGCACGTGGGTCGGATCGGCCACCCCGACAACAAGGGCGGCCTGGAGTCGGTGGCGCCCAGTGCCATCGCCGCCCCGGGCGAGATCTTCACCCGCGACGGGATGAAGGCGTACCCGGTGCCGCGGGAGTTGCGCGGCGACGAGCTGCCGGGGATCGTCGAGGAGTTCGTCCGGGCGGCGCGCAACGCCGTCGATGCCGGCCTGGACGGGGTGGAGCTGCACGCCGCCAACGGCTACCTGCTGCACCAGTTCCTGGCGCCGTCGAGCAACCTGCGGACCGACGGGTACGGCGGCTCCCCGGAGGCCCGCGCCCGGCTGGTGATCGAGGTGACCCGGGCCGTCGTCGAGGCGGTCGGCGCCGACCGGGTCGGCATCCGGATCTCGCCCTCGCACAACATCCAGGGCGTGGTGGAGGAGGACGCGGCCGACGTGGCCGCCACCTATGGCGCGCTGGTCGACGCGATCGCGCCGCTCGGCCTGGCCTACCTGCACGCCCTGGCCGACCCGACAAGCGACCTGATCGTCGACCTGCGGCGCCGGTTCGGGGGTCCGTTCATCGCCAACGACGGCTTCGCCTCGGTGACCACCCGGGCGGACGCGGAGCGCATCGTCGACGGTGGCCTTGGCGACCTGGTCGCGGTCGGCCGGAATTTCCTGGCCAACCCGGACCTGCCCCGCCGGTGGGAGATCGGCGCGCCGCTGAACGAGCCGGACCAGAGCACCTTCTACACGCCGGGCCGGCGTGGCTACACCGACTACCCGACGCTGGAGCAGTAGGCCCGGCGGCGAACCGTCCGGGCCGGCCGGTGACCGCCGGCCCGGACGGTTCGCCGCGCGGTGGCCGAGGCACCCTGCCCGGCCCGGCCGGCGGTCGATCACGGCGACATGGCGGGCCTGGCCTTCTGCGGGTGGATCGTCTCCTGCCGGGCGAGCATCGCGACGAACTCGCCGATCTTCCGATGGCGGGTCTCCGCCCGTTTGACGGCGGGCAGGAAAGCTAGTACTCCCAGCAGGAGATCCGTTCTGACCTGCTGTGGCGGTGTGGTTTTGTCCGTGGGCATGGAGCAGCCACCGCTGAGTCTCGTGGTTGTGTGGACCAAAGATACGGCGGTGGCCAGCCTCAACCACCTTCGAAGACGACCCACCGAGATTGCTCGCTACGTCGGCAGTACAGCATCTGAACCGCCTCCCGGCGGCCCATCTAAGCTGGGCCGCGGCGTTCGCTCGCTGCAGTGCGCTGCGGCCAAGCTCGTCGCGACGCGCCTTCCGCGGCGCCGACCCGGCATCAAGCGCTCAGGGAAACGAGTGACTTGAACCCAAGACAACCTCTTGTCGAGTCCCCTCAGGACTTGTCATTGGTTGCCAAAACCCCTTGTTACCGACAGTAATCGGACCAAGCTTGTCATTGCTTGCCGAAAGTGGCCGCTGAGCTGCAGAGACACCGCCGGGCGCTCATCGCTTCTTGTCACCCTTCGTCAACTATTGGCCGGGGTTTTCGGGGGGTAAACGGGGGCCCCACACAGAACCCGCCAGATCTGACCGCCCCCGCTGGCCCTGCCACCGTGCCGCGCCCGCCTCACGGCACGCGTACTGACGGAACTGTGGCAGCCCTTCCTCGGGCCAGTACAGCCGTCACCGGAACCTCACGCGACGGCGGCCTCTCGATGCTGTCCCGCAACGACCGGTGCACAGGGCACTCGCACTGTGCAGTTCAGAATCTTCAACGTCTCCGGCCGCGGCCGAGACGAAAAGCAGGGGCGACAGGATTCGAACCTGCAACCTTCGGTTTTGGAGACCGGTGCTCTACCAGTTGAGCTACGCCCCTATCAAGTTGTTCCGGTAACGAAGAAGCCGCCCTATCCCTGGCGGGGTGGGCGGCTTCGCGTATACGTCTGCGCTATTCGCGCCGCCACCCCGGCTTCCAGTTCTGCTCGCTCGCGCAGAGGTCGTGGGCTCGCCCGATCGAGGGCAGCACGACACCGCCGCGCGACATGAACCGCGTGGATTCGGTGGAGACGTACTGCGACACGGGGAACTCCTCGGGTTGGTCCGATTGACCTTGCTCACTCAAGGTAGGCGCTGTGCCGATCGGTTGGCAATGGATTTTCCGAGCCACTTTCATGTGATTCACGCCCGGCTATAGCGAGGCGCTATTGACGGACAGCCGCTTGAGCATGCCGGCCGTCGCTACGATCAGCATCTCGGCGTCCTCCCGGGTGTACTCAAAGTCCTTCGTCACCTCATCCTTGTGGCCCGCGCCGCTCATCGTGGAAAACAGGTCCTCGACCATGAACGCCCACCGCTCTTCGTAGGTCCGCTGCCGCGGCACCTTCGTCTTCGCTGCGTTGAACAGCTTGAGCGTGTTGTACGCGTCACGGACCTGCTCAACGGCCTTGCGCGCCTCCACGATGGCTGGCTCGATGTTGCCCTTCCGGAGCAGTTCGCGTGCCTCCCGCAGCGCCGCTACCGCGTCGGTGTAGTCAGCGCCCCTGGCAAGCGTCACCAACAGTTCGACGAAGGCCCCCGCGTCCACCTTGACCATCTGCGCCGCCCACTCGCTGGCGTTAATGTCGAACCTCAGGTCCCCGGTCCGCTCGTGCTGCGACGGGCGTTCGAACCGCGCCTTGGCGGCTGTTTGCGCCAACTCCGTTATGACTTTTTCGACCTTGAGTTCGGTCGAACCCGACCGCGCCACCACCCGGCCCTGCACCGAATCCGCCGAGCTGAGCGCCTTAGGCTCCGCCGGCCACTCGAGCGAGAAGACCGACAGTTTCAGATTCACCCACAGGTCCCCGCCTGCGCGCAGCTGCTCGACGGCGCGCAACTGCTCGTCGGTGACGAAGCCCGACAGCTGCACATCGCCTGCCCGGACGAGGGGCCTGACCAGGTTCGCGGCGTTGAGGGCGCACAGCATCCGCTGCGAACGCCTGGTGTCCTCGATGTACATCTGGGCGCTCACTCGGTACGCGACGCCCGGAAGCAGGTCCTGCGCCTTGCTGATCCTCAGCGTCACCTCGACCTGGGCGCCGGAGGCGCCGGGATAGAGACGAAGGACCCGCCGGGCCGGCTCCAGCTGGAGGGAGTCTCCGTTGCCGAGGTCTATCACTGCGTTCATGGTTCACCCGTTTCTCTGGCGCCGGCCGTGGCGCTGCGACGCGGAAACCCTAGGCGACGCAACGGCTGTAGGCGAGCCGTTACAAAAGGCGGCGTTCCGCGGCCGCGTGGGTGGAGCCACTGCTGACCGAACAGCGGATGAGCGTCATGGGCAGAGCAAGCTCCGTGCGGCAAGGTTCCCGACGCTATCGTGAACCACCCTGTAGCGGGTCTGTTAAGCCTCGATCGAAAGGACTCTCGATGGGCAGAGCGGGACGAAGCAAGACCAAGGCCCAGGGTGTCCGCGCCCTCACTCGTGAACAGCGGACGGCGGCTCTCAAGCGTGCCGCCCGGCTCATCGCCGAGGCAACGGCGGGAAGCCGCAGTGCATCGAGAGGGTAGCGCTGCTCGAGCGTGTGGCCGACCTGCTTCACGTCAAGGCCGAGCCAGTCACGGTCGCAGTCGCGGTGCAAGGGCCGGTTGGTTCCTGCCTGCTGGGCGAGGCGGTCAACGGTCTGATCCCGCGCATTCCTGGCGGGACGGTCAGGCGCTCGCCGCTCCTGACCTGCTCCCACTGCCCGATCCCTCACCGAACGCACTCACGGATGCCGCGCCTTATCAGCGGCAGAGTTGTGCACATGATGTCGTGCGTCTGTGAGGGTTCATCTGGCGGCGGCTGCTGCTAGTGCCTCGTCTTTGAACGTTGGCCGTGTAATCCGTCGGCTCTGAGTCCGTTTCGGGCAGGCTGTCCCACTCGCTGTTGGTGTGGGAGGTGGTGCCGGGTGGGACGACGCCCGGAAGTGTTCGTGCGGGCTCTGTCGATGGCCGAGGGTCAGCGGCTGCAGAGGATCACCCGGACGGCGAAGGATCCGGTGAAGTTGTGGCGGGCGATCGTGGTGCTCTTGAGGAAGTCCAGGAACTCACCCGAGCGACGCGCTTAAGGACCTGGATGACGAGGATGTCTGCGGTCATCGCGGCCGGGATCCCCGCGACGGGGACCATGGCCAGCAGGCCCATGGCACCACCTTCCACCGCGCCGACGGTCCGCCACCGGAGTGTGTTGCGGGTCAGGAGCCGGTCGCACACCCCGAGGTCCTGCTGCCGCAGCTCAGCGAAACTGCCGAGTTCGAGGCACGCTTGCGCGCGACCTCCGGTCGTAGCAGCGACGCGGCGATGTACACCGCCAGCGGCACCATGCTCGCTCCGAACCACGCCTGGAACCGGAAGAGATTTGCCATCTCGACGTCGCCACCGGTGGGCGGCCAGTCCCGAGCATGGCCGCGCACCTCCTCCAACGTCCACACGAACCGCTTGTCCCGGTTGGCCAGGCGTACCAGCAACGGCGCCACCAGGACGAGGAGGGGACGGCCCAGGTTCCACAACTGCCGGCGCCGCACCGCACGCGGGAAATCGACATCGTCATTCATCAGCAGAGCAACCGGCCACCAGGCACCTTGACATCTTGGCATCCGCCGCCGGGGGTCGGGGTCGACGGGGCACTCGGTGTCGACGGCGCGGCCGGCGGCCGGCTGCTTCCGTCACCCCCACCGCCGTTGCCTCCGCCGCATGGCTGCTGGCCGCCGGAGACGAAGTCGTGCCCGGAAGCCCCGCAGTCGCCGAGCTGGAAACACGCCGCGGAACTCCAACCGGCGTTCTCCCAGGTAAAGACTTCGCCTGCGTACTCCTACTGCCTGCGGCGCCGCTCCGCCTCGTAGGCGAGGCGGCGGGCGTAGGCCTCGGCCGCTCGCGCGTCCCGGTACGCGCTGCCGACGACCGAATCGACTTCCTTCAGGCGATCGACGCTGGCCCCGGGGTCGACGGCAGACAATGAGGATGGCCATCCGCAGCCTCCCGTCTGAGCCTCGAATGCCTTGTTAGTCGATGTGCAGGCCGGCCTTTATGGCGCCGCGGGCGTCGAGGTAGCCGGTGATACGGTCGGCGGCGGCGGTGTAGAGGGTTCGGCGTCGGTCGATGGCGGGCATGCGCCCGATGGCGTCGGTGAGGTTGACGACGCGGATGGTGGGTTTGAGGGACAGCCAGATGGGGGTGGCTTGGGCGTGGGTGACGCGCCAGCGGTGGTTGGGTTGTTCGGTGAAGGTGAAGGTGGCAATGACGCCTTCCCGGTTGGCGTCGACGGGGAAGTCGTGGCGGGCGAGGGTGTTGCCCACGCCGTAGGCGATCCATTTGTCTCCGACCTTCTCGAAGGGCTGCACGACGTGAGCGTGGTGGCCGATGATCAGGTCGATGTTGGGGTCGCGGATTAGTTGCCGGGCCCAGTGCAGCTGGTCGCCGCTGGGTTCGTGGACGAGCTCTTCGCCCCAGTGCGCGGAGAGCACGATGATGTCGGCTCCGGCTTTGCGGCTGGCGGCGGCCGCGGCCCTGATCGCGGCGATGTCGATCCGGTTGGCCAGCCATTCCTTGCCCGGTGGCGGCTTCAGGCCGTTGAAGTGCATGGCGTAGGACAGGTGCCCGACCTTGATCCCGTTGATCTCGTAGATCGTCGGTCGTACCCGCTCGGCCGGGTTGCGGAAGGTGCCGGTATGGCGCAGGCCGGCGGCGTCGAGGGCGTCGAGGTTGTCGTAGACGCCCTGCTCGCCCTGGTCGAGGGCGTGGTTGCTGGAGGTGGAGCAGGCGTCGTAGCCGGCGGTCTTGATGGTGGCGGCCATGTCGGTGGGCGCGCGGAAACGGGGGAAGTCCTGCGGGCTGCCGGGGCCCATGGGTGCTTCCAGGTGGCAGATGGCCAGGTCAGCGGCGGAGATGACGGGGCGGATGTCGGCGAACATCGGGTCGAAGTCGTAGCCGTCGCGTCCAGCCTTCTGGGCGTCGGCGCGGCCCTGCTGCCAGGTAGGCGGGTGTACGAGAATGTCACCGGACCCGGCGATGGTGATTTGTCGGGGACCCGCGGGCGCGCTGGTGCTGCCCGCGGAACGGGGCTGCCCGGCTAGGCGGTCGCGGATGGCGTCGCCGCGTAGCGCCCACACGCCGGCGGGCAGGAGGATGAGCGCGACGATGAGGATGATGCGCACAGCACGCATGAGCGTTCCTTAAAGCCGAATGACGCGGCGCAGCCGCTGGCCGAAGTACCCGGAGTCGATGACCCCGTCGCCGCGCACGTCTCCGAAGCTGGGGCCGTCGACGGTGCTGCGGGAGGACACGAACCGCATCTCACCGTGCTGGTCCTTGCCAATGTAGATGCCTGAGTGAGTGATCAAGCTCGGGTCATCGTGCAACGCGAAGAAGACGAGGTCACCGGGCTGCACGGCGGACAGCTTGGCGGGCGGCTGGCTCGGGGTGCGACCCGCGGCGACGAGCACCGATCGGGCGTAGGCGGCCATGCTGGCCGCGGTGCGAGGCAACCCGGCGACGGTGGTGTTGACCGGGGCGTTGAGCATGGGAAGCCCAAAGCGGTAGCCGTAGACGAGTCGGACGTAGCCGGAGCAGTCGAGCTGCCGGTCCCACCTCTTGGACGGCTTTACCCGGCCGGTGTCCGGGAACTTCCACGGAATCTCGAGGTAATCGTAGAAGTCGGCGCCGTCACGCTCGTCGGTGGTGTGCACATAACCGAACCCGGCGTCGCCGATGTGGCGGACTCCGTCCTCGTTACGACCGTCGGGGGCGGCGGCCAGGTACTGCATTGCCGCGCCCAGCACATCCACGGGCGGGCTGTCGTCCTCGATCTGATCGAGGAGCCAGCCGGCGAGGTCCTCATCGAGGCCTGGCCGCGGTTGCCACGGCCGAGGCGCGATCCGCACCCAGGACGTCGATTCGACCACTGCTGACGTGGCGGCCGGCTCGGTGAAGCGCCGCTGCGGTCCGGCGACAACGACGGTACGCGCGCCGACGGTCAGGGTCGCGACCACGGCGCCGTCGCCGCGCCGGCGCACCTCGGTGCGCTCCGGCCCGTCGAGATCGACCAGCTCGTAGCGCTGCGTCAATCGCTCGACTTTGTTGCGTGTGCTGGCCGCGCGGGTCGAGTCCGACGGTCCGGCAGCGGGCCCCGCCGGTGAGTCGTCACGGACGGCCCACACGACGATCAGGGCGACGACGGCGACGGCGACGGCCGTCGCGCAGGCGAGGACTTTCCGGGACCTGGTCATCACAGCGAAATCATCAGCAGGGCGACGCCGCCGGTACCCGCGCTGACCACGCCGGTGGCGGCGAGGGTCTGCAGGGCGCGAGGGCGCAGCAGCTGGTAGGTCATCAGCCCCGGAATGATGAACGACAACGTGTCCCCGCCGAAGAGGAACGGGTAGCGCAGGTGCAGCAGCACGAAGGAGCTGACCGACATGAATGAGGACACCAGTACCGCCACGGCGAACAGCCGCTTGCCGTAGAGGATGGTGACGCGCTGCAGCACCTTCATGAAGGCGACCGTGACGGCGGTGATCGCCACGACGGTGAGCAGGCTACGGGCGTCCTCCATCGCGGTCAGCACCAGGCAGCCAGGCACCATCAGCCCGGCCGGCGCGACGTTGGTGACGAGGTAGCCGACGAGCCCGAACAGCAGCCCTGCGGCGATGATCACCGCGCCGAGCTCGGAGGACAGGTCGAACAGGGGCATAGCGCTTCCTTCTTGCTCAAGGTCGGGTGGTGCGGCGGCGGTTGGCGGCCAGGACGGCGATGTGCGCGCTGTTGAGCACAGCGGTTGCCATCAGGTCCTCGCGGGAGAGCACCACGGTCGCGTCCAGGTCGGCATAGGCCTTCGTGTCCGCCTGCGGCTCCGCAGCGGTGTCTAGCTTGTAGATCCGCTCGAGGGTGTGCGACAGCTCGTCGAACGGCGCCGCCGCCGTCGCGGCGACCGTGACCTCGTGCAGCGCCTCGAGAAGTTCCTCGCCGCGGCCATGGATGTTGCCGATCATGAGCAGCGCGGTGCCGGTCCCACCCGCGCCCAGCGCCTGCACGATCGCGTCACGCAACTCGGCCCCGCTGCGCTGTTCGCCGTCGAGGTCGACCACGCGCTCACGCCACCGCTCCGGGATCAGCTGCGAAGCGCTACGGGTGGGAGTACCGATGAGGAACACCCGCGTGGGGTCGATGTCAGGGATGATCGTTCCCATCTGGCCGTTGCGCTCAATCCGGTCCGGCCGGCAGTTGATCACCACGGCGACCCGATCACCAATCAGACGACGCTCCTGCAACAGCCGGATATTCATCAACGTCGAAGCAGGGTCGTTGGCCGCGAAGAGGTTCACCGCGGCGAAACGCCGCCCCTGGTGGGAGCAGGCGTCCACCCGCAGCACGCCGGGGTCGGGCGCCGCCTGCCACATGCCCTCCAACGCGGTGGCCCGTTCCATCCCGCCCAACTGGGCGACCGCCAGCGCCAGCGCCACGTTCTCCTTGAACGTGATCCACCGGAAACGGCGCATCTCGGCGTCGGTGACACTGTCCGGATCGACAGCGACCAGCCTGCAGCCGCGGCGATCGGCCTCCTGCTGAAGAATGTGCAGGCGGTCCCGCTCGGCTGTGACGACCGTGCCGCCCTGCGGCATCGACCGGCTCAATGACCGGGCGACGTCATCGAGCGTCGGTCCCATCTCCTCCAGATGGTCCTCTCGCACATTGGTGATCACCACGACGTCGCCCTCGATGAGCAGATCCTGGTTGACCTGCTGCAACTCTGGCAGCACCGCCATGCACTCGATGACCAGCGTGTCCGCGTCCGCGTGCACCGCCCGCCGGACCACACCGGTCTGCTCGATCACATTGACACCACCCAGGCCACGGCGAATCGGCACCTCCCGGCCATTCGGATAAATCAGCCTGGCCGCCGTGCCGGTGGTCTTGGCGAACACCGTCCGCCGGCTGTCCGCCCTCAGCGCGCCAGCGACCAGCCGAGTCACCGACGATTTGCCCCGAATCCCGTTCACGACGATCCGCGTCGGCAGCCGCGACAGATACCGACGGTGCCGCGCCCGCTCCACCACCAGGTAGACGAGCAGGGCGAGGATGCCGAGCCCTAGCGCCCACAAAGGTGTTTCTACTGACGTCATTGGTGCCATCTCGTCGAGGGCTGGCTGCCGCCAGGCATGCATGTCTCCGTCTTCATGGGCAGGGGAAAGGCTGGCAGGCCCGCCGCTGCCGGTAGGCGCCAAGGTGCCTAATGCGGGCCGGGGCGTCAGGCTAGTTGCCATACGTTTCCAAGGTCAATCGAAAGGTAAGTCCGAGTGAGCCGTGAGATGAATAACACCCTCCACAGCCACTTGACCTGACACTGGACGCATCTGACAAAAGGGTTCCCCGAGAGGACCAAACGTTACGCTTCGGCGGATCGATCAACACAAGATTTTAAACGCCCTCCACCCCCTGACCTGCGTGAACAAGCAATTCTCGCGGGGTTGGCAACATCTGCCCCTGGACCTGGTTGCCTGGAACGCTCCGGTACGAGCCGTATGAGAAACGGGAGGTCAAGCCTGTCCCGCCTAAGCGTCGGCAGGCCGAAAACCGTCACACGCCTCGGAGGAGTCGACAAGCTGAGAGAGATGCAACTGCGCGGGCAGCAGTGCTTTCACAACCTGTGGCCATCCAATGTGCGCCACATCGGGGTTATGGGGCGACAAATCGGCCATCGGTGCGCGGCGAATACACCGGCTCGGCTCGGCTTGAATGACCGGGCGGTCAGAAATTTCGAGGCACATGGACGACGAATCCATCCCCACAGAGGTGATCTCAACAAGAATCCGGCAGGTGCCGGTATTCGTAATGCGTGGGGTGGAGCCCAGCTCGGACGATGTCGCCGAGGTGTCGGGGGCTGGCGGTGCTGTGCCGCAAAGTGCGCCAGCGGCCGATCAGGATCGCGAAGCCGCGTTCTCCGAGGCACCGCATTGATCGAAGGATGGCGTTGTGGGTTCGGTTGTCGACGGCGAGGCGGCGGCCGTCGGCGGTTTGCTTGTAGGGGGTGTGGATGCCCTGGCCAGCGCCTTCGTAGCCGGAGTCGGCCAGGTCGGCAGGTCCAGCTGTGAGGCTGCCCAGTGAGCCATTCCGCGCAACGGTCCAGTTGCACACCGTGGACTTCCTGACCGGACTACTGTCCGCCGAGCGCGCCCGCCGGGGGCACCCGGGCCGGCACCCGCGCCGCACCTGCCCGCGAGCAGGCCATTCTGGTGTTGCGCTGGTTTCTCGACGGCACCCGCATGCGGCAACTCGCCACCGACAACCAGATCAGCGTCTCTACCAGCTACGACTACCTCAACGTGGGCATCGACGTACTCGCCGCCCAGACACCGAGCCTGCACGGCGCCCTGCTCGCGGCGAAGGCCGCCGGTTATGACTACGTGAACATCGACGGGACCCTGATCGAGACCGACCGGTGCCGCACCCCCGGCCCGACCACAGGCGTCGATTTGTGGTAGTCGGGCAAACACGACCAGCACGGCCAACCTCTCTAGGGAGAACACCTAGATCGCTCGTCAAGCAGGTACTGGGACGGATCGGTCACGGCTCGGCGATAAGGCGATGGCCGTCGCCGGAGACCGTCACCCTGGCAACCACGTCCTCAACACCATAGAACCGGAACTGCCAGTCCGCTTCGGGCGGCCGGCGGTCGGGCGCGACGGACATCGCGATGAAGTCGAGGAGACACACTGCTTGGCGAACCTTCGAGCGTCTTCGTACGCCTCTACTACTCCAGCCGCGGGTCTGTGGATTCAACAAGTTGGAGACCTCTCTGTTGCCAACGCCTTGACACAGAGAGGTGCCGTTAGATCCACAGACCCGGCGCCGGCGCGTGCATCCGATGCAATAGCCGAGGGTTCGGAAAGTAGGTGGTCAGGTTCCGTCCGGCCCTGGACTGGAGGTACACCCCGTCGGTGTCGCGGAAGGCGATCGCCCGCCACCCGTCCTTCTCCAGACTCGGGATGTCTCGTGAGACACGGGGTGGGTTTTGCCTAGCGCATCCAGGTGACCAGATCGGTGGGTCGCCGCCGTTTAGCAAGGTGGGCGTTGGGCACTGCTGGGTCTTCGGCAGCGTGGCCGAGCGTCATGATGCCGGTGAGTGCCGTGTCGGTGGGTGGGCTGGCGACGATGGTGTCGGCGTACGGGTTCCAGTGCAGATGCGGCTACGCCAATGTGCAGAGGTCCGAGACGCTAAGCGCTCCATACGCCGCGACGGCGGCGGCCCTGGCGACCTACCTCCGCCACTCACGATGAGTAACCGGTGGACGCGGGCCGTCGCCCGAATCGCGGCATGTGCGGATGCCGGGCGACAGATGGTCATCTATCATCGGTCTGGTGAGGTACATGATCATGGGGTGGCCGGTGTGGCGGCGCGGTGTCCTCATCGGCATCTTGTGGGCCGCCACCATGGCTCTCACGTCGGGCGTCATCCTCGGTTACGGGATCGGTCCGGCCCTGGTGGGTAGCCTTGTCGGCGGCGTCATCTTCGTTTCCGCCATGACGCTGGCGATGGCTCGGGCAGAAAAGGCGCTCAATCCAGTCGCAGGTCCACCGCTAACGGCCGACGAACGGGTGTCCGCAGTCCGCGCGGCCGACCGCGGACAGCTCTCGGACGATTCCCGGGTTCAGGCTGCCGCAGTGACGCTGGCGCGGCAACGCGTCCGACAGCGAATCGGCATCGTCCTGCTGCCCGTACTGTGCGGAATCCTCGCCGTGGTGGCCGCGGCCTTCGCCATCATGGAGAACCCATGGTGGTGGCTCCTCGCTGTGGTCGTCGTCGTGGCCGGCCCACTGTCGATCGTCGAGCTCCGCCGGCAGCTCAGGGGGGCGACCATGCTCTTGGACCAGGTCGAGGAGGGCGCCGCACGGCAGTAGCCGGCGCCGACAAGGTGTGCTTACGCGAGTACATCCATCGGCATCATCGCCCGACCAGCGGCATGAGCGGAAGATCAAGTGTGCCTACGGTCGACTTGCGGCAAGCTCATAAACGATCTCCAAGCCGTCTTCGTCGTCCCACTGCTGCCCGACCTCGATGAAGCCGTACTGCGATGCCAGCTCGTAGGAGGCCAGGTTGTCGGGGCTGATGGTGACCCGAACCGTATGAACCTGCGGCTCATCGGTGGCACGCTGCAGCAGGGCTTCCAGCGCCGCGCGGGCGTAGCCACGTCGCCGGTGCGCCGGGTCAACGGCGTAACCGATCTCTACCATCCCCGCTGCGTCCGGAGGCCCGTGGTAGCCGGCCCGACCCACCGCCAGATGCCGCTGTTCGTCCCAGATGACGCCGGTGACCCACGCCGCGCTGGTCGCGTCTTCCTCGACCTGTCTGCTACGCATCTGCCACACACCTCGCCAGTCCGGGCCGGCAAAGTAGGCCGAGAGCGGAACAGGGCTGGCCGTGTTCGCCTCTGCCAGGTCACCCAGGGCGAGGGCCTTGAACGCCGGGCCGTTCAGATGCACGATGCGCACTTCCGGCGTCGGGCGACGCCCGGAAGGGTCTTCCTGATGGCGATGGATCATTGGGCAAGGCTTTCACCTCGCGCTGGACCTGGCGGGCCCAGGGTGCCGGGTCTGCGCTGTCACAGCATCCGCAATTCGGCAGATCCGGGCATCGCCGTCCCCGCTTGCGGTGACTTAGCGTAGTCGACGAATGCTCTCGGCCTGCCCTCGCGGACGTACCGACGTCAATGGCTGCTGTGTACTTCATGGCGTACGCGGCTCTGCAGTTCGAGGCGTACGCGGGCTCGCATCGGACCGCCGACCGCCGACCGTGAGCCGCCGGCCCAGTGCTTCGGTTGGCGCCAGCGCTGACTCTCGCAGCCGCATCGGCCGATCGGGGAGCACGCTCACGATCGCCGCGCCTGTCAGCGGCAGAGCATCGCGCCGCCAGGTTGCCGGAGACGTTCACCCGCTGTCGACGGAACTGTCGTAACCAGCACTTAGGCTCGCGCGGTGAGCATGAACGGCAACTGGCTGCGCGTTTCGTCGGACGAACTGGAGCAGGCGAGAACTGACCTCGGCTGGGCCTACGAACTCGCCATGACGGAACGCGACGACAACTCCGAACGCTGGGCGGCTACCGACAAGGCATGGAACGGGCTTGACTTCCTACTCGATCGGCTGGGCTTCGAAATTCCGCTGGTCCTAGGCGCGGAGAGGTTCGTGGAGCTGCCAGACGTCGAGCCTGACAGCGAGGAGATGTTCGATTTCCTGGAGAACCTCGAAGACGACTGGGGCTACGGGCCACCCTCTTATCTGACACCAATCCAAGTAGCGACGGCGGCCTCGCGACTGGCCGCGCTCACCGAAGACGGCCTCATCCGGGGCGTCGACCCGCAGGAGTTGAAACGGGCCGACATCTACCCCGGCCCCTGGGAAGGAACCAGCGAACTTGCGTGGGTGGCCCACTATCTGCCAGGCGTCCAGACCTTCTTCGCTGCAGCCGCCAGGGATGATGCCGCGGTGATCTGCTGGCTTGACTGATCGGCAGCTCAGCCGCCGGAGCGCCGGTAGCGCACATGTCAGACAGAGGCAGCCGCGTCCTGCGCCCTACGGATCGTGGTACGCCAACCCCAGACCTTATGGACGGCCCCGACCCCGGAGTCCTCGTAGTGCGACGGCAAGTTCGTGTCGACTACCCCCGCCGCCACCACCTGAAGGCCTCCCTCGGTAAAGACCTCAATGCGCGTCAGGCCCTGCTCCCGTACAGCCAATCCCGCAACGTCGTCCACGGTAGGCGGTTCGTCGCCACGCCACGGCAGGGACCCGGCGATGAACGTGGTGAGCGACCCCGGCCCTTGACGTCTAAGGTCGACCACCTGGAGACAGGCCCAGCCAGATGGCTCACACGGGACAGCGATGAGATCTCCGCGCTCCAACTGCCGACTGCTGCGAGGCGAGAAAGGGAAGGAGCGGCTGGGCATGCTCACATCCTTCCAAAGGCGCGCACACCCACATGAGCGGACGCTCCCTACCGCTTCCGCAGGGAGCGCCAAGGCTGACGCCTTCGGATCCGCCGAAGAGGTCACCAGCCTGGAGAGCCTGCTCAGGACGTTGCCCGTGGGATCGGTGTCTCGAATGACGGAACCGCGGCGGACTCAAGCAAGCTCAGCCGCAACGCTACACGTCGATCTGCAACACGCCTCAGACGTGACCTTAGGCGAAACGAGACGTCAGCCGGCGCCAGCCATCCCGGGAGCAGCAACGCCTGACCACTTCGACCTCTACAGGGAGGTCATGCCGCACCGCTCGACCGCATCACCACAGGAGTGTGGCAGAAGCTGGTCGGCCGCTATGCGACGCCGGGGGTGGGGACACCGGTCCGAACCGCCTCGATGAAGCCATCAGGTGGCAGGTAGCCATGCTCTTCAACGTAGTGGCCGATCAGCGCCGGTGCGGCGAAGTTCGTCCCGTCCACTCCGGTGAGCCAGATCTCGCCGTTCCCGCGCGCAACATCGGGAGCTTCGTAGAGCCGCATGTCGGCACGAATCACGCGCCGAGGCTCGACCGTGGCCTGGCAGAACTGGCAGTAGTGGTACCCACGCATGAGCCGTACTGGTGTGGCACCGAGGCTCACCAACCGATCTCGAACGTCTCGCGGGCAGGCTCCTGCAGTAAAGGGCATGCTCGAATCCAGCCAACCAATGGCCATAGCGTCCGGGGCACCCGGGTAGTAGTCATAGGGCACCAGGTCCGGGATGTACGTCACGCGTCGATCATCGCAGCCAGGCACGGGCCGTGCGAACAACAAAACGACAGTGCGGGCCGCCTCTGGGCGGCCCGCACCGTTATCGAACGCCGGGCGCGTTACGCCAATCTGGCGGGAGGCTGGCGGGTGGGAGTTCCCGGCCTACAGGTCGGCCTCTGTCACGCGGGAGGATTCGTACGTCGTGGTGGCCTGGGCCAGGCCCGGCACGGTCGAGACGTCCTTGACCAGCATGCCGGTCTGGGCGTCGATGGTCAGCACCTCGCTGCCCTCGCCGCCGAACACCTCGGAGCCGGCGGTGATCGTCAGCGTGGCCTTGCCGTGAGTGGTCGAGTTCTTGACGCTGACCGCGGAGATGGTGGACAGCAGACGCAGCACACCGGCCCGGACCTGCGTGTTGCCGTCGCCAGCGGACAGCGCTTGGGTGCTGTACGACCACAGGGCGTTGTCGAAGTGCCGCTGAACGGCCTGAGGGCTGTACGGCGTCGGCTCGGCGTTGCCGCCCTTCTGCTTGACAATCACCTGGGCTTCCGCCTGCTGCTTGTCCCACACCGCCTTCTGCGCTGCGGGGTCGAGGCCTACCAGCGGATCCTTGGCTGCCTTGAGCATCTGGGTCCGGCCGTCGGCCGGGCTGCTGTCCGCCGCGGCGACGGCTGCCGTGAGGAGCAGAGCGTAGCCGCCGTCCGTCATCTGGTCCTGGTGCCGCGCGATGGCACGCTTGATGTCCTTCACGCTGTTGCCCGTGTAGATAGCGTGGCCGTCGGTGTACAGCGTGTAGACGACCTGCATGGTCTTGGTGCCGTGGACCTGCGTCGCCTTCACCAGCCACGCGTCGCCCATCGGCGGGGTGTCCGTCTTGATGGACCCGGCCAGGGTCATCAGCGGCGTGCGCTCGGCGGACCCGTCGACGGTGGTCGAGCCCGAGGTGGCGGCCGACGTCTCGCTGCCGGCCTCCGTGCCCCCGGTTGCCGAACCGTTGAGCACGACAGCGACGACTGCCGCCGCTGCGGTAACCGCCACCCCGGCGCCGATGCCCAACCGGCCCGCAATACCGATCCGGCGGCGAGGCTGAGTCGCCGGGCCGGTTTCGTGGTCCCGCGTGGTTGTCGTCGTTTCCATCGTCGAAGTCGCCTCCATAGTCGTGTCCTCCGCTGATATCGCGCCCAGCAGCCGCACGGTTCCGGGGTCGGCCATAGCCGCCCGCAGCACCGCCCGCGCCCGCTGGTACGCCTCCGGGCGTAGTGGTTCTGCGCTGCCCAACGCACCGACCAGATCGAGCTCGTCGGTCATCGGTGTCTCTCCCTCGCGCTGTTGCGGTCCTTCAGAAGCGCGGACACCCCCGGCGCGTCGCGCAGTGCTGTCCTGGCCTGGCTGAGCAGCCGCCGCGCCGTGCCGGCGGGTATGCCGAGAGCCCGCGCAGCGTCCGCTGCGGTCAGGTCCTCCCAGGCGACGAGCCTCAGGACCTCCCGCTCTTCGGGTTTGAGCCGCATCAGGGCCGACCGGAGCACCGCCCGGGCGTCCACGCCGAGGTCGACCGCCGACCACGGATCCCAACCGGTAGCCAGGTCCGGTACGTCCGCGACCAGGTCCTCGACCGGCCGGGACCGCCAGTAGCGTCGCAAACGATTCAGCGCCACCCCGTACAGCCACGGCCGCGCATCGTTGTACGACCGGTCGTACGATCGCCTCGACTCGAACGCCGCAACCCAAACCTCGCCCAGGAGGTCCTCAGCCGCGTCCCGCCCCGCCCTGCGAACGAGGTACGAACCGACGGCGGCCTCATGACGCTCGACCACCTCCACGAAGGCGTCGACATCGCCATCCAGCGACCGGCCTATCAAGTCCGCATCCGAAGCCATGGCCCTCCTCGGCAAAATCCGCGCTTCAACCTGACATTGCCAATCAGACGGGGAAGTGTTCAGACGCCGGGGTCCGAGGTGAGCGGTGCTGTCGCCGCACCTGGCCCGCGGATCGGCCTCGACGTCGACCTCAGTCATGGAATTGAAGAGTGGGCAAGTGGGTCAACAGCAGGTTCACCAAGAAACCTGGGCGCGCCCAAGCACCAGAAGATCGTCTGGAAGGAGACCACCAGCCCGCGCAAGCCGAAGCCACCGGTGTCGCTCGGTGGCATCTTCGCCGCCATCCGCGCCATCCTCTCCCGCTGGTTCGGCTGGTGACCCGCCGGTGTGGTGGGTTGGGCGCGAGCCGGACAAGCAAATCGTGGCGGCCGGCACGCCTCGGGGTTCAGACCGAGGTCGGCGCTGAGGACGAGGCACTCGCTGACGACGCCTGCCGACAACTCCGTCAGTCCACTTCTGGACCTCGGGTCATCGAGTCGAACGATCTCGTCGCGTTCCCGGCTGGCCTCGTGGGCGGTCGTACCAGTCGACGTACTCCAGGGTGGCGATCTCGACGTGGTCGCAGGTCCGCCACGGCCCACGTGGTTTGATCAGCGCGGTCTTGAGCAGGCCGATCGTCGACTCGGCCAGGGCGTTGTCATAGGCGTCGCCGACCGAGCCTACCGACGGGTCGACGCCCGCCTTATCAGGGCATGACAGGCTGTTCGGCATGGGCCCTGCCGACGATCGTCTCCATCCGAGGCTAAGGATCAACAACGGCCTGCTCCTGGTGCGGGATGGTGTCGACACTTGGCTAATCCATGGCGCCGCCGACGGGTTGGTCTACCCGGCCGGGGACCGGCTCGTGTGGCTGTTGCCATTGCTGGAGCGCACCCCGAGCGACGTCAGTGCGGAGCTGTCTGACGTGCCTATAGCCGACACACCGCTTCCCGCCCTCGTGCGGTTCGCGCTCACCGCATGGGGAAGCTACTGGCCGGCACTGGCACTCGATTGGCTGGACGCCGGCTGGCCTACCCGGGATCTGCGCGACGTACTGGCCGACATGAAGGACTCGCGCGAACTCTCCCAGCCGCTTCGCGACCGAGCACTTCGCCTCTGGCGCGCCTCGGCACATGCCTGACGGCCCGACAAGCCCGAATCTCGGGGCCTCCTCGACCAACGCCGGACCTACACCGCACTGCACGTCGAGTGCTCACGGTGGAACCGGTAGTCACGGAGGCGACAGCAACGGCGAGCACTCCGCGCGGGGAAGCTGACACCTTCGGGCGCGCCAAAGAGGTCACCAACCAGAGGTGCCTGGTCAGGGTGTTGCCTGTGGGATAGCCGTCCCAGATAGCGGCGCGCCGGCGCCCTCCTCGCCGGTTTCGGGGTCCGCGGCGAGGATGGTGTCGCCCGCCTCGATGTCCTTGATCGGCTTGGTGGTGCCATCGGCCAGGAGGACAGGAGTGTCCGCGCTGAAGCTGCAGGCCCTTCCGAGCTCAGCTTGCCTCTTCAACCGTCGTGCGCCGGCGACGTCGCCAATGAATGGTCGCCGACAGCGGGCCGCCGTTCTTGCCGCCGCCCTTCAGCAGCTTCTTGTACAGCTCGTGGATCACTCGCTTGTCGAGGGCGTAGAGCTGCCGCGTGCCGATGTGCGGCACCACGTAGCAGCGCATGATGTCCCGGTAGTTGCTGAGCGTCGTCTCCTGGACATCCAGTTCGCGTTCGTTGAGCCAGCTCTCCAGCTCGGCGGCGACACTACCGTCGGCACCGAGGTCCGCGCCGCCGTAGGCAGCACGTGCGTCATCTTCCGCCTTCAGCGCAGCGGCCTGATTGGGGAAACCCTGCCGCTTGTGCTGGCGGCGCCGCCCGTTCGAATCCGGCGGGAGATCGATGATGAAGAACCAGCGAGTCTGGCCGTTGGCGAGGCGGTAGTTGTAGACAGCCATGAGGCTGCACCTCCGCAGTAACGGGATCGAGGGATGCAACCCACGTTAAGCGATCTCCGTTACCGCCAGCGTTACCGCAAGATCACACATGATTTTCTATATCCGCTGGTGAATACCAGTCGGGACGGCCGGATTCGAACCGACGACCCCTTGTTACCATCCGTAACCAAATCGAACTTGTCGTTGATTGTCGAAAATTAACGTTGAGCTGCACAGACGCGATCAAACACTGGTCGTTTCTTGTCACTGATCGTCAACGGTAGACGGGGTTTTTCGGGGGGTAAACGGGGGTCGGCCGACATGACAGCTGGTTTCCACCGCGCCCGCTCCCCCACCGTCGGGGGCGTGCTGTCGCCAGGAAACAGTGTGCGCCCGCCCGTCGCGACTCGCGTACCGCGAGCAGGGGTTCGTGGCGGTGGGGCGAGACGAACCTTGCCCCACCGCCGATTACCCTCGGCACGACTCTCGAGCTCACGCAAATTTAGCGACACCGTGGACATCAATTGGAGCGACGGCACGGCTGGCCAGGGCAGAAACCGGTCATGACCGGGAGTTGTATCTGCCCCGCGGCTGGTGCGACGACTTCCTCGAAAAGCTCACCGAGGTCGTTCAGCAGGAACCCGTTGACTTCGGCCGAAAGCGTCTGATCTGGATCTTCTTCGCTGATATCTCGAGGGTAAATTCCGAAGTTGAGCCTTGCCCGCAGTCGGCCTCAACAGGACGACCGGTGAATGCTCGCGGTGGGTATCTCCATCCGCGGACATGCAGCTCGGCGATGCCGCTGGCAGCCGCTCCGTCCCTAATCCATAGTGGTTGCCCGCTCGGCGGTTGTGATACACGGTCCGGACGGACGACACTGGCGAGATGTCAGCGAGGGGACACCGACCGTGATCGCACCGTCGATCGCCGTGGAGGGCCCGGCCTGGGGCGAGCCAGGTCTGACGGCGCGTGCCGGCCGATACCCGTTGGCCGTGGAGGCACCGGTCATGGCGGCTGTCGGCATCCTCGTCCCCGGCGTCTCCACGCTGAGCCACTACGCCCGCTACTACGCCCTCTACTGGGCGCTGGCCGCCCACGCGGAGGCCACCGGCCTGGACGAACAGCGGTGCCGGCGGCTAATCCGGCGGACCGAGGTGGCGCTCGCGGTGATCTCCCGGGCCGCAGGCACGGACGGTCCGGATCCGGCGCCGGCACACGGCGTGGACGCCCTGGTCCGGCTCGCCCCGGAGCCGGGCCGCGAGTTCAGCGTCGCCGACCGTGAGGGCCAACGGTCCTACTCGCCCCGGGCCTGGGGTTTCTGGTCCCAGTACGGCGGGTCGAGCATCAAGTTGGGCACCGTGACGGTGGATCGAGGCGCCCTGCGCAGCGGCCGGCACCCCTGCCCGCCGTCGATCGTCGACATGTTCGCCCCGCTGTTCGAGATCGCCGAACGCGACGCCGGGGTGCAGGAGCCGGCGGCGCTGGCCGGCCGGCCCGAGGACCTCAGCGCGCTGACCGCGCTGATGACCGCGACCGTCGCCGGCCGGCACGACCCGGACGACTGGACCGGCGACGACCAGACCCGCCGGGCGACCCTGCGGATCCTCGCCCGCGCCTACCAGCTGCACCCGGCCGCGCCGACCTGGGTGGGAGCGTTCCGGACGGCCGTCGCATACGGGGCGGCGGCGCGTGAGGACTCGGTGCTCGCTGCTGACGACCGGACCCAGGCGTGGCGGGGTGTCCTGCTGCGCCACCACTCCGTGGGTGCGTGGCGTCACCTCTGGGCCACCCTGGTCGGCGAGGTGCACCGCAACGGGCCGGTCACCCGGGAGCACCTGCGCGACTGGTTCGCCGACCAGCTCCCCGCCGGCACGGTCGCCGGCTTGGAGGCGGGGCTGCCCGGCCTCGTGGACGGCCGCGGTGATCCGCTCCCCGCAGAACTGGCCCTGCGAGAGGACGAGACGCTCACCGCCAAGGTGGCGCTGCTGCTGCTCGGCGCACGGCGGGCGGACCTGCTCACCGGGACCGCCCGGCGCTACTTCCTCGGTCGTCGGCGGGCCTACCTGGACCCGTCGTGGGTGGCGCAGCGCCGCACCGAGTACGTCGACCGGCCGCTGCGCGACCTGGGTCGCCAGCTGGTCGACGACATGCTCGCCCAGTCCCGGCGGGTGGCGCTGCGCAAGGCGATCGTCCACCGTGACGGCACGATGTCGATGCCCAGCCGGTTACACGAACGCGGTGGAGCGTACGTGGCGGCCACCCGGGAGAGCCGGGACAACATCGGGCTGCGGATCAACCAGCTCGCCGGGCTCGCCGTCCAGCTGGGGTTGCTAACCCCGGAGGTGCACCAGCCCGTTACCCCGCTCGGACTGGCCCTGCTGGACGTGGCACGGTGACCGACGAGGTGCAGTGGTCGTTCCGGTCGCCGCTCAGCCTGCTCGAACGGTGGCGGGACCGGTTCGACGGCGCCCGGCTGCGGGACTTCATGGTCACCGGGTACACCCTCGACCTGGGGTTCCTGGAGCGGTTCGCGGTGCCCACCGCCCGGGCGCTCGGCGCGCGGATAACCGTGCTGGCCGACGCCGGGCAGGCGGTGCACGACCCGGTGGACGTGCGGCGCGCGGGTCGGGCGTACCAGCACGGCCACGCGGTCTGCCGGCGCGCGTTCCATCCGAAGCTGGCCGTCCTGCTCGGCGACGACGACGTCTGGGTGGCAGTCGGCTCCGGCAACCCGACGGCCTCGGGTTGGGGCCACAACCGTGAGGTGTGGCTCACCGCCCGCAGCGGCCTCGGCCGTGGCCCACGGCTGCTGCACGATGTGGCGGACTGGTTGGTGGACCTGCCCACGGTGGTGGCCGTACCGAGCTGGATCGCCCTGACCCTCCGGGAAGTCGCCGGGCGGATGCGCCCGGTGGAGGTCGATGAGGGCTGGTCGCAGGTCCGGGTGGTCGGCAACCTGCGCGGTTCGCTGCTCGGTCGCCTGCCCACCGATGCGGTGGCGGAGCTGCGCCTCGCCGCGCCGTTCTACGACCCGCAGGCTGCGGCCGTGCGCGCGCTCGTCGACCGGATGAAACCCCACGCGGTACGCGTCGCGGTGCAGCCCGCCTTCGGCCGATTCGAGGGCGGCGCACTGCTGCGGGCGACTGAGCCGGCCGTAGAGCGCGAGTTCCGGGTGCTGGCGGCCGGCCCGGCGCTGCACGGCAAGGTGGTCGAGTGGACGACGCCCGCCGGGGTGACCCACGGCCTGACCGGGAGCGCCAACATCACCGCCTCGGCGCTGCTGCGCAGCACCGAGCACGGCGGCAACTGTGAGCTGGCCGTGCTGGCACCCCACCCAGTGTCACTCCTTCCCGAGGGTGAGGAGCCGAATGAGGCGGCGATGGCCCAGCTACGGGCGGGCCGGAGCACGAGCCTGGCAGGGAGCCCGGCACCGGTCCTCCTGGGCTGCGCCGTCGTCGGCGGGACGCTGCTGGTGGAGCTGGCCGCCCCGGTCACCGGACGGGTGGTGGTGGAAACCTCGCCCTCCGGTGAGCCCGGCACCTGGCAGGCTATGGGCGTCATTCCGGTCGGCCAGGCCACGGCCCTCTTCGTGCTGACGGAGGTGACCGGTGGCGCGGTGCGCACGGTCGTCACCGTCGGCGGCGTACGGGTGGAGTCGGCGGCCGTCTTCGTCACCGATCCGGCCCGGTGCCGCCCGGTACGGGACGCGGACGACGCGCCGCGCCTCGGCCGGGGAGCGCCCTACGAGGCGATCGAGGTGTTCACCGATCCGGCGCTCGCCGCGCGGTTTACCGCCGACCTGGAACGGCTGACCGCGCTCGTGCCGCCCCGGCCCCGCATCGCGCCGGCCCTCTCGGACCGGCAGGGGTTCGACGTTCGCACCGACAGCGACCGCTGGCGGGACTACCTGGAGGACTCCGACCGCGTGCTGGGGCCGAATCTGTCCCGCCTCGTCTTCCCGCGCCGCCCACCGACGGTGGGCGACCGTCGGTCGAGCTTCGTCGTCGACGACGTACGCGAGGACGAGCCGACCGAGGAGGACGCCGATATAGTCCCCGACGCGCCGACGGGCGACGACCCGGCGGCGGACGGCAACCTCGTCGACCAGCGGACCGCGAGCGAGCGGGCCCGCTACCGGGATTTCGCCACCCGGTGGGCGGAGGCGGTCAGCACGCCGACGGTGGACAGCGACCGTGGGTCGCTGCCACCGATGCACCTGCGGATGCTCGCCGCGTCGATGTACCTCACGCTGCTCGCCGAAGGCATGTGGCGCGACGACGACTGGCGTACCGATCTGCGGTGGCTGGCGTGGGCGCTGGTGCCCGACGACAACGCGCTGGACGAGCTGCCGGCCGAAGCCTTCGCGCACCTGTACGCGTGGCTCGCCCTTGTGGTGGCGACCCTGCGGGAGGGCGCGCGACTGCACGGCAGCCAGGACGCGGACGCGCTGGTGACCGCGGCCTGGCGGGACGCCGTCGAGTGGGTGGCCGAGACCGACCTCGCGCTGGCCGAGGCTCTGCTGCTGCCGGCGGGGCATCTGTTCGCCGTGGTGGCGAGTGCGTCCGCGCTGCGGGAGACCGTCGAGCTAGCGCGCGGCGCCAAGGATGACCCGTACGCCGAGGCCCGGTCTGCGTTCGCCGATGCCGGGCTGGCCGTACGCCTCGAGGAGGGTGTCTGGCGAGTCGACGGTGTCACCGGCAACCCTCAGCGGGCCGCCGCCGACGTGGTGACCACGGTGCGGCGGGTTAGCGGTCGAGCGGCGGTGGCGGTGGCCTGCGCCGGAAGCCGTGCGGTGCTGGTCGCCTGCGACGACCGGATCATGCTGCTGGTCGACTCGCGCACGGCGATGTGGTCGGTGTACGAGTTGTCTTCCGTGCGTACGCCGCTCTCCCTCGTCGCCGGTGCGGTGGGCGGGCCCCCCTCCGGGGCCCGCACCCGTCGTCCGCTGCGCACCCCACCTCCGCAGGTCAGCGAGCTGAGCCAGCTGCTCGGTGTGGACCTCGCCGCCACGGCCGCCGCCCTGAAATCCTGAGGTCACCGGCACGGCGGCCCCTGCCGTGCCCGGTCGAACTGCCACGTGCGCGGCGTAGCAACAAACTCCGGCTAAGCTCAGCACTATCGATCGCTTCGAAGGCTCCTTGCCCCGCCGCCTCACGTTGGCGCTCGCGTCAGGCGCGTTGATCGCCATGGCCGCCGCAGCGATATTGATCATCTGGCACGAATCCGCCGCCAGAGTGGTCGGCGCCGATGGCTACAAGACATTGCTCCAGTTCCTCTTGGTGGTCGTGCTAGGTGGCGGCGTCTCGTTGCTTTACCAGGCTTTCAACCGTCAGGCCGAACAACGGGCCGAGCAACTCAAGCTGGCCGAGGATCGCGCGACCGCCATCCGCGAAACCCGCCAGCGCTACCTGGCCGAACTGGTGGTGCTGTACAACGCGGTCAAACGCGCACGCCGCTTGCTGCGCGCCCGAGCCCAGATCCACACCACAGCGGGAGACGGAAAACTGCGAGTCGTCACGTACGACGAGCAACTCCAACTCCTACTCGACGCGCAGCTGAGCCTCGAACTCATGATCCGCAATGTGAACGCTGAGGGCGAAGTCTTCCATGGCGCACCTGAGCTCGTCCGTTCCTTGAAGTCCACCGAGGACTACTTACGAGAGCTGGTCACCGAGTACGAAACCGTGATGCCGCGCGTCCCGTCCGGCACAACCGAGATCCCCACCCCGCCAAAGCTCGCCGACTTCATCGGCCCGTACGAGCACTCCGAGTTCCGCCCCGATTTCATCCGCCCGGTCCAGGCCGCCATGGCCGCCGTCGAAAGCTTGATCACCGCCCCACAACCCTGATCCCCCCGCCCCTTCGGACATCAGGAGGATGCGATGGAGCGCGACCATGGGCTCGAGCAGATCCTCGACCAGCTCGATTCGGAACCAGCGAAGGCCGCGCTCAGGTCGTGGGCGCAGGACACCGGCGTCCGTCTGACCCCGGTCAACTGGTCGGCCTCGGGTTTCACGTCGGCCCGGGTGTTCGGCGTGTACGCACAGGGGAGGACGGGATCCAGCAAAGGAACCATCATCAAGGTGGACACTGCGCCGGAGCGGGCTCTCACTGAACTCGAAGCGAATCAGCTGGCGGAGTGGCACGTTAAGCCGCTCAGGCTCGACCATCTGGTGCGCTACAACTTTCCCGTCAAGCCTCTGATGGGAGGCGGATGGATCACCTTCCAGCAGGTCGCGGGGGGCGGCTTCGACCACACCATCGGATTCGACAAGATCTTCGAAAAGCACAATGATCCAGCGGCGACCTGCAAGGCCATCATCCGGTCGCTGCTCCTCGACTGGAATGCCAACACGGTGACGAATGGTCCGATGACCGCCGGGCGGGTCCTGAAGGAGCTGCTGGGAGACCGGATCGAGCCGGGTGGGATCCTGCACACCTGGGCGGACAATTATGCCGGCCTCGTCTCCGCTCCGAAGACCTGGCTGCGTCACCCGGACGGGGACCTCGTCAATCCCTTCGCATTGGCCACCCACAGCGCGCTCGGTGACCTCGTCAATCTGTATCCCTTCCGCGGGCATACCCATGGTGACTTGCATCCGGGAAACCTGCTGGTGGCCACGGAGGCTAGCGATCCGCCTCACTACTGGCTGATCGACCTCTCGCGATACCGCCCGCGCGGGCTCCTGGCGTGGGATCCGTGCTATCTGATGTGCACCACCATCGCGATGCGCCTGCGCGAGCAGAAGGCATTGAACCAGGCCGCGCTGAGGGACGCGCTGCTGCATCCGCAGACCGATTATGGAAAGCTCTCCTCGAAGCTCGACCGGGAGATGCGCCAGTTGATCTCCGGCATCTACGGCGCCGAACACGAATACGCGGACGAAAACGGTCTGCTGGGCGACTGGCCGAAACAACGGCTCGTCTGTCTCACAGCGATCGGGCTGATCCTCTCCGGTCGGTCACTGCTCACACCGGCCGACCGCCAGTGGTTTTTCTGGCTCGCCGCGCATGCCGCCACCAAACTCCTCCCCCGTGACGAGATCGAGGACACCGACCGGCTGCAACTTCCCCTGGAGTTCATCCTGCCGGGAGCCGACGCCAACGCATCGCGCTCCCGTCCCCGACGAACGACGGGCGGCAGTGCGGTCCCGGCCTTCCACGAACCGGCACGGGTGGCGTTGCGCAAGCGGCTGGTCGACGGGCCGTACGGCGTGGTCGTTGTGGTCGGGCCGCGCGGGGTCGGCAAGTCGACGCTGGTCAGCAGGGTACTGAGCGGTCTGGACGGCAGCCAGGTCCAGGTGTTCCGCACACCAGCCGTCGACGGGGCCCTACTGGACACGAAGACCCTCATCGAGTGCATCGAGGGTGGTACCGCCCCGGGGGCCGAACTGCGGCCGGGTGAGTCTTCGTCAGCCCGATTGGAGGCGGCGCTGGACGCGATCGGAGACAAGACGATCGTCATCGTCGTCGAGGATGCGCAGCACCTGCTGGGGCCGGGCGCCGTACTCACCGACGGCGCCTTGGACGAGGCCTTCGAGTCGCTGAGCGCGCGACCAGAGCACCGTGTCTCGGTCGTGCTGGTCACCAGCGTCGTGCCGACCTCCCCGTCAGACGGCACGTGGGCCGTGACTGAACCACCGATCGCTATCGCGCGCCTGAACTACGACCACTTTGTGGGTTTGCTGCGGGAGCGCCCCGGTGGCTCCTCGCGCGTGCGGCGCCTCGACGACGAAGGGCTCGGCCAGCTCTACCGGGTACTACAGGGCAACCCACGCCTCACCAACCTGTTCCACGCGGTCTGCGTGCTGTCCCTTCACCGCGTCCGGCTGCGCGCGCTGGTCGACGAGTTGTCCGGCCTCGCACCGAGGGAGGTGCCCGGAACCCTGCTCAGTCTGCTGCTCAACGACCTTGAGCCACCGGCTCGCCGGGTACTGGAGGCGCTGGCGGCCTTTCGGATCCCGGTCGCCGAGGAGCACGTTCTGGCTCTGTTCGACGATGCGGCCGACGAGGAGACTCTCCACGCGCTGGAGAGACTGACCGACAGCATGCTCGTGCGGCGGGACGGCGACCGGTACGAGCTCACGGACGCCGACGCGGACGCGATTCTCCAGCGTATGGACGGAGGTGCTCGGGACCTGTCGTCCGACGTGGCGGCCCGTCTCAAGGAGATGCGCAACCGGAATCCACGATCCGTGGCTGATCTTGCAGTTCACTTCGCCGAGCTGCGGGCGCTGATCGAGGCGGGCGAGTTCGAGTCGGCGTACGAGCTGCTGGAGAACACCCACGACCGGCTTCGCGAGGGAAACAACACCTTCCTGCTGCTCGACACCCGCGACACGCTGCGCGGTCGTCTCGGCCACCCGTACCTCGAGATGGCCAACGAGAGTGCAATCGGCGGCATCCACCGTTCGCGCGGACGCTTCGCCGAGGCGCGGGCCGCCTATCAGCGTGCACTCGCCCACGCCGAACAGGACCGGCACGAGGTGGCGAAGCTCAGGATCGGGGCCAACTTGGCCGCGATGTCCTGGCTCGACAACGATGCCGAGGAGGCCTTCGCGCGCTATCGGACGGTGCTCGACGGCGCCGAGCAGCTCGGCGATCCGGTCCTCCGGATGGGAGGGCTCGAGGGCCTGGCCGACTGTTACCGGCGCTGGGGACGGTTCCCGGAAGCCATCCATCACGTCGAGACGGCATACCGCCTGCCCTCGGAGGACGGTTACCCCGACACGCCGACCGCCCGCCGGGCTGCGGCCCGCAGGGTCACCCTCGCCCTGAAGCTCTCCCGCTGGCATGCCGAGCTCGCCCAACTGCCCGACGCCCGCCGGTGGATCGAGGAGGCGCAGCGCTGGGCGAACGACAGCGCCGGCCGTTGGCATCGGGCGGCGCTCGCCGACGGCGAGGCTGACCTGTTGTTCTGGGAAGGCGACAAGACGGCTTCACACGCCCGTGCTGCCGAGGCGGTCGAGCTGGCCCAGCAGCTGCACGACCCGGCCATCCTGACCCGAGCTCGAACGACCCTCTGTCTCGTGCACCTGGAGAACGGCGAACTGGGCGTCGCTGCACAGGAGATCCTCTCGGTCAGACGCTACCGGCGCCCGGGCCACTCGCTGGTCGTGCTCGCGCTCGAGGCAGTGGTCGCCCGGCGCCAGCGCCGCCCCGCCATCGCCAGCATGCGGTTTCGGCAGTTGGCCGCCGAGTCCGGCGACCGCTACCGGCACGATCCCCGCGACTTCGCGGCCGGTGACTTCCGAGCACTCGCGATGTGCGATGACGTTCTCGACCGCGACGTTCCGGTCGACGACGCCGTGCAGGCCTTCCGGGAGTCACGGTCCGGGGCACCGGAGAGCGAGGGCCTACGCAGACTCCTGCGGTTCCTGGTCAGCCGTATCGACCTCCGCGGCCGCCCCCGGGGTCCATTGCAGCCGGTGCTGGACGAGCTCTCGGCAACCAACCCCGATCACGAGCCCGCATGATGGCCTCAAGGCGGCTGCGTACACCGATCTCCTTGTACAGAGCCTGCAACAGGCGAAACATCGCGCGCTCGGAGTACCCGGCCCGCTGGGCGAGCTGCGCCACGGTGACTCCCTCGGCAAGCTGACGCAGCCACTCCAACCGTTCCGCCGGGGGAAGCGAGTGTTCCTCGCCGGAGGCCAGCGCCACCGCCACCCCGGCGGGCAGGACCGCCTGACCGTCGAGCGTGGCCTCGATCGTGCGTCGCAACGTCTCGTTGGTGACACAGCGCGGTATCACCGAGCGGGCACCGGCACGCACCGCCCGAACGCCGAGGACCACGACGTCGTCCTCGACCACAGCGATCACCGAATGGGGTGACATTTCCTCCCCCAGCCGGAACAGCAGATCCCAGTCGCCGTGCCCGATCAACGTCAACAGCACGACCGCGCCCGGAGACCGGCGGACCCATGCCAGCGGGTCTTCAGGCGTCTCGACGATGTGACCGATCGCGGACAGGGTCGCGGCCACTCCCTGCTTATACATCGGCAGGGGGTCGAGGACCGCGACATGGACGGTCACCGGTGATGGACATCCCTTCTCGGCCGCGCGGGCTACAGCGTAGGCACTTGTGCTCGCCCACCGGTCCGTCGACTCACCAGCAGGTCAGGTTTCTGCCACTTCCTGGCACGACCACGGCAGATATCGGTCGGTATTCGGCATGCGCCGATGTCCTTACGCTTGGTGCACCTACGCCTTCGAGGAGTTGCCGTGGTCTATGACGACGACCCCAGCGATCCACCTCACCAGGATTTCGACGTCAGCGGTTTGCCGCTGCCCACACCTGTACCGCCGCCCTCACCCGAGCTGTACGACCTGATCGCCGAGGTCATAAAGGAGTACTGGGATGAGGGCTTGGCCCGCAAACTGACCGAATCTCAGCGGAGGCAGAGGGTCCGACAGGTTCAGCCCCTGTCCGAACTCACCAAGGGAATGGTCCTCTGGGTCCAGAAAACTCTGCACCCAGGCGGATGACTAACCGGCTGCTCAGCCGCCGTTGATCGACAGTGCGATGCCGGCGATCATGGCGGCGGCGTCGCTCAGGCGGCACGCAATCGGGGCGGCGATCTCCCCTCCTTGGATTAGCGGACCAGCGGCGTCTGGGACCCGGGGAGCAGACCGACGGTTCCGGCCGCGCTGGTCACGATGCGGAAAGCCGAGACGATGCGTAGACCGCGCACCAGCAGCTTCTACTGGACCTAATCCGGCAAGCGGCCGGAACTCCAGCGCCGGACAACGACTAACGCGACCGGCGACCTTGCCTGTTCGGGCTCGGCAGAGCCCCTGCCAATGCTCGTGAAAGGTACTGACCGATTGGATCGAACGCGCTGAGGAAGCCGAGGAGACGGGCGCTAGTCTAGGTCCATCTTGGACATGGCAAGCGGATCATGGGCCAAAGCCTCCAAGCGTGGGGACACAAGACAACCACAGCGAGCCCCGCCCCAGTGCACTGATCATTTGTATGCTGTTGCCGGCTAGCTCGCAAGCAGCTCAGTTGAACGCCCCGGGTTCCGCGGAGAGTTTCCGCGGGTAGCTCAGAGGGTTTGGGCCATGCCGCGCAGGCCGGCGAGGTGCTCCGACCTGAGACTCCTGTTTCACTCCACATGCACGTATCGGCTACCGTGACCGCGGGGGTTTTTCTGCCAGGCCAGCCCTCGTGGGGATCGGGGAGATTTGAACCCAGGAGAACCTCAGGTTGAGCCTCGTTCAGGGCTTGTCATTGCTTGTCAAAACCCCTTGTTACCGTCCGTAGCTATCTCGATCTTGTCATTGACTGTCAGAAATAAGAGCTGAGCTGCACAGACACGGTCAGAGACCGATCGCCTCTTGTCACTGATTGTCAACCGCAGATGGGGGTTTTCGGGGGGTAAACGGGGGCAGACCGACAGGGCGTCGCCAGGGTCCGACCGCGCCCGCGCCCAACCATCGGGGCCTCCCGTCACCAAGAGAACGACGTGCCCCCATCCGTCGGGATCCGCCTACCGCAGGCATGGGGGTACGTGTCGGTGGCCCGAGTTGAACCCCAACTACATGATCAGGATGACCGCTGAACTGCGGCTGTGTTGACTATTGAATTGACGTGCGTTCTGCGTTCGGTTCGGTGGCCACTGGAAGCCGAGCTGTTGTGCGGCTTCCTGGCTACCGGCGACGCCCCCTTCTTGGAGGCAGCGAGGGTCGGCGCGCCGACCGAGACCTCAAGCTCGCTTGCTTCGCCGTGTTCCGCTTCGGTGCGGCAAAAGCATGAGTATGACGGCTACCTCGACGCAGTCGGAGGCGCAGCGACCTGGACCTCACCGACCCGGCGTACGGGACGGCGGTGATCCTGCGAGGACCCTGAGGCGACCGCTCAGCCCTGGGGCACCTCCACCTCGAGGGGGACGGTCACCGTCGTCCAGTCGTACGCGCCGTCTTCGGCGGACGCCACCAGGTCACGATGCTGCACGGCGCGCCCGACCCGGTCGAGAAACCCGCGGATGGCCAGCGGCCCGCGGTCGACCCCGCGCGGTGCGCCGAGCGCTGGCAGCTCAAAGGGTTTGGCTGAACTGCTCCTCCGCCACCACCAGCTTGAGCCAGTCCCGCACTCGGGCACCCGGCTCGGGTACCGACCCGGGTGGCAGGGCTGCCAGGACTCGGCGTCCCCGCAAGGCCGCCGTCCGCCCACCGGGAGCGACGAAGTCCCCCGGAAGGAGCTCGGCGTGCACCCGGAACCGCTCGGTTAGATCCAAAAGGACGCAGTACAGCTTCCGGTCACCGTGGTTGCGCAGGCGGACGAAGAGGCGCCGTTGCGTAATCGGATCGGCGGACGTGTTGAACCCGGGTCGGGTCCGCGGTCAAATCGCCTGGGCGAGTTCGGTGAACGCAGCGGCGACCCGCAGAGTGGGCGGGGCGTCGACGGCGAGTTCGTAGTGGCCGCGTCGTAGGTTCTGCATGAATGCGTGCCCGGCGATGATCACCTGCGCTGTCTTGTCCGTCCGTAGCCCGCGCATCGATCCCAACCGGTGTTTGAGCCGACTGTGATCAGCTTCGATCGGATTGTTCGCGTACCGTTCGACGTGGTGCCACGCGGACGGGATCAGCTCGTCGAGCACGCCGGGGTAGACCGCCGCGGCGTCGGTGACGACCTCGCCGGGTGTCACCTTCAACGTCGACAGCGCTCGTCGGAAGAACCGCCGGGCCGCGCCGGAGTCTCGGCGGGCCGAGACCAGCACGTCGATGACCTGCCCGTACTGGTCGACCGCCCGGTACACGTACCGCCACACTCCGTTGACCTTGACGTACGTTTCGTCGACGAACCACCTGTCGCCTGGTGAGTGCCGGCAGAAGTGGGCGGCGTCGGCCAGCAGCGGCGTGAACCGCTGCACCCACCGGTAGACCGTGACGTGATCGACCTCGACCCCACGTTCGGCCAGCAGTTCCTCAACATCGCGATAGGACAGGTTGAACCGCAGATACCAGCGGACCGCGACCACGATCACCTCCGGCGGGAACCGGAAGCCGGCGAACGCGGACGTCGGAGGCGGCCATGGGTCAGGTCGGGTCGACGACTTCACTGCTCAAGTCTGCCTCGATCTTGGCGACTGCTCAACGCAACGGAGCCACCTGGACTGCCCGTGGCGCCCGGCCGACGTCACCCAGCGCGAGGGACGCATCCTGCGCCAGGGCAACCAGAACCCCGAGGTCAGCATCTACCGCTACGTCGTCGCCGGCAGCTTCGACGCCTTCTCCTGGCAGACCGTAGCCCGCAAGGGCACCTTCATCGACCAGATCATGCGCGGCACCTCCGCCCACGAGATCGAGGACGTCAGCGACGAAACCCTGCAAGCGCACCAGATCAAGGCCATCGCCACCGGCAACCCGCTGCTGATGGACCGCGAGCAGGTCGCCCAGGACCTCACCCGCCTCGAACGCGCCGACCGGACCCACCACAACACCCAGGCGGCGCTACGCCGGCCGGTCGGCGAGCTGAAGGCGTGGATCACCAAAGACACCCGCCGCGTCGAGGTGCTCGACGACGTCATCGCCCGACGCCAGGACACCCGCGGCGAGAAGTTCGCCATGACCGTCGCCGGGCACCGGTTCACCAAACGCGCCGAGGCCGGCCGAGCCCTGCAACACGCCCTGACCGCCACCGCGCAGGGCGTCGCCTCCACCGACCGACGCGAAGCCGCCGGCGTCGCCCAGCTCGGCGGCTTCGGCGTCGACGCGGTGTTCTGGTCCGGCCGCGACGGCATGCTCGCCGCCCTGCGATTCGACGGAATACCCGACTCCTCCACCACCATCGGCCTCACCTCCGCCGTGGAGGGCGACCCCACCGGCCTCGTCCGCCGCCTGGAGAACCAGCTCACCGACCTGGACAGCACCCGGACCACCGTCCAGGCCCGCATCGCCGGCCAGCACGAAGAGATCGCCCGGGCCACCGAGCAGCTCGACCAGCCGTTCCCCCGCCGCGACGAGCTACTCGACACCCGCCGCCGGCTCCGCGCGATCAACGCGGTCATCGACCTGATGGCCGACACCACCCCACCACCCTCGGCCGCCCCGCCCGCCGTACCCGTCACGGTCGACAACTGGATGCCGACGGAACTGCGCGACAGCCTGACCCCCGACGAACAGGCGTGGCTGGACCGGCGCGTGCAGCACGTCGCCGGCCGCGGCACCGTCCAGGACGCGGCCCGCACCACCGACCTGGACGCCTTCTCCGCCCCGTTCGACAAGGCACTCACCCACGCCCTCGCGGACCCCGGTAACACGGAGATGGCCGTCGCGGTGATGCTCAAGTGCGACGACCCGGCCTGGCGCCAGGCCCTCTACAGCGCCGCCGGGCAAGCCGTGCACCAGGCAGTCCGGGCCACACCGCCGCCGGCGTCGGCTGCGGGCTCGGCGACGCAGCGCGGCAGCGAAGCGGACCAGTCCAAGGCAGTCACCCCGCTGGCGCCGGCCGCCATCATCGCGGCCACGACGCCGGCGGATCGGGCGCTGCTCGACGCCTGCACTCAGCAGGCCCTGCGCGTCGACGCCGTCCAGGCCGCCGCGCGCGCAGATGACCAGACCGCCTTCAGCACGACGTTCGCCGCCGCGATGACCACCGCCATCGCGCAGCTCGACGACCCCGCCCACGTGGTCCGCCTCGCCGACCTCCACGGCGATCAGGCGTTCCGCGAGGGCCTGACCAACCTGGTCTGGGACAAGCTCACGCCGATCCCGGCAGCGGAGCGCCAAGCTGTCCCCTCTGCCACGGTCGACGCGGCCTCGGTCGCCGCCAAGGCGTTCCTTCCCACACCTCGCGCGTCGACAGGCGCCTCGGCCGCTGCGCCCATCTCGCCCGCCCCGGCCACCGCCCACCGGGCCGCCGATAACGACCACGTCCGCTGAGGGGTTCACCGCCCCACGATGGTGTGGAACATCATCAGCGCACCCCCGGCAGCACCGCCGCCCCAGAGCACAGCCGATGGGACAGAATGGTCGGTCAGGTACGACAGCCCGCCGGCGAGCACGCCGACGACGAGTGCGAGGAGCAGCACGACGGCGGCACGGACGGTCAGCAGTGGGCCGGGGGGCGACGGTGTCACGAAGACCTCCGATTCAGGTGGTGAATGACGCCCGGCTGTAGGTCCACATCGGGGGGACACCCCACGCGCACGACCGGTTTGAGCTGCGGAAAAGGTTCACAGAAAAGTTTGAGAAGTCCGTGGGGTGGCCGCCACGGACGCACCTACAAGGGGTCGTCTTCATCGTCGGTCGCGACTGGGCGGGAGCTTGCGAGTGCGCAGGCGCGAGCGGCGATGAAGCCGACCCCATGCGTCACCGGAGCTGCGCCGGCGCCGGCCGGACCGGGTCGGTCCTAGGGACCGGACCCGCGGGCTCCGGCGCCGCGACGGGCTCCGGCGCCGCGACGGGCTCGGGCGGTACGACCGCGGGGCCGACCTCGCCGCGCAGGATCGCCTGGTGCAGCCGGCGCAGCTCCGCCCCGGGGTCGGCGCCCAGCGCCTCGGCCAGCCGGTCGCGCAGCCGGGCGTAGTGCTCCAGCGCCTGCGCGCCCCGGCCTGCGGCGGCCAGGGCGTGCAGCAGCGCCGCGGCGACCGGCTCGTCCAGCGGCTGCTCGTCGGCGAGCCGGGTCAACGCGTCCAGCGTGGCGGCCGGGTCACCCTGGCGCAGCAGCGCCCGCGCCCACAGCACGGTCGCGTCGGTGTGCTGGCGCCGCCACTCCTGCCGTACCCGGGCCGCCCAGTCGCCGGGCAGGCCCGCCAGCGGTTCACCTCGCCACAGCTGCAGGGCGCGGTGCAGCAGCTCCGCCCGGCGCGGGTCGTCGTCGGCCAGCTCGCAGGCGCGCTGCCGCAGCACCCGGAACCGCTGCCCGTCCACGGTCTCCGGCGGCAGGTCCAGCAGGTAGCCGCCGGAGCGCCGGCGGCGGTCAGCACCCGGCGCAGCCGGGCCAGGTAGACGTGCAGGTTGTGCCGGACCCGGTTCGGTGGCGCGTCGTCCCAGACGCGGTCGATGAGGGACTCGGCCCGGACCGGCCGGCCGACGTCGACGGCCAGCGCGGCGAGGACCGCGCGCTGCCGGGCCGCGCCGGCCTCGACGAGCCGGCCGCCGGCCCAGACCTCGACCGGCCCGAGGATCCGTATCTCCATCTGCCGCCGTCCGCCCCGTCGCCGGTCGCCCCAACCCCTCGGCACCGGCGGATTGAGGTTCCGGCAGGAATCCGTCGACCTTCCGCGCAGATCATCGTTGGCACAGCGACACCTCTCAATGTGATGTCGGCAACTCGACTCGCGGCCGGACCGGCCGCGACGCGACCGGAAGGTGCACGGACATGCGTAGGAACCTAAAGAGGCTGGTCCCCGCGGTGGTGGGGGGCGGAAGCGCGCCGGCGGCGCCCCCCCGCATCGAGCCCAGTGGCCCATTCGCCCCAGCCTTCGAGGGAGATCATGTGAGACCCCACCGTCTATCGCGAGCGGTAGCCGCACTGGCTGCTGCGGCCACGGTTCTCGTCTACGCGATTGCGGGCGCGGCTCCGGCAGCGAGCGCCGCACCCGCACCCTCAGCCCCACAGGTCGACCTAGCCGCTCTTGCGGCTGCCACTCCAGTCCCGGCCTCACAAGCCTTTGCGCAGCTCGAGGCCCGCAAGGCTGCTGCGAAGGCCGCCGGCCTGGCCGCATCGTGGGTCTGTGAGTCAGTTACCTTCAAGTCGGGCAATTTCTACGTGTCGGCCGAGTTCGGCTGGACTGGCAGCGGCGCTGGCATGCTACGGGCAAGATCCCAGACCGTGGGGCCTTGGGAAACATTTGGGATGTGCTGGGACGGCGCCTACTACGTGATCACCCCGCTCTACGAACCGAGCGGGAGAGAGCTGTACGTCGCCACGGAAAAGGATTACAAGTCCAACGACTACGGCATGCTGCGAGCCCGGAGTGAAGCCATCGGAACCTGGGAGCAGTACACAATCACCTGGTACGGGTCCGGGCCCGACTACATCTCGATCAAGGCGCGCGCGAACGACCGGTACGTCGCCGCGGAGCGCCAATGGACCGGCGACCGTTTCGGCATGCTACGCGCCCGGTCGACCTCGGTTGGCCCCTGGGAGCAGTTCAAGTGACCGGATAGAAATCCCTGCCGCAGTAAGGTCGCCCGCAGCCGAGGTCGTTGACGTTCAGTCAACGAACTCGGCTGCGCGCACGCGGCCGGTCAGTCCGATAGGGCGGCTGGGGGCTCCGCCGTGCCGCGGCCGCCGACGTCCGTGGGCGCTGTCCGCGGCGTCCGCGGCTGGCGGCAGCGAGCGGTTTCGGCCCGCACCGCGTTCAACTCCGTCATCCGCTACATGCCGTCGGTCACAGATTTTCCGTGATCACCCAATCGCTACCCCGTGAGGCAAGCGCAGAGCGAAGCGCCCGCACCCTGGGCAGGCGCGGGCGCGTCGTCGTCTCCGGGTCAGAACACGATGATCGGGCCACCGCCGGCGAGCCCGGCGTACAGGCCCGGCTGCCCGGTCAGCACGTACCCGCCGCTGTCGACCGCGGCGAGCAGCGCACTCGCGGCGTCGAGCCGGCCGACCGTGTCGTAGACAACGGCCAGGGCCCGCCAACTGAGCGGGTCGACGGTGAGCACCTCGACGGCCGGGTGGTTAACCAGCAGATCGAGCCGGTCCGCGTCGGCCGCCCCACGGGACGCTTCCGCGAGGCACATCACCGGCACGCCGACGACGCAGTCCTCGTCGGCGACTTCGGCGATCACCTCGCCCACATGGATCGACTCGCGGCAGAACGCGAGGACGGCGGAGGCGTCGAGGACGATACGGACGGGGCGTTCGTTCACGCGGCGCGGGCGGGCAGGCCGAGCTGCGCGCGCAGCTCGGCGTCCAGCTCCGGCGTCCACCGCCGCTTGGCCTCGCTGAGCCGCTCCCGGGCGCGGGCCTTGCCCTCCGGGGTGACGACGATGCCGGCAGCGGCGAGGACGTCCTCGCTGCGCGCGCCGGTGTCGGGGCTGCTGTTGGCCATGCCCGCAGGATACCCCCTGTTCAGGGTGGCAGTCACCAGCAACGCTACCGGCGGGCTGGTGCTACTGGTGCTGGCGGGGCAGATGTGGCGGCCTCGGCACGGCCTCTACCGGCTCGGAGCCTCGGCGATCATGCCCGCAGAAGGGGACCGCGGCGGTGCCGGCGGCACCTCGGTCGGCCGGCCCACCGACGCGGCGTCGGTAACAGCGGCCGCGGTCGACTGAGGGAATGCCTGGGCCGCGAGCTTCGCCCCGCTCACATCGCGACCACCGGGCCCGGCAGATGTCTGGCAGGCCTCGGGGCGGTCGCCGCGAGCGCCCTCCTCCCTGCCGCCGCCCGTCTCCCGCCATTCACCGTCAAGGGTGACGCCGGGGCGGTCCCCGTCGTCACGGACCTTGCCGTCGGCCTGCGCCGCTGGCCGCCGCCTGCTCCGGCCGGAACATCCTCGCCGCGTACCGGTGGGCGGTCAGCCCCCGTGACGACGAACCGGCGATGCTGCTGCGCGAGCACGGCTTCGCGCTGCCCGCCGACGCGGTCTCCGGCGTGGTCAACATGCCCGACAAGACCCGGGGCGGCATCTACGCCGGCGCCCAGAAGATGCTCATGTGCCTCACCGAGCCCGCCGTCACCGCCTGGGTGACACCACCGACCCGTGGCGGGGTCCGCGAGTTCGACCCGACCGCGTTCGTGGTCAGCACCGACGTGCTGTACCTGCTCTCCCAGGGCGGCCCCGGCTCCCCCGCCCCGCTCGTCGCCGCCCTCACCGACGCCGTCCTGCGCGCCGGCGAGCTGCGCGCCCGCGCCTCAGCCGGCCGACGCCTGGACCCGCCCCTGCTGAGCATCCTCGACGAAGCCGCGAACATCTGCCGCCTGCGGCAACTGCCCAACCTCTACTCCTACTACGGCTCCCACGGCCTGCCGATCATCACCATCCTCCAGTCCTACCCCCAGGGCGTCGACGTGTGGGGACGCGAGGGCATGCGCAAACTCTGGTCCGCCGCCAACGTCCGCACCTACGGCGGCGGCGTCGCCGACCCCGATTGGCTCGAAGAGCTGTCCAAGCTCATCGGCGAACACGACGTCACCACCCGGTCGACCAGCAGCAGCGGATCCGGATGGGGCCAACGGTCGGTCTCGCACGCCACCCGCCGCCAACGCATCCTCGACGTATCCGACCTACACGCCCTCCCTCGCGGCCGGATGGTCGTCTACGCCTCGGGCGCTCCGCCCGCGCTCGCCCGCACCGCCCCCTGGCAGGACGGTCCCTACGCGGCGGCGATCCGCGCCTCGATCGCCCGCTGGGACCCCACCGGCCGCACCGACTGGACCCTCACCCCCGACGTCCCACCGGAGCCCCTCGTATGACCACCCCCGCCACCGACCCGGCCGCCGAAGCCGTAGCCGACCTCAGTGCGCTGCTCGGCCAGCTCGCCGGCGACTCGGCACCGCCCGCTCCCGAGCCGCCCGTCAACGAGCAGGCCGCTGCGGAGCCGGTGTACCGCAACGTGGAGGCGTTCGTCGGGGACTACCTCGCCCACGTCGTCGAGCGGCGCCTCGCCTCCGGGCCGGACTCCGGGCTGAACTGGTGCCCCCGCTGGTGGGCGCACCCCGAGGCGATCTCCCGCTTGTATGCGCTGTGGCGAGCCTGGGAGACGCTGCGGGTCAGCGACCCGCAGACCGGCATGAGCATCTGGTGGCGCGACCACCTCGACCCACACCTGGCCGCGCTGACCGCCGAGTACGGACCGTTCAACCGGTGCGGCCCGAACAAGCACACCGAACCCCGCCCCCTGCCCGTCGAGCTGGCTCCACCAGAAGTCCTCGCTCAACTCCCCGACGCCGACAGCACCTGATTCCATGGCATCGCCGGCGCCGGGCCAACCCGACTGGCCCTCACCACGGACAATGGAGACATGGACACCGTCGCCGAGCTGACCCTCATCCGGCACGGACAGAGCCTGGCAAACGTGGCCTTCGCCGACGCGCACGCCCGAGGGCTGGCCGACCACGGCCTAACCGGTCGAGACGCCGACATCGAGCTGTCGTCGCTGGGATGGAAGCAGGCCGCCAGCCTCGGTCACTGGCTCGCCGCTCTACCTGTTCACCGCCAGCCCCAGGTCGTGGTCTGCTCCCCCTACGTCCGTGCTTCGCAGACCTGGTCACAAGCGGCAGAAACCGCAGCGCAGGCGGGTGTCGACTACCCCACCGCTGTCGTCGATCACCGCCTTTGCGACCGGCTCATGGGCGACCTGGAGCTACTGACGCCCGCCATGATCGCTCAACGGTTCCCCGCGGAGGCAGCCCGGCTCGCGGCCGAAGGCGAGTTCTCCTATCAGCCTCCCGGTGGTGAGTCGTTCGCCGACATCGCTCGACGCCTGGCGGCCGTGCTGGCAGAGCTGAACACCAAGCACGCGGGCCGGCGCGTCCTGCTCGTGGCCCACGACGCCGTGGTCGTGGTCATGCGCCACCTCATCGAAGGCCTCACCTTCGAGGAGATCGCCGCCATCGTTGCGACGACTCCCGTGGCGAACACGTCGATCACCCGGTACGACGGCACCGCCGGCGGTCTCACGCTGGTGGAGTTCGCCGCGACCCCGCACCTCGAGTCAGGGAAGGACGAGCATGCCTTCGTCGGCAAGTGACGAGTCGGTACTGGGGCGCCTCACCCCATCACCGCTGACCCCGGAGCAGCTACACGATCACCAGATCACCCGCGATCTGATCGCCCAGGTCCTCGCGGCCCAGTCCGCTCGCCGCTACGAGCTGGAGCAGACCGGCGGTGACCAGGGCGTCCTGGAGCAGGTCATCACGTCCCAGAGCCGTCTCGCGCAGGCACTGCGGGATCTCGATCCCGCCGACATCGACGAAGTCGCCCGGCTTCGTGAGGAGTGTGTCGCGGTTCTGCGTGAGGCACCCCGTTGACCGAGTTCCCTGACGGCGTGCTGTCCGAGGACGCCAACGAGCGGATCTTCCGCGAGCAGATCGTTCCGATGTTCCTCACCGGCGCCCCGTCCCAGCAGCGGCCAGTGGTCGTCATCGTGGGAGGGCAGACCGGCGCGGGCAAGACGGCGGTCACCGCGATGGTGAAGCAAGCACTGGGCGCGGGCAGCGGCTTCATCAACATCAACATGGACTTCTACAACCCGATGCACCCGAGCTTCCACCGGTGGCAGACCGAGGACGAGACCACGGCCAGCGCCAAGGTTCGACCGGACGGGGAACGCTGGTGGAACAAGGCCCAGCAGTACTCGATCGACAACCGCTGCCATGTCGTCCTCGAGTCAGCCATGCGCTACCCCAGTGAGTTCGAGGACATCGCCCGCCGGTTCCACGACGCCGGGTACCGCGTCGAGGTTGCGATCGTCGCGGTACCTGAAGCCCTCAGCCGCCTTGGCATCCTCCACCGGTACTGGAGCGAGGTCCAGGAGGTCGGCCGCGGCCGACTGATCGACACCGCCGTCCACGACGAGTGCTACCGCGGCGTCATCCGCGGCGCCCACGCCGTCGACACCCAGGACCTGGCGCACGTCGCGTTCGCGTTCCGGCGCAACGGCGAGGTCGTCTACGCCAACACCACCACCGCCACCAGCACCTGGCAGCGCCCACCTGCACTCGCGGCCGCCGTGACCGCGGAACACGAGCGCCCCTGGACAGCCACCGAGCGTGCCTGGTACCTCAGCAACTCCCTGCAGCTACGCCGGGTCATCGATCCGGGCTGGCACAGGGTGCTCGACGCCATCGACGCTGCAGCGGCGCCGCTGCTGACCAGCTCGCCTGCCGATCGTGCCCGGGTGGCAGCCCTGGCACTGCGTGGCAGCACTCGCGATGCGATCCAGCGCCCGGCGGACTTGCCGAGCACCCCGAGGACGAGCCCAGCCATTGACCGGCCAGCGCTCCCTCACCAGCCCGGCACTGCCCGGTGACACCACGTCCGCCACGGCCTACGCGACGGGCTGCGCTCAGGCGACGTCTTCGTGCCCGGCTCGCGCCGGTACCGATCCGGCATCGTTCCTACTCACGCCGCAGCAGTGGGTGCCGCAGAAGGTGGAGTTCTGCCACCTGGTCGGCAAGCCCGACGAGGCCGACGCGTTCCGTTAGCAACCCGTCCAGCGACAATTGGCCCTTGTAGGCCGTTAACGCACTCCAGCACCATGTCCGGGCCACTCTCGACCATGGAGGAGGATCATGACGGATGATGTCCGCCCGATCCGGGCGGCGGGGAAAGCGGCGGGCGGCGCCGCAGGCCCACCCCGGCGGGCACGGCCCGTCCGCCTCAGCACTGCTGTCCGGCTACTCTGTCGCGGCCCGCGTGGACGGCCTGGCGGCTCGGCCCGTGTCGCCGAGCCAGGGACGACGCCCGAGCCAGGGACGAGGCCGGCGTGACCGACACCATCGCGAGGATCTCCGCGCGGTGGTCGCCGAGCGTCGAACTGCTGGCGACCACCACCTACAAGCTGATCCGGCCGTTCGAAGCGGTGGCCCTGTTGCTGCAGGCCACGAATCTCATCGCCAGCGCAGTCAACGACCGGTACCGATCCTTCGGGGTGCCGGTGGTGCTGGCGCTCGGCGTGGTGCACCTGGTCCTGGCCGGCATGGTGCTGCGGCACCGGGGGCCGTTGACCCGGGGCCGCACCTGGGCGGCGGCGTGGATCGTGATGATCTTCGTGGTGCAGATGCTGCTCGCCCACCTGCTCGCACCGGGTGACTTTGCGGCCTCCGGTGTTGGCGTTCCGATGGGGAACTACGCGCTGATCCCGCTGGCGGTGTTCGCGTTCTACCCGTGGGGCGGGTTCCGCGATCTCTGGCGGCGCAGGCTGATCGAGGCCGCGCTGATCGTGGCCATCGTGCTGCATCCCCTGCTGATCCTCGGGCTGATGCACCGATGGCAGCTCACCGCCGCGCACGTACGCAGTGTTGCGCTCTACGCCGGGTGGGCCCTGGTGTGGTTCCTGGTCGGTAAGGGGATGGCCAGGCTGTGCCGCATCGCCGTACAGGTGGAAACCGAGGGCCTGGCGGCCGGCTATGCCGCGACTCTGGGCGACTTGCACACCCACGCCGAGCGGGCCGCCGAACAGATTGAGGCCGGGGGTGACGCCCGCCGGGTCGCCCAGGACCTGCGACTGGTCATCGCCACTCGGCGCAGGCAGCTGCTGCTGCAGGACGAGCACGCCGGGGCGGTCGACATCTTCAAGAACGCGATTCGGGCACACGGCGACCGGCTGCGGCTGCTGTCCGGACCGGCCCTCGGCGGCCTGACCGTTCCCCGCGAGCACGCGGTACTGCTCGACCAGGGACTGGCCGACCTGCTCAAGAACGTCGTCGTGCACGGCGGCGGATCAGTGGAGGTGGACTTCGCCGTGGTGGACTCGACCATGACCCTTGACGTGCGCGACCACGGTCCCGGCCTGGACCCCGAACGGTTCGACGCGCCGGGCAGCAGCCTGCAGCGGCTACGCCGCCGGCTGATCGAGCGGGGCGGCGAGCTGCGGCTACTGCCCGCCCCGCCCGACGGCGGCGCGGCCGTGCGCCTGACGCTTCCGCTCCAACCGCGCAGGTGACTGCCGTGCGGATTCTGGTGGTGGAGGACATGGGAATTGCGGGCGTCATGGCGCACACCGAGCTTGCCCAGGCGATGCCGTGCGAGCCGGTCGTGGTCCCTGATCCGGTCGCGGCGCTGGATCGCCTGCGGCGGGAGCGCTTCGACGCCGTGGTGGTCGACATGCTCTTCCAGTCGCACTCCGATGAATTCGAGCGGCGGCGGCGCGAGGGCAGGGTGCGGCTGACCGACGCTCGGCTGCACCTGAGCGGGCTGGCGCTGCTGCGGGCGGCCGGCACGGCCGGGACGCCGGCGGTGCTGTGGACCTCGGGCGAGCCCAACCGGCGGTTGCACATCACTTTCGCCCACGAACACTTCGCGTGCCGCGGAATGTGCCCCAAGGACAAGGGCAAGCTCGCCGCGGCGGTGCGGGCGGTGGTGGCCGGCCGCGAATACGTGGACCCGATCCTGCGGATGCACCTGCCGCCGAGATCCGCCCCGACGCTGCGGGAGACGTTCTTCTCCTCTGAACCGCGGCGGGCCATGTGGCGCGCGATGGCGCTGGGCATGCACCACCATGCCCGGATCGGCCAGGCCGTCGGCGTCAAGAGCGGCGCGGTGCGACGCAGTGTCGAGGAGATGCGCAGCCGGCTGGTTGCCTTCGATCCGGGCTGCTCGGACGAGGGGCCGCCCACCGCGGAACTCGTCCGTTACGCGAGCCAAAACTGGGAGTTCTTCCTGGACGACACGGTGCGGGAGGTCTTCCCGTGACCGCGGCCGACCGCGACGGCCGGCGGCGACGGGAGACCTGGATTCCCCGCGCCGCCCTCGTCGTGCTCCCGGCCGCCTGGGTCGCGCTTGCGGCGACCCTGCCCGCGTCGGCGGACCGCGACGTGACCATCGACGTGTTCTGCACCTCCGGGAACCCGGTGGTCGGCGTCTGGATCGAGTCTCGCTCCGGCGGCTCGGGGTTCGCCCGGCGGGGCGACGCCGGGAGCGCGACGTCCGTCCGGTACACCTTCAAGCAGAAGTTCACCGATGCCTACCAGGCTCGCGTTGGCTGCGGCGGCAACCAGCAGCAATGGGGTCTGACGGTCGTGTCGTCCTACAGCGACCGCCCCTACCGGCGCCTGGCCTGTGACGATGCCGACGACGCAAGGGCTGCGGCCAACGGCTGCCGCGACCAAACGGCCTGACCGTCCGGAAGCGACATTTGTCCGCTGTACCGGCGGCTCCAGACGACGAAAGTTCGTGGTGCAGGGGGACGCGAACGGCGAACCCCCCACCCGATAGGAGCCGATCAGATGGACAGGACAGCACGGCGCGCACTGCGCGCGGGCGGCCAGGCGGCAGTTGTGACGGCGATCACCGTGGCCGCCGCCGTGAGCACGGCGAACCCGGCGGCCGCCGGCACCGTCAACGGATGCGCCCAGAGTTGGTCCGTAGATTACCCGGGGACCTGCATCTGGGTCGACACTGGCGAGAAGCGCGCCGACCACACCCAGTGGGTCAGCCAGATCAAGATCCAGAAGCCTCGCCAGGGTTCCTCCGGCTTCCTGGAGGGCTGGGCTGGCGACGGTCCCACCGGCGTCGCGTGGTACCGGTCGGGCAACGGCGAGACGGTGACGTGGCCGATCAACAAGTGGATCAAGACGGACTCCGGCATCTGCGGCGCCTACACCTGGCCCGGGTCGTCCGACCGCTCGATCGCCTGCATCACCATCAAGGCCTGACCCGGGCCAGGGCTGGAAGCTCGTACGGCCGGTCCGGCTTCCTGGCCGGACCGGCCGCCGGCCCACCGACCCAGCCGCGCGGCGCCGTGAGTCGAACGAGTAATTCGCTCGACCGGCCGCCTCGCCGACGCCACACTCACCTTCCCACCTGCGGCCCAGATAGGGACCTCATGCAGACGATCACACCACGCCACGCGCCACGCCGGCATCGCGCGCCGTCGCATGCCGCCACCCCCGTCAGGATCGGCGCGCGAACGACGGCGTTCGCCGCCACGCTGACCGCTGTGCTCGCCGGCATGGTCTCGTCGGCGCACGCCGACACCACGGCGGACCGCACGGAGCAGCGCCGCTACGTCGTCGAGACCGTGAACCTGGGCAACGGCCAATTCATGCAGCGCAAGACTGACTTCGCCCGAGCCGGCTGCATGCCGGACGACGACTGTCGCAAGCCGTCGCCCTACAACAGGTTCGACTGGGGAACGGACAGCTGCAGCCCGCCCACGTTCGCGAGCTGGCGCAAGCTCTTCGACCAGGCCTGCCAACAACACGACTTCGGATACCGCAACCTCGGCAACGGTCTCGCTCTCGCCCGTGACGAGAACACCCGCAAGTGGGTCGACGACCGGTTCCGCGCCGAGATGAAGGCCATCTGCAACTACCGGTTCAGCGACTGGACCCAGTACGCCAATCTGCAGGCCTGCTTCAAGGAAGCCGACACCATGTACGGGGCCGTTCGCCTGATCAACAACTGGCAGGAGCCGGCGACCACGCAACGACCGGCCGACCCGGCCGCACAACAGCCGGCCGCCCGCGCCGAGACGACCGGCGGACCGACCAGCACGTGGACCGACTTCGGCAACGCTGGCGGCGACGCCGGCCCGCTGATCCCCGGCAATTCCACGGTTCAGGTAGCCTGCAAGGTCACCGGCTTCCGGGTCGCAAACGGCAACACCTGGTGGTACCGCATCGCCTCGCCCCCATGGAACGGCATGTACTACGCGTCCGGCGACGCGTTCTACAACAACGGGCAGACATCGGGATCACTGCGCGGAACGCCGCTCGTCGACGACCGCGTACCAGCCTGCTGATCCGGACTCGGCGCTGGGATCAGTGCGGCTCTGAGCACCGGTAAGCCCACACGATCAGGAGGCAGCACCCCTCAACGGTGCTGCCTCCTGGTCAATGCCCATAAGGCCTCGCCGTAGTTTCCAGCGAGAAAACAACTCCAGCCCTGGTCAGGGGACCCCGCACGAACGCCTGAGCCCAGATCGTCATCACGTTTCTGACCAGCCCTGGGGTTGTTCTTGGTCCGGAAGCTACCGGCGGGCTTACGGCGACACGCACGAGGAGCTGCGAACTTCCGGCGCCACTTCACACCGGGCCCCACCCAGCACCCTGCGGTGTTGACGCGCCGCCAAGGCTCAAGAGCCTTAGTTGAAGACTCGCTCGACGACGGCGGCTTGCTCAGCGGTGCCGGCGCGGAAGTAGCGGGCGGTGGTGTCAAGGGAAGCGTGACCAAGCAGGGCCTGAACCTGCGCGGGATCGGCACCGCCCTGGCGTAGCCGGGTCGCGTAGGTGTGGCGCAGTCGATGGGGCCGCAGGCCGGACAGGCCTGCGGCGGCGCCGACGGTGAGCACGATCTGCGTGATACCGGAGGCGGTGAGCCGACCACGCTGGCCGATCCACAGCGGTCCCGGCTCGGCGCCGCGGTGACGTGTCCAAGCGCTGAGTCGGTCGCGGGCCGCAGCCGGGACCGGCACCTGGCGGACCTCGTCGCCCTTGCCATGCAGCCGGATCGTGCCGGTGCGGGCAGTGATGGCGAGGTCGTCGACGTCGAGGCGGGCGCACTCCTGCACTCGGGCACCGGTGTAGAGCAGCACGGCGACGATGGCGGCGTCGCGGACGCCGCGGCGGTCGGCGGCGCGCTCGACCGCGCCTTGCTCCTTGGCGGTGAGAGCGTCGGGCTCGCCGGGTCGGGGGACGCGGGCCCGCTTGACCGTCAGTCGCAGCCCGGCGATCTTCGCCTCCCGACGCGGCACCTGGCTGTCACCCAACAACGTCCGCCGTCAGTGGCGTGAAGCTCGCGCCGACACCGACCTCGCCTGGGTCACCCCCCACACCTTCCGCAAGACCGTGGCCACCCTCATCAAGGAAGAGACCGACACGAAAAGCGCCGCAGCCCAGCTCGGGCACTCCAGCGAGGAGGTCACCGCCACGTACTACATCGCCAAGCCCGCCCAAGCCCCGGACGTCTCGGACATCCTCGAACGTCTCGGCACCGACTATGGGAGGCGGCAACATCCCACAACCGCCCTGCCTAACGATGCGCATGGATGACGAACCTGGTTGCCGGCCCCGGTAAACGGGGGGTTTTCGGGGGACGGTTAAAAACCCCATAGACAAACTTAAAGCCCTGACCAGCGTTTCCGCTGGTCAGGGCTATTTGCCTGTCGGGACGGCCGGATTCGAACCGACGACCCCTTGACCCCCAGTCAAGTGCGCTACCAAGCTGCGCCACGTCCCGCCCCCGCAAGGTTTCCCCTGCGACAGCCGGTACAGCTTAGCGCAGCGCCTGCCGGTCGGCCGCACAGGCCCCACCCGGGTCGTGCGGGTCGCGAACCACCGCACACCGCCTAGAGCGTCCTAGGATGGTGGGGTAGGGAAATGCCGGATGGCCTCGGAGGACCATCCGGCATTTTGGGCGTGCAGGGTCAGCCGTGCGCCTTGCCTCGGCCGCCGGGGCCGAGCTTCTTGCGGGGGCGTACCGAGATCTCGATGGGGCTGCCCTCGTACCCGAACTCCTCGCGGAGCTTGCGCTCGACGAAGCGCTGGTATCCGGCGTCCAGCGGGCCGGTGGTGAAGAGCACGAACCGCGGCGGCGCCACCCCGGCCTGGGTGGCGAACAGGATGCGTGGCGCGCGTCCGCCGCGCACCGGGTGCGGGGTGGCCTGCACCAGCGCGGTCAGCCACTGGTTGAGGTGCGCGGTCGGCACCCGGGTCTCCCAGCTGGCGAGGGCCTTGTTCAGGGCCGGGGCCAGCTTGTCCACCGCGCGGCCGGTCATCGCCGACAGGTTCAGCCGGATCGCCCAGGGGATGCGGCGCAGCTCCCGGTCGATCTCCTTGTCCAGGTAGTACCGGCGGTCGGCGTCGACCAGGTCCCACTTGTTGAACGCGATGACGAGCGCCCGGCCCGCCTCGGTCACCATCGTCAGGATCCGCTGGTCCTGCTCGCTGATCGGCTCGCTGGCGTCCAGCAGCACCACGGCCACCTCGGCGGCCTCGATCGCGCCGGCGGTACGCAGGCTGGCGTAGTACTCGGTGCCGCTGGCCTTGCCGACCCGCTTGCGCAGACCGGCCGTGTCGACCAGCTGCCAGGTCTGACCGCCGATGTCGACCAGACTGTCCACCGGGTCCACAGTGGTGCCGGCGACCGAGTCGACGACCGCCCGCTCCTCGCCGGAGAACCGGTTGAGCAGGCTGGACTTGCCCACGTTCGGCCGACCGACCAGCGCCACCCGGCGCGGCCCGCGCGGCCGGTTCTCCACGATCTCCGGGGCCTCCGGCAGCGCGGCGAGGATGGCGTCCAACAGGTCACCGGAGCCGCGTCCGTGCAGCGCGGACACCGGGAACGGCTCGCCGAGGCCGAGCGACCACAGCGAGGTGGCCTCCATCTCGATGGCGGTGTTGTCGGCCTTGTTCGCCACCAGGATCACCGGCTTGGCGCTGCGCCGCAGCATCTTCACCGCTGCCTCGTCCACGTCCGTGGAGCCCACCATGGCGTCGACCACGAAGAGGACCACGTCGGCGGTGACCACTGCCGTCTCGGCCTGCGCCGCGATGGCCGCGGCCCGGTCCTTCGCGTCCGGCTCCCAACCGCCGGTGTCCACCACGGTGAACGACCGGCCGTTCCACTGCGCGTCGTACGGCACCCGGTCGCGGGTCACGCCGGGGACGTCCTCGACGACTGCCTGTCGACGGCCGATGATCCGGTTGACCAGGGTGGACTTGCCCACGTTCGGACGACCCACCACGGCCACCACCGGCTGCGGGCCGGTCGGCTCCTCGACGGCGACGTCGGGCTCGCGCAACTCAACCCATCCACCTGGATCGCTCATGCCACGCCCCGCTCGGTGAGCAGGTCACGCAGCCGGAGCACGACCTCGTCGATGCCCAGCTCGGTCGTGTCCAGTACGACGGCGTCCGGCGCCTGGGCCAACGGGTTGACCTTGCGGGTCGAGTCGAGCCGGTCCCGGCGGGCCAGGTCGGCGGCGGTGGCCGCCACGTCAGCGGCGTCCTCGGCGCTGCGCCGGGCGGCACGAGCCGCCTCGGAGGCGGTGAGGAAGACCTTCAGGTCGGCGTCCGGCGCCACGACCGAGCCGATGTCGCGGCCCTCGACCACCATCCGACCGGCGTTGACGATCATCTCGCGCTGGCGGGCGACCAGCAGCTCACGGACCGCCGGCACCGCGGCGACGGCGGAGACCGCCCCGGTCACCTCGGCGCCGCGGATGTCCGTGTCGACGCTCACACCGTCGACGGTCACGCCGTACCCCTGGGGGTCGGTGCCGATGCGCAGGTCCACCTCGCCGGCCACCTTCGCCACCGACGCGGCGTCGGTGAGGTCCACGCCGGAGCGCAGCACGGCCCACGTGATCGCCCGGTACATCGCCCCGGTGTCCAGGTAGCGCGCGCCGATGGCGGCGGCGAGCCGCCGCGACACGGTGGACTTACCCGAACCGGACGGCCCGTCCACAGCGACCACACATCGCCCGGCCCGTACGTTTTCCTCCACCGTGTCCTCCTCAGCCCGTACCTCACGGATCGCCCGGTGCTCTGGCGCCGCAAGCGGTTTGTCAATCGTCATCAATCATGCCCGGGGTCCGTGGCGGACCCACGCGCGCCGCCGCCCGAGGCGACCCACGCCACCTCCGGCGGCCGCATTCCGGCCGTCGCGAGCCTACCGGCAGCCGTACCCCGAACCTCGGGGGTCAGTCACCCACCGCGTTGAACAGGGCGGCGACCTCGGCGTTGGTCAGGCGCCGGAGACGCCCGGTGCGCAGGTCGCCCAACCGGATCGGACCGATGGAGGTACGCACCAGACGGGTGACCGGGTGCCCGACCTCGTCCATCAACCGCCGGACGATGTGCTTGCGCCCTTCGTGCAGGCTCAGCTCCACCTGGGCGCTCTTGCCCAGGGTGCCCACCACCTTGAACGAGTCGACCTTGACCGGTCCGTCCTCCAGCTCGACACCCGCGAGGAGCCGCTTGCTGAGGTTGCGCGGGATCGGCCCGACCACCTCGGCCAGGTAGGTCTTCAGCACCTCGTACGAGGGGTGCATGAGTTTGTGCGCGAGGTTGCCGTCGTTGGTGAGCAGCAGCAGGCCCTCGCTGTCCGCGTCGAGCCGCCCGACGTGGTAGACCCGCTGATCCAGCCGTCTGCCGATGAAGTCGGCCAGCTCGGTGCGTCCCTTCTCGTCCGCCATGGTGGTGACCACCCCACGCGGCTTGTTCATCGCCACGTAGACCAGGCGGATGTCGACCTGCAGGCGCTCGCCGTCCACGTGGATCACCGCAGTGGCCGGGTCGACCTTGTCGCCGAGCTTCGCGACCCGCCCGTCCACGGTCACCCGGCGTCGGAAGATCAGGTCCTCGCAGGCACGCCGGGAGCCCACGCCGGCGGCGGCGAGCACCTTCTGCAGGCGCTCCGCCCCCTCGTAGACGGGGGCGTCGGATTTCGGGGAACGGTTATCGGGTCGCATCAGCAAGCTCTTCTACGTCGTCGGGCAGGAAGGGTGCGAGAGGTGGCAGCTCGTCGACGGTGTTCAGCCCGAGCTTCTCCAGGAACAGCGTGGTGGTCCGGTAGAGGAACGCCCCGCTGTCCGGTTCGGCGCCGCACTCCTCAACGAGGCCGCGGGTGACCAGCGTACGGATGACGCCGTCGCAGTTGACACCCCGGATGGCCGAGATCCGCGACCGGGTCACCGGCTGCTTGTACGCGACCACGGCCAGAGTCTCCAACGCCGCCTGGGTCAGCCGCACGGACTGCCCGTCCAGGACGAACCGCTCGACGTACGTAGCGTATTCCGGCCGGGTGTACAACCGCCAACCGCCCGCAGCCCTGCGCAGCTCGAACCCGTGCCCGGCGGCCGTGTAACCGGCGGCGATCTCGTCGAGCATCGGCCCGATCCGCTCGGCCGGCTGCTCCAACACCTGAGCCAGGACCAGCTCGCTGACCGGTTCGTCCACCACCAGCAGGATCGCCTCCAGCGCGCCGCGCAGCTCGGCGTCGGGCAGGTCGGGCGCGGGCTCCGGCGCGGCCGTCACCCGCCGCCGCCCCACAACCTCCCGCCGAGGTACGCCCCCAGCCCGCTCCCCCACCTGAGCCGCAGGAGTCTCGGCCACCCCGACCGTCTCACGAGGCTCGGAGGGCTCGCCCGACTCGGCGGACTCGGCCGACTCGGCAGACTCCGGCTCATGGAGGGGCGGTTTGCTTCCCAGATCTTCGGCGGACATCGGCGGGACGGTGACCGCCCCAGGTGATTTTGCGGATTGGTCGGTGTCGCGTTCCCCGTCGACCCCGACGGCGCTGGGAGCCCCGGCGACCGTGCGGGTGTCGGGCTGCGCGGGCGCTTCGGGTGCACCGGCGGACGCGGGAGCGGCGGCAGCCTCGGCAGGTTCAGCAGCGTCGGGAGTCTCAGCAGCGTCGGAGGGCTCGGCCTCCTCGGAAGACCCAGCAGCCTCGGGAGACTCGGGCGCCTCGGCAGGGGTTGGGGCCGGTGGGCGGGGACGATTCCACGGCGGGACCCAGGCGGCGGCCTGGTCGGCCAGGGAGTCCCGGCGTTCCTCGTCACTCATCCCGCTCACCCTCCGTCGTTCCCGTTCCGCCCGCGCCCGCGGACTCCGAGCCGGCCTCCCCCGCCGATCCAGGCCCGGCCTCCCCCGCCGATCCAGGCCCGGCCTCCGCCGCCGGCTCCGGCCCCGAGGGCGGGTCGGGGTCGGCGGGGGTGCCGGCGTACTCGTCGACGTGCAGTTCGGTCTCGCCGTCGACCGGGCCGGTCCAGCGCACGGTCAGCTCCTCCAGGGCCTGCTCCTGCACGAAGGCCACCAGGCCCTCCCGGTACAGCTCCAGCAGCGCCAGGAACCGTGCCACCACCTCCAGGGTGGCCTCGCAGTCCGCGCACAGCAGCGAGAACGTCGCCGTGCCGGCCCGGCGCAGCCGGGAGGCGAGGATCGCCGCGTGTTCGCGGACGCTGACCCGGACCATGTGCACGTGGGCGATGGACACCTCCGGCACGGGCTTCGGGGTCATCGCCCGCACGGCCAGCTTCAGCAGTCGCTGCGGGCCGATGCCGAGCACCAAGTCGGGCAGCGCCTCGGCGTAGCGGGGCTCCAGGCTGACCGCCCGGGGATACCGGCGACCGCCGACCGCCTCCAGCTCGGCGATGTGGGCGGCGGCCTCCTTGTACGCCTTGTACTGCAGGAGCCGGGCGAAGAGCAGGTCGCGCGCCTCCAGCAGGGCCAGGTCCGCCTCGTCCTCCACCTCGGCGGCGGGCAGCAGCCGGGCCGCCTTCAGGTCGAGCAGGGTCGCGGCGATGAGCAGGAACTCGCTGGCCTCGTCGAGGTCCCAGCTGTCGCCCATGGCGCGGATGTAGGCGATGAACTCGTCGGTGACCGTGTGCAGGGCCACCTCGGTGACGTCGAGCTTGTGCTTGCCGATCAGTTGCAGCAGCAGGTCGAACGGGCCGGTGAAGTTGGCCAGCCGCACCGTGAAGCCGGTGGCAGCCGGGTCGGCCGGCGGGGAGGCGGGCGGCACGCCGTCGACCACGGCCGCAGCAGCGGCTTCGGGCGGGTCGAGGGGTGGCGCGGTCACCGCACGACCGTAGTCCACGACACGGACACGGGGCGTTCCGGCTACCGCTCCGACTGGGCGGCGATCACCTCACGGGCCAACTGACGGTAGTTGCGCGCCCCGGAGGACGCCGGGTCCATCGTCGTGATCGGGGCACCGGCCACGGTGGACTCGGGGAACTTCACCGTCTTGGTGATGACCGTCTGGTAGACCTTGTCGCCGAACGCCTCGACCACCCGCTGGAGCACCTGCCGGCAGTGGGTGGTGCGGCTGTCGTACATGGTGGCGAGGATGCCTTCGAGTTCCAGGTCGAAGTTGAGCCGCTCGCGCACCTTGTCGATGGTGTCCAGCAGGAGCGCGACGCCGCGCAGGCTGAAGAACTCGCATTCGAGGGGGATGAGCACGCCGTGCGCGACGGTCAGCGCGTTGATCGCCAGCAGGCCGAGGGACGGCTGGCAATCGATCAGGATGTAGTCGTACTCCTTGCGGACGGTCCGCAGCACCCGGGCGAGGGCCATCTCCCGGGCGACCTCGTTGACGAGCTGGATCTCGGCGGCGGAGAGGTCGATGTTGGCCGGCAGCAGGTGCAGACCCGCGACGTCGGTCTTGATGAGGACGTCCTCGGCGGTCACGTCGTCCTGCATGAGCAGGTTGTAGACGGACAGGTCGAGGTTGTGCGGGTTGACCCCCAGGCCCACCGAGAGCGCGCCCTGCGGGTCGAAGTCGACGAGCAGCACCTTGCGGCCGTACTCGGCCAGCGCCGCGCCCAGGTTGATGGTGGTCGTGGTCTTGCCGACGCCACCCTTCTGGTTGGCCATCGCGATGATGCGCGCGGGGCCGTGCCGGTCGGTGGGCATCGGCTCGGGGATCGGCTTGCGCATCGTGTAGGCAGCCGGGTCCGCGGGACCCAGGTCCGCGCCGAGCGTGGCCTGCTGCTCGCGGAGCTCCGACGTCCAGGTCTCGGCACGGTCACCGTTGCCAGCCATGTGCTCGTTGCCCCCTCCCGACGACCCACCCGGCGTCGGAGCCGTCCGACGTCCTTCGCGGCGCCGCTGCGCACCCCGGTCGTGTCGCCCCAGGAGGTCCGCGCCGATGCCGACTGTACGCCACCGACCAGCAGGGCGTTCGGCACCGGCCCGGCGTGTCGAAGCCGACGACGGCCGGGGTTCAGCCGAGGGCGCGCGGGTGGGCCGTGGCGTACACCTCGCGCAGCCGCTCGACGGTGACGAGGGTGTAGACCTGGGTGGTGGTCACCGAGGCGTGGCCGAGCAACTCCTGGACCACCCGGACGTCGGCGCCGCCGTCGAGCAGGTGGGTGGCGTACGAGTGGCGCAGGGTGTGCGGGGAGACCGCCGCGGCGCCCTCGACCGGCAGGCCGGCCCGCCCGGCGGCGCGGCGCAGGATGGCCCAGGCGCCCTGCCGGGACAGCGCCCCGCCGCGCGCGTTCAGGAAGACGGCGGGGGTTCCCTTACCGCCGGCGGCCAGAGCGGGGCGGGCCCGGACCAGGTAGGCGCGCACCGCCTCGACGGCGTACCCGCCGATCGGCACCAGCCGCACCCGGCCGCCCTTACCGCGCAGCAGCACGGTGCCCTCGTCGGCGTCGAGGTCGTCGATCGCGGCGCCGATCGCCTCGGAGATCCGCGCGCCGGTGCCGTAGAGGAATTCCAGCAGCGCCCGGTCGCGCAGCGCGAGCGGCGCGTCCTCGCCGGTCGCGGTGATCGCACCGGCGGTCTCCAGGAGCCGGACCACGTCGTCGACTCCCAGCGCGCGGGGCAGCCGGCGCGGCGGGGTGGGCGGGCGGACGTCGCGGCTGGGGTCGGCGCCGGCCAGCCCCTCGCGCAGCGCGAAGCGGTGCAGGCCGCGGACCGCGCTGGCCGCGCGGGCGGCGGACGACACGGCGAGGGGCGGATGGTCGTCGTCTCCGGCGCGCAGCCGGGCCAGGTGCGACTCGACGACGCCGGCGCCGACCGACGCGAGGTCGGCGACGCCGGCGTCGGCCAGGGTCGTGAGATAGCGCTCCAGATCCCGGCGGTACGAGGCGAGGGTGTTCGCGGACAGGCCGCGCTCGACGGTGAGGTGGTCGAGGTAGCCGCGGACGGCACGGCGCAGGGCCGGCGCGGGCTCGACGCCCGCACCGGCCCGTTCGGCCGTGGAGTCGGTCAGCCCAGGACCTCGGCCAGCGGGAGCACGGGCATGCCGTGCGCCTCGGCGACCGGACCGTAGGTGACCTGGCCGTCGTGGGTGTTCAGACCCAGGGCGAGGGCCGGGTCGCGACGCAGCGCCTCGCGCCAGCCGTGGTTGGCCAACTCCAGGGCGTACGGCAGGGTGACGTTGGTCAGCGCGTAGGTGCTGGTGTTCGGCACCGCGCCGGGCATGTTCGCCACGCAGTAGAAGATCGACTCGTGCACCTTGTAGACCGGGTCGGCATGCGTGGTGGGGCGCGAGTCCTCGAAGCAGCCGCCCTGGTCGATGGCGATGTCGACGAGCACGCTGCCGGGCTTCATCCGGGAGACCAGCTCGTTGGAGATCAGCGTCGGGGCCTTCGCGCCGGGCACCAGCACCGCGCCGATGACCAGGTCGGCGTCGAGCACGGCCCGCTCGATCTCGTACGCGTTGGAGGCGACGGTCTGCAGGTGACCCCGGTAGATGGCGTCGGCCTGGCGCAGCCGGGCGACGTTCTTGTCCAGCAGCAGCACCTCGGACTGCAGGCCCAGGGCGATGGCGGCGGCGTTCATGCCGGAGACGCCGGCGCCGATGACGACGGTCTTCGCCGCGTACACGCCGGAGACGCCGCCGGGCAGCACGCCGCGCCCACCGCCGGTGCGCATCATGTAGAACGCGCCGACCTGCGGGGCGAGCCGGCCGGCCACCTCTGACATCGGGGCGAGCAGCGGCAACGACCGGTCGGGCAGCTCGACGGTCTCGTACGCGATGCCGGTGACCTTGCGGTCGACCAGCGCGTCCGTGCACGACTTGGAGGCGGCCAGGTGCAGGTAGGTGAAGAGCACCTGCCCCTCGCGCATCCGGTGGTGCTCCTCGGCGATCGGCTCCTTGACCTTGAGCACCAGCTCGGCGGTGTCCCACACCTCGTCGGCGGTGGCCAGGATCTTGGCGCCCGCCGCGGCGAACTCCTCATCGGTGATGCTGGAGCCGACTCCGGCGCCGGACTCGACGAAGACCTGGTGGCCGCTGCGGGTGAACTCGTTGACGCCCGCTGGCGTGATCGCCACGCGGTACTCGTGGTTCTTGACCTCGCGTGGGATTCCGACCTTCACGATGCAGACACCTCTCTTCGGGGCTGCTTCCCCCCGACTGCTCGGTGCCGCGACGGCCCCATTGCCGCCACGGTCCACCGGTCCCGCCGGCGGCAGTCTAGGCGCGTCCGGCCCCGCCGGGAGCCAGCACAGTGGCATCCGGTGCCCGGGTGACCTGACGGAGTGTCAGCGCGCCGAACGGGCCGGCATTGGGACGTCACCTCAGCCGTCAGGACAGTGTTCGCCCATTATCGTCCCATCTGCCGTGTGGCGGTGCGGACAGCCGGCGAGTGGATCACTAGTGTGTCCGCCCATGACCACTCCTCCATACCAGCCCGGGTACGCCCCGGGTTACTCCGACAAGAGCAAGGTCGTCGCGGGCATCCTCGGCATCCTGCTCGGCACCTTCGGGGCCGGTCGGTTCTACACCGGACACACCAAGATCGCTGTTCTCCAGCTCGTCGTGAGCCTGGTGACGTGCGGCGTCGGCGCGCTCTGGGGCGTCATCGACGGCATCCTGATCCTGGTCAACGGCGGCACGGACGCGCAGGGTCGCCCGCTGCGGGACTGACCGGCCACACCGCGACACGAGAAGGGGCCCCGCGGCTGACCGCGGGGCCCCTTCTCGCGTACCCACCGATCGGGAAGGACCGGCGGCGGCGCTCAGCGCGGCAGCGGCGCCTCCGCCCGACGCAGCGCCGCGAAGCCGGTGTCCCGGGCGCGGGCCGCCGCGAGCAGGCCGGCCACCGCGGACGCGTTGGTGATCTCGCCGGCCAGGACCATGTCGACCGCCTCGTCGAGGGCCATCCGGACGATCTGCAGGTCGGCCTCCTCGTCGCGGCGCTCGTGACGCTCCCCCGCCGGCACGTCGGCCAGGTCCCGGGCCAGGAACACCCGGACGATCTCGTTGGTGAACCCCGGCGAGCTGTGCAGGTCGACCAGCACGTCGATCCGCCCGGCCGTGAGGTCGGCCTCCTCGGCCAGCTCCCGCAGCGCGGCGGCCGGCAGCTCCTCGCCGGAGACGTCCATCAGCCCGGCGGGCAGCTCCCACAGGTGCCGGCCGATTGGGTGCCGGTACTGCCGGATCAGCACCACCTGACCGGCGTCGTCGAGGGCCACCACGGCCACCGCCCCGACGTGCCGGACGAGGTCACGCAGCGCGGTCCCGCCGCCCGGCATGGTCACCTCCTCGGTGACCACGTCGAAGATCCGACCCCGGTAGCGCTCCTCGCGGGAGCGCACCTCGTAGCGGTGCTCACTGTCGCTCACGCCGTCGCCCCGCTGCTGAGCCTGCTGGTTCGCTCGCTCCGCTCGCTCACGAGGCCGACGCGGCCTTCGTCGCGGCGCCGTTGCGGGCGGCCTTGCGCGCCGACGGGGCCTCCGACGGGGTCTCGGACGCGGCCTCCAGGTCGACCGGCAACTGGTCGGCCTGCGAGTACGTCACGGCGGCCCGGACGAACGACGCGAACAGCGGGTGCGGGCGGGTGGGACGGCTCTTCAGCTCCGGATGCGCCTGCGTGGCCACGAAGAACGGGTGCAGATCCCGGTCCAGCTCGATGAACTCGACCAGCCGGCCGTCCGGGGAGGTGCCGGAGATGTGCAGGCCCGCCTTGGTCAGCGCGTCCCGGTAGGCGTTGTTGATCTCGTAGCGGTGCCGGTGCCGCTCGCTGATGTCGGTGCTGCCGTACGCCTCGGCGACGATCGAGCCCTCGGTCAGCGTCGCCGGGTACGCCCCGAGCCGCATGGTGCCGCCCAGGTCGCCCTTGCCGGCGACGATGTCCTCCTGGTCGGCCATCGTGGCGATGACCGGGTGCGCGGCCTGCTCGTCGAACTCCAGCGAGTTGGCGCCGTCCAGGCCGGCCAGGTGCCGGGCCACGTCGATCGTCATGCACTGCAGGCCGAGGCAGAGGCCGAGCAGGGGGATGCCGTTCTCCCGGGCGTACCGGGCCGTGCCGATCTTGCCCTCGATGCCACGGACCCCGAACCCGCCCGGGATGAGGATGCCGTCCACGCCGGCCAGGGCGGCCGCCGCGCCGGCCGGGGTGACGCACTCGTCGCTGGGCACCCAGCGCAGCTGCACCCGCGCCCGGTGACCGAAACCGGCCGCCCGGATCGCCTCGCTCACCGACAGGTACGCGTCCGGCAGGTCGACGTACTTGCCGACCACGGCGACGGTGACCGTGTGCCGGGGCCGGTGCACCCGCTCCAGCAGGTCGTCCCAGCTCGCCCAGTCCACGTCCCGGAACGACAGCCCGAGCCGGCGCACCACGTACGCGTCGAGCCCCTCGCGGTGCAGCACCTTCGGGATGTCGTAGATGCTCGGGGCGTCCGGCGCGGCGACGACCGCCTCGGCGTCGACGTCGCAGTACAGCGACAGCTTCTCCTTGAGCTTCACCGGGATCTCCCGGTCACAGCGCAGCACGATGGCGTCCGGCTGGATGCCGATGTTGCGCAGCTGCGCCACGGAGTGCTGGGTCGGCTTGGTCTTCAGCTCGCCCGACGGCGCCAGGTACGGCACCAGCGACACGTGCAGGTAGAAGCAGTTGTCCCGGCCCAGGTCGTGGCGCACCTGGCGGATCGCCTCCAGGAACGGCAGCGACTCGATGTCGCCGACGGTGCCACCGACCTCGGTGATGACCACGTCGGGCAGGACGCCGTCGTCGTCCGGGTCGGCCATCGCCAGGATCCGCGACTTGATCTCGTTGGTGATGTGCGGGATGACCTGGACGGTGTCGCCCAGGTACTCCCCCCGGCGCTCCTTGGCGATCACGTCGGAGTAGATCTGGCCGGTGGTGACGTTCGCCTTGCCGGACAGGGCCCGGTCCAGGAAACGCTCGTAGTGCCCGACGTCGAGGTCGGTCTCGGCGCCGTCCTCGGTGACGAAGACCTCGCCGTGCTGGAACGGGTTCATCGTCCCGGGGTCGACGTTGAGGTAGGGGTCGAGCTTCTGCATCACCACGCGCAGCCCGCGCGCGGTCAACAGGTTGCCGAGGCTGGAGGCGGTGAGGCCCTTACCCAGCGAGGAGGCGACGCCCCCGGTGACGAAAATGTGCCTGGTCGTCCGTGCTGATGGGGCCAAGGCCTGCTCCCGTGTCGTCTGTCGCGGTCATGCAGACCGCCGTGCTCGATCAGCAAAGTGATCACGCGATCCACGGGATTCCACGGTAACACCTCTGCGGCGGGTACTCGCAGGCCGCACCCCGGGTGCGACAGGAACGGGCCACCCTGGCGACGCCCGACGGTCAGGAAGCGGCAACCTCGGTCGATGGCCGGGTGACCGGCGCGGCCGGGGTGTCCGCCGATCGTCGCTGCGCCGGCGCGGAGGGCGCCCCGGTCGCCGCGTCCGCCGCCGGACGCTCCGGCGGCGACTGGGCGGGCCCGTCGACCACCGGAGTGCCCACGGGCGCGTCCGGGCCCGGGGGCAGCACGACCACTCGTGGGGGCGCTGCGGGCGGGACGCCGATCGGCCGGGGGTGACCCGCGCCCAGCGGTCCACCGCCACCGGTCGGACCGTCGCCTCCACCGGCCGGCCCGTCGCCACCGGAGCCCGAGTCGTCGTCGGCCCCGTTCTCCCGGGAACGGCCCGTGTTCGGGCGGGTCCGGTCGGCGGCATGCCCGAGCACGCGCAGCGACGCCAGCGCGGCCATCGGCACCACCAGGGCGGCAGCGGCGCCCGCCACGTCCAGCGCCGCGCCGTCGAGCACGCCACCCAGCACCGCCGCGACCGCCGTGCCGCCCAGCGCGGCCCGGATCGCCGGGTAGATGCCGAACAGCCGCAGCAGCCCGCCCCACGGCTGCAGCAGGGCGAACCACACCAGCAGCCCACCGGCCAGCGCCAGCACGGTCAACGGGCTGTTCACCAACGTCTCGAAGTTCGCCGTGCTGGACCGGTGCACGGTGAACCCGCCGGTGCCGTCGGCCACCGCGGACAGGAACCGGCCGAGGCTCCCCCGCTCGGCCGCAGGCCGTCGCAGGTCGACCACGGCGAAGCCGATGCCGACCGCCAGGGCGGCCATGGTGGCCCACGCCAGTCGGGTGATGGTCAGCCAGCCGCCGGCGCTGATCGCCGCGGCCACGCTCAGCCCGGCGGTCAGCGCGATCGCGCCGACCGGGTCGGCGCCCAGGTACGGGCTGCCGACCACCACCACGGCGAGACCGCCCACGGCGACCATCACGGCCGGCCGCCAGCGGCGGTGCACCCGCTGGCCGAACCACCCGCCGGTCACCAGCGCGCCGGCGAGGAACACTCCCAGCCCGACGGTGCTCAGCCCGGCGTACCGGCCACCCTGCAACGCCGAGTAGCCGACCACGCTGTTGAGCTGCAGGCTCGACCCGGTGAGCACGTCCAGCCCGACGGTCAGGGTCGTGAGGCCGGCCACCGCGCCGAACGGGCCGAGCGTGTTCGCGTACCCGGGGGCGAACCGGACCGCCGCGGTGCCCCCCGCGACCAGCAGCGCGGTGACCGCGCCGAAGATCCATCCGGGGTGTTCGCCCCGCCACCAGGGCACGGCGTCGGCGAGCAGCGCGGCCGGAACGGCCAACGCGGCCGCCACCAGCAGCAACTCCACCACCGCCACGACGCGGGCGGAGACCGGGGTCGGGCCGGCCGGGCCGGCGTGTGGTCGGGCCCGGCGCAGCAACGGCAGCACCGCCAGGGCCAGCAGCACCTGAAGCCCGGCGAGCAGGGCGAAGAACCGGCCGGAGACGGCCCGCTGGGCCGTCGCCTCCCGGTCGGCGTCCGCCGGCGCGTTGATCGCCTCCGTCAGGTCGGACGGGCGGCCGCCGGTGCTGACCGCCGGCCGGCCGAGGAACAACCGCTCCGGCATCGGCCGTCCCAGCGCGGTCAGCGCCGTCGGCGCGAGGTCGACAAGTTGCAGGTAACCGTCGCGGCCGGTGCTGGCCGAGGTGAGCCAACCCCGCTCCCAGCCCGGCCCGTCCGCGACCACCACGTGCAGCCGCGACGGCTGCTCGGTGTCGGAGATTCCGGCCACCAACACCAGCGACCGCTCCGGCCGGGCGGCCAGGACCCGGGCCAACTGGGCGTCGGCGGCCCGCGCCTGCTCGGCACGAGCCACCGGGTCGGTCCCCTCGACCGTGCCGAGGTCGACGATGCTCAGCACGCACGAGCCGAGCAGCCGGCGCGGATCGGCCGGCAGCCCCGCGGCGTACCGGTCGACCCGGCCGAACGGGCGGGCGGCGGCCACGGCGGCGCCCGGACCCACGGCGACCGAGCAGCGCACCGACTCCGACAGCGACCCGGGCATGGTGCCCCAGGGCAGCCGCTGCTGGTTGTACTGGACCACGCTCTCCTGGTCGGGCAGGTTCGCGCCGATCCCGTCCGGTTGCTCCACGGCCACGCCGGCGGGCGGGCAGCCGCCGTCGGGCCGGGTGCCGTTCCACGCGGCGAAGCTCCCCGCGCCGAGGGTCAGCCACCCGTCGACCGGGCAGGTGGGCCGGTGCGCGGACCGCACCGACAGGGAGCCGATCGAGCCGTCCCGGGCCATCCGCCACAGCGTCGGGGTGCTCTGCTGGTCGACGTCCTCCCAGCGCAGTCCGGCGATCCCGGCGAGCACCACGAAGTCGGCGGTGCGCTGCGGGGTGCCCTGGGGTGGCCGGGCGGACAGCGCGGTGACGCCCAACACCACCACGAGCACGGTCAACAGGGCGGGAGCGAGTCGACGCAGCATCACCGGTGTCCCGTCATCGGCGCGTCGGAGCCGGGGGCCGCCGGAGGAGTCGAACGGGCGGTCAGTTCGGCGTAGAGGGCCGCCAGTACGGCCACCGTGTCCGTCTCGGTGGGCCACGTCGCCGCCCGCTCGGCGCCGCGCCGGCCCAGCTCGGCCCGGGCCTCCGGGTCGTCCAGCAGCGCGCGCACCGCCGCGTCGACCGCGTCCACGTCACCGGCGGGGACCAGCGCGGCGGCATCGCCGACCAGCTCCGGCAGGCCACCCACCGCGGTCGCCACCAGCGGCACGCCGGCCCGCATCGCCTCCTGGGCGAACAACTGCCGGGCCTCCCAGTCGCTGGTGACCACCGCGAGGTCGGCGCCGGCGAGCAGGTCGGCCACGTCGGTGCGGTGCCCCAGCAGGGTCACCGGGGCTCGGGCTGCCGAGGTCCGCGCGGCCAGCGGCAGGTACGCCGGGCCACTCCCGGCGATCACCACGACCGGCGGCGGGGTACGCGTACGCCAGCGGGCGGCCGCGTCGATCAGCACGTCGTAGCGCTTCTGCGGGTGCAGCCGCCCCACCGAGACGAGCAACGGCTGCTCCGGTCGTACGCCGAACTCGGCGCGCACGGCGGCGCGGCGTCGACGCGGCGCGGGCAGCGTCGGGGCGGCGACCGGGGCGAGTCGGGCGTCGGCGGCGCCCAGCGCGGCGGCCCGCTCGACCAGATCGGTGGAGGCGCCGAGAGCCACCCGGACGCCCCGGGCGACCACCCGCTCGACGAGCCGCGAGGCCCCGCCGCGCAGGCCGCCCACGAGGACCGCGTTGTGCCAGGTCACGATCAGCGGGGCGGACGGACGGGCCAGCACGGCGACGAGACCGGCGCGCAGGCCGTGGGCGTGCACCACGTCGACGCGGGCCGCGGCGAGCGCCCGCCGCAGGGCGAGCACCGCCCGCGCGTCGGCGGGGGTCGGGCTGGCCGGGATCTCCACCGGCTCAAAACGCGCGCCGACGCCGGTGAAGTCGAACTGCTCCTGCGTGGCCGCCGGCCCGCAGACGAGCACGGTGGCACCGGCCGCGACGAGCCCGCGCGCCACCGAGCGGACGTGCTGGCCGACCCCGCCGGTGCTGGAAGCCAGCAGCAGCGCCACGGAGCCCGACCAGCCGTTTGTCTCCGTCATGCCGGCCACCGCCGGTTGGTGTTGACAACGCTCACCGAACCGCCGTCTCCTTCCCGTCGCCCCGCTCCGGGGGGACCGCGCCCGGCGTCGACGTACCGGCCCGGCCCCGCGGCCCTCGCCGGCCGAGGCGGCGTACCACCCCGGTCAGTAGCGGCCGTACGTCCCGCCGGTCGACGAACCAGACCACGACGAGGAACACGACACCGACCAAGACCCCGGACAGCATGCCCTGACCGAGTGCCGCGGCCGTCGTCGGGGTGCCGCCGTCCAGCCTGTCGAGCCAGCGGCTCACGCCCAGCCCGGCGAGCGCGGCGAGCAGCCCGGCGAGGCCACCGGCCGCACCGGCGCGCGCCGCGCCGGCAAGCGCCGGCCGGCCGGCGCTGCGCAGCACCGCCGTGACGAGCAACACGCCGAGCACCACCATGCCCACCGAGTTGGCGGACGTCACGGCGAGCACCCGGTCGGTCAACGGCAGGATCGCACCGAGCAGCAGGACGACGGGCGGCACCACCAGGAAGCCGACGGCGGTCGCGGCGGTCGCCGCCCGGGTCTCCCCGCGCGCGTAGAGCGCCCGGGTGAGGATCGCGAAGAGGCCGTAGCCGACCAGGCCCGGGGCGTACCCGATGATCGCGGCGGCGGCGGTCGGCGCGGTGGACGCGGGGAAGAAGAAGTGCCCGACGGGCCCCGCGGTCCCGACCAGCGCGGCCGCGCCGAGGCAACTGAACAGCAGCACCCCGCGCACGGCCGGCGCCAGGGTCGCCCGGTAGCCGTCCTCGTTGCCGGCCGACCGCGCCGCCGCGAGCGTCGGATAGGCCGCCACGGCCAGCGGCACCGCCAGCACCGCCCACGGCAGCAGGTAGACGGTCTGCGCCAGGTTGTAGACGCCCGGGTTGCTGCGCGCGCCCGCGGTGACCTGGTTCAGGCTGACGATCAGGGCGATCTGCTGCGTGGTGACGGTGACCGCGCCCGCCACCGCCAACGCGCCGACCCGGGCCCGCGCGTCGGCGGGGAACCCGAACCCGGGCCGCAACCCCAGGCGCAGCCGGCGCACCGGGACGAGCAGCGACAGCGACAGCGTCACCACGCCCAGGGTGGTGCCGGCGGAGAGCAGCAACTCGCCGCCGGGGCTCACCCCGGCGACTGTGGCGTACCGGCCCTGGGTGGCGGTGAACCCCAGGTAGACGACGATCACGGTGAGGCTGGACAGCAGCGGGGCGAGCACCGGCCAGGCGAAACGCCGGTGCGCCTGGAGCACCCCGGTGAGCACGATGCCGACGCCGTACAGCGGTAGCTGCGGCGCGAAGACCCGCAGCATCCGTACGCCGCTCTGCTGCTGGGCGTCGGTCAGGTGGTGACCCAGCGACTCGACCACCGGGCCGGCGAACAGCACCACGACCAGCGCGAGCGGCACCAGCAGGGCCAGCGTCCAGGTCAACAGCGCGCCGGTGGTCCGGGCGACCGCCGTGCGGTCGCCGGCCTCGACCGCCCCGGCCAGCAGCGGTACGACGAGGCTGGCCAGCGCGCCACCGGCGACGATCTCGAAGATGAAGTTCGGCACCGCGTTGGCCACCACATAGGCGCCGCCCAGGTCGGTCGGGGCGAGGCTCCAGGTGAAAACGGCGGTACGGCCCAAGCCGGCGAGCCGGCTGAGCACGGTGAGGACGGCGATGAGCGCGGCTGCCCCGGCCAGCCGGCCGACGCCGGCGAGGGGTGCCGGTCTGGTCACGTCAGTCGGCGCGTCGGCCCAGTGCGTCGAGCTGCCGCAGGCCCGGGGTCCGCTGGATCACCGCCGTGAAGCTGACCTTCTCGCTGGCGGCGGTGAGCCCGGCCAGCACGGCCAGCAGACCGGCCCGGCCGAGCGGGCCGCTGCGGGCGGCGAGCGCCACGCCGAGCAGGGCGCCGAGCGCGTTCGCGCCGCTGTCGCCGAGCATGACGTCCTCGGAAAGGTCGTCGCGGAGCAGGCCGGCGCCGGCGCCGGCCGCGCCGGCGGCGATCCCCCCGTGCGGGCCACCGGCCAGCGGCACGCCCAGCAGCAGCCCGGACTTGATGGCCCGGCCGGGCCGCAGGTCGAGCAGGTTGAGCAGGTTGGCGGTGCCGGCGATCACGCCGGCGCCGAGCAGCACGTCGATCCCCCGGCCGAGCGCGCCGTGGCGCTGCCGGCGCGGGTGCGCGGCGACCCGCGGGTCGGCGGCGAGCAGCGCGGCCGCGCCCAGCCCGGCGGCGCCCACCCCGACGATCTTCACCAGTCCGGCGGTGACGCGGCCCTCACGCAGCGCGGCGAGGTGCCCGGCGAAGCCCTTGGCCGCCTTCTGCTCCGGACGTGCTCCGACCACGTCGTCATAGAGCCCGACACCGCCGGCGCCGAGGCCGGCGACCAGGGCGGCGCCACCGGAGGCGGCGCTGGTGGCGCCGAACACGCCCGCGGCTGTCGCACCGGCGGCGAGCGCCGGCCCGGCCGCCAGGGTCACCGTCCGGCCCCGGAAGTTGGTGCGCTCCAGCGCCGGCCCCACCGGGGCGGTCCGCACCTCGCGGAGGGCGTACCGGGCGGCGGCGGCACCGGCCCCGGCGATCAGCAGCCGGCCCAGCATCCTCACGCCGCCACCTCGCTCGGGCGCAGGGTCGCCCGCTCAGGCGCGTCGGTTCCGGACACCGGGGTACGTCGTTCGCTCACTGGGGCAGTCTAGGCAGCAGGGACGCGGCATTGTCGCCGACGCCGTACTGGCCGGCCTTCTTCTCGGTGAGCTGCTGCACCAGGGCGAGGCTGGTGACCAGTTGACCCTGCACGGTGTTGGCGTTGTCGACCGTGGAGATGGTCTGCGACAGCACCGGGTCACCGCGGACCACGGACACCACGTTGCCACCGGCGGAGCCGTTGCCGCCCACCACGATCGACCCGGTCCGGTCGAACTGTTCGGCGATCTTGACGACCGACTCGTCCCGCTTCTCGGAGTCCTTGTCGACGTACGGCTGCCCGCTGACCACGACGACGGCCTCGGCCGGCCCGGTGACCTTGTTGTTGTCGGTGGTCAGGTAGCCGGCGTTGTTGTACGCGGCGAGCACCGCCCGCCGGTCGGCGTCGCTGACCGGCGCGGTGCCCTGGGCACGGTCCAGCAGGACGCTGGCCAGCAGCGCGCTGGAGGTCTCCACGCCGTGGCCGTTGCCCGGCAGGCCGGTGGTCTGCGCGGTCGGCCGCGCGGCGGTGACGGCCAGCTCCAGCAGGTTGGAGTTGTTGTCCGGGTTGATGAACTTGTCCTGCAGGTCGACCCGGCCGGTGATGGTGGCGCCGGCCAGCTGGAGCTTCTTGAGCACGCCCTCGGTGTGGTCGCGCCCGTTGGGCAGGCTGAGCACCACCACCCGGCGCCCGGTGAGGGTGCCCGGCAGGACGACCTGGGACACCTGCTCGGCGAACTCCTCCTCCAGACCGAGCTGCTTCTCCATGCTGTTGACCTGCTGACGCAACTGCTGGTTGTCCTTGCGCAGACCGGTGACCTGCTCCTTGAGCGAGTCGGCGACCGGGCCGTTGAGGGCGGCTGTGCCGACCACCAGACCGATCGCCAGAGCCAGGAACACCGCGGTGAGGGACACCACGTGGTAGCGGAAGTTGATCACGCTTGCAGCCTCTTGATCGGTCGGGAACTAGAAGAGCCGGTACAGCTGGAACACGAAATTGTCCCACCACTCGGCGACCACACCCAGGTACGCCTTCCCGACGGTGGAGACGGCCACCGCGGAGGCCATCGCCGCGATCGCCGAGAGCACCAGCAGCAGCAGCGACGAGCCGGAGATGCTCTGCCGGTAGAGCCGGCTCACCCCCTTGGCGTCGACCAGCTTGCCCCCGACCTTCAACCGGGTCAGGAACGTGGAGGCCATTCCGCCGCGCCCCTTGTCCAGGAACTCGACGAGCGTGGCGTGGGTGCCGACCGCGACGAGCAGGGACGCGCCCTTTTCGTCGGCCAGCAGCATCGCCAGGTCCTCGCTGGTCGCCGCGGCCGGGAAGGTGATGGCCGGGACGCCGAGGCCGTTGACCCGGGGCAGGCCGGGCGCCCGCCCGTCGGGGTAGGCGTGCACGATCACCTCGGCGCCGCAGCGCAGCACGTCGTCGGTGACCGAATCCATGTCACCGATGATCATGTCAGGGGTGTACCCGGCCTCGACCAGCGCGTCCGCGCCGCCGTCCACGCCGATCAGCACCGGCTTGAACTCCCGGATGTACGGGCGCAGCACGTCCAGGTCGGCCTTGTAGTCGTAGCCGCGCACCACGATCAGGCAGTGCCGACCCTGGATCTGAGTCTGGATGTCCGGAACGCCGACGCCGTCGAGCAGCAGGTCGCGTTCCTGGCGCAGGTAGTCCATCGTGTTGGCGGCGAACGCCTCCAACTGCACCGACAGCCCCTCCCGGGCGTCGGACATCGCCTTGGCGACCGACTCGGCGTCCTGCAGGGTGCCGTGCGCCACCGGCTCCTCGCCGGCGAAGACGGTGTTGCCCTCGATCCGGACCTGGTCGCCCTCGCGGATCCGCTCGAAGACGCCCTCCCCGAGATCGTCCAGGAGCGGGATGCCGGCGGCGATCAGCACCTCCGGCCCGAGGTTGGGGTAGCGGCCGGAGACCGACGGCTTGGCGTTGAGCACCGCCGCGACACCGACAGCGACCAACGAGTCGGCCGCCACCCGGTCCAGGTCGACGTGGTCGATGACCGCGATGTCACCGGGGCGCAGCCGGCCGACCAGCCGTTTCGTCCGGCGATCAAGGCGCGCGGTGCCGAGGACTCTGCCCGGCTCCGCGTTTCGGTTCCGGCGCAACGTGGGTAGACGCATCGTGACCATCCTGGCATGTGAGGCAGGCTTTTCTGTCGCGACATGCCTGAGCAGGGCCGCCTACCCAGGGAAGCACACGTCGGCACAAGCCGGTGTGCTTGCGCTCACAATACGCGGCGTCACAACCGCCTTTCCTTGGCGGCCACGGCCAGCAGCTCCTCGGCGTGGGCGATACCCAGATCCGAATCGGGCAAACCGGCGAGCATCCGGGCCAGCTCGCGGGCGCGTTCGGTGTCCTCCACGACCCGCACCCCGCTGGTGGTCACCGCGCCGCCGGTGTCCTTCGCCACCACCAGGTGCCGGTCGGCGAACGCGGCCACCTGCGGCAGGTGCGTGACGACCAGCACCTGGTGGCTGCGGGCCAACCGGGCCAGCCGGCGGCCGATCTCCACCGCCGCCTGCCCGCCGACCCCCGCGTCGACCTCGTCGAAGACCAACGTCGGCGGGCCGCCCGAGCCGGCGAACACCACCTCGATGGCGAGCATCACCCGGGACAGCTCACCGCCGGAGGCGCCGCGCTGCAACGGCAGCGACGGCGCGCCCGGGTGGGCCAGCAACCGCAGCTCCACCTCGTCACCACCGTCCGGGGTGACACCCACCTCGACGCCGTTGACCGAGAGCGTCGGCTCGGCCCGCCCGGCCGGACGGGGCAGCACCGCCACCTCGATCCGCGCGTGCGGCATGGCCAGACCGGCCAACTCGACGGTGACCTGGTCGGCGAAGCGGACCGCCGCCTCCTGCCGGGAAGCGGACACCCGGCCGGCGAGGTCGGCCACCTCGACGGCGAGTCGCTGACCCTCCCGCTCCAACTCGTCGAGCACGTCGTCGGACATGTCCAGGTCGGACAGTCGGGTGCGCGCCCGATCGGCCCAGGCGATCACCCCGTCGACGTCGTCGGCGTACTTACGGGTCAACGCGCGCAGCGCCGCCCGCCGCTCGTAGACGTGCTGCAACCGGGCCGGGTCCGCGTCCAGCGCCGCCAGGTACGTCGACAGCTCCGCGGACACGTCGGTGACCAGCGTGGCCGCCTCCTCCAGGCGGGCGGCCAGTTCACCGAGCGCCGGATCGGTGCCGGACTGCGCCTCCAGGGTCCGCCGGGCGGTGCCGAGCAGCGCCGCCGCGTCCGGAGTCTCGTCGGCAACCTCCACGCCACCGGCCACGCACTGCTGGGCGATCTGCGCGGCTGTCCGCAGGCCCTCGGCGTGCTCCAGCCGTTGCGCCTCGGTCTTCAGCTCGTCGTCCTCACCGGGCTGCGGATCGACCCGGGTGATCTCGTCGAGGCCCAGCCGCAGCAGGTCGGCCTCCTGGCTGCGCTCGCGGGCGTTGCGCCGCCGGTCGGCCAGGTCGTCGACCACCCGACGCCACCCCGTGTACGCCTCGCGCAGCGCGTCGAGCAGCTTCTCGTGGGCGGGGCCGGCGAACCGGTCCAGTGCGGCCCGCTGCTCGGCCGGGCGCAGCAGCCGCAGCTGGTCGGACTGGCCGTGCACGGCCACCGCCTGCTCGCCGACCTCACCGAGCATCGACACCGGCATGCTCCGGCCGCCGACGTGGGCGCGCGAGCGCCCCTCCACCGTCACCGTGCGGCTCAGCAGCACCGAGCCGTCCTCGTCGGGCTCGCCGCCGGCCTCGGTGATCCGCGCGTGCACGGAGTCGGCGACCCGCCCGTGCAGCCGCAGCCGCCCCTCCACCACCGCCCGACCGGGTTGGGCGCGGACCCGCCCGGCGTCGGCCCGGCCGCCGAAGAGCAGGCCGAGGCCGGTCACCACCATCGTCTTGCCCGCACCGGTCTCGCCGGTGATGACGTTCATGCCGCCGGTCAACGGCAGCGTGGTGTCCTCGATGACGCCCAGCCCGGTGATGCGCAGCTCTTCCAGCACAGCCACCGACAGTAGACGCGAGGCCCGACACTTGACCAGCCGACGGGCCCCACGGCCGGGCCCCGGCACGGCCCGCACCTTACCGACGTACAGTCTTGCCCCGTGTCGGACGTGATCGGCCTGACCCCCGCCGAGGAGGAGCTCTACCGCTGCCTGCTCCAACTCACCACGGCCCGCGTCGACGAGCTGGTCCGCCGGCTGCGACGGCCCCGGGCGCAGGTCGTCGAGCAGGTCGAGGCGCTGCGGGCCAAGGGGCTGGTGCAGCCCACCGACAACGACCCGGACGCCCCGCTGCGCCCGACCGCCCCGGACGTCGCCCTCGGCGCGACGCTGCTGCGCCGCCAGGAGGACCTGGAGGCGGCCCGGCGCCGGGTCACCCAACTGGCCGAGGAGTACCGCTCCGGGCTGCGCCGCCACCACGTGGACCACCTGGTCGAGGTGATCCGGGGCGGTCGGGTGCTGCGCGACCGGCTGCGCGACCTGCAGAACTCGGCCCGCGACGAGGTGCTGTGGTTCTGCCGGGCGAACCCCCTCGCCATGGCCGGCCCGGAGAACGTCGAGGAGTTCGACGCGCTGGCCCGCGGGGTGAGCTACCGGGCCATCTACGAACGGGACCTGCTGCTGGAGCCGGGCGCGCTGGCCGACCTGGCCAAGGGGGTGGCCGCCGGCGAGCAGGCCCGCGTGCTGGACCGGCTGCCGGTCCGACTGGCCATCGTGGACGCGCGTACCGCCATCTGCCCGCTGGTGGCCGACCGCGACGGCGGCGAGCCGAGCGCCGCGGTGATCGGCCGCAGCCAACTGCTCGACGCGCTGCTCGCCCTCTTCGAGAGCCACTGGCGGGTGGCCACCCGGCTGCGACTCGACGACCCGCTCGCCGCGACCGAGAGCCGGCGCGACGAGGCCGACGACCGTCAGGTCGACGGCTACCAGCCCGACGCCGACGAGGCCCGGCTGCTGTCGCTGTTCGTGGCCGGCGTACCGGACAAGTCCATCGCCTCCCAGCTCGGGGTGAGCCGCCGGACGGTGCAGCGGCGCCTCGCCGACCTGATGGACGCCGCTGGCGTGGACACCCGACCCGGGCTGGCGTTCCAGGTCGCCCGGCGCGGCTGGCTCTGAACGCGGCCGGGCCCGCCGTCCGAAGCGACGGCGGGCCCGGCCGGACACGCTCGGAGTCAGCGCAACCCGTACGCGCGCAGCACCGTCTGGTCGACGGAGTTCCCGTTGCGGTCGGTGGCGTGCACCCGCAGCGACACGGTTGCGCGCCCGGCCGGCACGGTCGCGGTCCAGCGGGTCCCCGACCCTCTGGTCGGCGCGGACCGCCAGGTGACGCCCTCGTCGAAGGAGACCTGCACCGTCAGGCTGGTGCCCGTCGGCGCGGCGACTCCGGTCGGCTGGCGCAGGGTCAGCCCCAGCTGGTGCGGTCGGTTGCCGGGTACGGTGCCGAGCAGGTCGGCCGGCACCCGGTAGTCCACCTGCAGCAGCGACAGCGGCACGGCGGCGTCACCCGCCGGCCGGGCCGAGCTGAACTGCCACGCCGTGTCGGTGCGGGTGGCGTAACGCCACTCGTTCGAGGCCCGGCGCGTCGTCACGTCGAGGCGGTAGCGGGCCACCCCGGCGGTGGTCGGCACCGGCGCCCAGCCGCCGGACAGGTCGGCGATCTGCTGACCGTCGCGGCTGAGGCGAGCCTCGACGGTGTCCGCCTCCTCGCTGTTGCCGGCCACGCTGTAGTGCCCGTCGGCGTCGACGAACTCGGGGACCCGCACGTCCAGGCTGTCGCCCGTCCGGGTGGGCACCGGCGCCCCGCTGGCCGGCACGGCCGGACGGACCACCGGCGCGTGCCAGGTCTCGGTCTCCCGGTCGTCGGCGGCGTACCGCCGGGGCTCCTGGGTCAGCCCACCGGTCAGCTGCCCCCACTGCATGTACATCTGCTTGTGCAGCACCCGGTGCTGCCACCAGGAGTCCCCGGCGCTGACGAACTCCTGCCGGGTGGTCCCGTTGCGGACCAGGCGCTGGTCGTCGTTCCAGGAGTACTCCTGCCACGGACGCCAGCCGAACCGCTCCTCGGTGGCCCAGCCCGCGCCCGTGTCGCCGTAGCGGGCGGTCACCTCGGCGGTGTTCTTCGCGGTCACCCTGTGCACGATCCGCTCCGGCACCCGGCCCTTCGACACCTGCCACACGTCGTACAGGTACGGGCTGTCCACGGTCAGCGTCAGGTCCAGCGTCGCCCGGCCCTTGCGCGCCGCCGCGATCAGCCGCTGCCCGTCGTCGTACGCGACGACCATCGCCGGGATGGGCAGCCGCTCCCCCGCCGGCCGCCAGACCGTCCACGGGCTCTGGTCCTCGGGCCGGACGATCAGTACCGCCGCGGCGCCGGCCGCCGCCGCCGCGGCCACCTGCTCATTCTCGTTACGGTTCGGGTCGGCGGCGAACAGCGCCGCCGCGCCCCGCACCCGGGCCAGCTCGGCCGGGGTTCCGGTGCCGGCCCAGACCAGCGGCAGCTTCCGTCGACCGGTCGGCGCCGGGGACGTGCCCAGCAGGTTGATGTCCGACGGGCCGGACACCCCGCTGATCGTGGCGTCCACCATGGGCGCGACGAGCTGCCAGCGGGAGGCGAACTCGAACTCGCCCTGGCGTACCTGGCGGGTCGGCGTGACATTGACCTCCTGAATGGTGCTGTAGGCCATGACGCCGTGGTCGATCTGCCGGCCGTTGCCCAACACCCGGTGCACGTAGAAGCTGAGCGTGGCCCGCTGCTCGCTGGGCTTCGGCGTCTCGATCCGCACCGGCGTGCCCTTGCGGGCGTCGAGCACCACGGTCAGGTCCCGGTCGACGGTCAGCTCCGGCTCGACGGCCTCGGTCAGCTGCTCGTCCAGGGGAGCACCGTGCTCGACCAGCGCGGTCAGCAGGTACGTGCCCTCCTCGACCCGCAGGGTGCCCTCGCCCGGCCACCAGCCCCAGTAGTCCGACTCGGGCTGCTCACCGAAGAGGGTCAGCGCAGGCGAGAGGGTCAACTGACCCTGCCGGCCCAGCACCTTGATCGTGACGTCGTGGATCGGACCGCTGACGGTGAGGCCCACCGGCGTGCGCACGGCGACGCCGTCCGCGCCGGTCGCCACCAGCCATCCCCCGTGCGGGCCCCGGGCCAGTTTCGCCGGGTCGGCGCGCAGCGGCACCGCCACGCTGCCGCCCGCCGGCACGGTCACCTCGCCGGACGCGACGGCGACCCCGTCGTTCTCGGCCGCGCCGCTGTCCAGGTTGCGCAGGTCCAGGGCCAGCCGCAGGGTCTGCGCGCCCGTCGTGTCGTTGGTGTACGTCACGGTGCGCTGCACCGCCGCGCCACCGGTGGTGATCCGGCCGAAGTCGGCGGTGGCCGAGGCGTACACCCGCTGCGTGAGCGCCCGCGCCACGTCGACCCGACCGCCGCCCTGCTCGAAGACGGTCAGCGCCGGGTTCGCCTTGGTGGTGCTGACCAGCGCGTCCTTCAGCTTGCCGGCGGACCAGTCCGGGTGGTCCTGCGCGAGGATCGCCGCCGCGCCCGCCACGTGCGGGGTGGCCATCGAGGTGCCGGACGCGGTCGTGTAGGCGTCGCCCACCGGCGTACCCATGGTGGTGCCGGCGGCCCGCGCGGCGACGATGCCGACGCCCGGCGCGGTGATCTCCGGCTTCAGGCCGTTGTCGCCCAGGCGCGGCCCACGGCTGGAAAACTCGGCCAGGTTGTCGTCGCGGTCCACCGCGCCGACGGTGAGGGCCGCCGCGGCCGCGCCCGGCGAGCCGACGGTACGCGCCGCGCCCGCGTTGCCGGCGGCGACCACGAAGAGCGCGCCGGTCTCGGCGGTCAGGTCGTTCACCGCCTGGCTCATCGGGTCGGTGCCGTCGGTCGGGTCGCCGCCGAGGCTCATGCTGACGACCTTCGCGCCGGAGTGGGCGGCCCACTCCATGCCGGCGATGATGGCCGAGTCGTAGCCCGAGCCGGCGTCGTCGAGCACCTTGCCGACCAGCAGTCGCGCGCCCGGCGCGACGCCCTTGCGCAGCCCCGCCGACGCGGCGCCGCTGCCCGCGATGGTGGCCGCGACGTGCGTGCCGTGGCCGTGGCCGTCGCGGGCGCTGCCGCTGCCGGAGAAGTCCCGCGCCTCGGCGATCCGTCCGGCCAGGTCGGGGTGGGTGGCGTCGACGCCGGTGTCGAGTACGGCCACCTTCACGCCGCTGCCGTCGCGGCCGGCCGCCCAGGCCGTCGGGGCGCCGATCTGCGGGACGCTGTGCTCCAGCGTCGGGTGCACCCGCCCGTCCAGCCAGACGTAAGCGATACCGCCGCCCAGGCGGGGCGCGGCGGCCGTGGTCCGGCTCGTCGGCGTGCCGGCGAGGGTGCTCCACAGTCCACCGAGGTTGGCCTTGCCGACCCGCAACGCGGCGCCGTTGATGCTCTCCAGGGGGCGGGCGTCGGTGACGCCGCCGAGCGGCCGGACCCGGCCGGCCGCCTGCTCCTGGTAGCGCACGATCAGCGGCAGGGCGCCCTGCGCGGCGTCGCCGTAGCCGTCGGCGGCCAACTCCTGCACGTCGAACAGGTTGGCGTCGAGGACGCCGCTGGAGACGTAGGGCAGGGCGTCGCTGGGCAGCACCCGCAGCCCGCCGTCGACCTCCAGGGTCTGGAAGATGACCCGCTCACGCCCGGGTCCCGGGCGTACGGTGGCGGCGACCCGGCCCGGCGCGGCCGGCGCCAGCTCGACCTGGTCGCCGGTGATGAGGGTGATGCGGACGGGCGCGGCGCCCGGGGCGGACGTGCCCAGGCTCGGGCCGGTGGGCGGGACGGGCGGCTCGGCGGACGCCGGTGCGGCGAGGCCGACCACCAGCGCGCCGACCGCGCCGGCGCTGAGCCAGCGGGGGGACCAGTGCATGCGATGCGCTCCTTAAACTCCGGTGGGCCCGCCATCCGTAGATGAGGACCGATCGGAGTCTGCGACGCAGCGCACAACCAGGTCACTAGCCTTGCGCCGCCGCAGCGGCGACATGTCGTCAGGTGGACAACCGCCGGACACCGACGGTGTGCCCCACAGTCACCGGCGGCTGCCCCGCCACCCGTGCACCGGCAGACCGAACTTGGCGACCAGCCGGTCGGTGAACGGACGGGCGCGCAGCCGGACGATGCGCACCGGCAGGGCGCCTCGACGCACCGTCACCCGGGCGCCGGGCGGCAGGTCGTAGACCCGCCGGCCGTCGCAGGCGAGCACGGCGAGGGTGGTGAACGGGTCGACGGTGATGATGAACGTCGACGTGGGTGCGGTGACCAGGGGGCGGCTGAACAACGCGTGCGCGCTGATCGGCACCAGCAGCAGGGCCTCCACCTCCGGCCAGACCACCGGACCGCCGCCGGAGAACGCGTAGGCGGTGGAGCCGGTGGGGGTGGCGCAGACCACGCCGTCGCACCCGTAGCGGGACAGCGGGCGGCCGTCCACGTCGACGAGGAGTTCGAGCATCTGCGCCCGCTCCCCCTTTTCGACGCTGATCTCGTTGAGCGCCCAGGACTCGATGGTCGGGCCACCGTCGAACTCGGCCGTGACGTCGAGCGTGAGCCGCTCGTGCACGGTGTAGTTGCGCTCGACGACGTCCCGGACCGCGGTGTCCAGATCGTTGATCTCCGCCTCGGCGAGGAAGCCCACCTTGCCGAGGTTGATGCCGAGCAGCGGCGCCTTCGCCGGGCGGGCCAGCTCGGCCGCGCGCAGGAAGGTGCCGTCCCCACCGAGCGCGAAGACGATCTCGGCGCCCTCGGCGGCCTCCGGGCCGGTGACCGGAACCATCCCGGGCAGGTCGAGGTCGTCGGCCTCCTCGGCGATGACCCGCACCTCGAAGCCCGCGGCGATGAGGTCGGCGGCGACCGACCGGGCGTGCTGGGTGCTGCGTCGACGGCCGGTGTGGGTCACCAGCAGCGCCGTGCGGCTCATCGGAGCGGCCGCCCGTCCGCCATCGGACGGCACACTGCCGTCGCCGCCGCCCCGGCACGGCCGCGTGCCGTCGTGCGCCGCTCGCTGTACGCGTTCACCCTGCGACCTCCTCCGCCGCCACGCCCGGCACGTCGCCGGCCGTCGTCGGGCCGTCCGGCCCGGCCTCCACCACGGCCCGCACGCGCTGCGGGTCGGCCGGTGGTGCGCCCCGGCGCAACCATACGAAGAACTCGACGTTGCCGCTGGGCCCGGGCAGCGGGCTGGCCGCCACGTCGGTCAACCCGAGGCCGAGCTGAGCCGCTGCGGCGGCCACGTCGAGCACCGCCTCGGCGCGCAGCGCCGGGTCGCGGACGACGCCGCCGGCGCCGACCCGCTCCTTGCCCACCTCGAACTGCGGCTTCACCATCAGCGCCAGGTCGCCGTCGTCGCGGGTGCAGCCGGCCAGGGCCGGCAGCACCAACCGCAACGAGATGAACGACAGGTCGGCCACCGTCAGATCGACCGGCCCGCCGATCGCGTCCGCGACGAGGGTACGGACGTTGGTGCGTTCCAGGACGCGGACGCGCTCGTCGGTGCGCAGCGACCAGGCGAGCTGCCCGTAGCCGACGTCCACGGCCACCACCTCGGCGGCGCCGGCGCGCAGCAGCACGTCGGTGAAGCCCCCGGTCGACGCGCCGGCGTCCAGGCAGCGCCGGCCGGCGACGCGTAGCCCACCGGTCTCGAACGCCGCCAACGCGCCCGCGAGCTTGTGCCCGCCCCGGGAGACGTACTCCTCGGTCGGGTCCTCGCCGGTGACCAGCAGCGGATCGGCGGGGTCGACCATCGCGGCGGCCTTGCGCGCGAGCACTCCGCGCAGCTGGACCCGGCCGGCCTCGACCAGCGCGGCGGCCTGCTCACGCGAGCGGGCCAGCCCGCGGCGGACGAGTTCGGCGTCCAGCCGGTTGCGACGTGCCATGGGTGGTTCTCCGGTCTGTCCGACCTGGTCGTCCTGCTCAGGTCTGGTCGATGGTGGCGAGCGTTTCGCGCAGCGTCTCGTAGGCCGCCTCGTACTGCGCGATCTGGTCGGCCGGGGCGAGCGTCGCCGCGTTGTCCATGGCCCGCACGGCCGCGTCCACCGCCGGGTGGCGGGCCGTGTCGTCGCCGACGTCGACGCCCTCGGGCAGCGGGCCGGGGCGGGCGCCCACCGGCGGGCTGGGCCGGGCGGCGAACGACCCGGCCGGCGGCGGGCCGGGCCGGAAGCCTCCCGGCGGGCCGGGGCGGATGCCGGGCGGCGGGCCCGGACGCGCGCCGTCGCTCACGAGTCACCGTCCGGACGGCGCTTACGGGCGGCCTTCTTCGCCGGCATGACCGCCGGTGTCGGGGTGTCGTCCTGCACGACCGGCGGCGGGGTGTCGTCGTCGGTCCGGCTGATCGTCGCGGGCGGCTTCTTCACGATGGCCTTCTTGGCGACAGCCTTCTTGGCCAGCGCCTTCTTGGCGACGGCCTTCTTGGCCACCGCGGAGACCGGCGCTGCGGCGGGGCCGTCCGAGGCCTTCCTGGCCACCGGCGCCGAGACCGGCGCTCCGGCGGGGCCGTCCGACGGCACCGGGCCGCTGCCGGGCTGCGCCGCGCGGGTCGGATCCGGCTGCGGCGCGGGCCCGGTCGAGGGCGCGGACGGCTGTGGGGCGGGCCCGGCGGCCATTTCGGTGGCGCGCGCCTCGCGCAGTTGCCGTTCCAGGTCGCGCACGCGTCGGGTCAGCTCGGCCACCTCGTCGGCGGTGGCCAGACCGACCGCGCCCAGGGCCCGGTCGACCTCGAAGCGGACCAGCTTGGTCAGCGCCTCCCGGTTGGCGGCGCCGGTGGTGACCAGCTCCTCGCCGAGGGCCTGCAGCTGGGCGGCGGTCGCGCCGCCCGAGCCGACGAGGCGACGCACCGCGTCCTGGGCCTTCTTCCGGGGCGCCTCCGCCAGGCCCAGGGCCAGTTCGAGGTAGGCGCGCCACGCGTCCTGCATGCCTGAGTCCTTCCATGGGGCGGGGTCTGCAGGTGTCACGCTACCGGGCACCCCGGACTGTCTCGTGCGGTACGGTGCCGGGGACGGCGTGGCGATCGGCGAGGGGGAGATGTGGCCAGCGTGGACGAGTGCCGGCAGGCGTTGCAGGAGCTGGCCGCCCGGTTGGACCGCAACGCCGAGACGGTCCGCGACCGGATCGACCTGGACCGGACGTTGGCCTGCCGGATCACCGACCTGGACACGGCGTTCCACGGCAAGATCAGCGGTGGCCGGCTGGTCGAGCTGACCGACGGCGACGACCCGAAGGCCAAGATCGCGCTGAGCACGTCCAGCGACGATCTGCTCGCCCTGGTCCGAGGTGACCTGGACGTCACCAAGGCGGTCACCTCCCGCCGGGTGTCGATCAAGGCCAACCCGTTCGACCTGATGAAGCTGCGCAAGCTGCTCTGACGAGCGCGCTCGACGGCGTCACCCGTCGGTGGCCAACCCGAAGCTCTCCAGCGCGGCAGCCGCGTCCGGGCCCACCGCGCGGATCGCCGGCAGCTCCGGAGCCGACCACGCCGCCGCGCAGAGCGCGGCGAGGGCGTCCAGATCCCGGCCGGCGCCGGCCAGTTCCAGCGTCCCGTCGCGGTCGGTGACGGACCAGCCGCCGCCGTTCGTCGAGCCCGGGACCTGCACGGCCGCCGCCGGGTCGAAGAGCCCCGCCAGGTCCCGCGCGACGTACGTGGGCCGCCGTCGTGGCTCGGCCGCGAGCAGCTCGGGTACGCCGCTGACGCCGGTGAGCACGAGCAGGCTGTCCAGTCCCGCTCGGCGGGCGCCCTCGATGTCGGTGTCCAACCGGTCCCCGACGACCAGGGCTCGGCCGCCGTCGCCGCGCCGGGCGGCGGTCTCGAACAGCGCCGACTCCGGCTTGCCGACCACCAGGTCGGGGTCCCGCTCCAACGCGGTTCGCAGCACCGCGACCAGCGACCCGTTGCCGGGCAGGGGGCCCCGGGCGCTGGGCAGCGTCCGGTCGGTGTTGGTGGCGACCCAGATCGCCCCGGCCCGTACGGCGATCGACGCCTCGGCCAGCTCGGCCCAGCCGACCTGCGGACCGTAGCCCTGCACCACCGCGGCCGGCTTCTCGTCGGCGCGGGTGACCGGGGTCAGTCCGACCGCGCGCAGCTCGGCGCGCAGCGCCTCCGCGCCGACCACCAGCACCGGCGCTCCGGCAGGCAGGCGCTCGCGCAGCAGCTCGGCCGACGCGGCGGCGGAAGTGAGCACCTCCTCCGGCCGCGCCGGCACGCCCATCCCGGTCAGCAGGTCGGCGACGTCGCTGGAGCGGCGGGAGGCGTTGTTGGTGGCGTACGCCACCGCCCGCCCCTCGGCGTGCAGCCGAGCCACCGCGTCGACCGCGCCGGGAATCGGCCGGTCGATCAGGTAGATCACCCCGTCCAGGTCGAAGACCACCAGGGTGTACCCGTCGATCAGCCGCTTCCCGGCGTCCGCGCTCACCGCTGCGTCGACTCCGGCTCGTCACCCCGGGTGGGGGCGGTCCCGTCGCCGTTCACCGCGCCGCCTGCGCGGCTGTCGTCGCTGGCGGGCGTGCTCCGGTCCGTGGTGGCTGCCGGGGCGACGTCGCCCGCGTCCGGGTGGCGGTCGTCGACGTCTTCGTCTTCGTCGTCGCCCGCGACGTCCTCGCCGCCCTCGTGCTCGTCCGAGCGGCCGGCGACGCCGTCCTCCTCGTCGTCGTCGTAGTCCTCGTCGTCCTCGTCGTCGTCCTCGAGGTCGTCGTCGTCCTCGAGGTCGTCGTCGTCCTCGAGGTCGTCCTCGTCGTCGAGGTCGTCCTCGTCCTCGAGGTCGTCGGCGTCGAGGACGTCGCCGGCGGTCAGGTCGGCGTCCGGCTGGGCCGGCACCGCGCCGGGCGCACCCGGGCCAGCGGCGATCTCCTCGGCCTCGTCCTCGTCATCACCTTCGATGACGACGCCGTCGAGTTCCAGCAACCGCTCCGCGGCGTCGGTCTCGCCCTCGGTGTCCACGTCGGCGGCGCGGGAGAACCACTCGCGGGCCTCCTCACGTCGGCCCACCGCGAGCAGCGCGTCGGCGTACGCGTACCGCAGTCGCGCCGTCCACGGCACCGTCGCCTCGCTGGTGAGGTCCGGCACCTGGAGCATCGCGACAGCGGCGTCCTTCTGGCCGAGATCGCCCCGTGCCCCGGCCGCGACGATCAGCAGCTCGATCGCGACGGCCTGGTCCAGCTTCGCCTGGTCGGCGCCGCGGAACAGGTCGATGGCCCGCTCCGGCCGGCCCAGGGCACGCTCGCAGTCGGCGAGCACGGCCAGGTGACTCTGCAGGCCGGTCATCCGGTGGTACGTCCGCAGCTCGGCGATCGCCGTCTGCCACTCCCCCGCGTGGTACGCGGCCAGGCCGACCGCCTCACGGACCGCGGAGATGCGCGACGCGAGCCGTCGGGCGGCCAGCGCGTGCGCCAACGCCTCGGCCGGGTCCTCGTCGATCAGCTGACCGGTGGCGACCAGGTGCCGGGCCACCGTCTCGGCAACCGGCTTGTTCAGCGAGAGCAGCTCGGCACGGACGTCCTTGTCCAGGTCGGTCGCGACGATGTCGTCCGGCAACGCCGGGGCCAGGCTGCGCCCACCCTCGGACGACTCGGAGGCCGCGCCACGGTCGTCGCGCCGGAAGTCGCCCTCGCGACGGGGCCGCTCGTCGGCCCGGAAGCCACCGTCACGGTCCCCACCGCGGAAGCCACCCTCACGACGGTCACCGCCTCGGAAGCCGCCCTCGCGGGGTGCGCCGCCCTCACGACGGTCACCGCCCCGGAAGCCGCCGTCGCGGTCGCCGCCCTCACGCGGTGCGCCCGGGCGCGAGCCACCACGCTCGCCGCCACGGAAGCCACCTTCGCGGTCTCCGCCACGGAAGCCACCCTCGCGGGGCGGGCCGGAACGGCCACGGTCGCCGCCACCCTGGTAACCACCCTCACGACGGTCACCACCGCGGAAGCCACCCTCACGCGGCGTACGGGAGCCGTCGCGGTCGCCGCCACGGAAGCCACCCTCACGACGGTCTCCGCCACGGAAGCCCTCGCGGTCACCACTGCGGAAGCCACCCTCACGGGGCGGGCCGGAACGGCCACGGTCGCCACCGCCCTGGTAACCACCCTCGCGCGGCGTACCGGAACGCGGGGCATCGCGGTCGCCGCCACGGAAACCACCCTCACGCGGCGCACCCGAGCGCGACCCATCGCGGTCGCCGCCACGGAAGCCGCCCTCGCGCGGCGCACCGGAGCGGGAGCCATCGCGGAAGCCGCCCTCGCGGCGCTCGCCGCCACGGAAACCGCCGTCACGGTCACCGCCCCGGAAACCGCCCTCACGACGGTCGCCGCCACGGAAGCCACCTTCGCGGTCGCCGCCACGGAAGCCACCCTCGCGGGGCGGGCCGGAACGGCCACGGCCGCCACCGCCCTGGTAACCACCCTCACGACGCTCACCACCACGGAAACCGCCCTCGCGGTCACCGCCACGGAAGCCACCCTCACGCGGCGCACCCGAGCGCGACCCATCACGGTCGCCGCCACGGAAGCCGCCACCCTCGCGGCGGTCGCCGCCACGGAAACCACCGTCGCGGTCACCGCCACGGAAACCACCCTCACGCGGCGCGCCGGAACGCGGGGCATCGCGATCGCCGCCACGGAAACCGCCTTCACGACGGTCGCCGCCACGGAAGCCGCCCTCAGAACGGTCGCCACCACGGAAGCCGCCCTCACGACGGTCGCCGCCCCGGAAGCCCTCGCGGTCTCCGCCGCGGAAGCCACCCTCGCGGGGCGGGCCGGAACGGCCACGGTCGCCACCGCCCTGGTAACCACCCTCACGACGCTCGCCACCACGGAAACCGCCCTCGCGGTCGCCACCACGGAAACCGCCCTCACGCGGCGCACCCGAACGCGACCCATCGCGGTCGCCGCCGCCCTCGCGCGGCGCACCCGAACGCGACCCATCACGGTCGCCACCACGGAAGCCACCCTCACGCGGCGCACCCGAACGCGACCCATCACGGTCGCCACCACGGAAACCACCCTCGCGGGGGGCGCCGGAACGGCCACGGTCGCCACCGCCCTGGTAACCACCCTCACGACGCTCGCCACCACGGAAACCGCCCTCGCGGTCACCGCCACGGAAACCGCCCTCACGCGGCGCACCCGAGCGCGATCCGTCACGGTCGCCGCCACGGAAGCCGCCACCCTCGCGGCGGTCACCACCGCGGAAGCCGCCCTCGCGATCGCCGCCGCGGAAACCGCCGTCACGCGGCGCACCAGCACGGTCGCCACCACGGGAACCGCCATCACGACCGCCGGCGTATCCGCCTCGGGCGCCGCCAGCGTTGTCCCGGTCTCCCCGGTACGGGGGCCGGTCGTCGCGGCGCGCACCACGGTCGCGTCCAGCCGGGCCGTCGGTGCGGTCTTCGTAACGACGGGGACGGTCTCCGCCCTGCGGTCCTGAACTCACAGGTACATCCTTCCTGATTGCGCCACCAATGGCGCTACGCAGTCGAGGGCCGACCCGGATGGGGCGCCCCTCGACTGGAAGATTGTCCGGCGGTGTCCTACTCTCCCACACCCTCACGAGTGCAGTACC
>NZ_JBEXHJ010000013.1:131496-150235 GCF_040607775.1 Micromonospora sp. NPDC005237 | reverse complement strand
TTGAACGCCTTCGCCATCACCTTCAGCGACCGCTTCCCACCTGCTGAAACCTACTAACCAAGATCGCCGAAAACACCCTTAGCGAGACAGCCCCGGGCGCCCGGCCAGTTCATAAACGAGGTTTCAGTGTTCGTGGGTTCTGGGTCCAGGGCCGGCTTGGGTGCGGGGCTCAGCGCGGGAGCGTTCTGGTGTCGGGTTGAGCGGTTCTTCCATTGCGACGCGGCGACACTCGGATGGGTATCGCCGCGCCGTCGGGATGCACGGTGTCACAGGCCGAAGGCGCCGCCTTCGATGAGGATGAGCAGTCCGATGCCGATCAGGACGACGGGCAGCAGGATGTGACCCCAGCGGCTGAGTGCCTTGGCGATGATCGGGCGGGTGGCGAAGAATCGGCCGGCGGCGACCCAGACGGCGACCAGGAGCAGGAAGACGATCACGTAGACGCTCATGCCGCCGACGCCGGCAGTCGCGAAGACCGGGACGTAGACGCCGATGTTGTCGCCGCCGTTGGCGAGCGTCACCGCCGCCACGGCGGCGATGCCTGGCGCGTCTTCGCCGGTGCTCGTCTCGTCGTCAGCGTTGTCGGTGCGGGGGTCGCCATGTTTGGACCGCGGTCTTGATGCCCAGGGCGAGCGGGAGCAGTCCGAGGTAGGGCACGGCTTCGTCGGGGAGGAACGTCGCGCCGAAGGCGGCCGCGACAGCGACGGCGAGGATGCCGGCGAACCCGAGGTACTGCCCGGCGACGATGTTGCGGGTGGTGTCCCGGCGCCCGGCACCTCGGGCGAAGAACAGGGCCAGGATAAGGATGTCGTCGATGTTAGTGAGAGCGAACAGGGCCACCGCCTGACCGATGATGCCCAGGTTCATGACCGCGCCGCCGTCGCAGCAGCACGCGGGTGACGGGTGGGCCTCGCGGCGGTGACGCCATGGACGGGTGGGTGCACTGGGGACGCCTGCATGATCAACCTCGTGGGTTCCACTGGTGAGGACGCTGAAAGGGTGACGCCAGGGGGCCGTCGCGCTCCGGGTTGTAATGATCGGCGGCACCGGACTGGGTGTGCTCGGCTCCGACAGGCCCGGTCACCCGGCGATGAGCAGCCGAACCGGTCCTAGAAACCGCCGCCGGCGCGGCCGGTTGAGCTGCTGAGCGGCTCGACCACTGGCGTGTCACCGCACCTCCTACCAGCGCCTGTTCGCCGTTGCGGCAAGGTCACAGCCTCTCACGCAGTGATCAAGGCAGCGGCAGGCGGCCGCGCACCGACGCAGACGCTGATCCCCGAGCTGGCACCCCACCGCGAGCTTGACGGCAGTCACCCAGTTCCACACGTCAGCGTCATGGCCATCACCGCGTACCGCCGGGCGTTCGTGGCAGATGGTGGTGAAGAGCGGGTATGCCTGTAAGTGCTTCGTCGAAGGCTTGGCTACCACCGAGTCGCCACCGGCTCCTCCGCTACACGCCCGCTGCATGTGGGCGCGGATCCTCGTCAACGGGCTCGGCCGGGTCAAGTACGAGGAACCGCCGGCGATCAGACCGGCAACCCGAAACCAACGTGCATCGCCCTCAAGAAAAAGGTGGTCACGGCCGCGTTATGGCACTTGGGCGCATCACCTGGACTTCAGCTACTTTGCGGAATGCTCCGCATCCGCGGTTCTGGCGCACCCTCCATGGTGATCGCGACGAGGTGAAGGTGGATTGGTACCACGTCGATGACGGCGAGATCGGGTTCACCGCCGGCACACCCGTCCGCTTCACCATCACGACCTTCGAGTACCCCGAGGCCGTTCACACGCTCGGCCGAGAGCGGCCGGATGATCGGGTTGGCTACGCCTTGTTACCTGAGCAGACGTCGTCACCAGTGGTCGCCGCTGACCGCTCACGATCGTCCTCCGTCGGCCTGGTGGCGGCCTGGACCTGGTCCTCGTCCACCTGCCCGGAGCCGACACCCTTGCCGGCTCTCACCCCTCGCTTGTAAGGCGCCCCCGACACGGGCCACAGCGTCCCTTGACGGTCATCCTGTCCGGGCCTGGCGCCAGATTCGTGTGAACTTGTCCGGCCTCAACCGCCACCGTTGATGTCAGAGGCTGATGTCAGCCACTCCTGCGCCGCCCCCGACAACCCTCCCCTTGCCTGACGGGGATATGTATCGCGGCGGAGGCTTCTTCGTACGGCGCCTGCACCCGCCTCCGCGGCAGTACCCTCCGATTTCATGAGCCGGACCGACCGCCGCCCCGAATCCGCGGGCCGGGTCACCACAGTCGAGGTCTTCTTCGACGTCGTATTCGTCTTCACCGTCACCCAGCTCACCGGCGTGCTGGAAGGCGACACGAGCTGGGCCGGGATCGGCCGCATCGCCATCATCCTCGGTGTTCTCTGGTACCCATACACCGGATACGCGTGGCTGACCAACCAGGTGCCTCCGAGGCACCCCGCTCAGAAGATCACGCTGTTTGCCGGCATGGCCGGCTTCCTGCTCACCAGCGTGGCCATCCCTGCCGCATTCACCGACACCGCAGTGCTCTTCGCCTTAGGCTTTCTTGTCGTCGTCGGCATCCACTTGATCATGTTCAGCCGTTCCGCAGCCCGTGCCGCTGCGATCCGTCTCGCGCCCTACAACCTGGCCGCGGCGCTGCTCATCGGCCTCGCCGCGTTGGTCACCGGCCCTGCCACCTATGTCCTGTGGTTAGCAGCGGCTCTCGTTCAAGCCGCGCTGCCTTACCTCGCTCCAGGGTTCTCCTGGATCGGGGTCGCCGGCAGCTACGAGGTCGCCGCTGAACACCTTGTGGAACGCCACGGCCTGCTCGTCATCGTCGCGCTCGGTGAATCTGTCGTCGCCATCGGCGCCGGCGTGGACATACGTCACATCACTGCCGCCACCGGCACCGCCGTCGTGATGGGACTCGCCCTGCCTGCCGCTCTGTGGTGGACCTACTTCATGGACACGGGCGCCGCTGCTTCTACCCTCGTCGCCGCTGACCCCCGCACCCGTACCCGGCTTTCCGCACGGACCTACGTCCTCCCGCACTACCTGTTGCTCCTCGGCATCATCGCCACCGCCACCGGCATCCATGCTGCTGTCGCCCATCCCGAGCACCCCTCCGACACCGCCGCCGCTCTCGCCCTTGCCGGCGGCGTTGCCCTTTTTCTGGCTGGTACAAGCGGCGCCGCGCTCGGCCTGCGCCTCGGTCTACTTCCGAGCCGGGTGGTCGGCGCCCTCGCCGTCCTCGCCACGATTGCTCTCGGCATCTCGACGGCCGCCTGCGTCCAACTTGCTGCGATCATCGTCGTACTCATCGGCATGTTGCTGATCGGTCCGCGCCACCCGAGCGGGCGCGGCAGCGTGAGGCGTCAATAGCCGTATGTGTAGCCGCATCTGACCCGGCGGTGTCGCAGGCGAAACGGTCATTCCCGCGCTTGGCCGGCCGGTTTACCGCGCCGGGCGCTAGATCGACGTGGCCGACGACGGGGTGGTGGAAGCGTAGCTTTGTCTCATGTGTTGTCGGCCGTCGTGGCGGAGTCGGTGGGCTCGACGGTTGCCCGCCCAGCTGGCCAGCAGGCGCAGGGCGTCCTGGGCCGCCGTACCGGGCTCGGCGCTGTAGGCGGTCATGGTCAGTCCGTGGTCCGCAGGCAACGGCATGGCCTCGAAGCCGAGGCTGAGCTCGCCGACCAAGGGGTGGCGGAATTGCTTGAACCCGGTGTGGTGTAGGCGGACGTTGTGGGCCGCCCAGCGGGTGCGGAAGTGGTCGCTACCGGTGGCGAGTTCTCCGACAAGGTCGGTCAGACCGCGGTCGTAGGGATCGCGGCCAGCTTCGGTGTGTGCAGCAACGCCACGGTGGTGTTCGCCGCGTCGTCCCAGTCGGGGTAGAACTCGCCGGCGCGCGAGTCGAGGAAACAGAACCGGGCCAGGTTGACTGGCCGGGCCGGGGTATCGAACACCGGTTCATACAGCGCCTGGGCGAGCCGGTTCGCGGCGAGGATGTCGAGGCGGCCGTTTCGCACGAATGCTGGGGCGTCGCTCATCGCGTCGAGCAGGCTCTGCACGCTGGGCCGGACCTGCTGGGTGGCCGCCCGGCGCCGCACGCGGATGGGCCTGTTCGCGGCCCGGGCGAGGTCGAACAGGTGTGAGCGCTCGGCCTCGTCGAGCTGCAGCGCCCGGGCGACGGCTTCGACCATGCTGTCGGACACGCCGGAGAGATTCCCACGTTCGAGGCGGGTGTAGTAGTCCGGACTAACTCCGGCGAGCAGGGCTACCTCGGCGCGCCGGAGTCCCGGGACTCGTCGGCTGCCGCCGAACAGCGGCAGGCCGGCCTGCTGTGGCGTCATCCTGGCTCGTCGGGAGGCCAGGAACTCGCGGATTTCCTCCCTGTTGTCCACGGCGCCAACGTTACGTCCGGGCATTCCTACCACGGGGGTTTGTCATTACCTGCCACAGCAGGCCCTCCCATCGACGTGGCAGCGGGGGTTTCATTGCCGGTGCCGGTGGAATGCGCCGGTCTATCCGGGAGAAACGTGCACGTGGTGACGGCCGTAGGCACCCGGCGGCGTGCTGACCAGGATCGGAGAGCGAATGATCGCATAGCCGCCGGAAGGTGGGATGCGTGAAATCCGCCTACCCATCCGGGTAACTTCGTGCAGAAGCAAACTTTACGTCCGGTTCGACGCCCAAGTCGCATCCCCGATCCTGACCGTCACCATCACCTCCGTCGAGTAGCCCCTCGCATCCTCAGGCGTATCGGAACGAGAACCTCCGCGCTACCGCCGCGCGGGCAACCAGTCAAACCACGATGGGAACAAGACATGGCAGACGACAAGGAGCCCTCGGGCGCCGAGAAGATGTTCGGTGACTTCGCACCCGCCCTGGTGGCGTACACCGACGACGTGCTGTTCGGGCAGGTCTGGAAGCGCCCGGAGCTGTCGCCGAAGGAGCGTAGCCTCGTCACGGTCGCGGCCCTGACGACCAGCGGGAACACTGATCAGCTCGTCTATCACCTCGGCTTGGCGAAGGAGAACGGCGCGACCGAGCAGGAACTCGTCGAGGCGATCACCCACCTCGCCTACTACGCCGGATGGCCGAAGGCGATGTCGGCTATGGCTGTCGCCAAGCGCGCCTTTCGCGGCAACTGACCGAACTCAGCACCGCGCAATGTCCTGCGGCTGCGGGATCCACATCCCGGCCTGAGCCCGATCATCCGGGCCGGGACCAAGAGAAACCTGAAGGGGATGAATGACCATGCGAGGAGTTGTCCTCCACGCCCCCGGGGATATCCGCGTCGAACAGCGCGATGACCCAAAGATTACGGCGCCGACCGACGCGATCATCCGCCTGTCTGCCAGCTGTGTGTGCGGCTCGGACCTGTGGCCCTACCGAGGAATCGAAGCCATCAACGGGGCGGCCCCCATGGGCCACGAGTACGTCGGCGTTGTCGAGGAGATCGGCCCGGAGGTGAAGAACGTCAAGCCGGGACAGTTCGTAATCGGCTCGTTCTTCGCCTCGGACAACACCTGCGAGATCTGCCAGGCCGGCTACCAGAGCTCCTGTGTGCACCGCGAGTACGTCGGCGCAGGTGGGGCGCAGGCCGAACTGCTCCGCGTCCCGCTCGCCGACGGCACCCTGGTCGCCACCCCGGACATCCCCTCAGATGACCTGGTCCCGAGCCTGCTCGCCGCCTCCGACGTCCTCGGAACCGGCTGGTTCGGCGCCGTCGCTGCCGACGTGCAGCCGGGCAAGACGGTCGCGGTCGTCGGCGACGGCGCGGTCGGCCTGCTCGCTGTCCTGGCCGCCAAGCAGCTCGGCGCCGAACGCATCATCGCAATGAGCCGCCACGAGCCACGGCAGAAGCTCGCTGCGGAGTTCGGTGCCAGCCACATCGTCACCGAACGCGGCGACGAAGGCGTCGCCCGCATCAAGGAACTCACCGGCGGACTCGGCGCCGACTCGGTGATCGAGGCCGTCGGCACCCAGGAAGCGGTGATGCAGTCCATCCGCTCCACCCGGCCGGGCGGTTACGTGGGCTACGTCGGCGTGACCCACGGCGTCGAGATCCACGGCGAGGAGCTGTTCTACTCCCACGTCCACCTGCACGGCGGCCCCGCCCCGGTGCGCCGCTTCCTGCCCCAGCTCATCGACCTGATCTGCAACCGGCAGATCGACCCCGGCAAGGTCTTCGACCTGACCCTGCCCCTCGACCAGGCCGCCGAGGGGTATCGCGCGATGGACGAACGCCGCGCGATCAAGACGCTGCTGCGGCCCTGATCGCGAACCATCCAGAGGAGCACGCCATGGAACTCAAGCCTGTCAGTCCCACCGTCAAGACACCCGTGCAGATGTTCACGGGCGACGTCTATTTGACCCCCATTTACAACGGGACCGAGCCGTCACGGATGACCGTCGCCCTCGTCCGCTTCACCCCCGGCGCCCGCACCAACTGGCACTCCCACGCTGTCGGACAGACCCTGCACGTCACCGAGGGCACGGGGCTGGTCAGTACCCGCGACGGAACCGTCCTGCGCATCCGCGGCGGCGACACCGTCATTTGCCCACCCGGCGAGGAACACTGGCACGGCGCCACAGCCGACACCTTCATGAGCCACCTCGCCATGCTCGAGAACCTCCCCGACGGCGGCGACCCCACCACCTGGCTCGAGCCCGTCCCCGACGAGGAGTACCGAACCGCGAACCAGCAATGACTCGATCGCAGGCGACTGGGCTCTGTTGCGTTGGTCGTGGGCAAGATCGAGGCAGGCTTGACCTGTGAAGGTGTCGACCCGTCCTCGCCTCTGGCTACCGCCGAAGTTCGCATTCGCCGGGTATCGTTTCCCGCCCGAGGTGATCGTCGTCGCGGTCCGGTGGTACCTGCGGTTCAACCTCTCCTACCGAGACGTCGAGGAACTGCTGGTCGAACGCGGCGTCGAGGTCGACCACGTCACCGTCTACCGGTGGGTGCAGCGGTTCACGCCGCTGCTGGCCGACGCCGCCCGATTCCGCCGCCACGCCCCAGGTGACAGGTGGTCCGTGGATGAGACGTATGTCAAGGTCAACGGGGTCTGGCGCTCCGTCTATCGCGCGATAGACCAGTACGGGCAGGTCATCGACGTGCTGGTCTCGACCCGCCGGGACGCCGACGCTGCCCGGCGGTTCTTCCGGCGAGCCATCGCCACGGTTAAGGTCAAGCCGACGGAGGCGGTCACCGACGCCGCCGCGGTCTACCCCGCGTCGAGGAGCAGGCCCGAGGGGCTCAGTTCGATGGCGACGCCGAGGAACCACGCGAATCCGAGCACGAGCAGCGGCAGCCACGGGAACGCGGCGGAAGTGGCCGGCACCTGGGTGGTTTCTGGCAATGCTGTCTTCGACGTCACGAATGTCCGTTCAGGCCTCAAGTTCGTGTGATGCGGCTTGCGGGGCGGGTCAGCGTGGTGAGGTCCGCACCGACGCTGATTCGGGGCCTTCGCCCTTCATGGTCGCCACGGCGGGGCTGCCGGGATACTTCGTCTCGTAGGCGGCGTCGATCGCCGCCTCGTTGTCGTCACCGGCGGCTTGGAACGTGACGTCGTAGTCGTGGCCGGCGACGCGTACCCGGCCGTTCTTGTGGGTGATCGCGGCCTGGTACCAGCGTGACTACAGTCCGTTGGCGGCGCGGACGTAGACGGTGTCGTCGACGACGAGGGCCCAGGTCTGGGTGGGGGTGCCGTAGGTGACGCCGTCTTCACGCAACGGCGAGACGAACAGGTCCTTGTTGACGGAGATTGCCGCGAGCTGGTCGGCTGTCCATGCCTTCATGGGGTGCTTCCTTGCTGGGTGGGTGCGGGTCGGGGCGGGTAGGCGGCGTCCCCGCCGAAAGGGGTTCAGAAGTTGCTCGGTTCGCGCAGGGTGTAGTGCTTTTCGGGCGCGGTGACCTCGTCGGTGAGGGTGATGTCGAGTGCGGCGACGGCGTCGGGCAGGCGGTGGGGCTTGGTGGCGCCCGCTTCTGTCGGGAGCCGTCGCCGAAAACCGATCGTGCCCGGCGCAGTGCGGCTGATCTTCAGACCGATGTGCCGCGCCGGGTGTCTTGCGGGAGATATGTCTTCTCGGGGGTTTTTGTTGCTCAGCGGTCGATGGAGGCCATGTTGGCCTCGTCGTGGCGGTCGCCGGCGGCGGGTTCGAGCGAGTCGAGGCGTTTGAGCTGGTCGGCGGTGAGTTCGACGGTGTCGGCGGCGGTGTTCTCCTCGACGCGGGAGACCCGGCGGGTGCCGGGGATCGGGGCGATGTCGTCGCCGCGGGTCAGGATCCAGGCCAGGGCGGTCTGCGCGGGGGTGGCGCCGATTTCGGCGCCGATGGCCTTGACCTCGTCGACGAGGGCGAGGTTGCGGCGGAAGTTCTCCCCGGTGAACCGCGGGTTGCTCTTGCGCCAGTCGTCGTCGGCGAAGTCGTCGACCGAACGGATCTGCCCGGTCAGCAGGCCGTGCCCGAGCGGGGAGTACGGCACGAAACCGATGCCCAGTTCGCGCAGCAGCGGCAGGATCTCGGCCTCGACGTCCCGGGTCCACAGCGAGTACTCCGTCTGCAAAGCTGTCACCGGCTGCACGGCGTGGGCGCGGCGGATGGTCTCCGGTGACGCCTCAGACAGGCCGAAGTGCAGCACCTTGCCCTGCTTGATCAGCTCGGCGACCGCACCGGCGGTCTCCTCGATCGGGGTGTTCGGGTCGACGCGGTGCTGGTAATACAGGTCGATGTGGCCGGTGCCAAGCCGCTTCAGCGATCCCTCGACAGCGGCCCTCACGTTCGTGGCGCTGCTGTCGGTCACGCCGGGCCCGCCACCGGCGTGGGAGACCAGGCCGAACTTGGTGGCGATCTTCACCTGCTCGCGGCGGCCCTTGATGGCCTGGCCGACGATCTGTTCGCTGAGGAACGGGCCGTAGATTTCCGCGGTGTCGATGTGGGTGACCCCGAGCTCGAGCGCGCGGTGGATCGTGCGGATCGACTCGGCGTTGTCCAGGCTGCCTTCGCTGGTGTAGACGCCGGCCATGGTCATCGCGCCGAGGCCGATGCGGGACACGGTGAGGCTGCCGAGGTGTGCGTTCTTCATGTTTCTGACTCCTTGATTCAGGCCTGGCTGGTGGGCATGGCCCACAGCTCGGCGATCGATGAACGGCGCGGGCGGGTCACCATGAACGCGATGTTGTCGGCGATGTCCCCGGGCTGCAGCGGCTCGGCGATGTCGTCGGACGCGGCGAGGTCGTTCTTGACCTGCTCGTTGTTGTGCGAGACGAGTTCGGTGTCGACCGCTCCCGGCTCCAGCACCCCGACCCGGACGTGTTTCTTGGTGATTTCCTGGCGCAGGGCTTCGGTGAAGCCGTTCACGCCGAACTTGGTCATGTTGTAGACGCCGAAGTTCGCCCAGGCCACCCGGCCGGCGATGGAGGAGATGTTGACGATGTCAGCAACCTGGCGCAGCTCGTCCTGCGCGGCTTCGAGCAGGTGGGGCAGGGCCGCGTTGGTGACGTAGAGCAGGCCTTTCTGGTTGACGGCGATCATCCGCTCCCACTGTTCGACGTCCGCGCCGACGACCGGGCCGAGCAGCATGAGACCGGCGTTGTTGACCAGGATGTCGAGCCGCCCGAACCGGTCGACCACCGTCTGCACAGCCTGATCGGCCTGCGTCCGGTCGGTGATGTCAGCGGTGACGGCCAGCGCGGTGCCACCGGCGGCTTCGATATCCTTGACCAGCAGGTCGAGGCGGTCCTTGCGGCGGGCGACGACGGCGACCGACGCGCCGTGTTCGGCGAGGCGGCGGGCGGTCGCCTCGCCGATGCCGCTGCTCGCGCCGGTGACGATCGCGACGGTTCCGGTCAGTGGCGCAGTCATGAGATGAGCCCTTCAGGCGTTGTCGGAGGTGTGCTGCTGCTCCAGACAACCGCCGTTCGCGGGCGGGGAGAAGTTACTGCTGGAAGGTGTACTGCCAGCCCACCACTCGTCCGGGGCAGTCCCGGGCCGTTGCGCCCGCGCCGACGACCGCGACCAGGTAGAGGAACCCCGAGTGGGGTTCAGCGGGTCATAGCGAGCAGCGGGGCGACAGTGTCGGCGGAGCGGTGCAATGCCGCGATGTGTGCTGTCTGGTCGCGGGTGGGGAAGTCGAGGACGAACTCGTCGACGCCCGCGGCCCGGTACTGGTGAAGGCGGTCGGGCTGCCGGTCAGGGTGGTCGCGTCCGGGTCGTTGTGACGCTGACCGGGATCGATCGTGGTCACGAAGCGCAGAGAGATGTCCAGGTGGCGATCCGGTGCCAGCCGGATCAGCTCTGCCCGAGCGCTACGGATGGCGGACGGGCTCACGGCGATGGCGCATCGTGTCGACGGTGCCCAGCACACCGTAGTTCGGCAGATTGATACCGATCCGCATGTCAACCATGTCGCTATCGGGTCTCGGGTGTTGCCGGGGCCTGGTCGCGGGTGGCGGCCCAGCTGGCCAGCATGCGCAGGGCGTCGTCGGCGGCGGAGCCGGCCGGGGCGCTGAGCAGGGTCATGGACAGGCCGGGGTCGGCGGTCAGCTGCATGGTCTCGAAGTTCAGGTCGATCTCGCCGACGACCGGGTGCCGGAATTGTTTGATCCCGGTGTTGTGCAGGCGCACGTCGTGGGCGGCCCACCGGGTCCGGAACTCCTCGCTGCGGGTGCACAACTCCCCGACCAGATCGGTCAACTCCTTGTCGTAGGGGTCCCGGCCGGCCTCGGTCCGCAGCATCGCCACTGTCGTGGTGGCGATCCGCTCCCAATCACGCCAGAAATCCCGCGCCCGCGGGTTCAGGAACGCGAACCGGGCGTGGTTCACCGGCCGGGTGGCGTCGTCGAACATCGGCGCGTACAACGCCTGCATCAGCGCATTCGCGGCGATGACGTCACCTCGGCCGTTGTTGACGAACGCCGGCACGTCGCTCATCAGCTCCAACACCCGGGCCACGCTCGGGCGAACTTGCTGCGCGGTCGGTTTCCGGCGGGTGCGGGAGCCGGGCCCGGCCGCACGGGCCAGGTCGGCCAGGTGCTGCTGCTCGGCCTCGTCGAGGTGCAGCGCGCGGGCCAGGGCATCCAGGACGCTGTCGGAGGCACCGGACAAGTTGCCTCTTTCGAGCTGTGCGTAGTACTCGACGCTGACCCCGGCCAGATCCGCTACCTCGCTCCGGCGCAACCCGGGAACCCGTCGGTTGCGGTTGAAGCTCGTCAGACCGGCCTGCTCAGGGGTGATCTTGGCACGGCGGGAGCTGAGGAACGCTTTTACCTCATCACGGTTGTCCACGCTTCCAGGCTAGGTCGCGGGCGACAGAGCCAGTCACGTGATGGCGATAGCCGACCCCTTCGGTCCCGCCGAAAAGGTCATCACAGAGGATGCGTTGGTCACGGCGTCGCGGGTGGGATCGGTGTCTCAGCTAACGGGACCAGCTACTGGTCCGGCACGGCGGGCCTGCGCGACCGGACATCGATATACAGCAGACCCGTCACTGTGAGGATCAGCGACCCATGACCCGGGGGTGAGGGTCGATGCCTGCGTCTGTATGGTCCGTGGGCCAGAGTCGCGCCTTGGGCGAGGCGAAAGTCGGCCTTGGCAGACTAGCTTGATATTTAACCTGCTGGCGGTGGTATCGACCCCGGCTGATCATGGGGACAGCCCTTGATCGATCATTCCTCTTGTCTAGGGAAGAAGATCGCAAACCAAGGGCTGTCTGGTGATCAGTGTGCACGATGGCGGAGCGTTCGACGCGGTCGGGCGGCTGGCCGCGTTCCGGCGTGAGTTCCACCGTTGTCTGACCGCTCGTGGGGATGCGTTGTTCGAGCTGGCAGACGCGCTGTTGTGCGGTGACGCGCCGGTGCGGTCTCTGGTGGAGTTGTCGCTGGTGGGTGAGCATCGCCGCGGTCACGGCTCGTTGTACGCGGCGTTGAACCGCGGCCGGATCGACACCGACCGGCTGCGGACCGCGGTGGCGGCGGTGCCGCTGCCGCGGGCCGCGGACGGGCGGATCGTCCTGGCGGTGGATGTGACGTGCTGGCTGCGGCCGGAGGCGCACACCTGCCCGGAGCGGGTGCTGTGCCACACCTACGGGCGCGGCAAGGACACCCACATCGGGGTTCCGGGCTGGCCGTACTCGTTCGTCACCGCCCTGGAGGCCGGGCGCACCTCGTGGACCGCGCCGTTGGACGCCCGCCGGCTGGCGCCCGGCGATGACGCTGCCACGGTCACCGCCGGCCAATTGCGGGAGGTGGTGCAGCGGCTGATCGCTGCCGGGCAGTGGCAGTCTGGTGATCCGGACGTGTGGATCGTCGCGGATGCCGGCTACGACGGGCCCCGGCTGGCGTTCCTGCTGGCCGATTTCCCCGTTCAGGTTCTGGTGCGGATGCGTTCCGACCGGGTGCTGCGCCGGCCCGCGCCACCCCGGCTGCCCGGCACCACCGGGCGCCCACGACGGCATGGCGGCGAGTTCATCTTCGGCGACCCGGGCAGTTGGGGCGACCCGGACGTCACCACGACCACCGACACCCGTCTCTACGGCACCGCGACCGCGCGGGCCTGGCACCGGCTGCACCCCAGGCTGACCCACCGCACCGCCTGGACCGCCCAACACGGCCCGCTGCCGATCATCGAAGGCACCGTGATCCTGTTGCAGGTCGACCGGCTGCCCAGCGGCGCCACCGCGAAACCGGTCTGGCTGTGGTGGTCCCAGCCGGCCGCCACTGACGCCGAGGTTGACCTGCTCTGGCAGGCGTTCCTGCGCCGGTTCGACATCGAGCACACCTTCCGCATGCTCAAGCAGACCCTCGGCTGGACCAGCCCGAAACTGCGCGACCCCCACGCCGCCGATCGCTGGACCTGGCTCGTGTTGGCCGCCTACACCCAACTGCGGCTGGCCCGCACCGCCGCCAGCGACCTCCGCCGGCCCTGGGAACGCCCCGCACCACCCGAACGGCTCTCACCCGCCCGCGTCCGCCGCGCGTTTCGGCACCTACGCGCCAAAGCCGGCAACCCCGCCTGCGCACCGAAACCCTCCCGGCCAGGACCCGGCCGACCACCCGGACTACGCAACCGCCACCCGGCAGCCCGCCACGACGTCCACATCGTCACCGCCGCCACCAGCACAAAACCGAAAGGCGACACGAAGAAAACGAAGACTTCGAATAAACCGAGGCCACGCCGCATAGGTTAAAGATCAAGTTAGCGCCCGAGGTCGAATCGATCCCGAGGAGAGAACCCGGGGCAATGCAGAGCTGGCTCCACACCGAGATGGCCGGCCTTGTGCCGATGAGACGATTTTTTGCGATGCCGTGGTAAGCGCATTAAACGCCAAACGGCGGCCCGCTAAACCAGTCGGGCCGCCGCTCACAGAATGTGGATCAGAGCGGGCGGATGTTCTCCGCCTGCGGGCCCTTCTGGCCCTGGGTGACGTCGAACTCCACCTTCTGGTTCTCGTCGAGGCTGCGGAAGCCGCTCGCCGAGATCGCGGAGAAGTGGGCGAAGACGTCGGCGCCGCCGTCGTCCGGGCTGATGAAGCCGAAGCCCTTGTCGGCGTTGAACCACTTCACGGTACCTGTAGTCATGTCTGCTCCTCGCAGGTTGTCAGAGACCGCACTGTGCGGACCCTTACGCCGCCGCGTTGATCACCCGCGTCGAAACGACACGAAAAACGAAAAGCGCCTAGATGGGTTTCAGATACCCCATCAGGCGCCGGATAACGTCTACGGAAATCAAAACTGCAACCTGGTTACCGTAGCACATGTTCCGTCGTCGAACCCATGGCAGTGCGTGGGCCTGGCCACTCGTCTGCTTGCCACGTTGGATGGACGGCACGTTGACGCGCGGATAGGGCCTGTCCGGTGTCAGGCGGGCCGGGGTGCTGTCCGACCAGTGGGATGTGAACGCCCTGAATCCCTCTAGCGGCAGCGCCGGCAGGAGGATAATCGATCCATGATCGACTACCGTTGCTCGGCCTGGGGCCAAGGCTATGCGACCTATCTCCCAGAACGTGCCGATGAGCGCTGCCACCTCTGCGCTGCCAAGGCCACCTGGGAGTCACTCCCGCCCGAGACGCAGCAGGCGATCGACTCGGCCATCACTCGTGGAGCGATACCTGCTCTCCTCGCGATGCGAGAAGCGGATCCGTCGATCCTGTTGCCCCAGGCCATGGACGTACTCCAGTTCCGCTCCAACGCCCGGCCGAGTGACGCACCGGTTGCCGAGTAACCGCCTACATTGGGTAGCGAGCGGTTCGCGGCAGATCAGTGCGTTCGATCATGACGAACGGGATGTTCGCCGGTTTCAGCCAACAATGCGGTTGCTGCTCGCTGGATTTTGGTGAGCGCGGACAGCAAGGTACGGCGCTCAGCTTCAGTCAAATCTTCGGTGATTCTTTGTTCGAGGCGGCGCCGTTCGGATTCTATCGGGTGCCGCAGGGCTTGGCCGGCGTCAGTCAGCCAGAGGCGGACCAGGCGGTTGTCTCGATCGTCGCGTCGGCGGGTGATCAGGCCGGCTTCGATCAGGCGCCCGGACATCTTCACCACCGCCGGGGTGGAGACGTTGGCCTTGGCGGCAATCTCACCGGGGGTGCGGCCATCCTCGTTCCACAACACCGCCAGTAAGTGGTCCTGGCCGAGGTGAAGGCCGTGGCGCCGAACGGCAGCCTCCGCGGCGGCGCGCACCGCCTTGTTGGTCAAGCCATGAAGGTCGAGGAACTCAGGCACCGGCTCTCCTCATTGACAGCAGTTCGTTAACCGGTTAGCGTTCGATCGTCCTGTTCATTAACCGGTTAACGAACCTGGAGTGTCGATGATACTCATTACTGGCGCCACCGGGAACATCGGTCGCGAGTTGATCGTGGCCCTGGAGAAGACAAGCGCCGAGGTGCGTCTTCTGGTCCGCGACCCAGCCCGGATAGCCACCGCCACGAGGCATATTGTCGCGGACCTCGACGATCCCACGACTCTGCCGGCCGCCTTCGGCGGTGTCGAGGCGCTCTTCCTGCTCACCCCGGGCATCGGTCTGGTACAGACCGAAAACGCCGTTGCGGCTGCCCAAGCCGCCAACGTGCGGCACATCGTTCATTTGTCCTCCTCCAACGTGCTCGGCGACCCCATGCCCGCGATGGGCCGGTGGCACCATGACCGTGAGGAGTTGGTTCGGGCCTCGGGCATCCCCGCCACGATCCTGCGACCCGGCGCCTTCATGACCAACGCGCTGGACTGGCTACCCACCATCCGAGCGGGCGGCTTCGTGCTCGACCCCATCGGCTGCGGCCGGTATGCCCCGATCGATCCCGCCGACATCGCCGACGTAGCCGCCGTCGCCCTCACCGAAGAGGGCCACGAAGGCAAGCAGTACGTCCTGACCGGCGATGAGGCGCTCACCGTGACAGAGCAAACCCGTATGCTCGCAGCAGCCATCGGCCGTCACCTTGACGTGCGGCCGGTGACTTCCCCCGAAGAGGCCGTGCGAGCCCGCTTCCCGCACGGCGCGCCCCCGGCGCTCGCCGCCGCCCTTATCGAGGGCTTCGCCCTCATGCGAGCCGACACTGCCGGTTTCCGCACCGACACGATTCACCGCATGCTGGGCCGCCCGCCCCGGTCATTCACCGAATGGTGCACCCGCAACGCCCACCGTTTCGTTTCGTGAGACTCGCAAACGACGCCCGACGCTAAGTGCGCCGACCTGATGGAGCAAGGTAGGGACGCACTCAACTCGGCAGATCCGAACGCCGCCGCCCTGCTAACGGTGACCTAACGTAGTCGAAGGATGTTCTCGGTCCCCCCTCGCGGACGGTTGGACGTCAATAGCTGCTGGTACTCCGTGACGCACGCGACTCTGTGGTTCAAGGTGTACGCCGACAACTACGTGCTGTTCGATCTGCGTCTGCGGGTAGCCGCCGACCTACGATCCCTGTCGGGCGCACGATGCACCGCCTCGGTGTCGACACGTCCCGGCCTGCCTGCGGGGAGCAGCGAACGCCTGGCTCACCCGCACAGCGGGGCATCCACAGTGGCACTTACGGAGGCAAGGCTGACGCCCTTCACAGCGGCGCCAGCCGGCAGTGCCGCGTTGCTGAACCAGCATGCTACGTGCCGACGGCTAGCTTTGTTGCCGCGCTGCGCCGCTCGGTGCTGTCGGCAAGCCGCGTCGGCTAGGGACTCTCGATATCACCCGAAAGGGTGATCGGTCGTCATGAGTCATCCGTTGCCTCTTACGCTGGACGTGGGAACCAGGACGGGCTAGACGCACCGCTCGTGGAGGTCCTTATGGCGACGAGGGCGGTGGCAGAACCGGGACGGAGCGCTCTTTCGTCCTGGGCCGCCGGGCAGCGGAAGCTACGGCCACAACGGTTCGCCCCGGCTGTGGATGGGCTGCGGTTCGCGTTCTATGGACGGATGTCCACCGTCGACTTTCAGGATCGGGCGTCGTCGTGCCGGTGGCAACGCGATTACGCCGGCGACCTGGTCGCCGGTCATGGCCGGATCGTGGTGGAGTTCTTCGACGAGGGCGTCTCCCGCCGAGTGCCCTGGCCGGACCGGCCGCAGGCGGCACGGCTGCTCGCCGCTGTGACGGACGCGGCACGCGGGTTCGACGCGATCGTCGTCGGGGAGTACGAACGCGCCTTCCACGGCCAGCAGCTTGAACAGTTGACTCCCACCTTGCTCAGGCACGGCGTGCAGTTGTGGCTACCGGAAACCTACGGGCCGGTGGCCTTCGACAACCCCCGACAGCTGGCGCTGCTGGACCTGCTCGGCGTGCACTCCCAGCGGGAGGTGTCCCGAGCCCGGCATCGCACCACTGCGGCCATGCGCGCTCAGGCAGAGTTGCAGGGCCGACACCTCGGCGGCCGGCCACCCTACGGCTACCGGCTCGCCGACGCCGGCCCGCATCCGAACCGCGCCCACGCCGCCGGGGGACGACGCCTGCACCGCTTGGAACCCGACCCTGCCACCGCACCCCACGTCCGGTGGATCTTCGAGCAGCGGCTCGCCGGCCGGAGCGTGGCCAGCATCGCCCGCGCCCTCAACGACAACGGCGTCTTGTGCCCGTCCGGCGCCGACCCAGCGCGTAACCCCCACCGCAGCGGCCACCAATGGATGCTCACCACTGTCGCGGCCATCCTGGCCAACCCCCGCTACACCGGGCGGCAGGTCTGGAACCGTCAACGCACCGACCGTGATGCCCTCCCTGACAAGGGAACCTTCGATCGACACCACGAGATCCAACGGTGGAGCGCCTCCACTGACTGGGTCATCTCCCGCGAGATCGCGCATACTCCGCTCGTCAGCGAAGAACACTTCGTCGCCGTCCAGGCAATCCACAGCGCACCGACCCCAGCCGACGGCATCCCCCGCTGCTATGTGTTGGCCGGAGTGATCTGCTGCGGCGTCTGCGGCCGAATCATGGACTCCCACTGGGTCCACGACCGTGCCGGCTACCGCTGCCGACACGGCAACACCAGCACCCGACCCACCTCATCGAGACGACAGAAGAGCCTCTACGTCCGAGAGGACCATCTCTGGACAGGATTCGACACCACAGCTGCCTGCGTCGGCACCACCCGGCGATGCGCGACCAGGATCCAGACAGCGTCGCCGGCTACCTGCGGCTCAACAACATGATCATCGTGTGTGACCACGACGCCTGGACCATCGAAACCGACAGGGCGGTCTTCCCGCTCACCGCCCCGACGAGCGTCCTGTCCCGCGCAGCAAAAATCCCCGTCCAACGGGACGGGGATCGCTCGGAACGCGAAGAGAAATCACGCTTCGTGGGGAAATAATGTGTCCGAGGGGGGACTTGAACCCCCACGCCCTATACGGGCACTAGCACCTCAAGCTAGCGCGTCTGCCATTCCGCCACCCGGACCTGCTCGTTCAGCCTACCTCGCCGCCCAGATGATCTTTCCATCCGAGGTCGGCACGGCGAGCCGCACGGGGAGTCACTGTACACGGCACTCGTGGATCATGCACATCGCCCACTGGTCCCTGCCGGGTCGTCCTCCCGCCCCTGCTCACACCCGTCACGCGAGGTCACCGAAGCGGGATCGGGCGTGAGCCCGGGTAGCGTCGGCGGCCCGGTGACGGGCAGCATTGCCCTGTGTCCCATCCCTCTCCTCTGGCCGCCATCCAGCAACGGGCCCTCGCACTGCGTACCGAGGGCGACCTCGGCACTGCCCGGCAGCTGCTCGCGGACGCTGTCGGGTCCGCCCGTCCGCCGTACGGCGAGGACCATCCCGAGACGCTGCACACCGCGCACCTGCTGGCCCGCCTGCACCGTGAGGCAGACGACCCGCTTGCCGCCCGCCGGGTGCTGGAGGAGGCCTTCGCGGCGGGCGAGCGGCGCTGGGACCACTCCGAGCCGATGATGCTCGCGCTCGCCTTCGAACTGGCCGAGGTTGCCGAGGAGTTGGGCAACAGGCACGAGGCTCGCCGCAACTACACGCGCGTCGCCAGCGCCGGGCCCGCCGTGCTCGGTGAGCACCACCCGGCGGTACGCGCTGCCCGCGACTACCTCGGCGCGGCCAACCCTGGCCCGAACCGGCCGGACGTCGGGCCGCCGACGTCCGCCGCCGTTGCCACGACGACGGACTCTGGCGCCCGATCGGCGTTGACCGGCCCGACGTTGTCCCTGGCGACCCTGGCCGCGATGCGCCCGGCGGCAGGCGACCGTCCGGCTCCCCCCTCGCCCTGGGCCCCACCGCCTCCCCCGACCCCCGCCCATCCGGCACCGGCCACGTCCCCCATGTCGCCGACGCCAGCCAT
>NZ_JBEXHJ010000013.1:0-131398 GCF_040607775.1 Micromonospora sp. NPDC005237 | reverse complement strand
AGCCCCGCCCGTCCGATACCGCCTGCGTCCCCCATGTCGCCGACGCCAGCCAGCCCCGCCCGTCCGATACCGCCTGCGTCCGCCATGTCGCCGACGCCAGCCAGCCCCGCCCGTCCGATACCGCCTGCGTCCGCCATGTCGCCGACGTCCGCCACTCCCACCCATCCGGTGCCGCCGCGCCAGCGGGCCGAGCAGCAGCCGGCGGCGTCGCCCCGGCCACCGGTCGCGCCGCTGTCTCGGGCGGTCGGCCGGCCGACGCCGTACGTCCGGCAGCAGCCACCACCCGCACCGCCGCGTCAGCGCACGAGTGATCAGCCGACCCACCCGGTCGTCGAGGCGCAGTCGGCCGCGGCTCCGGCTCACCCGCCGGCTAACCCCGCGACCCCGGCCCCGGCAGCCGCCGCGCAGCCCTCCGCCACGCCGTCGGCACCCCCACCGCCGGCTCCGCGGTGGGCCGACCCGACCATTCAGGTACGGCAGATCGAGCCCCTGCTGGCCGAGGAGGCCGCCCGGATCGCAGCGACCGGGCCGAGCGGGTCGACCCGCACGACTGACGGGCCGGGGCACTCCGGGGCGATCCCGACGACTCCAGGCGCGGCGCCCTCCCGCCCGGTGAGCGGGCCACCCCTGCACCACGCGGTCGCCGCGACGCCCACCGCGCCGCAGCCGGTCTCCGCGCCGCCCGCGCACGTCGGCCCAGCCTCCGCACCGGCCGTGGGCCCTTCCCATCCGGTATCGGCTCCGCCCGACCACGGCCAACCCGTCTCCGGACCGCCCGACCAGCCCCACCCCGCCTCCGGCCCACCGGCGGCCCACGCCCAGCCGGTGTCCGGACCACCCGGCTACGGACCACCCGGCTACGGACCACCCGTCTCCGCGCCGCCCCTCCAGAACTACCCCGTGTCGGGACCACCAGCGCAGCCGTTCCCGGTGTCCGGACCACCCGGCCACAGCCAGCCCATCTCCGGACCACCCGCCCACCCCTACCCGGTATCCGGACCACCCGCCCACCCCTACCCCGTGTCCGGACCGCCCGGCCACAGCCAGCCCATCTCCGCGCCGCCGGTGAGCGCGCCGCCCTGGGGACTGACCGCCCCGCCTTGGAGCAGCAGCGCGCCCCCGCATCCGCTGCCCGCGGCTGGCGGCGACCCCAAGGACCCGTCCCGGACGGACACCGCAGGGACCACACCGGACAGCGCGGCCACACCGAGCAGCGCGACCACCATGGACGGCCTGTCCACAGCGGGCGGCGAGAGCATGCTGGTCGCGAGCGCGACGATGTCGACAGTGCAGGGCGAGCCGTCGGGGTTCGCGTCCGCGTCGACGGAGGTGTTCCCGGCCGTCGGGCCGGCACCGGCCCCGCCGCAGGACACGACGGCGGTGCCCCTGACGCCCGTGACCTACGGGCCGCCGGCCACCCTCACGCACCCGCCCGTCGCGCAGTACCCGTCCGGTCAGCAGTACCCGGGGCAGCCCTATCAGCAGAGCCACGAGGTGTACCCGGGGCAGCGGTACCAGCAGGACACCTACTCGGCCGCGTACGCCGATGAGAGTGTTTCGACCGGCCGCAACCGGGCGACGCTGATCGGTGCGGCGGTGGCGGCCGGGGTTGCCCTGGTCGCGGTCGCCGGCCTGGGCGCGGTGGTGCTGAACCGCGACGACGCGCCGCCCCCGACCGGGGGTGCGGTGACGGCGGCGCCGGCGGTGACCGGCCCCCCTCCCGGTGACCTGAAGCTGCGCGACGACGTCGTGACGATCACCCTGACCTGGACGGACCCGTCCGGAGGGGCGGTGCCGTTCATGGTCGCCGGCGGACGGGCCGGTCTGGCGCTCGGGGTGATGGCCACCGTGGAACCGGGGCGGACCAGCCACACCGTCAACGGGCTCAGCTCGCGGGTGGACTACTGCTTCACGGTGCTCGCGGTCTACTCCACGGACAGCTTCGCCACGTCGAGCCAGGTCTGCACCAACCGCGAACGGTCCACGCCGCCAAGCTGATCGCGAGCGGTCCACGCCGCCGAGTCGACACAGTCGGGTTCGCGATCGTCGAGCTGAGCTGGGCGTCCACTGCGCACGCTCGGTATCCACAGGGGTGACGGTGCGGGTTCCCCCGTTCCCGGCCGGGCCATATGATGGCACCCGGCTCAGGGGAGGGGTCGCCGCGAGGCGTACGCCACCTGCCACGACTCAGGGAAGGCAGCCGGCTGTGGCCAGCATCGACGACGCCGAGCGGACCGACGCCCCCCGTTCCCGGTCCCGACTGCGCGGCGGGCTGGTGACGGTCGGCACGGTCACCGCGCTGCTGGCCGCCATGGGGCTGACCGTCCTGGGGCTGGGCGCGGCGGACAACGCGGTGGCCAACTACGACGCGAGTTCGTGGCTGTGGAGCGCGGTGCGCAGCGAGCTGGCCCGGGTCAACGGGGTCACCGCCCGGGTGGACACCCGCACCGAGGTTCCCGGTGCCCGCCGGCACCCGATGCAGGTCGCCCAGACCGATCGGCTGCTGATCCTGCGTGATCTGCAGACGGGGCAGATCAGCTCGCTGGACCTGGCCACCCTGCAGCTCACCGCGACCACGCCGACCACCCCCGGCCTGGGTGTGAGCGTCGCCCTGCACGAGGACGCGGCGTTCGTCGTCGACGCCGTGCAGGGCATCGTGCGGCAGCTCGACCCGCGGTCGTTGAGCCCGGTCGGCGAGCCGGTGCGCTATCCCCCGGGCATCACCGGCGGCACGTTCGACGGCGAGGGCCGGCTCTGGATCGCGGTGCCCAGCGAGGGCACCGTCTCGGCGATCACCGCCGCGAAGCTGCCGTCCGCGCCGGCCTCGGCCGCGCCGGCGGGTGGCGGGCTCAGCCCCGAACGGGTCGAGACGTACGACGTGGCCGACGCCAGCCACGAGCTGGTGGTCTCCACCCTGGACGACGGGGTGGCGGTGCTCGACCGCACGGCCGCCCGGCTGGTGCGGGTGCAGCGCGGTGAGGTCCGCCCGACGCCGTTGACACTGCCCGGCCCGGCGGCGATGCCGACCCGCACCTCCGGTCCGCGGGTGCCGGTGACGGTACCGGCCGAGCGGCGGGTGTTGGTCGTGGGTGACGTCGGTGAGGAGCGGGCGTTCACGGTGCCGGGCAGCGGCGACCGGCTGAGCCCGGCGGTGGCCTGGGCCGACCGGTTCTACTGCGCCGACGAGGCGACCGGCACCATCTACTCCTTCGACGCGGGCGGCCAGTTGGTCGACACCATCAAGGGCAGGGCGAACGGGCCACTGGAGATGGAGGTGCGGGAAAACCACCTCTTCATCAACTCGCCCGACTCGGCGACGGCCCGCGTGGTGGACGACAAGCACCAGGTGCGCGAGGTCGACAAGTACGCCAACGACGTGCTGGGCGGTGACCCGCCGCCGGCTCCCCCGCCGCCGCCCCCGCCGAAGAAGCCCCGGGTGGGCAAGCCGAGCGCGCCGCGCAGCGTCACCGCCGCCGCCGGCAACGCCCAGGCTCGGGTGAGTTGGCGGCCGGCCGCCGCGAACGGCGCCGAGATCATCAAGTACGTCGTGCAGGGCGCCGGTCAACGCCTGGAGGTGGGCGCCAACCAGCGTTCGGTGGAGGTCAAGGGGCTGACCAACGGCGAGACGTACCGTTTCGCGGTGCATGCCGTCAACGCCAAGGGTGACGGCCCGGCGCGCAGCAGCAACCCGGTGACCCCGACCGCGGCGGTGCCCGATGCACCGGCCAGCGTCACGGCGCAGGAGCGGCCGGACGGCACGGTGGTGGTGAAGTGGCCGGCCGCGAACGGGCAGGGCAACAAGATCGCCAAGTACGCGGTGACGGCCACGTCGGCGGGGACGAACGCGCCGGCGGGCGAGTCGACGAAGACGGAGCTGGTGGTGCCGGCCGGTGAGCTGGAGTTCGGCACCCAGTACGCGTTCACCGTCGTGGCGGTCAACGACAAGGGTGCCGGCTCGGCCGCGTCGCCGGTGAGCAACACGGTGGTGCCGTTCGCGGCGCCGGGCCGGCCGCTCGACCTGCAGGCCGGGACGGTCGCCGACCAGCCCGGCGCGGTCACCGTGCAGTGGTCGCCGGCCGAGGCGAACGGCCGGCCGGTGACGAAGTACCTGGTGGACGTCGGTGGCAGGACGAGCGAGGTGACCGAGACCCGCACCACCGTCACCGGGCTGGGCAACGGCCAGAACGTCACGGTAAAGGTGAAGGCGGTCAACGAGGCCGGGCCCGGTCCAGAGGCCACCGCCACGGCCCGTACGGTCGCCGCGCCCCGGGTCACCGTCACCGGTTCCTCGGCGACGGCCACGTCGGCGACTGTCACGTTCACCGTGGACGCGGGCGGCGGCAAGGCCACCTGCTCGCTGAGTACGTCGGGTGAGCCGGCGAAGGCCGGGGCGTGCTCCAGCATCACGATGACGGGGCTGACGCCGGGCACGGCGTACACGTTCACGGTCACCGCTAGCAACGCCGCCGGCAAGGGCACCGCGCAGAAGGCTGAGAGCACCGAGCCGCTGTACGGCATCGCAACGTGCAACAACGGGCCCGACGGCGACCAGCGGACGTACTGCAACAAGGACGTCGACGGCCGCAACGGCAACGAGATCTTCAAGGTCACCCGGCAGGACAACGACCAGCAGGCCGGCTGGGCGAAGCCCGGCACCCGACTGAAGGCGTACTGCAAGAAGTCCGGCGAGAACGTCGACTCGTGGATCTACAACAACCAGAAGCAGAGCACCTGGTGGGTGCAGGTCGAGTACAGCGGGAAGAACTACATTCCCTGGGCCTGGCTCAACCTGGAGGGCGGCGACAACATCAACGTCCTGCCCACCTGCTGAACCACCAGCCGAGGAGCACCGCCGACCGTGAACACCCACGAGCCGCTCACCCAGCCGGAGGTGCAGGGCTTCGCCGCCCTGGCCGCCCGGCTGGCCGAGAACGTCAACGCCGTGGTGCTCGGCAAGCCGCAGGTGGTCCGGCTGGCGCTGACCGCGCTCTTCGCCCAGGGTCACGTGCTGCTGGAGGACGTGCCGGGGGTCGGTAAGACGACCCTGGCACGGGCCATCGCCGCGACCGTGAAGGGTCAGTGGCGGCGCATCCAGTTCACGCCAGACCTGCTCCCCTCGGACGTGTCCGGTGTGACCATCTTCAACCAGGCGAGCCGGGACTTCGAGTTCCACCCGGGGCCGGTGTTCGCCAACATCGTGATCGCCGACGAGATCAACCGGGCGTCGCCGAAGACCCAGTCGGCGCTGCTGGAGGTCATGGAGGAGCGCACGGTCACGGTGGACGGTGTCCGGCACCCGGTGCCGGCGCCGTTCCTGGTGGTCGCCACGCAGAACCCGGTCGAGATGGACGGCACCTACCGACTGCCCGAGGCGCAGCTCGACCGTTTCCTGGTGAAGCTGTCCGTCGGCTACCCGGACGAGGCCGTCGAGGTCGAGGTGCTGCGCGGCGCGACGGTCCGCTCCCCCGAGGCGCTCGCCCCGGTCACCGACACCGCGACCGTCGGGGAGATGGTCCGGATGGCCCGTCGGGTGCACATCGCCGAGCCGCTCTACGCGTACGCGGTCCGGCTGGCCGCCGCCACCCGCACCCATCCGCAGGTACGCGTCGGGGTCAGCCCTCGGGGCGTGATCGCGTTGACCCGGGCGGCGTGCTCGTACGCGCTGATCGACGGCCGGGGCTGGATCATGCCGGAGGACCTGAAGGCGCTCGCCGAACCGGTGTTCGCGCATCGGCTGCTGCTGACCCCGGATGCGCAGGTGCGCGGGGTGACCGCCGCGGAGGTGCTGCGCCAGGCCATCGCCTCGGTGCCGGTGCCGCTGCCGTCGGGGCAGCCCGCCCCGGTGCAGGGCTGACCGGCAGCAGCGCCATGGGGATCACCGCCCGCGGAATCGGGCTGCTCGTCGCCGCCGTCGTCCTGCTCGGCCTGGGGTTCCGCTTCGCGTACCCCGAGTTGACGTTGCTCGGCGCGGCGGCCGGCGCGGCGGTGGGCTACGCGGCGCTGACCGCGGCCTGGCGGCCCCGGCTGGTGGTCGGCCGCCGGGCGGACCCGGACCGGGTCGCGCGCGGGGAGCCGGCGAGCATGACGCTGACCGTGCGCAACGCCGGCCGGCTGCGCTCGGCGAACCTGCTGGCCGAGGACCGGTGCGGGAGCCGTGTCGTGCCGGTGCCGCTGCTGCGCCTGCGACCCGGTCGGGACACCGAGGTCCGCTACGACGTGCCGACCGACCGTCGCGGGGTGGTGCCGGTCGGTCCGCTGCGGGTGACCCGGCGCGACCCGTTGGGTCTGGTGGCGCTGGCCCGCCCGTACGGCGAGACGACGCCGGTCTGGGTGCATCCCCGGGTCCATCCGCTCACGGCGGTGCCCACCGGCGCGGGGCGCAGCCTCGACGGCCGGGTGGACGGTGTGCCGCACGGGTCGATCACGTTCGACTCGCTGCGGGAGTACGTGGTGGGTGACGAGCTGCGTCGGGTGCACTGGCGCACGAGCGCCCGGGTCGGCGAGCTGATGGTGCGCGAGAACGTGGACACCAGCCTGCCCCGCCTTGTCGTCCTCCTGGACAACCGCTCTGCCGCGCATCCGCACCGGTCCGACGGGGTGGCCGAGTCGTTCGAGTCCGCGTGTGAGGCGGCGGCGTCGGTCGTCACCGCCGCGCACCGCGCGGACCTGCCGGTGGTGATGCTGCTGGTCGGCCCGGAGCTGATCGAGCGCGGCCCGGCGGGGGACGCCGAGGTCGGGCCCCTGGACCGGCTCGCCGCCGCCGACCTGTCCGACGAGGACGACGCGTTGCGCGCGGTCACCACCCGGCTGCGCCAGGACCGGCTCGGCGACACGCTGATCTTCCTGACCGGCCCCGGTGGGCGGGACGGGTTGGGACATGTCGGCGCGCTACGCGGCGCGTACCCGTCGGTGGTGGTCGGGGTGTTCGGCGCGGCCGAGCCGACGCCGGCGGGCACGGCCGGCCTGGTGGTGGTCGACGCGGTGGACGGCGCGCAGTTCGCCGCCGAGTGGGACGGGGTGCGCCGGTGGTGACGGGTGTCGAGCCGCAGCGCGCGCCGGACGTGGCGACGGACCCGCGGCAGGCGCCGTCGGCAGCCGGCGACGCGACCGGGCGGGTGGTACGCGCGCTGCGGGCGGCCGTCGTGCCGCTGGCGCTGATCACGCTCACCGCGCTCGCCGGGGTGGTGCTCGGCCGGGTGTACGCGGGCGACCTGCTGACCCGGCTGGTGATCGGCGCGGCGGTGGGCTCGGTGCTGGTCAGCGTCGCCGCCCGACGACTGCCGTCCTGGCTCGTCGCACCGGTGTCGGTGGCGGCGTTGGCCGGGTGGACGCTGTGGTCGTTGCGGCTGGCCGCCACCCGCGCCGACCTGCCGGGCAGCCTGCTGGAGGTGAGCGCAGACGCCGCACGCAACGGCATTCCCCGGCTGCTCACCGCGATGATTCCGGTGGAGCCCACACCGGACACGGTGCTGGTTCCGGTGGTGGCCGCGTGGCTGGCCGGTCTGGCCGGGGCGGAGGTGGCGCTGCGCACCGGCCGGGTGCTGCTCGGCTACCTGCCGGCGGCAGGGCTCTACGCCGCGGCCCTCTACGTGGTCGGCCCGAACGCCGAACCGGCGATCGGGACGACAGTTGCCTTCGTCGCGGTCGCGGCGGTCGGGCTCGCCGCGCCGACGGGTACGCCGCCGGCCGGCGGTGACCCGACGGCCGGTCTCGCCCCGGGGATGCGCGCGGCGGTACGACTTCGGCTGGCGGCCTCGGCGGCGCTCGGCGTCGCGCTGGTGATCGGCCTGGTCGCGCTGCTCGGCCCGGTGGTCGCCGGTCAGGTCGACGGGCGGCCGGTGGACCCGCGCCGGTACGTGGAGCCACCGCAGGTGCAGACGCTCGACGAGAACCCGCTGATCCGGATCTCCGGGTGGGCGCTGCGACCGGAGCAGAAGCTCCTCGACGTCAGCACGGTGGGCGCCACCCCACCGGCCGGCGGAGCGGACGACCCGACGGCGACCGGCGACGCGGACGACCCGAAGGCGGGCCGCAGCGTACAGATCCGGTTGGCGGTGCTCAGCGACTACGACGGGATCACCTGGCGGGTCGGTGCGACGTACCGCAACGCGGGGCGGATCCTGCCGGCCACCGCGCCGGCCCGGGACAGCACGGTGCAGACCGTTCGGCAGGAGATCACCGTGGCGGAGCTGAGCGGCCGGCTGCTCCCGGCCGTGGCGACGCCGCGCGAGGTCAGCGGGGCGCGGGTGGCGTACGACCCGGCGACGGGGACGCTGATCAGGCCGGAGGGACTGACACCGGGGCTGCGGTACACGGTGACGTCGGCCCGGGAGCGCCCGGACAACAACCTGCTGGCCACCGCGAACGTGCCGGCCGGCGAGGAGGTGGCCCGGGTGCTGCGGGTCGCCGACGGGGTGCCCGACCCGATGCGCCGGTTGGCGGCACAGCTCGCCGAGGAGAACGGCGCCCCGTACGCGCGGGCGTCGGCGATCGAGCAGTTCCTGGCCGAGCACTACCGGGTGGTGGCCGACGCGCCGAGCGGGCACGCGTACCCGAACCTGGCCTTCTTTCTCTTCGGTCCGCGCAACGGGGGCGGGCAGCGGGGAACGTCTGAGCAGTTCGCGGCGGCGTTCGCGGTGCTCGGCCGGCTCTCCGGTCTGCCGACGAGGGTGGTGGTCGGCTTCTCCTGCAGTGGGCAGGGGCCGGTGCGGGCCGGTGACGCGTACGCCTGGCCGGAGGTGCTCTTCGACGGGTTGGGCTGGGTGGCGTTCGACCCGCTGCCCCGCCCGGAGAACGAGCCGAGGCCGGTGGAGGAGGACTTCCGCCCGACCCCGGAGGACCCGCCGCCATCGGAGGCGCCGGCGCCCACCGTGGAGCCCACCGCGTCGCCGGAGCCGGTGGCCGCCCCCGACGGGCCGCCCGCACGAGGTGGCGTGTCCACGCCGGTGCTGGTCGCGGGCGGCAGCGGTGGTCTGCTGCTCGTGGTGGGGGCGCTGCTGCTCACCCTGTTGGCGATGCGTCGCTCCCTCACCCGCAAGCGACTGGCGGGGGGTGACCCCAACCAGCGCATCGCCGGCGCCTGGCGGGAGGTCACCGACGCGTTGCGACTGGCCGGCCGCCCGGTCGGCGGCGACCTGGCGGCGACCGAGGTGGCCGCGCAGGCCCGGCAGACCCTGGCCGACGCCCGAGCAGCCACGACCAGAGGCGGCACGAACGGCAGCGACGCGACCGGCAGCGGCGTGCCCGGCGACGAGCCGACAGTCGACGAGCTGGCGATCCTGCTCAATCAGGTGGGCTTCGCCCCCGGCGCCGCGGCGGCCGATCAGGCGGCCCGCGCCGCCGAGGTGGCCACGGTCTACATCGCCAACCTGCGCGCGGCTCGCCCCTGGTGGCGCCGCCTGCTCTGGTCCGTGCACCCCTCCCCCCTCCGCCAGGCCCGCCGGTCCCCCCACTCCCACCCCCGCCGCCCCCCGCGGTGATCAAGAGGTTCGCGTCATCTCAGGACCCGTTCCTGACGCGAACCTCTTGATCACCGGTGGCGGATCGGGGGGAGCGGAGCCGGGCGCGGCGGCCGTAGTCGGCGGCCACGGCTGTCACCCGGGGGGCCCGGGCGGCCAGCGGGACGTGACAGAGGTGAATGCGCTCCCGCAGCCGAGGTAGCGGCCGCACGCCGCGGCGGAAACACGGTGGCGGCGGGTACGGCGTAACGACGAGCATCAGGGGGTGGATCAGCACACGAGCGAGATCGTCGACTACTACACGCTGCGCTACCGCGAGGACCAGCGGCTCTCCGCCCGCCCGCAGGCACGACTGGAGTGGATCCGCACGACGCAGCTCCTGCGGGATCTCCTGCCCGGCCCGGGTGCCCGTCTCCTGGACATCGGCGGAGGCACCGGCGAGTACGCGAGGGCCCTCGCCGTTGCCGGCTACGAGGTCCGTCTCGTCGACCTGGTGCCGAGTCACGTCGCGCAGGCACGCGGCGGGCAGCCACCCGTCGAGGCACGGGTCGCCGACGCGCGAGCGCTTCCCGACGCCGACGACGCGTACGACGCCGCGCTGCTCCTGGGGCCGCTCTACCACCTGGTGGGCCGTGCCGACCGGCTACAGGCGCTCCGCGAGGCCGTCCGGGTCACCCGCCCCGGCGGTCACGTCGTGGCCGCCGCCATCTCCCGTTTCGCCGGTCCGCTGGACTTCGCCGCCACCGCACGCCTCGACGAGCGGCTGCTCGACGAGGCCAGGAACCTGCTGACCGACGGCACCAACGATCCACGGACCGGCTTCACCCACGCGTACTTCCATCGGGTCGAGGAGATCACCGACGAGTGTTCGGCGGCAGGGCTGACCGACGTCGTCGTACACGGGGTGGAGGGCCCGGCGTGGACGGCGGCGGAGGCCGCGGCGGGTGGGCCGGCGCAGGACGCGGTCTTCTCGGCCGCGTTGGACCTGGCCCGCGTCTACAGCACCGAGCCGGCGCTGATCGGATCGAGCGCGCACCTCCTGGCCGCCGGGCGCGTCCCGGGGCGCTAGAACGTCGGGGCCGTCAGGCCGTCAGTCGGCGGACCAGCTTGCGGAGGCCGGCCTGCCAGCCGTCCGGGTCCTCGGCGCGGCGGCGGGCGTAGTCGGCGACCTCCGGGTGCGGCAGGATGAGGAACCGCTCCTCGGCCAGCCCGGCGATGGTCGCCTCGGCGACCTGGTCCGGGGTGAGCACCGCTCCGGAGGCGGCGATCACCCGGGCGCCCAGGTGGCCCTCGACGATGCCGTCGGCGAGCATCGGGGTGTCCACACCCTGCGGGCAGAGGGCGCTGACCCGGATGCCCCGGTCCCGGTAGGTGATGGCGAGCCACTCGGCGAAACCCACCGAGGCGTGCTTCGTCGCGGTGTACGCGGCGTCGCCCACCGCGGTCAGCACGCCCGCCGCGGAGCAGGTGTGCAGCAGGTGGCCGCCGCCGCGGGCGAGCATGCCGGGCAGCACCGCGCGGGCCGAGTAGACGTGGGCGAGCACGTTGACCCGCCACGCGCGATCCCAGGCCGCGTCGTCGACCTCGATTCCCCCGCCGGTGGTCACCCCCGCGTTAGCGCAGAACAGGTCGATGCGGCCGAAGCGCCGTTCGGTGTCGTCGACCAGCGCGCGGACCTGGGCCTCGTCGGTGACGTCGAGGGCGGCGGCGTGCGCCACCGGGCCGATGCCCTCGGCCACGGCGTGGGCCGCCTCGGCGTCCAGGTCGGCGACGACCACCGCGGCGGCGCCCTCGGCGGCGAAGCGCCGTGACAGTGCCGCCCCGATGCCGCCGGCGCCGCCGGTGACCACCGCGATCCGGTCGGTCAGATTCACTGGGACGCTCCCACGGGCTCGGTGCCCAACCGGGCGATGAGGGTCATCAGCGCGGCGGCGCTGCCGGCGGCCACCTCGGGGGTGGGCAGCAGCGCGAGGACCGGCACGTCCACGCCGGCGTCGGCGTAGCGGCGGACCTGGGCTCGGCACCGCTCCGGCGAGCCGTGCAGCACCAGGGCGTCGACCACCTCGTCGGGCACCGCCGCGCTGGCGGCACGCCGGTCCCCCGCGGCCCAGGCCTCCCACATCGGCGCCAGCGCCTCGGTGCGGCCGAGCCAGCGATGGAATTCGGCGTACGCCGGCACGGTGAGGTAGCTGGTGATCAGCCGGCGGCCGAGCGTGCGGGCGTACGCGGCGTCCTCGGTGGGGCAGACGAAGATCCGGGCGGCTACCTCAAAGCCGGCACGCCGCTCGCCCAACTCCGCGAGGGTCCGCGGCACGTCCTCGGCGCTGAGCCAGTTGAGGATGACCCCGTCGGCCTCGGCGCCGGCGAGCCGGAGCATGCCCGGGCGCAGCGCGGCGAGCAGGATCGGCGGCGGCACCGCCGGTGGCCGTTCGAGGGTGAACCGACGCACCGTGAAGGTGTCGTAGACCTCGTCCACCGTCTCACCGCGCAGCGCGGCGCGCAGGAACCGCAGGACGTCGCGGGTACGTCGGAACGGCTCGTCGAATCGCACCGCGTTCCAGTCCCGCACGAGCACCGGCGAGGACGCGCCGATGCCGAGCGCGAACCGGCCCGGGGCCGCCTCGGCGAGCGCCGCCGCGCTCATGGCGAGCAGCCCGGGGCCGCGGGTGAAGACCGGGGTGATCGCGGTGCCCAGCCGCAGCCGCGGCTGCCACGCCGCGGCGAGGGCCAGCGGGGTGAACGCGTCGGTCCCGGCGACCTCGGAGGACCACACGTCGGTGAACCCGGCGCTATCGAGGGTCGCGTAGACCGCCTGGTGATCGGCCAGCGGGATCCCGCCCAACGGCACCGTCATGCCCCATCGATTCGTCACCGATCGATCGTGCCCGTTGACGGGGCCTGCGAGCAAGATCCCCGAAGTGGGCAGAATCGCCGGTTCGCGGCCGCGCGTGCCGGCTGAGGTGCTACGACTTCGAGGTGGACCGGAGCACCGGCGCAGGCCGCTGACCATGGGTTCCAGGGCGGCGGGACACTTGGAGCCGGTCCCGGCGGCGACCGCGCCCGGTCGGGCCACGTTCCTGGAGCTCTTCTTCGACCTGGTCTACGTCTTCGCGCTCACCCGGATCTCCGCGCGTGCGTTCGAGGACCTGACCGAGAGCCCGGCGCAGCTGGGCTGGCCGGCGGTCACCGGCAGCGGCAAGACGCTGCTGTTGCTGCTGGCGCTCTGGGCGGTCTGGCAGGGCACCGCGTGGACGACCAGCCGCTACGACCCGTACCGGGCACCGCTGCAGACCGTGGTGTTGACCGCGCTCGTGGCCAGCATGGTGATGGGGGTCGCGATCCCCCGGGCGTTCAGCGAGACCGGGCTGACGTTCGCGACAGCGTACGTCGTCGCGCAGGTGACCCGGCCGCTGATCCTGTCGATCGCGTTGGGACCGCATCCGTACCGCCGGTTGAAGGTGCGGATGACCGTGGTGTTCGCCGTCAGCGGGGTGTTCTGGATCGGTGGGGCGTTGCTGCCCATCAACGGGCAGGTGATGCTCTGGGCGCTGGCGTTGCTCATCGAGTACCTGGCGGCGCGGTGCGGCTGGCCGGTGCCGGGCCTGGGCCGGTCGACGGTCTCGAAGTGGGAGATCGCCGGGGAGCACCTGGCCGAGCGGTACCAGCAGTTCTTTCTCGTGGCGCTGGGCGAGACGATCCTGGTGGCCGGTTTCGCGTACAGCAAGGGCCCGTACGAGTCGGGGCACGTGTGGGCCTTCGCGCTCTCGGTGGCCACGTCGATCATGCTGTGGCGGATCTACGTCCAGCGCGCCGGGCAGATCCTGGGCGAGGCCGTGATGACGGCCCGCCACCCGGCGAACATCGGCCGCTCGGCGGCCGACACGCACCTGGTGATGGTGGTCGGCCTGGCCGCCACGGCGGTCGGCTACGAGCTGATCATCGATCATCCGCTGGGCCATGCCCCGGGGGCGTGGCTGGCCATGGTGCTCGGCGGACCCGCGCTGTTCCTGGCCGGCCGGGCCCGTTTCGAGTACGAGGTGTTCGGGCGGGTCTCCCCGTCGCGGTGGATCGCCATCCTGGTGCTGGCGGCGGTGGTCGTACCGCTGCTGTTCCTGCCGGGGCTGGCCGCCTTGGCCGCCGGAGTGCTCGTGCTGGGCGGCGTCGCGGTCGCCGACGCCCGCCGGGCGCGGGGCGCGCCGCCGGAGGCCGCCGCGACCCCGTTCTGACCGTCGGCGTACGCCCAACAGCCGGTTAGTCTCGGCGGGTGACCTTCTCCCTCGTCGCCCGCTCCGCCGACGGCCGCCGCCACGGCGTCGTCGTGGCCAGCAAGTTCCTCGCCGCCGGGGCGCTGGTGCCGGCCGCGCAGGCCGAGGTCGGCGCGCTGGCCACCCAGGCGCACGTCAACCTCGCCTACCGCCCGCAGGGGCTGACGCTGCTCCGCACCGGGGTGGCCGCCGCCGACGTGGTGGCCGGCCTGATCGCCGCCGACGCCGAGCGGGAGCACCGGCAACTCGGCGTGGTGGGCGTCAGCGGCCCGGGTGCGAGCTGGACCGGCCCGGCCTGCCACCCGTGGGCCGGCGGGCGGACCGGCGACGGCTGGGCCGCGCAGGGCAACGTCCTCACCGGCCCGGAGGTCGTCGACGCGCTGGGCGACGCGTGGCTGGCCTCCTCGGCGCTGCCGTTCGCCGAGCGGCTGGTCGCCGCGCTGCGCGCCGGTGACGAGGCCGGCGGGGACCGGCGCGGCCGGCAGAGCGCCGGCCTGCTGGTGGTCGAGCGCGGCGGAGGGTATGGCGGCACCAGCGACGTGCTGATCGACCTGCGGGTGGACGACCATCCGGACCCGGTCACCGAGCTGGGTCGGCTGCTGGCCGTGCACACCATGCTGTTCAGCCGACCCGACCCGGCGACCCTGCTCGACCTGAGCGGCGCGGTCGCCGACGAGGTGGCGACGTTGCTCACCGCGCTCGGTCACCCGGTCGGCGACGCCGGGACGGAGGCGGCGCTGGTCTCCTGGGCAGGGCTGGAGAACCTGGAGGAGCGGTTGGTGCCGGGGCGCATCGACCCGGTGGTGCTCACGCACCTGCGGGGCGTCGCCCCGCACGTTCCCGCGCCCCGACCGGCGAGCTGACCGGCCGGGCCGGCCCCGCACGTTCCCGCGCCCCGTTCGGCGGGCTGACCGGCCGGGGCGGCGTCAGCGGCACCCGGTGACGAGCCAGCGTGGGCGACTCGCGACGGCGGTCGGGGTCAGCGGCCGAAGGCGAGCCAGCGGAAGCCGGCGGCGTCGATCGCGGCCCGTTCCTGGCCGGTGAGCGCGGCACGGCCGGTGGTCTTGCGGATCAGGGTCAGCCGGTCCCAGCCCAACGCGGCCGGTGCGGGTCGCCCTGCGGTGAGCAGGTCGGCGATCACCGCGGCCGCACGCGGGGTGAGCCACGGCGGGCGGTCCAGCGCCGCCGCCAGGTCCAGGCCGTGCACGCCCACCTCGACCACCCGGGTCCGCAGGAACTCGGTGAGGAGCATCGCGTCGCCGTGCCGGGTCCGGACCACCCGATCGGGCGGGGCCACGGCGACCGCCGCGTCGGCGGCCCGCCAGGCCCGCTCGAACCCGGTCGCCAACGCCTCCCGGTGCACCTGCCGCGCGTCGCGGCGGCCGCCGGCGATGCGGTCGGCGTCCACCTGCGGGGTGAACTTCGCCGCGCCGAAATACCGGGCGGCGTCCACCTCGGCGCGCGGCGGGGCGGGGGCGGCGAGCATGTCGGCCAGCCGTCCGGCGCCGGTGCGCACGTGCGCGAGCAACTCCCGGACGGTCCACGGCGGGCAGGGGGTGGGCCGGTCGAGGTCGACGGCGTCCACCTCGGCCAGGATCTCGGTGAGCCGTACGCACTCGGCACGGAACGCCGCGCGAACCGGGTCCACCGGTCGGCTCAACCCTTGACCCGGGGCACCAGCCGGTGAACGACGGTCAGCACCAGCGCCATCACCAGCGCCATTGTGCCGGCGATGCCGGCGGCGCTGCCCGCGTACCCGACGAAGAGCGGGCGGCGACTCAACTCCTCCGGGCCGGTCCCGCGCAGGTCCACCAGCCAGGTGAGGGCCAGTCCGGAGGCGATCAGGGCGAGCACGCCGGCCACGCCGAGCACGACCGCGGCGACGCGGTGGGCGTCACCGGGCGCGATCTGGGCCTGCTCGCGTTGGGTGATCAGCAGGACCAGTCCCGCCAGCGCCGCCCAGACGCCCACCACCAGGTAGGCGGCGACCGCGTCGCTGGGTCGGTGCCAACCGGCGGACAGGGTCGCCACCCCGGCGATGGCGGCGTAACTCGCGCCGACGAAGGCGCCGACGGCCCGCACCTTGGGCGGCAGGACGAGCATGAGCGCGACCGCCACCGACGCGGCCACGGCGGTGTGCCCACTGGGGAGGCTGTTGCCCACCGCGGCGCGCTCCGGGTCGAGGCCGAGGTCGGGCCGGCTCAGGCCGTACTTGAGCAGTTGGGTGGAGACGTTCGCCCCGGCGATGAGCAGGGTCGCGGTGACGGCCAGGGCGATCCGCCCCCGGATGAGCGCGATGAAGCCGATCATCGCGGTGGCGGCGAGCAGGGAGACCACCGACATCGCGTTGAGGATCCGGTCCACCGGCCCGTCGATGCGGTCGTGGCCGATCTCGTTGCCGGTCAGAGCGACCGTGTCGACCCACTGGCCGATCTCGGTGTGCAGGGCCACCCGCCAGACGGCGAGGAAGGCGGCCGCCTGGACGAGCGCCAGTACGACCAACCAGACCGCGGTCCAACCCCGTGCCGTCGCGCGCATCCGCACACCGTAGCGGCCGGCGCCGGCCGGTCGGCCGGTGGCCCACCGGCTCCCGGCGGTTAGGTTGAGGCGGAGGCGAGGAGGTGGCGGTGGGCGGCACACCGGAGCGGGAGTCCGGCCAGGTCGAGCCCGGCCCGGACCGGGCGACGACGGCCGGTCGGCAGGCCGGCGGGGCGGCCCCGGCCGAGTCCCTGGCGGACCTGCTGGGCGGGCGGCGGGGCGCGGTGGACGCCACCCTGCCGCCGGTGGCGTTCGCGCTGGGCTGGCTGATCGGCGGAGAGTCGCTGTGGGCCGGGGTTGGCGCGGCGCTCGCCGTGGGCGTCGTGGTGGCCGGCGTACGGCTGCGGCGGGGTGACCGGCCGCGCTCGGTGCTGATCGGGCTGCTCGCCGTCTGCGTCGCGGCGCTGATCGCGGTGCGGACCGGCCGGGCCGAGAATTTCTTTCTGATCCAGTTGCTGTCGAACGCCGCCAGCGCGCTGGCCTGGGCCGTGAGCATCGTGGTGCGCTGGCCGCTGCTCGGCGTGCTGGTCGGCGCGGCGCTGGGCCAGCGGGCCCGGTGGCGGCGGGATCCGGCGCTGCTGCGCGGGTACGGCCGGGCGAGTTGGGTGTGGACGGCGACCTATGTGGTGCGGGTGGCGGTGTTCGTCCCGCTGTACCTGAGTGGGCAGGTGCTCGCGCTCGTGGTGGCCCGGATCGCGTTGACCTGGCCGCTGGTCGCGGCGGCGCTTGCGGTGAGTTGGGTGGTGCTGCGCCGGTCGTTGCCGACCGGGCACCCGGGGCTGCGTCACCCGGTCACCGGCGACCCGGACATCCGGCCCGACGAGCCGGCCGGGAAGGGGCCCCGGCGGGCATAAAAAGTGGAGAGGCCGCCACGGGGGGAGCGGCCTCTCCGGTGACGTACGTTACTCCGTCATCCTCATTGGTGTGATCCCGCGACAGCCCGAATTTCTGGGCTTTTTCGCGGCAGTCTTCAGTCCGGGCGGTGGGGTGGGCCGGTCGACCCGCTGCGTTGGCCAGATGACCGGCCCACCCCGGCCTGACCGTGGGTGTCAGGCCGTCCGCCGGCCGGGTCCCATCGTTCCCCCGGACCCGGCCGAACCCCGGGGTGGGCGGGGCACTCCACCCACCCCGGGTTGCTCTCAGCCGTTCGGGAACAGGGTCCCGTAGTCGGCGTACGCCATGGCCACGTCGGCCTGCGCCCAGAAGCGGTGGTAGTTGAAGCTGGGCTCCGCACCACCGTTCAGGTACGCCTGCACCTTGGGCCAGTCCGGGTCGTTCTTGTAGAAGGACCGGATGTCGAGGAAGCTCTTGCCGGCGGCGATGGCGTCGCCGTTGGGCATCTTCCCGGTCCAGCCCGGCGGGACGTAGAGGCCCTGCCCGGTGGACGCGTCGTAGGTGTCGTCGAAGCGCTTGTAGTCGCCCCGCGTCTCAGTGGTGGAGACGCCCTTCGCGTCACTGGCGGCGTCGAGCGCGTCCAGCAGGCCCTTGGCGGTGGTCTTCGCCGCCGCGTTGCCCGACTTGGCCGCGTACGCGATCAGGGTCCGGGCGTAGGAGGCGGCGACGCCGACGTCCTGGCCCTTGCTGATCACCTCGACGTGCAGGTTGGTGTTGGGCTGCGGGCTGGACGGGTTCCAGGTGATCGGCTGACCGGTCCACTTCATGTCCGACGGGATCGACCAGTTGGTGCCGACGGTCGTGTTGGCGATCGCCCACGGCACCCACTTGTCCAGCAGCGCCTTGGCCTTCGCGTTGCCGGTCTGCAGGTACAGCTCGGCGACCCGCTGCATCGACCACGCCTGCATGCCGAACCACTGGTTCGACGGCGGGTCGTTGTAGACCGGGTCGACGTCGTAGAACATGCCGTAGAAGGTGCTGGTGCCCGACGGCGGCTGGGCGTAGCTGCCGTCCCAGCTGTTGGTCGCGCCGCCGGCGATGCCGCCCTCGGACGACTGCAGCCAGGTGTAGAACTCCAGCTGCCGGTCGAAGCTCTTGGTCCAGTCGGCGACCGCGGTCGACGACTGCGGCTTGAGCTCCGGGGTGTTGGTCAGCGCCCAGGCCGCGAACGGGTTCTGGTAGCCGAAGTGGTTGTGGCTGGAACCGATCCGCCAGGACCAGTTCTGGCTGGCGTCGTACGCGCCGCCCCAGGCGTAGTACCAGGACAGCAGGTAGTGCGCCGAGTCCTTGCCGCTGCCGGCGGGGCAGGTGCTGGCCCCGACGCAGTTGCCGATCTTCTTGAAGTACTTGTCGAACATCGCGTACCGCAGGTAGTCGCCCATCTTGGCGGCCTTGGCCACGGTGGCGGCGACGTCGGCCTGCTTGCCCTGCGCCTTGGCCCAGGTCAGCGCCCAGTACGCGGCCTGCACGGCACGGGCGTCGGCGTCCGGGGCGTTGGTGTACTTCCACTGCTTGGCGGGAGTGCCGGTGTCCTTGACGAACAGGTCAAGGTAGCCGTACTGACCGCCGTGCTTGAAGGTGTCGCAGGACGGCTGCGGGACGGTCTCCCACACCGACTCCTGGGTGCCCCGCTGGAAGGTGTTGATGTACGCCGGCTTGGTGGTGCCGTCACCGCAGTGGCCGAAGCCGTAGGTGTTGTCGACGTCCATCAGCCAGTGCATGCCGTAGATGTCGCCGGTGCCGTAGGTGGACTGGAGCTCCGAGCGGAGCGGGTCCTGCCCGACGGAGATGTTGGGCTGCAACGCCGAGGGGTACTGGCTGGGCAGGTTGTACTCGGCGGCGTACTGCGGCGTGCCGGCGGAGCCCGCGGTGGGCTGGTCGGCGTGCGACGGGATGATGTACTTCTCCATCACCGTCCAGGCGTTGTTGAACGGCGCCCAGTTCTGGGTGACGCGGCCGTACTGGGCCTCCAGCCAGATCCAGAAGCTGAACGCCTCCGAGGTGGTCTCGTGGCCGTGGTCGGGCGCCTCGACGATCAGCGTCTCGACCGAGTGGTACGGCACGCCCTCGGGGCTGAAGTAGCCCGAGTTCTTGATCTTGCCGTACTGGGTGAGGAACTTCTTGATGTAGGCGTTGTCGCCGCCGGGGGTGTCGTTGTCGATCTCGGTGGCGGTGACCGCCAGGGGTGCGAGACCGGTGGCGGACGCGGTGATGGTGGCGGTGCCGCCGACGGTGTCGGTGTCCTCCGCCGCGGCGACCGTGACGGTGACCCCGGTGTTCCAGTTAGTCGGCGTCAGCGTGGCGGTGGTCGGCGAGACCGTGACGTCGGTGTCCCCGCTGCGGGTGAGGGTGACCGGCACGCTGGCCGTCGGCGCGGCGCTGAGCTTGAGGTTGAAGGTGGTCGTGCCACCCTCGTTGACGCTCACCGCGGACGGCGTGGCGATCAGCGTCGGGCCGCTGGCGGCGCCGACGGTGAACGCCTTCTCGGCGACCCCGATGCCGTTGGCGTTGTCGTACGCCTTGGCCTGCACCGTGTAGTTGCCGGCCGGCAGGTCCTCCTGCGTGTACGTGTACGGCGCGGTGGTGTCGGTGTTGATCAGCAGGCCGTTGCGGTAGAACTCGACCTTGCTGATCGTCCCGTCCGGGTCGCTGGCCGTGGCGGTCAGCGGCACGTCTGCCGGGGCGGTGAACGGCCCGCTCGGCAGGGCGAGGGAGACCGTCGGCGGCTGGTTGGCCGGGGTGCCGTTGCAGGAGGTGCCGTTCAGGGTGAACGAGGTGGGCTTCGGGTTGCTGCCCGAGTAGGACCCGTTGAAGCCGATGGTGGTGGAAGCCCCGGTGCCGAGGTTGCCGTTGTACGACTCGTTGGTTGCGGTGACCTCACTGCCGGACTGGCTGAACCTGGCCGACCAGCCCTGGGTGACCCGCTGGCTGCTGTTCGGGAAGGTCCACTTGAGCGTCCAGTTGCTGACCGCGTCGCCCAGGTTCTTGATGGTCACGTTGGCGGTGAAACCGGTGTTCCAGTCGTTGGTTGCGTAGACCACGTCGCAGGCGGGTGCGGCCTGCGCGGCGCCGGCGGGCAGGGTCACCCCGCCGATGGCGAGCGCGGCGGCGGCGAGGATCGCCACTCGGCGGCGTCGTGCCAGTTGTCTCATGTGCGCGGTGTCTCCTCGGACCAGGCCGGGATGGTCCCCGGCGAGGCGCCTGCCCGCGGGTGTGGTGGTACGCGGGGGATTCGAGGCGCCGGGAAGGTGGTTGCCCCGGGCCCGGCCGGGGTGCGGCGGTGCGGCCCGCGCGGGAGGGGGTCCCGCCGGCTGCGCTCGGGTGCCGTGACCGGAAGTCGTGCTGCCGGCTGCCCTCGGCGGACCCGCGCCCACGCGATCTGGCTCCTGTCGCGTTGAATCGACAGTGTGCCATGGAAGCGCTCCCACAACAAGCGCACAGGGGACGGGATCACCCAGTTGTTTCGATCTCGTTTTGGGTCTTTCACAAAGGCGTGACGGGCGTTACAGTCGCAACATCGGTCGATGGGAGCGCTTCCATCGACAAAGGTTCCAACTGGAAGATCACCGGGACCGTCCTCGTGGCGGGCCCCGGGGAACCAACCCGAAGGCCGACGGCGGGCCAGCCCGGACGCCGCCGTCAGCCATCATCCCGCCACAGGGAGGGAGGTGGAACCAGAGCCACTCGCGTGGCCCGGCTCCCGCGCGACACGCACGGCAGGACCCAAATTCCGCCCGTGTGTGTGCAGTTACGGTGGGGACGGGGGTTGCCCTCCCCCGTCCCCACACTAAACCCCCGTACACAATGGGAAAAGAGGCCGACGGGACAGGCGCCAAGCGCCGCCCGGTCGGCCTCGTTCGCTGTCCGGGGCCCTCACCCGCCTCGACCCGCCATGTCCGGCCGCCGTGACGGCCGGCTCACGGGGCCGGCCGCTCCTGGCCTATTCTGGGAGCGCTCCCGAATCTCGGCGGCGGCCCCGTATCCACGAGGAGAATCCATGTCGATACCTACCGGGCCCGCCGGCCCGCTGCGCTTTCCCCGCGACTTCGGCTGGGGCGCGGCCACCTCCGCTTACCAGATCGAGGGCGCCACCAAGGAGGACGGCCGCGGCGAGTCGGTCTGGGACACCTTCAGTCGTGTCCCCGGGCGTACCCGCAACGGCGACACCGGCGACGTGGCCGCGGACCACTACCACCGGTACGCCGAAGACCTCGACCTGATGCGCGACCTGGGTCTGCGCAGCTACCGCTTCTCCATCTCCTGGCCCCGCGTCCAGCCCGACGGCACCGGCGCGCCCAACCAGCGCGGGCTCGACTTCTACCGCCGCCTCCTGGACGGCCTGCACGAGCGCGGCATCGCCCCGATGGCCACCCTGTTCCACTGGGACCTGCCGCAGGCGTTGCAGGACGCCGACGGCTGGGAGTCCCGCGACACCGCCCACCGCTTCGCCGACTACGCCGACGCGGTGTTCACCGCCCTCGGTGACCGGGTGCCGGTCTGGCTCACCATCAACGAGCCCAAGACCGTCGTACAGAACGGCTATCTCATGGGCCACCACGCGCCCGGCCGGCAGGACCCGGACGCCGCCTACCTCGTCGCCCACCACCTGCAACTGGCCCACGGCCTCGCGGTCCGCGCGCTGCGCGCCGCCAACGGCACCGGCCGGATCGGCCCCGCGCTCAACCTGCACCCCTGCTACCCCACCGACGACTCCCCCGAGGCCGCCGCCGCCGCCCAGCTCTACGACGGCTACGAGAACCGCCTCTACCTCGACTCGCTGCTCAAGGGCAGCTACCCGCAGGACGTGCTGGCCGACCTGGGCCCGCAGAGCCGGATGGTTCGCGGCATCCGCGACGGCGACCTGGCGGTGATCTCGTCGCCGGTCGACCTGCTGGCCGTGCAGTACTACACGCCCATCTACGTCACGGCCGACGGCAGCACCGAACACCGGTGGCCGACCTCCGAGGCCGGTTGGCAGCAGATCTACCCCGACGGGATGTACGACATCCTGACCCGGGTCACCCGCGACTACGGCCCGATCCCGCTCACCGTCACCGAGAACGGCCTGCCCACCCCCGACACCCTGGCCGCCGACGACACCGTCGACGACAGCGGCCGGATCACCTTCCTGCGCGACCACCTGGCCGCCGCGCACCGCGCCATCAGCGCCGGAGTGCCGCTGGAGAGCTTCCACGTGTGGTCGATGCTCGACAACTTCGAGTGGGACGAAGGGTACGACCAACGCTGGGGCCTGGTCTACGTGGACTACGCCACCCAGCGCCGGGTGCTCAAGCGCAGCGCCCACTGGTACCGCTCCGTCATCGCCGAGGGCGGTTTCTGAGCGGGCCGCCCGGACGGCCGGGCCCGGACGGCTCGGCTCCGGGTGAGCCGGTGACCGTCCGGGTCACGGTCGGCAACGTTCAGCGGGGCAGCGCCTGCTGCAACTCCGCTCGCAGGGCAGGGGTGAGCATCTCCCCCGCCTGCTTCGCCAGCCGGGCCATCTCGTAGCCCACCACGCCGATGTCCGCGTCGCCGGCCGCGAGCGTGGCCAGGATCGATCCGTCGCGCACCTGCATCACGAGGAAGTAGCCCCGGCCCATCTCGACCACCGTTTGCTTGACGATGTCGCCGTCGAACATCTGCGCCGCGCCCGCCGTGATGCTCATCAGCCCGGACGTCACCGCGGCGAGCTTGTCCGCGTGGTCGCGGGGCAGATGGTCGGAGATCGCCACCAGCAGCCCGTCGGAGGAGACCACCACCGCGTGCGCCACACCCGGCACCCGCTCTGCGAACGCGCTCACCAGCCAGCTCAGGTCACGTGCCTCCTGGCTCAACGTCGTCACTGTCGTCGTCCTCCTTCGTCGTGCCCCCACGAGGGTGGCACCGATATCTCGGTGGTGTCCTCGGCCTCGGCACGCCGTACCCCGCTGTAGAGCCGGGAAAGCATGCCGCCGACCGCCTCCGGGTCCAGTTCGGCGCGCGCCGGCGCCGACTCCGGCTGGGCCGGGCGGGTGACCGCGGAGAGTTGCGCCATCGGCACGCGTACCGGCAGGCCCCGCTCGTTCGTGCCGGCCGTCACCGGAGTGGCGGGCGGCGCGGCCGGGCCGGGGGCCGCCGCCCCGGTCGGCCCCTGCCGGGACCACCAGCCGCCGCCGTCATCGGAGGCGGCCGGAGCCAACACGTCCTCGGCGCGTACCGGCACGGGGCGGGTCTGGCGCGGCACGGTGGCAGCCGGCGGGCGACCGGCCACCGGCAGGTCCAGCGGGCCGACGGCCGGCCCACGGGCACCAGCCGACCGGGGCGCCCCCGCCATCCGCTGCGCCGCGGCGCCCCGCGCCGCACTCGCCGCCAGCATCCGGGCCGGCGCCGGCGGATCCAGCTCCACCGCACCGGCCGGAGCCAGCAGGGCGGCCGGCAGCACCAGCCGCGCGACCAGGCCGCTCTGGCGTGCGTCGAGCTGCACCCGCACGCCCAGCCGGCTCGCCAGGTGGCTGACCACGAACAGGCCCATCCGCTCGACCGCCGCGACGTCCGCGGCCGGTGGGCTGGCCAGCACCGCGTTCGCCTCGGCCAGCGCGGTCGGGCTCATGCCCAGGCCGTCGTCCACGATCTCGATCAACGCGCCCGAAGCCTCGACCCTTGCGGTCACCAGCACGACCGTGTCCGGACGGGAGAACGCGGTCGCGTTCTCCAGCAGCTCGGCCAGCATGTGCACCAGTTCCCCGACCGCGTGCCCCACCACGTTGACCTCGCCCACCGAATCCAGCCGGACCCGCTGGTACTGCTCGATCTCGGCGGCGGCGGCCAGCAGCACGGTGCCGAGACCCACCGGACGGTTCCACCGACGGGTGGAGTCCGTACCGGCGAGCACCAGCAGGCTCTCGTCGTTACGGCGCATCCGGGCGGCCAGGTGGTCGAGTTTGAACAGGTTGCCGAGTTGGTCCGGGTCGCTCTCCTCGCGCTCCAGGTCGTCGAGCAGCTCCAGTTGGCGCTCCACCAGCACCTGGCTGCGGCGGGCCAGGTTGACGAACATCGCATTGACGTTGCGACGCATCAGCGCCTGCTCGACGGCGACGGTCACGGCGCTGCGGTGCACCGCGACGAACGCCTCCGCCAGCTCACCGATCTCGTCGAGCGAACGGACCACCGCCGGCGCGACGTCGATGCTCGGCACCCCGCCGGTGACGGTCCGCAGCCGATCCAGCGCGTCCGGAAGCTCGACCTGCGCGATGCGCAGCGCCTGGCTGCGCAGCAGCCGCATCGACCGGGCGACCGACCGCCCCACCAGCAGTGAGATCAGCAGGGCGACCAGCAGCACGGCGACGACACCGCCCACCACCAGCAGGGTGGCCCGCAACTGGCCGCTGCTGGCGTCGTCGGCCTGGCGCACCGCGTCGTCCAGCACCCCCGCCTCGACCTGGCGCAGCAACTCCTGGCGCTGTTGGCTGGCCGACCACCACTGCTCCGACGGCAGCACCTCGGGCGCGGCGTTCCCGGCCGGCAGGCTGCGCTCCTCCAGCTGGGTGGCGACCAGGAACAGCGGGTTCACCGAGGTCTCGTCGTACCGGCGGATCTGATCCGTGGTGGCGGCCACCCGGAACGCGCCGAGGGCGGTCAACTGCTGGGCGCGCAGGTCGGTGAGGACCACCCGGTCCTCCGTGCCGTACCGGCCGGCGCGGGCGGCGGCGTAGAGCTGGGCGCGGACGCGGGAGGAGAGCTCCTTGACCCGGGCCAGCTGCACGTAGCGCAGCACCGAGTCGCTCAGCGCCGCCCGGTCCTGACCGGGCGTCGGCTCGGCGAGCAGGTCCAGCAGCGCGCCCACGGCCCGGTGGTAGTTGCTCAGGATGGTGTCGTTGCTGAGCACCGCCGGCGGGATCGCCGGACGGATGTCGATCACCTGGTCGTACGCCTCCTGCGCCTCGGAGAAGGCCACCCGCCAGGACGCGTCGGCGTCGGCCAACGGCCCCGCCGCCCGGCTCAGGTCGGCCATCGCCCGGTCGGAGGCCGCCTGCAACGGTCGCAGCGCGGTGGCGGCGGCCTGCCGGTCGCCACCGCGGCGCAGCTCGCCCAGCTCACCCGCCGAGCGGTCCCGCTCCTGTTGGAGCTGGTGCACCACTGCGGTGATCTGCCGGCCGATGCCGACCTGCCGGGAGAAGTCGTTCAGCGCGGTCGTCCGTCCGACCAGGGCACTGGTCTGCACGCCCGCGAGCACCAGGAACGCCACCGACGGCACCACCAGCACGGTGGCCAGCTTGGTGCTCATCCGCCAGTCCCGCAGCCGGAACGGCGAGCGGCGTCGATGCGGAACGACGCGGACGTCGAAGCGTCGCCGGCGGTGGTTCGACACCCCGCCGGTCGCCGGATCGGGACCTCCCGCCACCCTGCCTCCTCCTGCCGCGTCCACCGCGACCCGGGGAGCGCAGTCCATCCAACCAGGCTCGGTAGCGCTGTCAACGGCCCGGGCAGGGCGAAAGTTCAGGAAGGATACTGCGGGTGGGATCGTCCTGTCGTGGTCGGTAAGACCAGCTCATCCGTCTGGCCGATGTCGGCGAGCTCGGCCGCCGCACCAAAGCGGCCCAGCGCGACCAACGCGGCGCCGGTGGCACCGATCTCCGGGTTGCGTTGGTGCGACACCGGTCGCGGCGCGAGCGCGGCGGCGAACGCCTGCCGCCACCACACCGAGGCGGCCACCGCGCCGCCACCCAGCACCACCCCGACCGGTTTGTCGACCATGGACTCCAGCACCGCGAGATCGTCGGCGACCAGCTCGCACAGCCCCTGCATCAACCCGGCCAGGATGTCCACCGCCGTGGTGCTGAAGCTCAGGCCGCGCAGCTCGCCCGAGCCGGCCGGCGCCAACCCGGGCGGCCGGTCGCCCCCGAAACGGGGGTCGGTCGGCCGGCCGCCGCCCGCCGGCACCAACGCCAGCGCCGCGTCCAGCTCATCCCCGTGGGGCAGTCGCAGCTCCCTGTTCGCCCAGGCGAACAGGTTGCCACCGCTGGAGTACGCAGCCCCGGTCACCACGTGGTCGTGGTCGACCCGGTAGCGCCAGAGTCGTTCGGGCAGTCGTGGCAGCGGCTCTCCGGCCGGGATCCGCTGCATCAGGCGTACGGCCGCGGAGGTGCCCACCGTGACCGCGGCCCGGCTCGGGTCGGCGCAGCCCGAGCCGACGTTCGACGCCCCGCCGTCACCCACCGGCGGCGCCCACCGGGCCTCGGCCAGCTGCGGCCAGCGGCGGGCGCGGTCGGGCCGGAGCCGGCCGTGCCAGTCCAGCTCACCCAGGGTCGGCAGGTCGCGCGGTCGCGCACCGGCCAGCGTCAACGCCTCCTCATCCCAGCGCAGGCTGCTCAAATCCAGCAGGCCGGTGCCGGAGGCCTGGGAGACCGACATGGGCGCCGCCTGCAGCAGCTCGCCCAGCACGTATTCCGGCAGGCCGACGAACCGGGCGATCGGCGTGCCGGACTGTTCCCGCAGCCAGGGCAGGCGCACCGACCAGTAGGAGCGGTGCCACCAGCAGCCGGTGCGCTGGTGGAAGGCGTCCGGGTCGGCCGGGCCGGACGTGTCGCCGACCGGCGCGGGCCGGGTGTCCAACCAGGTGACGACCGGGCCCAGCGGAGTGCCGTCGCGGTCCAGCGGAAGCACCGAGTGCCACTGCGCGGAGGTCGCCACCAGGTCGACGTCGTGCAGGTGCCCCGCCTCGGCCAGCTCGTCCAGGCACTCGATGAGACAGGCGAGGTAGTCGGGGCCGGAGAGCGTGCCGGTGCCGTCGTCACCGAGGGCGAGGTTGACCTTCCGCCGGGCCAGGGCGCCGGGCAGCGGCTGGGTCTCCCCGTCCAGCACCAGCCCCCGTACGGAGGAGGTGCCCAGGTCGAGCGCGAGAATGTTCATCGCCGGTCAAGTTACCCGGTGCCGGCCGCGCGGGAACGGAGGTCCGGCCGGGCACACCGGTACGCCCGAAGGGGTCCCGAGCCGGCCTGCGGCCGCGTAAGGTGGACCGCATGCTCGCGCACCCAACCTCCTGGTGGCCCGCCGACCCGGCGGCCACCCCCCGCGCGTAGCTCCATCCACGCGGCCGCCACCGAGGCGGCCGCCGGATCTCCCGGCCCGGATGGCCGCCACCGCTGGCGGCGCCCGGCCCACGGAGACCACGATGACCAGCCTGACCCACCTGACCGACCTGCTCGCCGCCATCTCCCGTGGCGACGACCCCGGCCCGTTCGCGCTGTTGCGCCGCGAGGGCGCCGACGAGCTGGAACTGTTCACCGGCGTCGTCGCCACCGTCGACCGCCTGGCGGACATCCCGCTGTCGCCGGGTGCGCCCGGGGCGCGGACGCTGGCCCTGGTGCCGTTCCGGCAGATCGCCGAGCGTGGCTTCGCCTGCGTCGACGACGACGCCCCGCTGGAGTGCCTCCAGGTCCGCGAGCACCGGCGGATCCCCCTGGCCGAGGCCCTGGCCGCGCTGCCCGACCAGCCGGTCCGCACCCGCGACGCCGCGTTCGACGTCAGCGACGAGGAGTACGCGCGGATCGTGCAGCGGGTGCTCACCGAGGAGATCGGCCGCGGCGAGGGCGCGAACTTCGTCATCCACCGCACCCTGCACGCCAGCGTGCAGGGCGCCCCGCTGGTGGCGGCGCTGGCCGCGCTGCGCCGGCTGCTGGTCGCCGAGCGCGGCGCCTACTGGACGTTCGTGGTGCACACCGACACCCGGACCCTGGTCGGCGCCAGCCCGGAACGACACGTCAGCGTCGACGACGGGCTCGTGATGATGAACCCGATCAGCGGCACCTTCCGGCCCAGCGGCGACACCCCGGACCGGGAGGCGCTGCTGCGGTTCCTCGCCGACCCGAAGGAGGTCGAGGAGCTCTACATGGTGCTCGACGAGGAGCTGAAGATGATGGCGACCGTCGCCGAGCACGGCGGCCAGGTCATCGGCCCGTACCTCAAGGAGATGTCCCACCTGGCGCACACCGAGTACCTGCTCGCCGGGCGGGGCACCCGCGACGTGCGGGAGGTGCTGCGGGAGACGATGTTCGCGCCCACCGTGACGGGCAGCCCGATGGAGAACGCCTGCCGGGTGATCGCCCGGCACGAGCGCCGGGGCCGGGGCTACTACGCGGGCGTGCTGGCCCTGCTCGGTCACGACGACGCCGGTCGCCAGACGCTGGACGCGCCGATCCTGATCCGTACCGCCGAGATCTCCCCCACCGGCCGGCTGCGGGTGCCGGTCGGCGCGACCCTGGTCCGGCATTCGACGGCTGCCGGCGAGGTGGCCGAGACGCACGCCAAGGCCGCCGGAGTGCTGGCCGCGCTCGGTCTCGGCCCGGCGGCGCCCGCCGGCGACCGCGGGCCGGTCGTGCGGCTGGCCGACGACCCGGCGGTACGCGACGCGCTCGCCGCGCGGAACACGCCGCTGGCCCGGTTCTGGCTGGACCAGCGGGCGCCGGACGCGCCGGGGCTGCCCGGGTTGGTCGGTCTGCGGGCACTGATCGTGGACGCCGAGGACACCTTCACCGGCATGTTGGCGCACCAACTGGGCGCGTTGGGTCTCGCGGTCACGCTGCGGCCGTGGCACGCAGGTGGCCCGGTCGACGAGTACGACCTGGTGGTGGCCGGGCCCGGACCGGGCGACCCGGGCAGCTCGGACGACCCGAAGATGGCCGCGTTGCGCAAGCTGCTGGACGGGCTGCTGGCGACCGGCCGGCCCACCCTCGCGGTCTGCCTGGGGCACCAGGTGCTGGCCGGTTTGCTGGGGCTGCCCCTGCACCGCCGCGACGCGCCCTATCAGGGGTTGCAACGGGAGGTCGCCCTGTTCGGCCGGGCCCGCCGGGTCGGCTTCTACTCCTCGTTCACCGCGCGGGCCGAGGCGGACCGGCTGCACACCGCGTACGGGACGGTGGAGCTGGCCCGGGACACGCGCGACGGGTCCGTGCACGCCCTGCGCGGGCAGGGTTTCGCCGGGGTGCAGTTCCACCCGGAGTCGGTGCTCAGCCCGGACGGGCTGACCGTGCTGACCGAGTTGCTGGCCGATCTGCTGCCGGCGCCACGCCCGGCCCGGCAGGCATCGCCGACCGGCCCGGCCCACCAGGCGTAGCCGACCGGCCGCGTCCGCTCGGCATAGCCACCGCCCTCGTGGGGTAGGGCTGGTGCGACCGGTGGTGCGAGCGGGCCGAGAGCCTCCGCCCGCGCCACCGGTCGCACCATCCGTCAGCCGCCCATGCCCTGCTTGAGCGCGGCGCCGATCTGCACTGCCCGGCGGGCGGTGAGGGCGCAGGCGCCCAGCGCCACCGCGTCCGGAGCGATCTCCCCGTTGTTGCTGGTGTGCGAGGCGCCGTACGGGTTGCCGGCGATGAACTGGCTGGAGTCGGTGTAGCCGGGGGGCACCACGACACCACCCCAGTGGTAGAAGACGTTGAAGAGCGAGGTCAGGGTCGTCTCCTGCCCTCCGTGCGAGGTCGCCGTGGAGGTGAAGCCCGCGTAGACCTTGTTGGCCAACGCGCCCTGCGCCCACAGCGGACCGGTGGTGTCGATGAACTGCTTCAGCTGGGCGGCGATCATGCCGTACCGGGTGGGGGATCCGAAGATCGCCACGTCGGCCCAGGCCAGGTCGTCGATCATCGCCTCGGGCACGTCCTGGGTCTCCAGGTGGTGCGCCTGCCAGCCGGAGTTGGAGCGGATCGCCTCGTCCGGCGCCAGCTCCCGCACCTTGCGCAGGCGCACGTCGGCGCCGGCCTCCCCGGCGGCCTCGCACGTGGCCTGCGCCATCTGGTACGTGATGCCGGTGGCGCTGTAATAGATCACCGCTACCTTGGTCTGGGCAGCCATCAGATTGTCCCCTTCTCGTCTCGGGTCAGCTCCCGCGACTACCCCCCAGGTGCGGTGACAAACGACGCCGACAGCGGCCTTCCGGTCGTCCGGGCTCAAGTTTTCCGCAAGTTCGCGGTCGTTGCGGCCCGGCCGCCCGCGCGGGCGGCCATCCTGATGCCATCGGTGCCGGCGCGATCCTGCCGCCGGATGGCACCGGGCGCCTGAACGGGGGATCGCGCTCCGCTGGCAACGACGCTGGCGCAGCGCGATCAGGGGCACTTCCCGAACCTCCCGGCCGGTGCGCTCAGTGGACCAGCGCCGCCATCAGCCGGTCCAACTCGCCGGCCGGGTCAGCGGTGAGGCCGGTGTGCACCGGGCCCGCCTGGATCATCGTGCTGCGGGGCGCGGCCAGCCAGTGGAACCGCTCACCGAGCCGCATCCGGGTCGCCGGCCCGTCACCGGAGCAGGTCCGGTCCAGGGAGTCGAGCACCGCGGCCACGGCCGGCAGATCGACGTCGGATGCCAGCGCGCGGACCCGGTCGGCGTCCAGGTGCGTCCGCGCGGCCAGGAAGTCGCGCTGCTGGCAGTAGAGCAGCACCCCGACGTTGATCTGCTCGCCGCGCTCGATGCGGGGCACCAGCCGGATGAGGGCGTACTCGAAGGGATGCCTCACGCCACGCTCCCCGCCGGTAGCCAGTCCGTCGGGCGGGCGACCCGCCGCGACAGGTGCGCCACGTACGCCTCCCGCGCCGCGTCGGCCGAGTCGAAGTCGGCGGCGGTCAGCCACTGGGCCGGCACCAGCGCCAGCACCTCCCGCAGCAGCTCCGGGGTGACCCGGGGTGCCAGCTCCGCGTCGGCCTCGGCCAGCCGCGACGCGTACGGCTCCAGCACGTGATCGTCCGCGCGGTAGGCCCGGTGCACGGCGGCGTCGGCGCGCGGCCAGTTGTGGTGGAAGTACAGCGCGGCGCCGTGGTCGATGAGCCACAGCTCCCGGTGCCAGACCAGCAGGTTCGGGTTGCGCCAGCTCCGGTCGACGTTCTCCACGTACGCGTCGAACCAGAGCACCCGGGACGCCAGCACGGCATCGACCGGGTGTGCGACCGGGTCGAAGCCGAGCGCGCCCGGGAGGAAGTCCATCCCCAGGTTGGCGCCGCCGCTGTTGCGCAGCAGCTCCTGCACCTCCTGGTCGGGCTCGGCCCGCCCGATCACCGGGTCGATGTCGAGGACCACCAGCGGCGGCACCCGCAACTCCAGCCGGCGGGCCAGCTCACCGCAGATCACCTCGGCGATGAGCGCCTTGGGCCCCTGCCCGGCGCCGGAGAACTTCGCCACGTACGTGCCGAGGTCGTCGGCCTCCACGACGCCCGGCAGCGAGCCACCCTCGCGCAGCGGCGTGACGTAGCGGATGGCGTTGACCTGGCGGAGCACGTCGCCCACCCTACTGGGGCCCGGGTCGCGACCCGCCCCGCGTCGTCGAACGTGCTCCCCGTCGGGGCGGCCCGCGTCAGTCGAGCTTGTCGCGCAGCTTGTTGACCTGCGTCTGGAGGCGGTCCACCGCGTTCTCGTTGTTGACGAAGGTGGTGATGCCCGCGGCGAGGCCGAGGCCGATCAGCACCGCCAGGATGCTCAGCACCAGACCACCGATCGACACCCCGCGGCCGGTCACCCCGGGTCGTTGCGCCATCTTGAGCCCGACGATGCCGAGGATGATTCCGATGATGCCGAGCACCAGCCCCAGCCACGCGAGGATGGCGGTCAACACGCTGAACAGGCCGGCGACGCCGAACACCAGAGCGAAGGTGGCGGCCGCACTGGTCTTCGCGTTGGCTTCCCCCCGGTGGCTCCGAGACCCGGCCGGTACGCCGGCACCCCGGGCCGGCTCGCTTGCGGCAGTCATGAGACTCCCCCTCCGTACGCGCGGCTCGCGTACTTCCGGGGGGCCGCCTTCCCGCTGCTCAGGTGGTTATGCACACGAGCCACTGTCGGCCGGGTGCCCTACCCTGTCGCAGCCACCTCCGGGGAAGGGAGTCCGATGACCACGGAACTCACCGCGTCCGAGGCGCTCGGTCTGCGGATGACGAGCCTCCTGCTGCGACCGCACCCGAGCATCCGGCCCGGCGCGGTGGCCGAGGTGGTCGAGTGGTTCGGCGCGATGCAGGCGCAGGATCTGGCGAGCGGGCTGTGGTCGCTGGGCGCCCGGTTGCCGGGGTGGACCAGGTCCGACGTGCAGGCGGCGCTGGAGCGCCGCGAAGCTCTGCGCACCTGGCCGATGCGGGGCACCGTGCACCTCGTTCCTCCCGCCGACACCCGCTGGATGCTGGAGCTGACCGGCGTCCGCTCGCTGGCCGGCGCGGCGGCCCGTCGAACGCAACTCGGGCTCACCGAGGCCGACGCGGACCGGGCGCTGGACGTGCTCGGCGCCGCGCTGGTCGGCGGGCGCCGGCTCACGCGGGCGGAGTGCCTGGCGGCCCTTCGCGCGGCGGGCCTGTCGACGGACGGCCAGCGCGGCTACCACCTGCTCTGGTACGCGAGTGTGCGCGGGGTGACCTGCGTGGCGCCGAACGTCGGCACCGACCAGACCTTCGCCCTGCTCGACGAGTGGGCGCCGGAGCAACGCCACCTGGATCGGGACGAGGCGTTGGCCCTGCTCGCCCACCGCTACGTCCGCGGGCACGGGCCGGTCACCACCCGCGAGTTCGCCGGTTGGAGCGGCCTCACCCTGACCGACGCGCGGCGCGGCCTGGCAGCCGCCGGCGAACTGCTGAGCACGGTGCTCGTCGACGGCGAGCCGATGCACGTGGACGCGGCGCTGTGTGACACGGCGTTGGCCGGTGCGCGCGCGCCGCAGGCCGACGTGCTGGCGCTGCCCGGCTTCGACGAGTACCTGCTCGGCTACCGGGACCGCACGCTGATGCTCGACCCCGCGCACCAGGCGGCCGTGGTGCCCGGCAACAACGGCATCTTCCAGGCGACCGTGGTCCGTGCCGGCCGGGTGGTGGGCGTCTGGAAGCGCGCGCTCGGCCGGGCCGCCGTCACCGTGGCGATCCGGCCGCTGACGACGCTGGACGCCGGCGAGCGAGCCCGGGTGGAGCAGGCCCTGGGGCGGTACGCCGACTTCCTCGGGCTGCCCGCCCGCTACGACTGGTCGGCCTGAGGGCTGCTCGTCCCGGACCGGCGCGGGGCGGTCGATCGGGGACGCGCGGCGGTGAGGAGGTCGACGACCCGCGTCACCCTCGGGTCGGCGCGGATCTGCGCCACGGTCGCCGGCAGCGGCAGCCGCCAGTTCGGATACTCGTCGACCGTGCCCGGCATGTTGGGCTGGCGCACCTCACCCAGCACGTCGTAGAGGGAGACGCCGAGCAGTCGGGTGGGGCTGGCCGCGAGCGCCGCGTGCATCGCCACCACCACGTCGTCGTCGGGTGGGCCCGGCTCGCCGCCGGGCGTCGACCCCGGGTCGGCCGGCTCGGGCAGCAGCGCCTCGTCGCGCAGCATCGCCAGCAGTCGCTCGCGGTCGGCGGCGGCCCGGGCGCGCTCGACCGCCACGTCGGTGCCGAGCAACTTCAACTCGTCGCGGACACGGACGTGCTCCCCGGTCAGGAAGCCCGGCGCGGTGGGCAGGTCGTGGGTGGAGATGCTGGCCAGCGCGTTACGCGGCCAGCGGGCCGGCGGGACGAAGGTGCCGTCGTCGTCCCGGGCGAACCACAGCACGGTCGAGCCGAGCATGTTGCGCCCCCGCAGGCCCCGGGTCACGGCGGGTTGGACCGTGCCGAGATCCTCGCCGACCACCACCGCGCCGGCCCGGTGGGCCTCCAGCGCGAGGATGCCGAGCATCGCCTCGGCGTCGTATCGGACGTAGGTGCCCTCGGCGGCGCTGGCGCCCGGCGGCACCCACCACAGCCGCCACAGCCCTGCGACGTGGTCGACCCGTAGGCCGCCCGCGTGCCGCAGGGTCCGCCGCAGCATGTCCCGGTACGCCGCGTACCCGGTCTCGGCGAGCCGGTCCGGCCGCCATGCGGCGAGGCCCCAGTCCTGGCCGAGCTGGTTGAAGTCGTCCGGTGGGGCGCCGACCCGCACCCCCTGGGCCAGGACATCGGCGAGCTGCCAGCCGTCCGCGCCGCCCGGGTCGATGCCGACGGCCAGGTCGTGCACCACGCCGACCGGCATCCCGGCCGCCCGGGCCGCCGCGGTGACGGCGTCGAGCTGCTCGTCGCACAGGTGTTGCAGCCAGGCGTGGAAGGCCACCCGGTCGGCGAGCTGCCGACGCTGCTCGGCGACCGCCGGGGCGTCCGGGTGGTGCAGCTCCGCCGGCCAGGCACGCCAGTCGTTGCCGTGCCGCTCCGCCAGCGCGCACCAGGTGGCGAAGCTGGCCAGCTGCGGGTCCGCGGCCAGGTCGACCGGCCGGGCGTACGGGTGCAGCAGCTCGAGGGCGTGCCGCTTGGCGCTCCACACCTCGTCGTAGTCGATCAGGTCGCCGCGGTCGGGGCGCAGCGCGTCCACCACCGCCCGGGTCGCCGGGTCTGCCGCGGCGTACGCGGCGGTGTCACTGACGCGCAGGTAGAGCGGGTTGACGAAGCGCCGACTGGCGGGTGAATACGGTGAGGCGGCCACCGGATGCGCGGGTCCCACCGCGTGCAGCGGGTTGAGCAGCACCAGCCCCGCGCCCGTGGCACCGGCCCAGCCGGTGAACTCGGCCAGGTCGCCGAGGTCGCCCATGCCCCAGGAGCGTTCCGAGGTGAGCGCGTAGAGCTGGAGCATCCAACCCCAGGTGCGCGGCGGCACGGGCAGCCGACGGGGCACCACCACGAGCGTCGTCTCGCGGCCGGCGCAGCCCAACCGGTGCCAGCCCAGCGGCAGGTCTTCCGGCAACTCGCCGTCGACGTCGCGGCGGCCGCCGTCCTCCAGGGTCACCACGCCCGGGCCGGGCAGCGCCCGGGTTGTGCCCTGGGTCAGCACCACCGTCGCCGGCAACGCGGTCGAATCGACCGCGCGGGCGGCGGCGAGCGCGTCGGCCACGGCGGCCGGGCTGGTGGCGTCCACGCCGAGCAGGCCGAGCACGCCCACGACGGTCTCCGGTGCGACCTCGACTCGACGGTGCCGCCAGTCCTCGTACCAGGTGGACACGCCGTGCGCCTTGGCCAGCGCGGCCAGTCGTCGGTCCATCCCGCCCTCCGCCTCACGATGCGACCTTCGACCACCTTGCCACGCCCACCCACCGACCGCAGCGCACCCTGCCCCCGCCGATCCTGCAGTTCCTGTTGCGACACAGGGGACATTCGGCCCAGGTCGACAACGGAGACTGCAAGATCGGCGGGGACTGGCGGCGGGGTCGGGCCGTCAGTCGGCGAGCGCGCCGGCCGACCTGCCCTCGTGCAGGGTGAGGTTGCGGCCGTTGGTCGGGTCGAACAGGTGGATCTTCTCCAGGTTGAACCAGACGCGGCGGGACTGTCCCTCCGCGACCGGCGACTCGGCCGACAACCGGGTGACCAGGTTGCCACCGGTGCCGGCGAAATCGCCCCCGCCCGCGTCGGCGGCCAGCTCCTCCAACTCGGCGGCGCTGGCCCGCTCCCCCTCCACCGTGAAGTAGACGTACTTGTCCGAGCCCATCGACTCGACGATCTCCACGGGCGCCTCGAACTCCAGACCCCGGCGACGGGTGTCCTCGTCGACCAGCTCGGCGTCCTCGAAGTGCTCGGGGCGTACGCCGAGGATCAGCTCGCGGGGCGCGTCGGCCGCCTCCAGCTCGCGGCGGACCCGGTCGCCGAGCGGCACCTCGCCCAGCGCGGTGTGCAGGCTGCCGTCCTGCACGGCGGCGTGCAGGAAGTTCATCGACGGGGAGCCGATGAAGCCGGCCACGAAGAGGTTGCGGGGGTGGTCGTACAGCTCCTGCGGAGGCCCGACCTGCTGGATCGCGCCACCCCGCATGATGACCACCCGGTCGCCGAGGGTCATCGCCTCGGTCTGGTCGTGGGTGACGTAGACGGTCGTGGTGCCGAGCTGCTTCTGCAACCGGGACACCACCGTGCGCATCTGCACGCGCAGCTTCGCGTCCAGGTTGGACAGCGGCTCGTCCATCAGGAACGCCTTGGGCTGGCGGACGATCGCCCGGCCCATCGCCACCCGCTGACGCTGACCACCGGAGAGGTTGGCCGGCTTGCGGTCCAGCAGCGGCACCAGCTCCAGCACCTTGGCCGCCTCGTCGACCTTGGCGTTGATGGTCTCCCGGTCCAGCTTGGCCAGCCGCAGCGGGAACGCCATGTTCTCCCGCACCGTCATGTTCGGATACAGCGCGTAGGACTGGAACACCATCGCGATGTCCCGGTCCCGGGGGGCCTTGTCGTTGACCCGCTGGCCGCCGATGCGCAGCTCGCCGGAGCTGATGTCCTCCAGCCCGGCGATCATGTTGAGGGTGGTGGACTTGCCGCAGCCCGAGGGGCCGACCAGGATCACGAACTCGCCGTCGGCGATCTCCAGGTCGACGTCCTGCACGGCGACGGTCCCGTCCGGGAAACTCTTGCTCACCTTGTCGAGCACGATGTCAGCCATGACTACTCACCTATCCCTTGACTGCGCCGGAGGTCAGGCCGGACACGATGCGGCGCTGGAAGAAGAGGACGAACAGGATGATCGGAACGGTGATCACCACGGCGGCGGCGCAGACCGCCCCGGTGGGATCCTCGAACTGCGAGGCGCCGGTGAAGAACGACAGCGCGGCCGGCACCGTGCGGGACCGCTCGGTGGAGGTCAGCGAGATGGCGAACAGGAAGTCGTTCCAGCAGAAGATGAAGACCAGGATCGCCGTGGTGAACAGGCCGGGCGCGGCCAGTGGCGCGATCACCCGCCGGAACGCCTGTGCCTGGGTGGCGCCGTCCATCTTCGCCGCCTTCTCCAGGTCCCAGGGGATCTGCTTGAAGAACGCCGACAGCGTGTAGATCGCCAGCGGCAGCGCGAAGGTGATGTACGGCAGGATCAGTCCCGGCCAGGTGTCGAAGATCTTGAGCTGACGCTCGATCTCGAACAGGGGCGACACGAGGGACACCTGCGGGAACATCGCGATCAACAGGGACACCCCGACCAGCAACCCCTTGCCGGGGAAGTCCAGCCGGCTGATCGCGTACGCGGCCATCGCGCCGAGCACCACCGCGATGAGCGTGGCGATCAGGGCGATGCCGATGGAGTTGATCAGCGCGCGGACGAACTGGTCGGTGTCGAAGATCGTCCGGTAGTTGTCCAGCGTCCACTCCCGGGGGATGAAGTTCCCGTCGGTGAGGGTGGCCGGCGTCTTGAACGACAGCGAGGCGATCCACAGCACCGGGACCATCGCGAAGACGACCACGAGGACGTCGAGCAGACCCCAGCGCACCTTCGCCCGGGTGGTGGTTTCGACAGCCATGTCAGCGCCTCTCCCCGTCGTCGCTGCCGGGGGCAGCGGTGCCGAACAGCTTCACGAAGACGAAGGCGATGATCGCCACGGTGATGAAGATGAGCACCGACATCGTCGAGCCGATGCCGAGGTTGAGACCCCGGATCAGGTTGTTGTAGGCGAGCATCGACACCGACGAGGTCTCGTTGCCGCCGGCCGTCAACACGAAGATGTTGTCGAAGACCCGGAACGCGTCCAGGGTGCGGAACAGCAGCGCGACCAGGATCGCCGGCTTCATCACCGGCAGCATCACCTTGGTGAACTTCTGCCAGGCGGTCGCCCCGTCGGTGGAGGCGGCCTTGAGCAGGTCCTCCGGGACCAGCGCCAGCCCCGCCATCAGCAGCAGCGCCATGAACGGCGTGGTCTTCCAGATCTCCGCCAGCATGATGATCGCCAGCGAGCTGGCCCGCTCGGTGAGCGGCGCACCGTCGCTGAACACGTCCGCCAGGTAGCCGGTGCCGGGCGTCCAGGCGTACCGCCAGGAGAACGCGGCGACCACCGTGACGATCCCGTACGGGATGAGCGCCGAGGTCCGCACCAGGCCGCGCCCGACAAGCGTACGGTGCATGATCAGCGCCAGCCCCATGCCGAGCACCAGCTCGACGGCCACGGTGACCACCGTGATCAGCGTGGTCACCCCGAACGCCGTCCACCAGAACTCGTTGGTGAGCACGGTGACGTAGTTCTCCAGCCCGATGAACTCACGCTGGTCGGGAAAGCGCAGGTCGTAGCGCTGCAACGACAGCCAGACCGAGTAGATGATCGGGTACGCGGTCACCGCGACCATCACCAGCGCGGCGGGCGCGCAGAGCAGCCAACCGAGTCGCCGTTCGGCCTTCTTGTTCTCACTCAGCGGCGGCCGGCGACGGCCGCCCCGCTGGGTGGGGACGGTGGTGGCCCGTTCCGCCTCGGCGCTCACCTGCGCGCCGGCCGGCGTGGCGTTGACACTCACGGCAGGACCCCCTTGGACTGGAGGGCGTCGGCGATGGCGCCGCGCAGCTCATCGGCCGTCTGTTGCGGACGGATCGCCGACGGCGGCGACAGGATCGCCGACATGACGGTCGAGATGCTCTGGTAGGCCGGGGTCAGCGGACGGGTCGCCGGTTCCTTCAGCTCTTCGAGGATGGTGTCCTTCATGGGGTACGCCTCGGTCATCTCCGGCTCGTCGAAGACCGCCTCGATGGTCGGTGGCACGCCGTCGTTGATGGCGGAGAACTTCTGGTGCTCGGGGCTGCGCAGACACCGGGCCGCCTCGAACGACTGCTCCGGGTGCCGGGAGTAGGAGCTGACCGCCAGGTTCACGCCGCCGATGGTGACCTTGCTGGGGGTGTTCTCGTCGATGCCGGGCACCCGCGCCCAGCCGACCTGCTTGGCCAGCTCCGGGTTGGCCTCCTGCAACGCCGGATAGACGAACGGCCAGTTCACCTGGAACGCGCCCGAGCCGGACTGGAACTCCAGCCGGACCGGGTCCTCGGTGGCGTTGCTGAACGACGGCGAGGTCACGCCCGACGTGGCGAACCGCTGCAACTGCTCCAGCGCCCGGACCGTGCCGTCGTCCATCACGGCCTTCTTGCCGTCGTCGGAGAGGACCTTTCCGCCGGCGCTCTCGGCCAGGGTGTTGTAGAGGACGACCAGGCCCTCGTACTGGGCGCCCATGGTGAGCACCTGGTACGGCTTGCCCTGGTCCTTGAGCTGCTGGGCGGCCGTGATCATCTGGTCCCAGGTGGTCGGCGGCTGCGGCACCAGGTCCTTGCGGTACCAGAGCAGTTGGACGTTGGTGTTCTTCGGCGCGGCGTAGAGCTTGTCCTCGTAGCGGGCAGTGTCCAGCGGCCCGGCGAGGGTGCCCTGCTCGACGTCGGACTTCTCCTGGCCGGTCCACTCGCGGATCCAGTCGGCGCTGGCGAACTCCTGGGTCCAGGTGACGTCCAGGCCGAGCACGTCCATCCCGGTGTCCTCGGCGGCCAGCCGGCGCACCATCTGCACCCGCTGGTCGTCGGCCTGACGGGGCAGCACCCGGTAAACGATCTTGTAACGTCCCTGGGCCTGCGCGTTGCAGTCGTCGACCACCTTCTGCAGGTTCTGCTCCGGCGGGTAGTACAGGTTGATCGTCGGCGTACCGCCGCCACCGTCGTCGGCGCCGCACGCGGCCAACGGCGCGACCAGCGCCAGCGCGGCGGCCGCGGCGCCAAGCCGGGCAGCCGGCCGACGCCGGTGTCGAGCCGTTTCGGGGTCCGTCATCGCCCTCCCCCTCTCTTCGGCGAGAAACCGGGGAGGGGCATCCGTGCCCCGGCGCACGGCGAGACCTTTCCGGGCCGATGAGCTGCGGAAATGACCAGGCCCGGATGCTCCGTGCGGCTACACTGCCCCACTCCCCGCGCCGCGAAACCTGCCCGCAACGGGCAAGACGAGCACCCCGCCCCGACCGACAAGCGTCAGCCCCGGGCTCGCGCCCAGGAGAGGAAGCGTTCGGTCATCCGTGTCGGCGGGTGGTCCGGGTGGAGTTGGGTGAGCTGGTGGGTCGCCTCGTTCATCAGGGTGCCGAGGTAGATCAGCAGACCCGTCCGGTCGGTCCGGTACTCCGTCAACAGGGTGAGCTTGGCCGGTTGGCAGGGCCACTCCCGGCCGCAATTGCGGCACCGCCACAGCGGACGCATGGCGACATGCGGGGTGGGCGGACGAACCACCATCACCACCACCGTGTCTCGTCGTGGTGGTCTGTCGGGCTCAGCACATCGGCCTCCTCGCGCATGGGGAAGGGGCCGCTCCCGCAAGGGGGGAACGGGAGCGACCCCCGGGGGCAGAGCCCGCCACCGCCGTTGCGGCCACCAGCGAACCCGCCATTGGTGACAGTCTGCGATGACTCGACTACCTTCGATACGCGCTCGCGCCATCCGCGCAGCTCATGGACTCAGGCGAGCGGTCGGGACCGACACGCCGATGCGGGTTGGGCAGAGATTGGGGAATTGATGGGGACCGTCACCGACTACGTGCTGGAGGAACTGCGGCTACTCCGGGCGGAGACAGGGCTCAGCCAGGACGACTTCGGCCGAGCCATCGGCTACTCGGGCTCGCACGTCAGCTCCGTCGAGACGGGCGGGCGACCGCCCACGAAGGAGTACATGCGGGCGGTCGACAACCACCACCGGACCGGCGAGCGCTTCCAGCGGATGCTGGAGCGGTTGGGCCGGCTCGACGCCGAACCGGCCTGGCTGCGTGAGTGGATCGAGTTCGAGCGGGAGGCGACCACGCTGCGCTGGTTCGAGTTGGCGTACGTGCCGGGCCTGCTCCAGACCGAGCGGTACGCCCGCGCCACGCTGGCGGGCGGCCGGTTCGACGCCGAGGACGTCGACCGCATCGTCGCGTCACGGCTGGAGCGGCAGGCGATCCTGCGACGCCCGCGCCCGCCGCAGCTCATCGCCGTTCTGGACGAGGCGGTACTCCGCCGTCCGGTGCTCGACCAGCCGGGCCTCATGGTCGAGCAGTGCGAGCACCTGGTGGAGCTGGCAGCCCAGGAGCACATCCAGGTGCACGTCGTCCCGGTGGACGCGGGGATGTACCTGGGGTTGGCCGGTCAGTTCATCATCGCCGAGATGCCGGACGGCGAGCGGGTGGCGCACGCCGACAACCAGCTCATCGCGCAGTTCGTCGACGCGTCGACCGACGTCGCTAAGCTGGCGAAGACGTGGGAGATCGTTCGCAACGAGGCCCTCCCCCGCCGGCAGTCAATCGAGCTGATCAAGGAAGTGGCGAAGTCATGGATGCCCTGACTCCACGCTGGCGCAAGTCGACCAGGTCCGGCGGCAACGGCGGTTCCTGCGTCGAGGTCGCCGACAACCTGCCGCACGTCGTGCTGGTGCGCGACACCAAGGACCGCGACGGCGGGACCCTGCACGTCACCCCGAATGCCTGGAAGGCATTCATCGGTTACGCCAAACAGCGCTGACCGCGCCCTCTCCCGGGCCAACGCGCCGCAAGATCCGCACAACATCCCGGACACTGCTGCGTCAGGGCCGCCGGGGGCAGCGACACCCGCGTCGACCCCCGCTCCGCGCGTTCGGACGCCGAGTCGATCTGGGTGAACCAGGTGCCCGAGCCTCGGGTCGGCAAGACACGCGTACACCTGGATCTGCGGCTGGCGGGGGCGGAGCCGGCGCCGCTGCTCGCGGCCAGCGCCCGGCTGGTCCGCGAACCCGACCGCGAGGTCGGCTGGTGGGTGCTGGCCGACCCGGAGGGCAACGAGTTCTGCGCCTTTCCGCCACGCACCACCGGGTGAACGACCCACTACCCAGCGCGGGCGGCGTCGACTAGCGTTTCCGTAGCGCCGCAGCCAGCGCGTTCGCCGCCGACGTCGACACGCCTCCGGCCGGCCCAGCCTGCCCGATCGGTTGGTTATCGCGGGAACGTCCCACCGCCGCTGCACCGGTTCGGCAGGATCGTCCCAATGAGGGAGGTGCCGTCGTGCAGGACACCCGCGCTCTCGCCCTGACCTTCGAGGTGAGCGGTCTGCCACCGGTCAAGACCGAAGCGTTGTCCATCTTCGCCGCCGGACACCGGCAGGCGACGAGGGTCCGCACCCTGCTCCAGGCCGCCCTGGGCGCGGCCCAGCGCACCGGCTGGACGCCGTTGCCCGGGCCGATCGAGGTGGACCTGGTTCTGCGCTGCCCGCCCGGGCACCGGACATCCGACGCCAGCACCCTGCTCGGCGGCGTCTGCGCGGTGCTGCAGGACAAGAAGCGGGTCTCCACCATCGGCCTGGCGCACCTCGGCGTCCTGGTGGATGTCGCCCTCTACGACGACGACCGGCAGATCCGCCGCTTGTCGTACCACGAGGAGCCGGCGGAGGACTTCTCGTACCAGGTGCGGGTAGCCGCCGTACCTTCCGGCGTTTGACCGACGGCCGCGGTGGGGTATCGCGGACGCCGACGAAGGGAGCACGATGTCGGAGCCACATGTCACGCTCGACCCGCGCGGGCTCGATCCCGTGCAGCAGAAGCTGCGCGGGCCGCTGGAGGACCAGCTGACCTCGGCTCTCCAGGCAGCCACCGACCGGATTCGCGCCGGCTACGCCGGCGAGCCGGTCGAGCAGGTGTGCCAGCGGCTGTTGGACGAGACCCGCTCCGGGTTGCATCCCGACATCGCGGCCGGGTTCAACCCGGACATGGACGAGTTCTGCCGGGTGGCGATCTCGATCGTCCGCGGCGGGTCCGACGAGCCGGACGCCCGCCCCACCGGCGACGGCCGGCACCGCGCCTAGCGGGCCGGCACCGATCGCAGTGGCCGGGTCAGGACCGGGTCCGCAACTACCCGGTCCTGACGTCCGGCCGTCCGACGGGGAGCGGACAGGTCCGGCACCCACCGCGCGCGTGGGCGCGGCACGACGCCACGCGGCCCGGCGGGGAGGTCCGGCCGCCCTGCACTCAGCTCCACGGTGCCCACCCGCCGGACACCGGTGCGCCCCCGGCACACCCCGAAAGGCCGTGAGCGCCGGCCCAGGTTAGGCGGATCCCGACGGGGCGGACAAGCGTTGCGGGACCGTCCGGGACGTGACTGATCTCAAGGGGAAAAAGCGGCATGTGCGCGTAACGCGACCATGATCTTCGACGCTGTTCGGGTTCGACGGTCAGAAGTGCCGGAGCAGGTCCCGGAAGGCGGCCAGTCGCAGCACGCCGGTGTCGGTCGGGTCCAGCTCGTCGTCCTCCAACACCCAGGTGTTCTCGTTCGGAATGAACACCGCGTTCAGCCCGGCCGCCCGCGCCGGGAGGATGTCGGACTTCGGGGAGTTACCGATCATCCACGCGTCGGCCGGCTCGAACCCGTGCTCTTGGATGAGCCACCGGTAGGTGTCGACGTTCTTCTCGGCGACGATGTGCGCCGCCCCGAAGTGGTGCAGCAGTCCGCAGGCATCCAGCTTGCGCTGCTGCTCCTCCCGCTCACCCTTGGTCAGCAGCAGCAGTTCGTGCCGGCCGGCCAACTCGTCGAGCGCCTCAGCGACACCGGGCATCAGCTCCACCCGGTGCTCCACCAGCGCCAGTGCCAGCCGGTCGATCTCCTGGCGCTCGGCGTCGGTGGCCGGCCGTTCGCGCAGCCGCTCCAGGCACTCGGCGAGGCTGCGGAGGAAGACCTTGCTGCCGTACCCGTGCGCCACCGCGTTGGCCCGCTCGATGTCGTCGAGGATCGCCCGGGTCTCCGCCCGGTCCAGGGTGGGGTGGTCGAGCCAGGCCAGGAAGTCGTCGATCACCCGCTCGAAGACGACGTTGTTCTCCCACAACGTGTCGTCCGCGTCGAAGATCAATACCTGTGCCCGTCGACGGGCCGCCTGGTCCGTGGTCATGCCGGCACCTCCTCGCGATCATGCTCGTGCGGGACGCGAACTCTAGGGCATTCCGCCCCGGGCACCCAGCGAGTTCCCGTCCGCCGGGCAGGGCCACCACAGCAGCCTCTCGGTGATCATCGCCTCCCGCTCCTCCTGCGCCTCGGGGCGCAGCCGGCCGCCGCGGGTGAGCATCACGACGCCGTGCAGGAGGCTCCAGCCCACCTCGGCGAGGGTGTCCGGATCACGCCCCTGGGCCAGCGGGAGCAGGGCCGCCCGCAGCGCGGCGAAGACCGCCCGCGGCGCCGCCGGCACCCCGGCCGCGCCGAGGGCGAGGTCCGGGGTCAGCGCGAGCATCGCGTCGTAGACAGCTGGATTGGCGTACGCGAAGTCGAGGTACGCGTTCGCCATCACCGCCCAGGCCCGCTCCGGGAAGGGGTTGTCGGCGTGGGCGGCGGTCAGCTCGGCGGCCAGCTCGGCGAAGCCGTGCACCGCGACGGCGGCCAGCACCGCCTCCTGGTCGGCGAAATGCCGGTAGAGGTCGCCGACGTCCACGTTGGCCCGCTCGGCGAGCCGTCGGCCGTTCAGCCCCGTCCAACCCTCAGCCTCGGCCAGCTCGCGGGCGGCCGTGACGATGAGATGTCGCCGGTCCTCTTCGGTTGCCTCCTCGGCAGGTACGGACACGGGCCGAGCGTAACGACCAGCACTGTTCGTATCCGCCTCATGACGGATTGGTGACTGTTGCCTCCTCGGCAGATCGGCAGCCGAGGCCGCGCCGCACACTGCCGTACCCCATGCTCGTTCGACAGGTGGGGAGATCACCGCGACGGGAGGCCACGTGGTCATTCGGCGGCGCCGGCCCATGCCCGCGGGGAAAGCGGCGGGCGAAGTGGCGAATCCCGGACGTACCCTCCGGGGCGACCGTCGTCGACGAGAGCGAAGCGTGCGGCTCCGGTGGGTGCTCGTGGCAGGTCACGCTCGCGCCCGCGGCGGGGCAGTCCGCGGCGGACCTGGCAGACGAGATGGGTCTCGCCGAGGACCGGAGCGAGCCGCCGACGCTGCTCGACCCCGGATCCGTCTACGTGGTGGCGCAGCCCAAGGACGGCCAGTTGGTCATCCACGTCGGGTACGAGTGAGCGCCGCTCCATGATCGTGCTCGATCCAGGATCGAGTGGCCTCACCACGCCACCGACACCACTACATCCTGGATCGAGCACGATCATGCGCGGTACGCAGGGCGCGGCGCGGCGGTCGGACGGGGCGTCGGTCAGCGGCGCAGGGTGAGGATCAGGTCGGCGATCAGGGCCGTCCAGCCGGTCTGGTGCCAGGCGCCCAGGCCGGCGCCGTTGTCGCCGTGGAAGTACTCCGGGAAGGCGATCAGGTCGCGCCAGTCGGGGTGGGTCTGGAACATCTGAGCGGCGCCGTAGATCGGCCGTCGGCCCCAGTCGTCCTGGGTGAAGAGCGAGATCAGCCGGGCGGACAGGTCGTCGGCGATCTCGTCCAGCGAGCGTTTCACCCCGGAGCGGGTCGGATACTCCACCTGGAGGTCGTCGCCGAAGAACGCCGCGTAGTCGCGTAGTGCGCTGATCAGCAGGAAGTTCGTCGGCATCCAGATCGGCCCGCGCCAGTTCGAGTTGCCGCCGAACAGGCCGCTCGTCGACTCGGCCGGTTCGTAGCCGACGGAGAACTCCTGGCCGCCGAGGGTGACGGAGAACGGCTTGTCCAGGTGCGCGCGGGACAGCGTCCGCAGGCCGAAGTCGGAGAGGAACTCGTCGGGGTCGAGCATCCGGGCGAGCAGCCGGACCACCTGATCCTGGCCGACCATGGACAGCAGCCGCTGCTGGCGGCCGTCCGGGCCGAGCCGGCGGGTGCCGATCACCTGGGCGTACTCGGGGCGGTTGGTGAGGAACCAGCGCAGCCGCGCGCCCAGCTCCGGCAGCCGGTGCAGGGTCTTGGCGGTGAGGCGGGTGGTGGCGGCCAGCGGCAGCAGCCCGACCACCGAGCGGACCTTCAGCGGCACCTTCGTGCCGTCGGCGAGGCGCAGCACGTCGTAGAAGAAGGCGTCCTCGTCGTCCCACAGCCCCTGCTCGTACGCGGCTGCGGCGATGTAGAGGAAGTGCTCGAAGAACTTCGTGGCGGTGTCCACCCAGGTCCGGTCATGTTCGGCCAGCACGATGGCCATGTCGAGCAGGTTGAGGGCGTACATGGCCATCCAGCCGGTGCCGTCGGACTGCTCCAGCACACCGGCCACCGGCAGCGCCGCCGAGCGGTCGAACGGCCCGACGTTGTCCAGCCCGAGGAAGCCGCCCTCGAAGACGTTGTTGCCGCCGGTGTCCTTGCGGTTGACCCACCAGGTGAAGTTGAGCAGCAGCTTGTGCATCACCCGGCCCAGGAACTCGAAGTCCTTGCCACCGTCGATCTCGAACACCTTGAGCGCCGCCCAGGCGTGCACCGGCGGGTTCACGTCCCCGAACGCCCACTCGTACGCCGGGATCTGCCCGTTGGGGTGCAGGTACCACTCGCGTAGCAGGAGCAGGATCTGCTCCTTGGCGAAGCCCGGGTCGACCCGGGCGATGCTCACGCAGTGGAAGGCCAGGTCCCACGCCGCGTACCAGGGATATTCCCAGGGGTCGGGCATGGAGATGACGTCGAAGCTGGTCATGTGCCACCAGGCGCTGTTGCGCCCGTGCCGGCGCCCGGCCGGCGGGGGCGACGAGCCCGGGTCGCCGTCCAGCCAGCGCTTGACGTCGAAGTGGTAGAACTGCTTGCCCCACATCAGCCCGGCGATGGCCTGCCGCGCCACCAGCGCCTCGTCCGCGGTCGCGGCCTCCGGGATCACGCCGGCGAAGAAGCGGTTCGCCTCGGCCCGCCGTGCCCACACCACGGCCTCGAAGCCGTCCCGGAGGTCGGCCGGGGGCGGCGGGGCGGCGGCCGGCGGCGACGCGGTACGGGTCAGCCGCAGCCGGATCTGGCGCTGGCCGCCGGCCGGCACGTCGAGCACGTAATGCAACGCGCCCTTGGTGCCCTCGCGGGCCGGGTTGACCGTGGGGGCGCCGTTGACCACGTGGTCGTTGATGCCGTCCTTCGGGTACGGCGAGCGGCCGGGCAGCCCCCACAGCCGCTCGGCGTTGGTGTCGTTGTCGCAGAGCAGCGGCACCGGGCCGCCGTCGCCCTCCAGCAGCAGTTGGCCGAGCACCCGGTGCTCACCGACCAGTCGGGTGCCGTCCCCGGTCAGCCGAGGGATCCGGTCGCCGCCGGGCAGTCCCCAGGCCCAGGTGTTGCGGAACCACAGGGTGGGCAGCACGTGCAGGGTCGCCGCCTCATCGCCCCGGTTGGCCACGGTCACCACCATGCACAGGTCGGTCGGGGACGCCTTGGCGTAGTCGACGGTCACCGCCCAGTACCGGTCGTCGTCGAAGATCCCCGTGTCCACCAGCTCGTACTCGGTGTCGTCCCGGCCGCGCAGCGCGTTCACCGCGACGAGCTCGTCGTACGGGAAGGCGGCCTGCGGGTAGTGGTAGCGCCAGCGCATCCAGGAGTGGGTGGGCGTGGAGTCCTCGTACCACCAGTACTCCTTGGCGTCCTCCCCGTGGTTGCCGCCGTCGCCGCCGAGGCCGAACATCCGCTCCTTGAGGATCGGGTCCTTGCCGTTCCACAGCGCCAGGGCGAAGGCGAAGGTCTGTCGGTCGTCGCAGACGCCGGCCATCCCGTCTTCATTCCAGCGGTAGGCTCTGGACCGCGCATGGTCGTGCGGGAAGTAGTCCCACGCCGTACCGTGCTCGCTGTAGTCCTCCCGTACCGTCCCCCACGCCCGTTCGGACAGATAGGGACCCCATGCACGCCAGTCCTGCTCCCCCGAGTCGGCCTGGGCGAGCCGGAGCCGCTCAGCGTCGGGTGGCGAGGCGTCGGAGGACGATCGGTCAGTGATCACGTGCACATCTTTGACGCCGCCGAGGTACTTCACCACAGCGGCCATTCTCGTCGTGGCGTGTTACACCTCGGCGGCGGTGGAGGAAAGTTGATCGACATTCACTTCGGCCCGCAGGTCTGCGGCGATCTGACCAGCGCGTCCAGCCGGGAGTGGCTGGTGCCCGACGGCATCGGCGGGTACGCGATGGGCACCGTCGGTGGGCTGCGGACCCGCCGCTACCACGGTCTGCTGGTGGTGCCGGGCGAAACTCCCGCGTCCCGCCAGGTGGGACTCGTCAGCCTCGACCCGGCGGTCACCCTGCCGTCCGGCGCCCGGGTCCGGCTCGGCGCCCACGAGTGGTCCTCCGGCGTCGTCGACCCGCGCGGCTTCGAGCTGCTGGAGCGCTTCGACCTGGTCGACGGGCTGCCCCGGTGGCGGTGGCGGATCGGCGCCGTCGTGATCGAGCGGGAGCTGGCCATGCTGCCCGGCCGCTCCTGCGTGGCGGTCGTCCACCGGCTGGTCGCCGGCGGTCCGGTCCGGCTGGAGCTGTCGGCCGCGTGCACCTGGCGCGACGCGCACGGCGAGCGTCGGGCCGACGGCCCGACGCCGCAGGTCGAGGCGGTCGCGGACGGCGCGGTGGTCGAGGGCGCGTACCGGCTCGCCGGGCCCGGCTGGACGCCGGAGGGGCAGTGGTGGCTGGGCGTGCACCACCGCGAGGAGGCCACCCGGGGCCTGCACCCGGACGAGGACCTCTGGTACGCGGGACGCTTCGCCGGCGAGCTGGAACGCCCCGGCGACACGGTGTCGGTGCGGGCCTGGGCGGGCCGGCTGGACGAGGAGCCGCCGCCGGCCGCCGAGATCGTGGCGACGGCCCGGCGACGCAACCGGCAGGTGGTGGCCGCGGCGAAGCCGGCCGACGAGGTGGACGCGACGCTCGCGCTGGCCGCCGACGCGTTCGTGGTCCGTCCCGGCGGCGCGGCGGTCGACGTGGTGGCCGGGTACCCGTGGTTCGGCGCCTGGTCGCGGGACACGATGATCTCGTACGAGGGGTTGTTCCTCTGCACGGGCCGGGCCGCCGAGGGGCGCGAGCTGCTGCGGGCGTACGCGGCGACGCTGTCCGAGGGGATGCTCGCCAACACGGCCGACACCGGGCGGGTGGAGTACAACACCGTCGACGGCACGCTGTGGTTCCTGCACGCGGTGAGCCGGCACGTGACGGTCACCGGCGACACCGATCTCGGCGACGAGCTGCTGCCGGCGCTGCGCACGGTCGTCGACGCGCACGTGGCCGGCACCCGCTACGGGATCGCCGTCGACCCGGCCGACGGGCTGCTCGCCCAGGGCGCCCCGGGCACCGCCCTGACGTGGATGGACGCCCGCGTGTACGGGGTGCCGGTCACCCCGCGCACGGGCAAGCCGGTCGAGGTCAACGCGTTGTGGATCAACGGGCTGGCCGGTCTCGCCGAGCTGACCGAGCTGGCCGGGCAGGACGCGGCCGAACTGTGGCGGCGGCACGCCCAGGCGACCGCGTCGTTCCGGGACCGTTTCCCGTCCCCGACCGGCTGGCTGCACGACGTGCTGGACGCGCCCGCGCCGGCGTACCCACTCGGTGGGGCGGCCCTGCACGACGACGACGCCCTGCGCCCCAACCAGTTGCTCGCCTGGTCGTTGCCGTTCGCGCCGCTGGAGCCGGACGAGCCGACGCTGCGCCGGATCGCGACCGGGCTGCTCACCCCGCTCGGGCCCCGCAGCCTCGCCCCGGACTCGCCCGAGTTCGTGGGTCGGCACCGGGGTGGCCCGGCCGAGCGCGACGGCGGCTACCACCAGGGCACGGTGTGGCCGTGGCTGCTCGGGCCGTACGTGGACGCCTGCCGCCGGGGCAAGATGTCAGTCGATGACGTATTGATCGGTATTGAGTCCCATCTGACCGAATATGGGCTAGGCTCGGTAAGCGAGACGGCCGACGGCGTCGCGCCGCACTCCGCGACCGGCTGCCCGTTCCAGGCGTGGTCGGTGGCCGAGCTGCTGCGGGTGCGCCGAAAGGGCCAGTAGCGCTTTACACGACCGCAACGGCGGTGTCTCCGCTGGTTATCTCGGCCCCGGCAGGATTGGCCCCGATCCAGACGCGACGGCGACACCGACTCCGGTGTCGGTCGGCGCGCGCCCGGGGACAACTCAAAGGGGGCCGCATGTCACCCGACGCCCACGTGATCGACATCCACCCCGCCCGTCAGCTGCGGGTGCTGATGCTGTCGTGGGAGTACCCGCCGGTGCTCGTCGGCGGCCTCGGCCGACACGTGCACGCCCTCTCCGTCGCCCTCGCCGCCGCCGGCCACGACGTCACCGTCGTCACCCGCCACGCCGACGGCGCACCCCTGGAGGAATACGCCGACGGCGTCCGCATCCTGCGCGCCCCCGAAGACCCCGTCACCTTCCCCCTCGCCACCAGCTCCCTGCTCGCCTGGACCATGGCCTTCAACCACACCCTCACCCGCACCGCCCTACGCGCCACCCAGGCCGGCAGCTACGACGTCATCCACGCCCACGACTGGCTCGTCGCCCACACCGCGACCACCCTCGCCGAACACCTCGACCTGCCGCTGGTCACCACCATCCACGCCACCGAGGCGGGCCGGCACCAGGGCTGGCTGCCCGAGGAGATGAACCGCACCATCCACGGCGTCGAGCACTGGCTCAGCGGGTCCTCCACCCGGGTGATCACCTGTTCGGGTTACATGCGCGACCAGGTCAGCGCGCTGTTCGACGTGCCGACCGGGCTGGTCGACGTGGTGCCCAACGGGGTCGACGACCGGGCCTGGCGGGCCCGCCCGCGCGCGGTCGCCACGGCCCGCGCACGGTTCGCCGCGGACGGCCCCCTCGTCGGGTACGCCGGACGCCTGGTGTACGAGAAGGGCGTGCAGCACCTCGTGCACGCGGTACCCCGGCTGCGCGAGCGGCACCCCGGCCTGCGCGTGGTGATCGCCGGCGACGGCCCGTACCGCCCCGAGTTGGAGGCCGAGGCCCGCCGCCTGGCGCTCGGCTCGACCGTCCGCTTCACTGGCTTCCTCGACGCCACCCAACTGCCGGCGGTGCTCGGCGCGACCGACGCGACGGTGGTCCCCAGCCTCTACGAGCCGTTCGGCATGGTGGCCCTGGAAGCGGCCGCGGCGGGAGCGCCGCTGGCGGTGGCCCGCACCGGCGGCCTCGCCGAGATCGTCGAGCCCGGCGTGACCGGTGTGACGTTCCCGCACAGCGACCCGGCGGCCCTCGCGGGCGCGGTCGACCAACTGCTCGATGACGAGGTCTTCGCCCGGCGGGTGGCCCGACGGGCCCGCAGCATGGTCGGCGAGCGGTACGGCTGGGCCAGCATCGCGGCCCGCACCGCCGCCACCTATGCCACCGCCCGTCGCGAGCACGGTCCGCTCCAGGCCCGGCGGGCCACCGCCCGACTGGCCGGCGGGCGTGACCGGATCGCCATCCCGGAGGGCAATCTGCTCGCCGCCGCCGACCACGCCGCCTGCTGAGCCAATCGGACGACCGATAGGTGACTTCCGATCCGCTGGTTAGGGTGTACCCCGGACAGCGGCCGAGGAGGAGCGTGCAGAGGTGCTGATCGCCGGTCGGTACCGGCTGCTCGACCTGGTGGGTCGCGGGGGCATGGGTCGGGTGTGGCGAGCCCGCGACGAGATGCTGCACCGCGAGGTCGCGGTCAAGGAGGTCGTACCGCCCAGTTGGCTGGCCGACCACGAACGGGCCGAGCTGCGCTCGCGCACGCTGCGGGAGGCGCGCGCCGCGGCCCGGCTCAACCACCCCGCCGTGGTCCGGCTCTACGACGTCGTCCCGGTCGAGGGCAGCCCGTGGATCGTGATGGAGTATGTCCCGTCGCGCACCCTGCAGGACGTCATCGACGCCGAGGGGCCGCTGGAGCCGGCCCGCGCCGCCCGGATCGGCCTGGCCCTGCTCGGCGCGCTGGAGGCCGCGCACACGGCCGGAGTGCTGCACCGCGACGTCAAACCGCAGAACGTGCTCGTCGCCCACGACGGCCGGGTGATGCTCGCCGACTTCGGGTTGGCCACCTTCGACGGCGGGGACGGCGCGATGACCCGCCCCGGGTTGGTGCTCGGCTCCCCGCAGTACGTCTCCCCGGAGCGGGCCGCCGAGGGGGTGTCCACGGTGGCCGCCGACCTCTGGTCGCTCGGGGCCACCCTGCACGCCGCCGTGGAGGGCCGCTCCCCGTACGCCCGCAGCAACGCGATGGCCACGCTCAGCGCCCTGGCCGCGGGCCCACCCGACCCGGCCCCGCACGCTGGACCGCTCGCCCCGGTGCTCGCCGGGCTGCTGCGCCGCGACCCGCGCGACCGCCTCGACCACGACGGGGCCCGCCGGCTGCTCACCGCCGCCGCCACCGGCCATCCCAGCCCGCCGGCGCACTCGCGGGAAGCCGCAGCCGGCGCCCAGACCCGCTCCTCGCCCGCGACCGGCTCCCCGGCCTCGACCGGCTCCTCGGCCTCGACCGGCTCGACCGGTTCCTCGGCTGCGACCGGCTCCTCGGCCTCGGCGGCGTCCGCCTCCGGGGAACCGGCCGACCAGGACGTCACCATCCCGCTGCCCGAGTCCGACCCGACCGCCACCACCAGCGGCAGCGAGGCCGTTCCACCGGGAAACGCTGCGACCGACGCCCGCCCGAGCGGCGAACCGGACGTCCGGGCCTCGGCGGATGCGACAACCCCCGCCCCTGCGACGTCCGAGCGACTCGGCGGACGACTGAGCGAGCGGCCGACGGCGCGGCGGGCCGCGCTGGTCGTCACCGCGCTGCTCGTGGCCGCCGCGGCCGGCGTGGGCACCGCGCTGGCCGTCGCCGGTGACGCCCCGACCGACACCGCCGGGCGGTCCACCGCGCCAGGGGCGGATCGTCCGAACGACGGCAGCGGCACGAACGAGGGCTCCGGCGATGACCGGGGCGGCCTGTACGGCGGTGGCGGGCCCGGCGGGCCGTACGGCGGTGGTGGCCCCGGCCGGCCCGGCCCGCCGCCGAATGGCCGCGACGTGCCCCCGCCGCCGTTCCCCTGCGTCCATCCGGACGTCGCGGGGCCGCCGGTCGCGGCCGGGTCGCCCCTGCCGGGCGAGCGGTTGCGGCCACCCACGGGTTGGGTCTGGCACGCCGACAGCACCGGCTTCCGGGTCTCCGTGCCGGCGACCTGGCACTACTCACGCGAAGGCGCGGTGGTCTGTTTCCAGGACCCGGCCACCGGTCGGGCGTTGAGCGTCGCGCAGGGTGCGGAGGCCGACCCGCTGACCCGACTGCGGTCGGCCCGCGACGACGCGGCCAGGGTCGGGGCGCTGCCGAACTACGACGAGATCCGGCTCGCCGCGGGCGGCGGCGGCGCGGAGTGGGAGTGCCGGTGGACGGCCCCGTACGGCCCGGTGCTGCACGCCCGGCAGGAGGTCCTCCCGGACGAGCGCTGGACCCTGGGCTGGATCACCGACGACCGGGACTGGACGGCCGCCGACGCGGACTGGACGACGGTGCGAGAGAGTTTCCGACCACCCCGCTGACCTGCGCCGTATGGCCCTGCTCGGCCCTCCGTCCGGCGTGGATCGAGGCCGCTCAGCGGATGAGAAAAGCCGCGTTGGTGGCTATCGTGTAACTCGGGGTGACCGAGGGGGAGCGACCGTGCAGCAGTTGCTGATCGCGGGTCGGTACCGGCTGCTCGACCTGGTCGGCACCGGCGGGATGGGCCGGGTATGGCTGGCCCGCGACGAGATGCTGCACCGGGACGTGGCGGTGAAGGAGGTCGTGCCGCCATCCTGGCTGGCCGAGGCCGAGCGCGCCGAACTACGACTGCGGACGATGCGCGAGGCCCGCACGGCGGCACGGCTCAACCATCCCAACGTCGTGCGTCTCTACGACGTGGTGCACGACCGGGAAAATCCGTGGATCGTGATGGAGTACGTGGCATCCCGGTCGGTGCAGCAGATCATCAACACCGAGGGCCCGCTGAGTCCACAACGTACCGCCCGGATCGGGCTGGCCGTGCTCGCGGCGTTGCGGGCGGCGCACAGCGCCGGCGTGTTGCACCGCGACGTGAAGCCGCACAATGTGCTGGTCGCCGACGACGGGCGGGTGGTGCTCACCGACTTCGGGCTGGCGACCTTCGACGGCGGGGACGGGGCGATGACCGGCCCGGGCCTGGTGCTCGGCTCGCCGCAGTTCGTCGCGCCGGAGCGGGCCCGCGAGGGCGTGTCGGATCCGCGTACCGACCTGTGGTCGTTGGGCGCGACGCTCTACGCCACGGTCGAGGGGCAGTCCCCGTACGCCCGGTCCAGCGCGATGGCGACGCTGAGCGCGCTGGCCACCGAACCGCCGGATCCGATGCGCCGGGCCGGCCCGTTGCGTCCGGTGATCACCGGCCTGTTGCAGCGCGACCCCTGGCGGCGGTTGACCGCCATCGAGGCCGAGCAACTGCTGCGCGCCGCGGCCGCCGACCGCGACCGGCCAGCCGGGCCGGCTCCCACATCGGCGGTGGCGGCGGTCCGCAGCGCGGGCCGGTCGGCAGCGTCCACCCCGGTCGGCCCGGCGGGTCCGCCGGACGACGCGGCGCCGCCGATCCGCCCGCCGACGGCCCGCCCGAACGGCCGACGCCGACGGCTGATCGCACTCAGCGGCGCGGCGACCGCCGCCGTCCTGCTCGTCGCCGGGGGTGTCACGGCGACGCTGCTCAACCACCAGGACGAGCGGATGCCGCCGTCCGGCGCCGGAGGTGGCGCGACCGCCACCCGACCGGCCGCGTTCGCCTGCGCGGCACCTCCGCCGCCGACGGCCACCCCGGTGCCGTCGGCGTCGCCGCCCAGCGACGCGCGGTACGGACTGCGGGACGGTTGGACCTGGCACGTCGACCCGACCGGCTTTCGCATCGCAGCACCGGTGGCCTGGGCACGCTGGACCGAAGGAGCGGTGACCTGCTTCCGGGAGCCCAGCGGGGCCCGGGTGCTCAGCGTCGAGGCGGGGCCGCCGCAGGTCGATCCGGTGGCGCACTGGAAGGCCGAGGAGAAGCGGCTCGTCGCCGGTGGCGCGCTGCCGGGCTACCGCAAGGTGGACATCTCGGCGCTCGACGTCTTCGACGGCGGGGCCCTCTGGGAGTGCAGTTGGGAGAACGCCGCCGGTGAGCGGGTGCACAGCATCCGGCTGCTCGCCAACACCTCGGCCGGGCGCGCCTACACCGTCTCGTGGTTGACAAAAGAGTTCGACTGGCAGGTCAACGCGGCATACTTCGTGATGATCCGGCAGAGCTTCACGCCCACCCTCTGACACTGTCCGATGTGGACCGCATGACTGACGCCCCTGCGACACCGGCGCTGGCTACAGTGGCGTAGTTTTGGCGCTCAAGATCCCTGGGGAGGGTGAGCCGAGATGATGGGACCGTCGCACGCGCTGTCCGGCGCGGCGGTATGGCTGGCCGGGTCCTGGGCGCTGGACCAGTTCGCCGACTACCACCAGTCGCCGCTGGCGCTGGCGGTGGGCACGGCGGTGTGCGCGGGCGGAGCGCTCTTTCCCGACCTCGACCTGTCCGGCAAGGTGACCCGCAACCAGGGTGGCGCCACCGTCGCCCGCACGTTCGGGGTCTTCTCGCTCTTCGTCGCCGAGGTGATGGAGAAGATCTCGCTCGGTGTCTACTACGCGACGAAGCTCAGCAAGGATCCGCGTCGCAACAACGGGCACCGGACGCTGACCCACACGCTTCCGTTCACGCTGCTGGTCGGCTGGGGCACCACCGCCCTCTGCGCCGCGTACGGCAAGTGGGCGGTGATCACGATCCTGTTCTTCATGTTCGGTCTCGCCCTGCGCGGGCTCTTCGACGAGTGGGCCGAACGGGCCGGCTGGGTGATCGTGACGCTCGCGTCGGCCGGCGCGGCCTGGTTCACCTTCGCCAACCTGCCGGGTGGGCGGGGCTACCCCCTGATCGGCACGGCCGTCGGGGTGGGCTGCTTCGTGCACATCCTCGGCGACATGATCACCAGAGCCGGGGTGCCGATCCTCTGGCCGATCCCGATCCGCCGACGCATGTGGACGATGATCGGCCTGCCCAACAGCATCGCGCTGCGGACCGGCAGCAAGACCGAGGTCGTCGTGCTGCGCGCCGTGCTGACCGTGGTCTCGGTGCTCGCCACCGCCGGCCTGGTCGCGCCATCGGTGCTGCAACGGTTCAACATCGACGTATGACCCACGCCGCCCCCGCGTCACCCCCGGCGGAGAGCCCGCCGTCACCGCCGGCCGAGGACGGGCGGGTGCCGGAGTTCTGGCGCGCGCTGGGACTTCCCGGGCTGGCGGACGTGCACGTGCACTTCCTGCCGCCGAGGCTGCTGCGCCGCGTGTGGGAGTACTTCGACGCCGCCGGGCCGCTGGTCGGCACCGAGTGGCCGATCCGCTACCGGTGGAGCGACGCGGACCGCGTCGCCCACCTGCGCCACCTCGGGGTACGGGCGTTCAGCGCGCTGGCGTACCCCCATCGACCGGGCATGGCGGCGGACCTCAACCGCTGGACGCTGCAGTTCGCTCGGGACACCCCGGGCTGCCTGCCCTCGGCGACCTTCTTCCCCGAGCCCGGCGCCGCCGCGTACGTCGAGGCCGCGCTGGCCGACGGAGCCCGGCTGTTCAAGGTGCACGTGCAGGTCGGCGGCTTCTCCCCCACCGACCCGGCGCTGGACGAGGTGTGGGGGACGCTGACCGACGCCGAGGTGCCGGTGGTTGTGCACGCCGGGCACGCCCCGGTGGGGACGACACACACCGGGCCCGCCCCGTTCGCCGACCTGCTCGCCCGGCACCCCCGGCTGACCGCAGTGGTGGCGCACCTCGGCGCGCCGGACTACCGGGCCTTCCTCGACCTCGCCGAGGCGTACGAGCGGGTCCGGCTGGACACCACCATGGCGTTCACGCCGTTCTTCGACCGGTTCGTGCCCTTTCCCGCCGACGAGTTGCCCCGGCTGCGCGACCTGGGCCTCGCCGGCAAGGTGCTGCTGGGCAGCGACTTCCCCAACATCCCCTACCCGTACGCCGACCAACTGACCGGGCTGGCCCGGCTGGACCTCGGTGACGACTGGCTACGCGCGGTCTGCTGGAACAACGCCGCCGCCCTGTTCGACCTGCCGTAAAGCGCCCCAGCCGGGGCCGTCACCACGCCGCCCGCGCCCATGATCGTGCTCGATCCTTGATGTAGTGGCCTCCCCACGGTTCGAGGGCACTACTTCCAGGATCGAGCGCGATCATGGCGCGTCACGGCACGGCGCGGCGGGTGTGCGCGAAGGGCCCAGGAGGGCGGCTGAGTGGGCCCGACTTGTTTTCGACATCGGCTATTGACGTCGCCGTAACAGGTGGCCTAGCGTCTGTCGAAACGCTTCGTCGAAACGCTTCGACGATCATTCGGGAGCGATCCCACGCCGGGCCGGAGGAGGTGCGCGGTGGCCACGATGCACGACGTCGCCCGCCTTGCGCAGGTCTCGGTCAGCACCGTGTCGTACGTGCTCACCGGCACCCGGCCGATCTCCCAGGCCACCCGGGACAAGGTGCTCGCCGCTATGGCCGAGCTCGACTACCAGCCCAACGCCATGGCCCGCGGGCTGGCCAGCCGGCGCAGCCGCATCCTGGGCCTGCTGATGCCGATGGACGAGCGCGGCCTGGGCGCGACCGAGACCGCGTTCGTCACCGGCGCCGCCGCCGCGGCCAGCGCCGTCGGCTATCACCTGGTGCTCTCACCGGTCGGCGGGGGCAACCTCGACGACCTGCGGCGGCTGGCCAGCCAGCGGATGCTCGACGGCGTCGTGCTGATGGAGGTGCAGCTCGCCGACGAGCGGGTCACCGTGCTCCAGGAGGCGGGCGTGCCGTTGGTGCTGATCGGGCGCACCGGCGACACCACCGGGCTCTCCTACGTCGACATCGACTTCGAGCAGACCGTGCGGGAGGCCGTCGCGCACCTGGTCGGCCTGGGACACCGCCACATCGTCTACGTCAACCACTCGGCCGCCACGCTCGCCAGCGGCTACGGTCCCGCGTTGCGCACCCGGGACGCGTTCGTCACGGCGATGACCGGGCACGGCCTGGAGCCGGTCATGATTCCGGCCGAGGACAGCGCGGCCGGTGGGCGGGCCGCCCTGGCCGCCGCGTTCGCGCGGACGCCGGAGCTGACCGCCGTGCTGGCGATGAACGAGACCGCGATCTTCGGCATCCTCGGCGAGCTGACCGGACGGGGGCTGTCGGTTCCCGACGACGTCTCGGTCGTCTCGATGGTCACCTCGCCACAGGTCGCCGAGCTGGCCACCCCGGCGCTGACCGCGATGACGTCGCCCGGGTCGACCCTGGGCCGGATCGCGATCGAGGCGCTGGTGCGCCACCTGGACGGGCCCGGTCACGAGCGCCACCAGCAACTGCTGCCGTGCGCGCTGGAGATCCGGGGATCGACCGCCGGGCCACGTCGGCCGGCACGAGTCACCACCGAACCGTCCCCGACGGGCGGGGGCTGACCAGCGAAAACGGCCCGCCGCCGCGCGGCAACGCGACGACGGACCCAGTGAAGTACCGGGCTCGATACTCAACGAGGAGGATAGCAATGCAGCGATTCCGCCGGATCGTCGCGGCGATCGCCCTGGCGGCGACCGCGACGACCACCGTGGCCGCGTGCGGCGGCGGCGAGAGCGAGGACGACAGCGGGGCCAAGACCCTCAAGCTCTGGCACTACGAGAGCGAGAACAGCGCGATGGGGGTCGGCTGGAACCGGGCGATCGAGATCTTCAAGGCCGAGCACCCGGGCGTCGAGGTGCGCTTCGAGCGCAAGGCGTTCGAGCAGATCCAGCAGAACGCCGGCATGATCATCAACTCGTCCGAGGGCCCGGACATCATGGAGTACAACAAGGGCAACGCGACGGCCGGCCTGCTGTCGTCGCAGGGTCTGCTCACCGATCTGAGCGCCGAGGCCGACAAGCGCGGCTGGGCCGGCAAGCTCAGCCCCAGCCTCCAGACCACCGCGCGGTACAGCGACAAGGGCGTGATGGGGTCGGGCAACTGGTTCGGCGTGCCGAACTACGGCGAGTACGTCACGGTCTACTACAACAAGGACCTGTTCGAGCGCAACGGCGTCAAGGTGCCGACCAGCATGGCTGAGATGACCGCCGCGATGGACACCTTCGTCGGCAAGGGCGTCACGCCGCTGGGCATGGCCGGCGCGGAGTACCCGGCCGGGCAGCTCTTTTACCAGTTGGCGCTCTCCAAGGCCGACCGGCAGTTCGTCGACAACTACCAGCTCTACAAGAACCCGGTCGACTTCAAGGCCGACCCGCTGAAGTACGGCGCGGACACCTTCGCCGAGTGGGTGCGCAAGGGCTACGTGGCCAAGAACTCGGCGAGCCTCAAGGCCGAGGACATGGGCACCGCGTTCATCGCCGGCAAGACCCCGATGATCGTCTCGGGCAGTTGGTGGTACGGCCGGTTCAAGACCGAGATGAAGGCCAACTGGGACACGTTCCTCTTCCCCGGCAACACCCTCAACGCCGGCTCGTCGGGCAACATCTGGGTGGTCCCGTCGAACAGCAAGGCCAAGAGCCTGGCGTACGACTTCATCGACATCACCCTGCGTCCGGAGATCCAGGACCTGATCGGCAACAACGGTGGCGTCCCGGTCGCCGCTGACGCGTCGAAGATCAGCGACCCGAAGGACCGCAAGCTGATCGAGGACTTCAACACGGTCAGCAAGCAGGACGGCCTGGCCTTCTACCCGGACTGGCCGGTGCCCGGCTACTACGACGTGCTGGTCGGTGGCTTCCAGGGCCTGATCAACGGGTCGAAGTCCCCCGACCAGGTGCTCGACACGATCGCCAAGCCGTACGCCGATGGCGTCAAGGAGATCACCGGCAAGTGACACGGCGAGCGGCGGGCACGACCGGCACGACCGGCGTGCCCGCCCGCCCCGCCGGGAAGGATCTTCCATGGCAGTCTCCGAGACCGTCGCCGCCCCACACCCGACGGCGACCCCCACCCCGCCCAAGCCCCGCCGCGGACCGCGCGGCCGCAACGCGGCTTACTGGCTCTACCTGCTCCCCGGAGCGGTGCTGTTCGTCCTGGTCATCGGCGCGCCCCTGGTCGGCACCGGTTACCTGTCGCTGACCAAGTGGTCGGGCATCGGCGACCCCACCTTCGTGGGGTTCGACAACTACCAGCGCCTGCTGCACGACGAGGTGTTCTGGGCGTCGTTCCGCAACACCGTGGCGATGATCGTCGCGATGGTCGTGGTGCCCACCCTGCTCGGGCTGCTGCTCGCCTCGGTGCTCTTCGACGTCATCGGGCGCCGGTTCAAGCCGCGTACCGCCGCCGCGCTGCGGGCCGCGTTCTACCTGCCGCAGGTGCTGCCCGTGGTGGTGGCCGGCATCGTCTGGGGTTGGATCCTGCGCCCCGACGGCGCGTTCAACAGCCTGCTCCACGCGGTCGGCCTCGGCGCGCTGCGCCACGACTGGCTCGGCGACCCGGGCACGGCCCTGCCGGCCGTCATGGCGGTGATGATCTGGGTGCAGATCGGCTACCCGGTGGTCGTCTTCATGGCGGCGTTGCAGCGGGTCGACCCGGAGCTGTACGAGGCGGCCGAGGTCGACGGCGCGAACTGGCTGCACCGGTTCCGGGCGATCACCCTCCCGCAGATCCGGCCGGAGACCTTCGTGGTGGCCCTGACCTGCACCATCGCCGCGCTGAAGGTGTTCGGGCCGATCTTCGCGCTGACCCGCGGTGGCCCGGAGAACGCCACCAACGTGCCGTCGTACTTCGCGTACTACACGTTCTTCAAGAAACTCCAGGTCGGCTACGGCTCCGCGATCTCCACCGTGCTCACGCTGATCATCGTCGTGGTGGCCGTGGTCTTCATCTGGATGCAGGCGCGCAGCGAGCGCCGGGACCGGGGGTTCTGACATGGCCGTGACGCTCACGCCGGTGCCCACGCCGGTGCACCGGCCCGTCCGCGACCGGCACCACCGCGGCGTCAGCCGCTGGGTCGTGCTCGTCGGAGTCACCCTCGGCGCGCTCGTCATGCTGGTGCCGTTCGCGTTCATGCTGCTCAACGCGTTCAAGTCGCCCGGCGACTACTCGTCGGGCGGGCCGCTGAGCTGGCCGGGCGAGTTCTACACCAAGGGTCTGCGGACGTACTGGACCGAGGTGAACTTCCCCCTCAAGCTGTGGAACTCCGCGCTCATCGCCGGATCCGTGGCGGTGCTCGGCGTCGTCGTGTCCCTGCTCAACGCGTACGCCCTGGGCATCGGCCGGGTCCGCGGCCGGCTGTGGATCGTCGGGTTGTTCCTGCTGGCCAACATGCTGCCGCAGGAGGCGCTGATCTACCCGCTCTACTACGTGGCGAAGGAGATCGGCCTCTACAACACCCGGCTCTCGGTGATCATCATCTTCACGGTGATCCAGAGCGCGTTCGGCACGTACCTGCTGGCCTCGGTCCTGGGCACGTTCCCGCGCTCGCTGCTGGAGGCCGCCGCGCTCGACGGCGCCGGCAAGTGGACGGTGCTGTGGCGGGTGGTCTTCCCCAATCTGCGGCCCACGCTCGCCGTACTCCTCATCTTCTTCTTCATCTGGACCTGGAACGAGTTCCTCATCCCGCTGGTCATGCTCATCGACAACCAGACGCAGACCATCCCGGTCGCGCTGGCGTCGTTGCAGGGCGACCGGCTGATGGACGCCCCGACGACCAACGCCGGCGCGTTGATCAGCCTGGTGCCGGCCATCCTCTTCTTCCTCATCTTCCAGCGCACTCTGGCGCGCGGCATCACGGCAGGAGCCGAGAAGTGAAGTTCACCGACGGGTACTGGCAACTGCGCCCGGGGGTCAGCGTGCTGCGCCCCGGCACAGTGGAATCGGTCGAGCCGGACGAGCGCGGCTTCACCGTCTTCGCGCCGGCCGGTCAGATCACCGGTCGGGGCGACACCCTCAACCGGCCCGTCGTCACCGTCCGGTTCTTCTCCCCCGCCCCCGGCGTCGTCGGGGTGACCATCGGTCACCACAGCGGCGGGCTGCCCCGCGAGCCGCACTTCGGGTTGACCACCGACGACGCGCACCCGGTCACCGTCGACATCACCGGCATCACCGCGTCGCTGACCACCGGCGAACTGACCGCCCGGGTGGCGCTCATCGACGGCTGGCGGGTCGAGTTCCTGCACGGCGACCGGTTGATCACCGCCTCCACCGCGCGCAGCGTCGGCATCGTCACCGACGGCGAGGGCCGCCGGCACGTGCACGAGCGGCTCGCCCTCGGCGTCGGCGAGACGGTGTACGGGCTGGGCGAGCGATTCGGCCCGTTCGTGAAGAACGGCCAGACCGTCGACATCTGGAACGCCGACGGCGGCACCGCCAGCGAGCAGGCGTACAAGAACGTGCCGTTCTATCTGAGCAGCGCCGGCTACGGGGTCTTCGTGGACCATCCCGAGCACGTGTCGTTCGAGGTCGGCTCGGAGGTCGTGGCGCAGAACCAGTTCAGCGTCGAGGGCCAGTCCCTCACCTACTACGTCATCGACGGGCCCACCCCCAAGGACGTGCTGCGCCGGTACACGGCGCTGACCGGCCGGCCGGCCCGGGTGCCCGCCTGGTCGTACGGGTTGTGGCTGTCCACGTCGTTCACCACCTCGTACGACGAGAAGACGGTGACCGAGTTCGTCGACGGGATGGCCGAGCGGGACCTGCCGCTGTCGGTGTTCCACTTCGACTGCTTCTGGATGCGCCAGTTCCACTGGGTCGACTTCGTCTGGGACCCGGCGACCTTCCCCGACCCCGAGGGGATGCTGCGCCGGCTGCACGAGCGCGACCTGAAGGTGTGCGTCTGGATCAACCCGTACATCGCGCAGCGCTCGTACCTCTTCGAGGAGGGCCGCCAGGCCGGCTACCTGGTCCGCAACCCGGACGGGTCGGTCTGGCAGTGGGACAAGTGGCAGGCCGGCATGGCGCTCGTCGACTTCACCAACCCGGACGCGGTCCGCTGGTTCACCGGCAAGCTCAAGGTCCTGCTGGACATGGGCGTCGACTGCTTCAAGACCGACTTCGGCGAGCGCATCCCGACCGACGTGGTGTGGCACGACGGCTCGGATCCGCAGCGGATGCACAACTACTACTCCTACCTCTACAACAAGGCCGTCTTCGAGCTGCTGGAGACCGAGCGGGGCGAGGGCGAGGCGGTGGTGTTCGCCCGCTCGGCCACCACCGGCGGGCAGCAGTTCCCGGTGCACTGGGGCGGCGACTGCGAGTCGACGTTCGTCGCGATGGCCGAGTCGCTGCGCGGCGGGCTGTCCCTGGCGTCGTCCGGTTTCGGCTACTGGAGCCACGACATCGGCGGCTTCGAGGGCACCCCCGACCCGGCCGTCTTCAAGCGGTGGATCGCCTTCGGCCTGCTCTCCTCGCACTCCCGGCTGCACGGCTCCGGCTCGTACCGGGTGCCGTGGGCGTACGACGAGGAGGCCGTCGACGTGCTGCGGCACTTCACCCGGCTCAAGCTGAGCCTGATGCCGTACCTGGCCGCCGCCGCGCAGGAGGCGCACCGCGACGGGATCCCCATGATGCGTCCGATGATCGTGGAGTTCCCGGACGACCCGGCCGCGGCGCACCTGGACCGGCAGTACATGCTCGGCTCCGACGTGCTGGTCGCGCCGGTGCTCAGCGCCGACGGCCAGGTCACCTTCTACGTGCCCGCCGGCACGTGGACGCATTTGGTGACCGGCACGCAGCTCACCGGCCCGGCCTGGGTGACCGAGAAGCACGAGTTCGACAGCCTGCCGGTGCTCGCCCGGCCGGGCGCGGTGATCCCGTTCGGATCGCGCTCCGATCGGCCCGACTACGACTGGGCGGACGGTGTGCAACTGCGCCTCTACGCTCCGGCGGAGGGGCAACGGCAACGGGTACGGATTCCGTCGCCCGGCGAGGGGCCGGGCGCGGAGTTCGAGGTGAGCTTCCGCGACGGCGTGGCCACCGCGGAACTGGTGGCGGGTGACTCGTCGGCGTACCACTGCGTGGTCGCCGGGACGGAGGTAGCAGGACGATGACGGCACGCACCTTCCCGGAGAGCTTCCTCTGGGGCTCGGCCACGGCGGCGTACCAGATCGAGGGCGCGGCCACCGAGGACGGCCGAGGGCCGTCCATCTGGGACACCTACAGCCACACCCCGGGGCGGACGCTGAACGGCGACACCGGCGACGTGGCCGCCGACCACTACCACCGCTGGCCGCAGGACCTCGACCACATCGCCGAGCTGGGCCTGGGCGCGTACCGCTTCTCGATCTCCTGGCCGCGGGTGCAGCCGGGCGGATCCGGCCGGTTCAACCAGGCCGGCCTGGACTTCTACTCCCGGCTGGTCGACGGCCTGCTGGAGCGCGGCGTCCGCCCGGTCGCCACCATGTACCACTGGGACCTGCCGCAGGAGCTGGAGGACGCCGGTGGGTGGCCGGTGCGGGACACGGCGCTGCGGTTCGAGGAGTACGCGTCGGGGATCGTCGCCGCGCTCGGCGACCGGGTGCACACCTGGACCACGCTGAACGAGCCGTGGTGCTCGGCGTACCTGGGCTACGGCTCGGGCGTGCACGCGCCGGGACGGACCGAGCCGGCGGCCGCGCTGGCGGCGGTGCACCACCTGAACCTCGCGCACGGCCTGGCCGGCCGGGTGGTCCGGGAGTTGGCCCCGACCGCCGAGCTGTCGGTGACGCTGAACCTGCACGTGATTCGCCCGGCGTCGGACTCGGCGGCGGACGTCGACGCGGCCCGCCGCATCGACGCGCTGGCCAACCGGGCGTTCCTCGGCCCGATGCTGAACGGGGCGTACCCGGCCGACCTGCTGGCCGACACGGCGGGCGTCACCGACTGGTCGTTCGTGCACCAGGGCGACGAGAAGGTGGCCGCCGTGCCCCTGGACGTGCTGGGCGTGAACTACTACTCCAGCACCCTGGTTCGCGCCTGGGACGGGCACTCGGCCCGCTCGGACGCTGACGGTCACGGCGCGTCGGCACACTCGCCGTGGGTCGGCGCCGACGACGTCGACTTCCTGCCGCAGCCCGGCCCGTACACGGCGATGGGGTGGAACATCGACCCGCCGGCCCTGACCGAGCTGCTGCTGCGCCTGCACCGCGAGTACCCGAACCAGCCCATGATGATCACCGAGAACGGCGCGGCCTTCGACGACGTCGTGTCGGCCGACGGCCGGATCCACGACGACCGGCGGATCGACTATCTGCGCCGGCACATCTCCGCCGTGGCGGACGCCCGCGAGCAGGGCGTGGACGTGCGGGGCTACTTCGTCTGGTCGCTGTTGGACAACTTCGAGTGGGGTTACGGCTACGACCGCCGGTTCGGGATCATCCGCGTCGACTACGACACGCAGGAACGCATCTGGAAGGACAGCGCGCACTGGTACCGGCGACTGGCCGCCACCGGCGAGCTGGACCAGCCCGCGGAGTAACGGCTTGCCTCCCCACGCCGCGCCCCGGCTCCGCACGCCCCCAGCGCCGCCCTGCCCTGCCCTGGGCTGACCGCCGCACCGACCCCGGCCAAGGTCCGTACCGCAGCCTAACCAAGATCACGCAATCATCCGTGGGCATCGCAGAGGAGGCACAGGTGGGCGATCCGGTGAAGGATGCCTCGCTCGAGGTTCCCATTCCAGAGGTCTGGCGGCCGGCGCTCAAGGCGGTCGTGGACTCGCTGGTGCGACGAGACGCCGTTATCGGCGCAGCTCTGCCGTCAGTAGAGCCAGTTCCGCCCGAAATCTCGCAACAATGCCTCCAGGCGGTCGACGACTACGGCGCGGTCACGCTGATCACCCCACCAGACGAATCCTGGAACACGTCTGTTGCACTGTGGTACGGCGATCACTGGCGCTGCTTGGTCGACCTCTGGACCGAAGAAGAAGGCAGGAGCGACCTGGTCCTCGATGTCCACGTCTTCGAGCACGGGCCCGGATACCGCTACCGCGTGCACCTCGTCTACGTCCCCTGAGCGATCCATCCACAGGTCTTGACAATTGCTCCGTTGTTCGGCAGAAGTCCGAAGAAGGATTCCATGGCGGCGTTGTCGCTGGCGGCGCCGACTCTGCCCATTCAACGCATTCCAACAACCGAAACTACAAGATCGGCGCGGGGCGGGGTGGTGATCTGTTAGACGCCGACGCGCTGCGGCGGGACGGTGAGCCCGTAGAGCGCCATCAGCTCCGGGCTGTCGACCCGGCTGCCGTCGGCCACCGAGTCGCAGGCGATGTCGACGATCTGGTCCTTGTGCGCCAACAGGTACGGCCGGGCGCCCACGTCTGCGCTGGCCAGGGTCGCGATGCCGGGCCAGTGCCGGCGGCCGAACAGCATCGGGTACCCGCGCAGCCCGTCGTAGGTGGCGCAGACCAGCACATCCGGGTACGGCAGCGCGGCCACCCGGCGGACCGCCGCGGCGGTCAGGCCCGGCATGTCGACGGGCACCACCACCACCGCCTCGATCCCCGCGTCGTCCATGGCGGCCAGACCGGCGCGGATGGACGAGCCGACCCCGGTGCCCCACGCCTTGTTGATCACAACGGTCGCCTTGCCCAGGTCGGTGGTCTCCCGGACCTGGTCCGCGGCGGCCCCCAGCACGACCACGATCTGCTCGCAGCCCGCCTCGGTCATCGTGTCGATCATCTGGTTGACCAGGGGCTTTCCTCCCTGGTGCAGCAGCGCCTCGGGACCCCCGATACGGCGTCCCCCTCCTGCGGCGATGATCATTCCTGCGATCCGGTTCAGCTGCGCCCCCTCAAGCACGGGATCGACCCTGACGGCCGGCCCCCTCCTACGGACACTGCAACGAGGAGGGCCGCGCATGAGTGGCGGGGCGAAAAGGGAAAATAGTGCAACCGTTACGCACCGGACCACCGACGGCGAGGCCTGCGATGGCGTACTCCGCCACCGCCGCAGCACCGGACGGCCCGGCGACCGACTGGCGCACCCCCGGGTGGACGATCGACTCCACGTCGCCCACCTGGGGGTATTCAGGTGCCTGGATGCCGCTACGTCGGCGATGTGGAGTTGATCATCGCGCGCGATGACCTCCGCCGAACCGGCCACGCTCGCCGAACCGGCCACGCAGTGCGAGCCGGTCAGGCCGCGTCGGCGTAGCAGTCGACGATGGACAGATCCAGGGGAAAGCGCACCGGGGTGTCACCGAACAGCAGCGCGGTGGCCCGCTCACCCGCCCGGCTCACCGCCGCCGCCACGGCCTCGGCCTGCTCGGCCGGACAGTGCGCCATGACCTCGTCGTGCTGGAAGAAGACCAGCTCGGCGTCGGTGCCGGACAACTCGGTGCGCAGTGTGGCCAGCAGCGTCGAGGCCCACTCCGCGGCGGTGGCCTGGATGACGAAGTTGCGGGTGAAGCGCCCCCGGGACCGGGCGGCTCGCGCCCGAGGACTCTGCCGATCGGCCGCGGCGTCCGGATCGGTCGGCCCCTCGTCGGGGTCACCGAGGCCGACCGAGCCGGGTGGGCAGGTGCGCCCCAGCCACGAGCGCACCAACCCGCCCGCCTCGCCGGTGCGCGCCGCCGCCTCGACGTAGCCGAACGCCGTCGGGTAGCTGCGTTTGAGCACCGCAAGCGCGGGCACCGCCGCACCGCCGGTCTGCCCGTACATGGCCCCGAGCAGGGCCACCTTGGCCCGGGGACGGTCACCACCGAACGAGTCCCGGGCGAGCGCGGCGTACAGGTCACCGGCGCCGCCCGCCGCCGCCAGCCGCGCGTCGCCGGAGACCGCCGCCAGGACGCGGGGCTCCAACTGGCCGGCGTCGGCGACCACCAGCCGCCAGCCCGGGTCGGCCACCACCGCCCGGCGGATCACCTTGGGGATCTGCAACGCGCCACCGCCCCGGGTCGCCCAGCGGCCGGAGACCACCCCGCCCGGCACGTACTCCGGCTGGAACCGCCCGTCGCGCACCCACTGCTCACGCCAGGACCAGCCGTGCGCCGTCCAGATCCGGTACAGCTCCTTGTATTCCAGCACCAGGGGCACCGCCGGATGGTCCACCCCGCGCAACACCCAGGCCCGGGTGTTGGGCAGCTCCACCCCGGCCCGGGCGAACGCCTTGAGCAGCTCGGCCGGGGAGTCGGCGTGCAGCTGGCGGACGCCGAACGCGTCGGCGATCCGGGCCGCCAACTCGGCCAACCGGCGCGGCGGCCCGCCGACCGGGGACGGCTCCCCCAGCAGCTCGGCGAGGATCGCGTCGTGCACCTCGGCCCGCCAGGGCAGCCCGGCGACGCCCATCTCCACCGCGATCAACGCGCCGGCCGACTCGGCGGCCACCAGCAGCCGGAACCGGCCCGGGTGCTCGGTGGTGGCGACCCGGGCGAGCTGGTCGGCGTACACCCGGGTCAGTGCCTCGATGCCCGGCCCCGGCGGACCGGGCAGCGTGTCGAAGAGCGCACCCTGGCCGTGCCCGGGCGGCGCGGCGGCGCGCGGCGGCGGGTCGGCCGGCACCGGAGCACCGGTCAGGCGGGCCCAGGCGGCGGCCAGCGAGCGGGGCTCACCCCAACGGCCGGCCTGCCCGAGCAACAGGGCCTCGGTCAACTCCACGTCGTGGCACCGCTCGACGCGCACCCCGGCCCGCAACAGCGCCGGGTAGATCGCGCCCGCGGTGGCCCAGACCCACCGTGGGTGCTCGGCCGCCTCCCGTGCGGCCATCGCGGCCGCGAGGTCGCTGACGGTCTCGATCGGGCCGACGGGTCGGCCGGCGGCGTCGAGCGGACGCAGCTCTCCCCCACCGCGTTCGCCCGCCACCACCGCCACCAGCACGAATGTGATTCTGCCTTCCCCCTCCGACAGGAAAACAGGTCGGTGCGTCGGCCCGGTGCTCGATAGCGTGGCCAGGTGCCTCCCCAGATCCCACACTCCGACCCCGGCACCCCCGACACCCGCGGTCCGATGCGGTACCTGTGGTGGCTGGTCCGGTGCCAGCCCTGGCGGGTGCTGCGCGGCAGCCTGCTCGGCACGGCCTGGATGGTCGGGCTCTCGGCCCGGCCCTACCTGATCGCCCGCGCCGTCGACGACGGCCTGCGCGCCCGCGACAGCCGCGCGCTGGCCCTGTGGGTCGTGGCGATCGTCGTGGCGGGGGTGGCGTTGTCGTACCTGGGCATCATGCGACACCGCACGATGACCTTCATCCGGGAGGACGCCAAGGCCCGCTCGGCGGAGGTGCTGCTGCGCCAGCTGTCCCGGGTCGGCGCGGCGCTGCCCCGCCGTTCCGCCGCCGGTGAGGTCGCCACCGTGGGCGGTTCCGACATCGACTGGTCGGCGCAGGTGCTGACACTGACCGGGCCGGGGGTCGGCGCGATCGTCGCGTACGGGGTCATCGCCGTGGTGCTCTGGTCGATCTCCCCGCTGCTCGCGCTCTGCGTGCTGGTGGGTATGCCGGCTGTCGCGCTGGTCGTCGGGCCGCTGCTGCGCCGACTGGAACGCGCGGAGTCGGTCTACCGGAGGCAGCAGGGCGCGCTCACCGCCCGGTCCGGCGACATCGTGGCCGGACTGCGCGTGCTGGCCGGGGTGGGCGGCCGGGACCTCTTCGCCCGACGGTACGCGGCCCGCTCTGCGGACCTGCGCGCCGAGGGCTACCGCGTCGGCGCGGTCATCAGCTGGATCGACGCGGCGACCGTCGCCATCCCCGGCCTGTTCCTGGCGGCGGTGGTGTGGCTGACGGCCCGGATGGTGGTCAGCGGCACCGTCAGCGTCGGTGAACTCGTCGCCGTCTACGGCATCGTCGCGAGCCTGATCGTGCCGGTCTGGTTCCTCCTGGAGGGCAGCCACCAGCTCATCCGGGGTCGGGTCGCCGCCCGGCGGATCACCGACCTGCTCCGGCTCACCCCGGACGACGTCGGCGGGCCGGGTCGCCGGTGGCCGTCCGCCGTCCCCGACGCGCGTCACCCGCACGCGGCGGCGGCGCCCAACGGCCCCGCCGACCTGCACGACCCGGTGACCGGGCTGACCGTACGCGCCGGCCGGCTGACCGCGGTCGCCGCCGACGACCCGGCGGCCGCCGAGGCGCTGGCCGACCGGCTGGGCCGGTACGTCGTCAGCGACACCACCTGGGGCGGCGTACCGCTGACCCGGGTCGCCCTGGACGAGGTCCGTGCCCGGATCCTGGTCGCCGACCACGACTCGTACCTCTTCGCCGGGACACTGCGTGACGTGCTGCGTCCCGGGGCCAGCGACGAACGGCTCGGCGCCGCCCTGCGGACCGCGTCGGCCGACGACATCGTCGACGCCCTCCCGGCCGGGCTGGACACCCCGCTGGACGCCCGGGCCCGGACTCTCTCCGGCGGGCAACGCCAACGGGTCCGCCTGGCTCGGGCGCTGCTCGCCGAGCCGGAGGTGCTGATCCTCGTGGACCCGACCTCGGCCGTGGACGCGCACACCGAGGCGCGGATCGCCGAGCGGCTGCGGACCGCTCGGGCGGGGCTGACCACAGTGGTGCTCGCCACGTCGCCGCTGCTGCTCGGCCGCGCCGATGTGGTCGCCCACCTGAGCGGAGGCCGGATCACCGCCACCGGCAGCCACGAGAACCTGCTCGACCACGACCCGGGCTACCGGCACCTGGTGGCCCGGGGCGGCGACGACCCGGTGGCCGAGCGGCCCGCCGACGCCGAGGAGGCGTACCGGTGACCCGGCTGCCGATCGCGGACCGCGGCACCGTACGCCGTGCCCTCCGGGACATGATCAGCCGACATCGCCGGGCCGTCGGCGTCGTGCTGGCGCTGCACAGCGCCGCCGCGGTCGCCGGCCTCGCCCCGCCCTGGCTGCTGGGCGCCATCGTCGACCGGGTCAGCGCCGGCGCCGGCGTGGCCACCGTGGACCGGCTGGCACTGGCGATCGCCGGCTGTGTCCTGGTCAGCGCCCTGCTCTCCCGCTACGCCCAGTACGCCGGCCACCGCTTCGGCGAACGGGCCGTCGCCGAGCTGCGCGAGGAGTTCGTCTCCCGGACGCTCGGGCTGCCGGTCTCGGTCGTCGAGCGCGCCGGCTCCGGAGACCTGGCCACTCGCAGCTCGGTCGACGTGGCGACGGTCGGGACCACCGTCCGGGACGTGGTGCCCACCATCGTCATCGCCTCGGTGCAGTTGACGTTGCTGTTCGGGGCGGTCTTCCTGCTGCATCCACTGCTCGGGCTCGCGGCGCTGGCCGGGCTGCCGTCGATCGTGGCGGTGACCCGGTGGTACCTGCGGCGGGCCAGCTCCGCGTACCTCACCGAGGGCGCCCAGGCGGCCGAGTTGACCGAGGCGTTGACCACCACCGCCGAGGGGGCCCGCACGGTCGAGGCGCTGCGGCTGGCCGACGACCGGATCCGGCACGGCACCACCCGCGTCACCCGGGTGTGGCAGGCCCGCCGGGCGACCCTCGCGCTGCGGACCGTGTTCTTCTCGGTCGTGGAGGCCAGCTATCCGCTACCCGTCGCCATGGTCCTGCTCGTCGGCGGCTACCTGTTCGCCGCCGACCGGGTCTCGCTCGGCGCGGTGGTCGCCGCCGCGCTCTACCTCCAGCAGGCCATCGACCCGCTGGACCAGCTGTTGCAGTGGACGGAGCAGGCGCAGCGCGGCTTCGCGTCGTACGCCCGGGTGCTCGGCGTCGGGCTGGTCCCACCGGAGCCGCCGGGGACCACGGCCACCTCGCGGGGTGAGCGGCTCGTCGTGCGCGAGGCGCGGTTCTCGTACGCCGACGGGCACGACGTGCTGCACGGCATCGACCTGGAGGTGCGGCCCGGCGAACGGCTGGCGGTCGTCGGCCCGTCGGGCGCCGGCAAGTCGACCCTGGCCCGGCTGCTGGCCGGCATCGACGCGCCACGACGGGGCGTCGTCAGCATCGGCGGCTGCCCGGTCACCGACCTGGACCCGGCCGAACGCCGGCGGCGGATCGCCCTGGTCACCCAGGAGCACCACGTCTTCATCGGCTCGGTACGCGACAACCTCGCGTTCGCCGCACCGGACGCCTCGGACGAGCAGATGCGCGCCGCGCTGGCCACTGTGGGCGCCGACTGGTACGACGAGCTACCCGAGGGTCTGGACACCGCGCTCGGCGACGGCGCCCGGCAGCTCGGCGCGGCCGAGGCCCAGCAACTGGCGCTGGCCCGCCTGGTGCTCGCTGACCCGCACACGCTGATCCTGGACGAGGCGACCGCGGCGCTCGACCCGAGCACCGCTCGGCGGACCGAGCGGGCCCTGGCCGCCGTGCTCGTCGGGCGGACCGTCATCGCCATCGCGCACCGGCTCAACACCGCCCACGACGCCGACCGGGTGGCCGTCCTGGCGGACGGCCGGATCACCGAGATCGGCAGTCACGACGACCTCGTCGCGGCCGGCGGGGCGTACGCCGCCCTCTGGCGCTCGTGGCACGCCCACGCCGACGAGCGCCAGAGGTGACGGCCTACTTGACCGCGCCGGAGGTGAGGCCGGCCTGGATCTGACGCTGGAAGACCGCGTACACGATGATCATCGGGAGGATGGCGATGGTCAGCGCGGCGAACAACCCGGACCAGTCCGCCTCGTAGCCGGCGTTGACCGAGATGTCGGCGATGCCCTGGGTGAGCACCCACTTGTCCTTGGCGTTGGAGAGCAGCACCAACGGGAGCTGGTACTGCGCCCACTGCCCGATGATGTTGAAGATCGCCACGCTGATCAGACCCGGCTTCGCCATCGGCATCATGACCTTGAAGAACAGCCGGGTGTGCCCGCAGCCGTCGATCATCCCCGCCTCGGCCACCGAACTCGGCAGCGTCTTGAAGAACGCGGCCAGGAAGAAGATCGTGAACGGCAGCGAGTACGCGATGTAGACCAGCACCACGCCCTGGTAGGTGTCCAGCATGCCCAACTGCTTCACCACGAAGAAGAGCGGCACCAGGGCCAGGAAGACCGGGAACGCCAGCCCCGAGACGAACAGGTAGTAGATCGCCCGGTTGCCCCAGAACCGGTACCGCGCCAGCACGTACGCCGCCATCGAGCCGAGCAGCATGGTGCCGAAGGTGCTGCACGAGACCACGAGGACGCTGTTGAGGAAGTACCGGCCGACGTGCGCCTTGGTCCACGCCCGGCCGAAGTTCTCCCACCGCAGCTCCGCCGGGAGCGTCCACGGGCTGCTGAAGATCTCGCTGGTGTTCTTGAATGCGGCGAGGAAGGTCCAGAGGATCGGCACGATCACGATCACCGCCCACACGGCGAGCGCGATGTGTCCCAGGCCGGCGAAGAGCCGCACCTCCGAGCGGGGGCCCTTGCCGCGTCGGCCGGAGGGCGACGGGTCGCCGGTCTTCGGCGGTAGGGCCGCCGGCGTCGGCGGCAGCGTCGACTGCGGGTTCATCAGTACTCCACGCTTTCCCGCTTGGTGAGCCGCAGCGTCAGCGCCGCGAACGTGAGGGTGAGGAAGAACAGCGCCACGCCCATCGCGGAGGCGTAACCGTACTTCGAGTAGACGAACGCGTTGCGGTAGATCTCCATGGCCAGCACGGTGGTGGCGCCGTCCGGGCCACCACCGTCGACCGAGAGCACGGCCACGATGGCGAACGCGTCGAACGCCGCGATGCCCAGATAGACCCACGCGACCTGGAGGGTGTCCCAGAGCAGGGGCAGGGTGACCCGGAAGAACAGCGTCACCCTGGTCGCCCCGTCCATCTCCGCAGCCTCGTAGATCTCGCCCGGGATGGAGGCCATCCCGGCCGAGAAGAGCACCACGTAGAAGCCGACGGCCTGCCAGACCAGCACCGCGAGGATCGACCAGAGGGCCAGGTTCGGCTTGACCAGGAAGAGGATCGGATCCAGGCCGAGCTTCATCAGCACGCCGTTGATCAGACCCGACTCGTTCGGCCGGTAGACCATCTGGAACAGCACCGCGATGATCGCCACCGCCAGGACCTGGGGGAAGAAGAACACCACCCGGTAGAACTTCGCCCCCCAGACCCCCTGGCGTTGCCCGCCACTGCTCTTGCCACCCACGTTGAGCAGGAAGGCGAAGAACAATGCGATGGCGATGGTGATCAGCGGCAGGGCAAGCAGCAGTACGCCGTGGTGCTGGACCGCCTTCCAGAAGGCGCCGTCGTCGAGCAGCTTCCGGTAGTTGTCGAAGCCCACCCACTGCGGGGCGGAGAGCCCTCGCCAGTTGGTCATCGAGATCTGGAACGCCTGGGCGTACGGCCAGATCACGAATGTCACGTACAGCGCGACCGGGGCGAACAGGAACCCGATCACGAATGGATACTTGCCGTGCCGCATGACCCTAGCTCCGATCGATCAGCGCTTGAACTTGGCGACCGAGCTGTCCTTCTTGATCGCGTCGGCGCGCTTCTGGATCCGCTCCACGAAGGCGTCCGCGTTGATCCGGCCGAACATCAGCTCGTTCGTGGCGCTGCGCGCCTCGGTGTCGAGCTCCTTGTACCAGCCGTCGAAGTACAGGTTGAACACGTCCTGCCCGGCCGCCTTGAGCGCGGCCTGCGAGCTGGCCACACCGGGCGGGAAGGCGAAGCCCTCCGAGCCGGCGGTGACCACGGTCGGGGCCTTGACCACCTCGGTGAAGCCCTTCGCGCCCGCCGTGGACAGCATCTGGCGCATGTACTCCAGGCCGCCCTTGGGGTTCTTGCTCTTCGCCGAGACGAAGTAGCCCTCGCCCGCGGTGGCCCGCAGCGCGGTGGCCGGCAGCTTGTCCGACGCGGTGAGGCTCGGCACCGGCATGAGCTGGTAGTCGAAGCCGGCCGGGGTGTCCTGCTTCTGCTCGCCCTCCAGCCAGTCACCGCTGGGGTACAGGGCCACCTTGTACTGGTTCTGCCGCAGCTGCACGTCGGTGTGCTTGAGCCCCTCGAAGCTCTTGTCGCTGAACTTCGCCCCGACCTCGGCCCACGCCGTGGCCGCCTGCTTGACCGCGTCCTGCTTCCAGGCGCCGTCCTCCAGGTTGTCGATGTTCTTCAGCACCTCCACGCCACCGATCTTGGCGGCCTGGGTGAGGATCACGTTCCACTGGTAGTACGCCGCGTTCGCCCCGGCGTAGCCGTACGGCGTGATGCCCTTGGCCTTGATGGCGGTGAGCAGCTTGATGAAGTCGTCCCAGGTCTTCGCCGGCGCCCAGCCGTTGTCCTTGAACAGCTTGGCCGAGTACCAGATGCCGAAGACGGTGGAGACGTAGTACAGCACGTACGGCTTGCCGTTGAACGAGCCCGCCTCGACGGTGCCCGGCACCACGGTGTCGCGGACCTTCTTGGCCGGGTCGTCGACCGACGGGGCGTCCCACAGCTCGGTGAGGTCCTGGAGCTGACCGTCGGCGACCAGCGCGCCGAAGTCCATCAGCTTCTCGCCCGAGTTGTTCACGAACTCCGGCGGGTTGCCGGACGCGAACCGCGGCTGGAGCACGGTGGAGATGGCCTGCGTGGACTGGTGCTTGATCTCCGCCTTGGGGAACGCCTTCTTGTAGAGCGGCTCGTGCACGTCGGTGGCGTACTTCTCGCCGTAGCCGCCGTTGAAGATGATCACCTCGATGGGGGCGTCCTCCTTGACGCCCAGCGGGTTGGTCGCGCTCTTGGTGCCTTCGGCGGCCTTCTCGTTGTCCTTGTCACCGCCGCTGCTCGTCGCGCAGGCGCTGAGCAGGCCGATGGCCGGAGTGGCGAGCATGCCCACGGCGGCGGCGCGACGCAGCACCGTGCGACGGTCGAGTGCGGCCGGGTGCTCGGGGGTAATCGACATCGTCGTCTCTCCTTGTGGAATTCGGGTCAGGCGGTGCGCCGGAGACGCCCGGCGTACCGCGACTCGAGGGCGTTGTTGTGCTCGTCCCCGCCGGGGACGTTGGCGGAGAGGTAGATAGGGGGTACCTCCCCGGCCTGATGGAACCGTCGTACGACCTCAGCGGTCAGCAACTGCGCCAGCAGCGCGGTGGTGACCGAGGAGACCGCACAGACCGCGCCGCCGCCCTCGAGCGGCAGCAGTGCGTCACCGTACGGCGCGCCGTTGTCCAGCACGACGTCGGCGAGGTCGGCGAGCCGTTGACCGGACGGGTGCCGTGGCGCCACCCGCGCGGTGTGCTCGACCGAGGTGACCGCGATCAACGGGTGACCGCGCTCGGTGACCAGCGCCGCCAGCTCGACCACCGAGCCGTTGATGCCGGACTGGGACGCCACCACGAACACGTCGCGCGGCTGGGGCGCCGCGAGGGCGTAGATCTGGTGGGCGATGGAGGGGTCGCGTTCCAGCTTGGGGTCGGCGAGCACGTCGCGTGGGGCGTCGCCGTGCACCACCAGGTCCCGTACCGAGAGCCGGTTGGTGGGGACCAGCCCACCGGCGCGGGCGACCAGCTCGGCGGCGAACGCCTCGGAGTGCCCGGCGCCGAACGCCTGGAGCACGCCGCCGGCGCGCAGGCTGTCGGCGATCAGGTCGGCGGCCCGGGTGATCCCGTCGGCCTCCGAGTCGAGCAGGCGGTCGAGCACCGGGCGGACGGCGTCCGCGTACCCCTGGGCACTGATCATGAGAGGGCCCCTTTCGCGGCCTTGTGCCCGTCGACGGCCTGCGCGGTGCGCCGGAAGGCCGCGTGGGCGCGGTCGTGGGTGCGCTGGGCGACGGCGATGTAGAGCAGATCGAGCACCACCAGTTGCGGGTGACGGGCGGAGAGGGCGTCCGGCCGGAAGGTGGTGGCCTGGCTGGCGGTGAGCAGCACGATGTCGGCCAGCTCGGCCAGCGGTGAGCGGGGAAAACCGGTGAGGGCGAGAGTGGTGGCGCCCCGGCTGCCCGCCTCGGCGAGCATCTCGATCGTCTCGCGGGTCTGGCCGGTGTGCGAGATGCCGAGCGCGACGTCGCCGACGCCGAGCAGCGCGGCGCTGGCCAGCCCCTCGTGCACGTCGCTCCAGGCCCAGGCGGCCACCCCGATGCGGTGCAGGCTGAACTGCATCTCCTCGCCGACCAGGGCGCTGCCGCTGGCGCCGAAGATGTTCACCCGGCTGGCGCCGGCGATGGCCACCGCGGCGCGTTCCACCTCGCCGAGGTCGAGCAGCGCGGCGGTGTCGTGCATGGCCCGGGTGTCGGCCGCCATGATCTGGTCGAGCACCCGCGCGAGGGGGTCGGTGGGCTGGATCTCGCGGCCGATGTCGACGGTCCAGCCGGCCAGGCGGGCCCGGCCGGTCTCAGCGGCGATGCCCAGCCGCAGGTCGGCGTACCCCTCGAAGCCCATCGCCCGGCAGAAGCGGGTGATGGTGGCCGGCGAGGTGCCACTGCGCTCGGCAAGCTCCACAATGGTGGAGCGCGCGGCGGCCTCCGGGTCGCTGAGGACGTGCTCGGCGACGCGGCGCAGCGCGCCGGTCAGCTCGGCGAGTCCGTTGCGCACCCGGGCCAGCACCCCGTCGGAGGGTGAGTTCCTCCGGTCGGTCACGTGGGCGTCGACCACCGCGGTCCCCGCGACGGTGTCCACCTCGTGATCAACCATGGGTCGCCTCACCTTTCCGAAAAGACTGTTAACTGTTAGTGGTAAAAGTTCTTACTGAACGGCCCTCTGTGTCAAGACTGTGGGCGAAGTTTTCAAACTGTTACCTGGCGCACAGCCCTCCGCGCCGGCCCGAAGTTGCCCTCCGCGGCGCCGCCGACCAGCATGAACAGGCCCAGCACCGCGCAGCGCAAGGAGGCCCGTGCCGATGTCCGACACCGTCGTGGTCGGTCTCGACGTCGGGGGTACGTCCACCCGGGCGACCGCCCTGACCCTCGCCGGCGAACGCCTCGGCACCGGCCGAGCCGGCGGCGGCAACCCCACCAGCCACGGCGCCGAACGGGCCGCAGCCGAACTGTCGACCGCGCTGCGCGCCGCGCTCGCCGACGTCGACCCGGCCCGGGTGGCCGCCGGCACCATCGGGCTGGCCGGCGCAGCCCGGCTGCTCGCCGACCCTGCCGGACGGGCCGCCTTCGACCGCGCCTGGCACGACGCCGGCCTGCGCTGCCCGTACGCCGTATACGGCGACGCCCTGGTCGCCTACGCCTCCGGCACCGCCGAGCCCGACGGGACGGTGCTCATCGCCGGCACCGGCGCGATCACCGCGCAGGTCGTCGACCTGCGACTCGACCGGACCGCCGACGGCCACGGCTGGCTGCTCGGCGACGCCGGGTCGGGCTTCTGGCTCGGCCGCGAGGCGGTCCGCCGGCTCCTCGCCGACCTGGACGCCGGCCACGCGCCGGGCACGCTGGGCGCGGCGGTGCTCACCGACCTGGTGGGCAGCGCCGACGTCGCTCCCCGCCCCCGCGACACCGTCGACGCCACGATCCAGGCGGTCACCCGCCGGCCGCCGATCGACCTGGCCCGGCTGGCGCCACTGGTCGTCACCGCCGCGACCGACGGCGAACCGGTCGCCACCGCGCTGATCGCCGAGGCCGCCACCCACCTCGCCGGGAGCGTCGGCCGGATCCGTCTCGCCGGGGCGACGACGCCGGTCGTGCTCGGCGGCGGGCTGCTCACCGCGGACACCCCGCTGGCCACCGCCGTCCGCGCCGAGATCGGCCGACGCTGGCCGTCCGCGCCCCTGCGCACCGCCGGTGACGGGGCCGCCGCCGCGGCCTGGCTCGCCGCCCGCGAACTGCCCGAGCTGACCGACCCGGCCGCCCTGCACGCCCGCCTCTTCCCCGCTCCCTGACCACCCCATCGCGCCCCGCCGGCGCCCACCGCGCCCCTGCCACACGCCACCGCGCCCCTGCCACACGCCACCTCGCCGCGACACGCGCCGGCGACGACGCGTCGCTGCGACGGGCAAGATCGCGCCCGATCCAGGAGGTAGTGGCCTCCCGCCGCGACGAAGGGACTCGTTCGAGGATCGAGCGCGACATGTCCGCGCGGGGCGCGATGCGGGCGCGGGGCTAGAGGGCGTCGAGGACCGTGGTGAGGCGGCGCCAGACGTGCGAGCGCCAGCCGCCGTCGAGCAGGGCGTAGGTACGCTGCTGGAGCGGGTCGTCCGGGTCGAAGCCGGAGTGTTCGAGGAACAGCCGGGTGCCGCGCCCCTCGGCGACGAGGGTCCAGGTCACCACGGTGTCCAGCGATCCGCCGCGCCAGGACCAGCACAGCAGGCGTTGCGGGTCCAGGTCGAGCACCTCGCAGTGCACGATGCCGTCGAACCCGGGGCGCGGGTCGGTGCGAAAGGTGAACCGGTGGCCGACGACCGGCACGAAGTCGGTCCGCATCAGCCAGCGCGCGATGAGATCAGGATCGGTCAGCACTCGCCAGACCTTGGCTGGCGGGTGCGGCAGGAACTGGTCCACCCGGATGGTGCCGCGCTCACTCATCGTCAAGCTCGTCCAGCACGTCGCGCAGCGCCCCGAGTCGACCGCGCCAGTACGCCTCGTACGGGCTGAGCCAGTCGGCGACCTCCTGCAGCGGCTCCGGCCGGAGCGCGTACAGCCGCTGCCGTCCGACCGGCCGCTCGACCACCAGGCCGGCCTCCTTGAGCACCTTGAGGTGCTCGGACAGGCTCGGCCGGCGCATGTCGAAGTGGTCGGCGAGCCGCTGCACCGGCTGCTGCCCGCCGTCGCGCAGCAGCCGCAGCAGCTCACGCCGGGTCGGGTTGGCCAGCGCCGCGAAGACGGCCGACTCAGACACGGGTCGCCTGGAGGACGATGCCGTTGCCGTCGGGGTCGTCGAAGGTGGCGTACCGGCCCCAGGGGGCGGACTGGATGCCCCCGTTGGCGAAGTCGACCCCCCGCTCCCGTAGCCGGGCGACGTCCGCGTCCAGGTCGTCGGTCTCCAGCACCAGGCCCTTGAGGGACCCGGGCGGCATGGTCGGGAACCAGGTCACCAGGGTGAGGGCGGTGGCGGCGCCCGGGGGCGCCACCTGCACCCAGCGCCCGCCGTCGGGGCCCATCGGGTTGTCCCGGACCAGGTCGAACCCGAGGACGTCGACGTAGAAGTCCCGGGCCCGATCCTGGTCGGTGACGGGTACGGAGAGTAGTTGCACGTGGGTCACGGTCATGCCGACCACAATAGGTAGGAGATTTCCTACCGGTCAAGCCGAGACCCTACTTGAGCTGGCCCGCGGTCAGGCCGGCCTGGACCTGCCGCTGGAAGGCCACGTAGATCGCCAGCACCGGCAGCACCGCGATACTCAACCCGGCGAAGAGCCGAGCGTAGTCCCCCGCGTAGCCCTGACTGACCGACAACGCGAACAGCCCCTGGGCGAGCATCCACTTGGACTCGTCGCCCTGCATCAGCACCTGCGGCAGCAGGAACTGGTTCCAGTGACTGAGGAAGTTGAAGATCGCCACACTGATCAGTCCCGGACGCGCCATCGGGAGCATCACCCGGAAGAAGAGCCGGAAGTGACCGCAGCCGTCGACCATGGCCGCCTCGGCCACCGAGGTCGACAGGGTCCGGAAGAACGCGGTCAGGAAGAACACTGTGAACGGCAGCGAGTAGGCCGCGTACACCAGGATCAGTCCCGTCCAGGTGCCGAAGAGACCGGCGTTGCGGACCACGAAGAACAGCGGCACCAGGGCGAGGAACACCGGGAACATGAGGCCGCCGACGAACAGGTAGTAGACGATCTGCCGGCCGCGGAACTCGTACCGGGCGAAGACGTACGCGGCGGCGGCGCCCATCAGCATGGTGAGGCTGACCGAGCCGGTGACCACCACGAGGCTGTTGAGGAAGTACCGGCCGATGTGCGCCCCGGTCCACGCGCGCGCCCAGTTGTCCCAGCTCAGCGACGCGGGCAGCCCCCACGGGTCGGCCAGGATCTCGCCGTTGGTCTTGAACGAGCTGAGGAACATCCACAGCAGCGGCAGGACGGTGAGCAGGCCCCAGAGCAGCAGGAAGCCGTGCGAGAGGGCGTTGGCGACGCCGAATTCCCGGCGGACGGGACGGTCCCGACCCGGGGTCGGCGTCGGCGCGGCGGCGGTGGGCTGGTCCAGTGTGGTCACGAGTACTCGATCCGATCGCGCCGGCCGACCCGCAGCGACAGCACCGCCACCGAGAGGGTCAGGAAGAACATCACCACGCCGATCGCCGAGGCGTAGCCGAACTTGGTCTCGCTGCCGAAGGCGGTGTCGTACATCCGTACGCCGATCACGTCGGTGGAGAAGTTCGGTCCGCCGTTGGTCATGAGCTGCACGAGGATGAACCCGTCCAGGGCGAAGATGGCCAGGTAGACCCAGGCGACCTGCACGGTGTCCCAGAGCAGCGGCAGGGTGATCCGCCGCAGCGTGGTGAACCGGGACGCGCCGTCGAGCAGCACCGCCTCGTAGATCTCCTTCGGCACGGCCGACATCGCGGCGCCGAACAGGACGACGTAGAAGCCGACGTTGCTCCACACCATCACCGCCAGCACACACCAGAAGGCGGTCGCCGGGTCGCCGAGCCAGGTCGGCGCGGGCAGGCCGACGGCGTGCAGCGCGCTGGTCAGCAGCCCCTTGTTGGGGTGGTAGACCTCCTTGAACAGCAGCGCGATGATCACCACGGAGAGCACCTGCGGGAAGAAGTACACGGTGCGGTAGAATGCGCCACCGCGGACCCCGGTGACTCCGGCGCGGCCCCGGCGCCCGCCCAGGGCGAGCATGGTGGCGAAGAAGAGCCCGAACCCGATGGTCAGCACGGGCACCAGGGCCAGCAGGATCGCGTTGTTCTTCAGCGCGTTCCACACGTAGTCGTCGTGCCACAGCGCCGTGAAGTTCGCCAGCCCGACCTGGTTGGCGTCGGCCGAGTAGCCGAGCCAGTCGGTGGTGGAGATCTGGAACGCCTGGAGGTACGGCGAGACGACGAAGAAGACGTACAGCAGCACCGGCGGCACCAGGAACGTGACGATCAGCGGCCACTTGCCATGTTTCACGGTGGACCTCTCCCGGAGTGCGACCGGTGGGGGCGCGCTCGCCCCCACCGGCCGGGCTGTCAAGCCGCTCGCTTGTACTTCTTGATCGAGCTGTCCTGGGCGATCGAGTCGGCGCCCTTCTGGCACTGGTCGAGGAACTCCGCCGGGCCGATCCGGCCGCTGAAGAACTCGCCGCACGCCGCGTCGACGAGGTTGCGCTCCAGCTTGCGGTAGTAGTTGTTGTAGACCCAGTTGAAGCCGTTGGCCCCGGACGCGTCGAGTGCCTTGACCACGGTCTTGAGCCCGTACGGCAACTCGACGCCCTCGGTGGCGCCGGCGACCACGGTGAGGCTGGCGACCTTCTTGGTGAAGTCCTGCGCGCCCTTGCGCGACAGCATGGTCCGGAAGTACTCCAGACCACCGGCGACGTTGCGGGCCTTGGCCGGCACCATGAACGGCTCGCCCGCGGTGCCCCGGATCGCCTCGAACGGCAGCTTGTCGCCGCTGCCCAGGCTGGGGGTGGGCGCGATGGTCATGTTGAACCCGGCCGGGGTGACGTCCTTCTGCTCGCTCTCCAACCAGGAACCGCAGGAGATGAAGGCGGCCTTGCCCTGGCACCAGGCGGTCTGCGACTGCTTGTGGTCCAGGCCGGGCGAGCCCTCCAGGATGAACTTGTCCTTGACGATCTGGTGCCACGCGTCGGCGGCGGTCCGCATCGAGTCGGACTTCCAGGCGTTCGGCTCCAGGTTGTCGATCGCGGTCGCCACCGACGGCCCGCCGAGCTTGATCGCGGTGGCGATCAGCGGCCAGCTCATGTAGCGCGGGTGCAGGCCCGCGTACGTCCAGGGGGCGATGCCGGCCGCCTTGATCTGCTTGCACTGCGCGATGTGGTCGTCCCAGGTCTTGGCGTACTCCCACTTGCGTTCGGTGAACAGCTTCTCGGAGTACCAGATGCCGTAGGCGGTGTAGGTGTAGTTGAGCACCAGGAACGTGCCGTCGTACGAGCCGACCTCGACCGCGCCGGGCAGCAGGGTGTCCTTGACGGTCTTGCCGGGCACGTCGAGGCTCGGCGCGGCGAGCAGCTCGCCCAGGTCGGCGATGGCGTTCTGGCTGACCAGGCCGTTGAAGTCGATCTGGCTGGCGCCGGAGTTGTTGACCACGTCGGGTGGCGTGCCGTCGACGAAGCGCGGCTGAAGGGTCTTGCTGATCTCCTGGGTGGCGGAGTGCTTGATCTTCGCCTTGGGGTACTTCTCGGTGTACATGGCCTCGTGGGCCTTGGCGTACTCCTCACCGAACCCGCCGCCGAAGATCACCACCTCGAGCGGGGCGTCCTCTTTCACGCCGAGCGGGTTCTCGGCGCTCTTGGTGCCCTGGTAGGTCTCGGCATCGCCCTTGTCACCGCCGCCGGTCGCACAACCGCTCAGCAGACCGGCGGCGGGGGTGGCCAGCAGGCCGGCGGCGGCGCTGCGCCGCAGGATGTCACGCCTGTTCATCAGATCTCCTCGGGTCGGGTCGGGCGGATCGCCGGAAGTGGGGGGAGGCGTCCGCCGCGCGAGGCACGTCGATTCTCTTCAGTTAACGCGTTGCTGCTGAAGAATTTCTACGACAGGCCGGCCCGGACTTCAAGTCCTGACTGTCGAACCGTTATCACCACCGGCCGCCGTCGGTCGCCTAGCCTGAGGTGATGCGCCGTCTGCGCGACCTCGCCGACCGCACCCCGGCCGGACGGGAGCGGTACGTCGATCTACTCCGTGCACTCGCTATCACCATGGTCGTTCTCGGACACTGGGGCGTCACGGTGATCGGGCGGGACGCCTCCGGCCAACCCACCGGGCACTCCGCGCTCGGCGACCTGCGCTGGGCGTACCCGCTGACCTGGGTGGCCCAGGTGATGCCCGTGTTCTTCCTGGTCGGTGGCTACGCCAACGCGGCCTCGCTGACCCGGCTGCGCGCCCGGGGTGGCAATGCGGCGGACTGGCTGCTCGACCGCAGTGCCCGACTGGTCCGCCCCACGAGCGCGCTGCTGCTCGTGCTCACCGGGGCGGCGGCGGTGGCCCGGCTGCGCGGCGTCGACCCGACCCGAATCCGCGAGGTGGTCTGGTTCGCCACCATCCCCCTGTGGTTCCTGATCGCCTACCTGGCGGTCGTCGTGCTCACCCCAGCCATGTACGCGCTGCACCGCCGTCTCGGCCTGGCCGTCCCGCTGGTGCTGGTCGCCCTGGTGGGCCTCGGGGACCTGGCCCGGCTGACCGGGTCGGTGGAGCTGAGCTACGGCAGCTACCTGTTCGGCTGGCTGGCCATACACCAGCTCGGCTTCGCCTGGTACGACACCCGCGCCACCCCGCCGACCGCCACCGAGACCACGCCCGCAGCGCCGCCGACCACCGAGACCGCGCCACCGTCAGCCGCCGCCGACGACGCCGGCGGGCCGTCGGCTCCCGACCACCCGGGGGTACGCCGGCGGCGGCTGCCCACCTCCCGGCGGGCCGGGCTGGTGTTCCTGACCAGCGGGCTGGCCGCTCTGCTGCTGCTCACCGGGCCCGGCCCGTGGCCGGTGGCGATGCTGCACGTGCCCGGCGAGCGCCTGGACAACCTCAGCCCGCCCAGCCTCGCGTTGCTGGCCGTCGCCACTGCCCAGCTCGGCCTGATCCTGCTGCTGCGCCGGCCAGCGGAACGCCTGCTGCGCCGCACCGGCCCGTGGCAGCTGGTGATCGGGGTCAACCTGGTGGTGCTGACCATCTTCCTCTGGCACCTGACCGCCGCGATCCTGCTCATCGGGCTGCTCGACACGACCGGGACGCTGCCCACTCCGGCCGCCGGTTCAGGCGCCTGGTGGGCGTGGCGAGTCCCCTGGCTGCTGCTGCTCGCGGCCGTCCTGGCGGTGCTGGTCGCGATCTTCGGCCCGGTCGAGGCGCGCAGCGCCCGGCACCGCACCGCACGGCGGGTTGGCCGCAGCACCACGGCCCGCGCGGCGCTGACCGTGGCCGGGTACATCGCCGTGGTGGTCGCGCTGCTGATCAACAGCACGACCTCGCCGCACGCCCGGGAACCCTTCGGCACACCCGTCGCGGCGCTGCTGGCGTACCTGGCCGGGGCGGGCGTGCTGCGGTTGCTCAGGTCTGGGTGGGGAACCCGAGGTTGACCCCACCGTGGCGCGGGTCCAGCCACCGGCTGGTGACCACCTTGCCCCGGGTGAAGAACCGCACCCCGTCCTCGCCGTGCGCGTGCAGGTCGCCGAAGAGCGACGACTTCCAGCCGCCGAACGAGTGGTACGCCATCGGCACCGGGATCGGCACGTTGATCCCCACCATGCCGACCTCCACCTCGTGCTGGTAGCGCCGGGCCGCGCCGCCGTCGTTGGTGAAGATCGCCGTGCCGTTGCCGTACGGGCTGGCGTTGACCAGCTCCACGGCCTCGTCGTACGAGCCGACCCGGACCACGCTCAGCACCGGCCCGAAGATCTCGTCGGTGTAGATCGGCATGTCCGGGGTCACCCGGTCGAACAGCGTCGGGCCGAGCCAGAAGCCGTCCGGGTCGCCGTCCGGCGTCACGTCCCGCCCGTCGACGACCGGCACCGCTCCGGCAGACACCCCGGCATCCACGTAGGAACGCACCTTCGCCGCGTGCGCGGCCGTGACCAACGGGCCCATGTCGCAGCCCCGTCGGCCGTCGCCGGTGCGCAGACCGGTCACCCGCTGGGCGATCCGCTCGACGAGCGCGTCCGCCACCGGCTCCACCGCCACCAGCACCGAGATGGCCATGCACCGCTCCCCCGCCGAGCCGAACCCGGCGTTGACCGCCGCGTCGGCGGCCAGGTCCAGGTCGGCGTCGGGGAGCACCACCATGTGGTTCTTCGCCCCACCGAGCGCCTGCACCCGCTTGCCGGCGGCCGTGCCGCGTTGGTAGACGTACCGGGCGACCGGGGTGGAGCCGACGAACGACACCGCCCGCACCTCCGGGTGCTCCAGCAGCGCGTCGACCGCCTCGGCGTCGCCGTTGACCACGTTGAGCACCCCGTCCGGCAGGCCGGCCTCGGCGAACCACTCGGCCAGCAGCAGCGCCGCGCTCGGGTCCTTCTCGCTCGGCTTCAGCACCACCGCGTTGCCGCAGGCCACGGCCACCGGCACGAACCACAGCGGCACCATCACCGGGAAGTTGAACGGGGAGATCACCGCGACCACCCCGAGCGGCTGCCGGATGGTGTACGAGTCGACCTCGGTGGAGACGTTCTCGCTGAACGCGCCGCGCAGCGCCGACGGCAGGCCGCAGGCGTACTCGATGACCTCCAGGCCGCGCTGCACCTCGCCGGCGGCGTCGGCGAGCACCTTGCCGTGCTCGGCGGTGATCACCTCGGCGAGCCGGTCCCGCCGGGCGTGCACCAGCTCGCGGAACGCGAACAGCACGGTCGACCGCTTCGCCAGCGACGCGTCGCGCCAGTCGCGGGCCGCGCGGGCGGCGGACCGCACCGCGACGTCGACGTCCGCGGTCGAGGCCAGCTCCACCTCGGCGGTACGCCGACCCGTCGCCGGGTCGAACACGTCACCGCGTCGCTCGGATGTGCCGCCGACCCGCTTGCCGTCGACGAAGTGGCCGATGCTCATGCCGCCACCTCCGCCGACGAACGGATCGCGTCGACCAGGATCGCCAGGCCCTCGCGGGCCTCCTCCTCGGTCAGCGTCAACGGCGGCCCCATCCGCAGCACGTTGCCGTACAGACCGCCCTTGCCGGCCAGCAGGCCACCGTCCCGAGCGGCTTCGAAGACCCGGTTGGTCAGCACCGGATCCGGCTCGCTGCCGCCCGGCCGGACGAACTCGACGCCGAGCATCAGCCCCTTTCCGCGTACCTCGGCGACGCAGTCGAGACCGCCCACCGCGGACCGCAGGCCATCGGCGAGGATCGCGCCGACGCGGGCCGCGTTGGCCTGGAGGTCGTGCGCGAGGAGGTAGTCGAGCACCGCGTTGCCGGCCGCCGTCGAGATCGGGTTGCCGCCGAAGGTGGAGAAGCTGATCCCCGGCACCGCCTGGAGCACCTCGGCCCGGCCGACCACCCCGGCGAGAGCGAACCCGTTGCCGACACCCTTGGCGAAGGTGAGCAGGTCCGGGGTGACGCCGTGCGCCTGGTAACCCCAGAAGTGCTCCCCGGTACGCCCCCAGCCGGTCTGCACCTCGTCGGCGATGAACAGGATGCCGTGCTCGTCGAGGACCTTCTTCCAGCCGGCGAAGAGCCCGTCCGGCGGGTGCACGAAACCGCCCACGCCCTGGATCGGCTCGGCGATCAGCGCGGCCACGTCACCGGCGGTCTGGGTGGCCAGCACCTCGCGCAGGTCCTCCACCGCCGCGTCGACCTGCTCCTCGGCGCTGAGCCGGGCCAGCAGACCGCGCACCCGGTCACCCGAGTGCAGCCAGGCCACCTGGAGCGGGTTGAGGCCGCTGGCCGACCAGTTGCGGTTGCCGGTGACACCCATCGCCGCGTACGACCGGCCGTGGTAGCTGTTCCGCACCGCCAGGATCTGGTGCGAGCGGCGGTAGTTGGTGGCGACCAGCAGCGCCGCCTCGTTCGCCTCGGTGCCGGAGTTGGTGAAGAACACCCGGGCGTCCGGAATGCCGGAGCGCTGGGCGATCTTCTCGGCCAGCTCCACCTGCTGGCGGATCAGGTAGAGCGTCGAGGTGTGCACGATGCCGGTGGCGAGCTGCCGCTCGACCGCCTCACGGATCTCCGGGATGTCGTACCCGATCATGTTGGTCAGCACGCCGCCGAAGAAGTCCAGGTAGGTGCGGCCCTGCGCGTCGGTGACCCGGCGGCCCGAGCCGGAGACCAGCTCGATCGGCTCGTCGTAGTAGAGGGGCATCCAGGACGGGAGCACGGCCCGGTGGCGGGCCAGCAGGTCGTCGGTCATGGTGGCAACCCTTCAGCGGCGTTCGTGGATACCGCACGCTCCCACCGCCGGCCCGCGCGAACAACTGTCAGGGTGTAGCGCAAGGCCGTTCCGGCCTGACAGCACGTCAACGGTTTCCGAGACAATCCCGCCATTTCACCGCTGTTTCGCGCAGCGTCAGCGGCCTACCGCCACTCGATCCGCAGCCTCGCCGGGCCCCGTTACCCTGGGTCCGTCCACTGTCGCCGGGGAGGCACGCGGCGACGAGTGGGCCGACGCCCTCCTGCCCCGCTACGGCCGCCTGACGCACCTCATCGCCTGCGAACGGGTCGGGCCCGGGATGGACGGTCGACCCCGCAACATGCGCGGCGAGGACATCGGCGCGCACACGGCCCCCCTGGACCGGCTCTACCGCGCCGGTTCGGCGTTTCGGATCGGCATCGGCGACGGCGGCAACGAACTGGGGATGGGCCTCCTGCCGGCGGAACTCGTCGGCCGGGTGGTCGCCTCGGGCGAGCTGATCCGGTGCGTGGTCGGCGCGGACGCGCTGCTCGTCGGCGGCACCTCCAACTGGGCCGCCGCAGCCCTCGTCGGCGCGCTGTCGCTGCTGCGCCCCGAGGTGCCCGAGCTTCGTACGCTGCTGGAGCCCGCGTGGTCGTCCGACCTGCTGACCGCGATCGTCTCGGCGGGCGCGGTGGACGGGGTACGCCGCCGCCCCACGCGCAGCGTCGACGGCCTCGGCTGGCCCGCGTATGCCGAACCGCTCGCCCAGATCGCGGACCTGGTCAGGAGCGCCCGCTAGGCGGGCTCACCGCACGGTGGCTGGCTGGCTCGGCCGCCGGCCGCAGCGGTCTCGACACGCGTCTCGGCGGACTGGCCCGGGCGGATCCGGGGCGGCGCAGCGGCAGGTGCAGGGCGGTGGCGACCACCGCGAATGCCGCCCAGCCGCTGCCCAGCGCGACGGCCGACGAGACGTCCTGCAGGTAGTGGTACGCGGTGAGGAAACCGACCAGCGCGAGGCTGTTGCGCGCGAAGTGCCCGCTGAACTCGACCAACTGACGGCGAGCCTCGACGGCGACCAGCACCCCCGAGTACGGGAATGTCACCACCATGCCGCGCAACACCGCGCCGAGCACCGCGGTGAGGATCGCCCCGACGAAGATGACCAGCAACTTGAGCAGCGCCGGCAGACCGTCCGGGCGACCTTCGGCCGGCGTCTCCGCGCGGGAGTCCGCGTCGCCGGCAGCGGCCGGTCCGGCAGCGGCAGCGTCCGCTTCGCCGGCAGCGGCGGCGTCCGCTCCGCCGGCAGCGGTTGCTGAGGCGACCCGCGTACGGGCTCGACGGCGCAGCAGGAGCATGGCCGCCAGCCAGAGCACGAGCGTGGCGCCGAGGGCCTCCTCGAACGGGATGTCGACGGCCAACAGACCTGCGCTCAGCGCCACGTAGACAGCGATCCCCGCGCCGTCGGCGAGCAGGATGGGCCAGCGCAGCCGCTGATGGGTGACCGCCACGGTGACGAAGAAGAGGTTGAGCCCGAGCACGCCGAGCACCTGCGCACCGCCCACCCCGTACGGCGTGCTGACCAGGGCGAGCGTCATCGGCAACGGAAGGCTGTAGACCAGCGCCCGGAGCCGGACCGAGCGGATCACGCTGACCGCCCAGACCACGGCCGTCACCAGCAGGACCGCACTCAGCGTCATGGCTTCCCCGTCTCGGCCGTCAGTCCTGGAAGGTCGCGGCGTTCACGCAGACGTCGAACACGCGGGTGAGGCGCTCGACGTCCGTCCGGTTCACCGAGAACTGGTTCTCGCCGATCTCGCCGTGCGCGGTCATCCGGGCCTCCCAGCAGCTCGACCCGTCCCAGACTGTCAGATTGACGAGGAGCTGTGGACTGACCACACCGAAGGGCAGCAGACCCACCCGCGCCCCGGCCGCGCGCTGCCGCTGCACGAGCGCGGACAGCTCGTCGGTCAGCGTGGCGTAGACGAAGACCCGGGTGATCCGGACGCCCCGTTGCAGGGCCGCGACGTTCGCCTCCCAGTACCGTCGGCCGATCTCGCTGCGCCACCAGCTCAGCTCCCCGCTCACCCGGGGCATCACGTTCGTCAGCGCGTCGAGCCGGTGCACGCAGCCGCGGGTCGCACCGACCAGGTCCTCGTCCTCGTCGCCGCGGCGGATGATCCGCCCCTGCGCGAGCTGCTCGGCCTCCAGCCGGAACTGCTCGTAGCGCCGCTGCGCCTCGGCCGCGACCCGCGTGCCCGCGTGCTGCTCGGCCGCCTCCCGCATGGCCGCGGCCAGCTCCGTGGTGGTGTGGACGAGCCACGGCGGACCGTCCAGCAACGTCCGCAGGTGAAACCGGCGCTCCGCGCGGGCCAGCGAGTCCACCAGCAGCGAGATGGTGATGCCCATCAGGCCGGCCAGCAGCGACTCCACCCCGGAGGCGGCGTTGGTGAGGTCGAGCATGACGCTGAGGGTGATCGACAACGTGATGCCGACCAACGCCACCGGGTCGGTGTGCGCCACCAGACGCGCGAAGCCGTCGGAGGCGCCGCCGCGCTCCCGGGGCCGCCGACGGGCCACGTCACGGACCATCGAACTCCCCCAATCCGCCGGTGCCGCCAGGGTAGACGCCAGCCACAACCCGCCGGCCCCGGCGGACCGGAGCGGTAGCATCCGGCACGTGCAGAGCGCGGATGCGGCCCCGTCGACCGACACGGTCGCCGAGCAGATCACGGCGGACGTCCGGGCCTGGGTCGACTCCACTGCGCTCCGCGGCCTGGTCCGGCACTTCGGCGGCGACTGGCCGACCGGCGACCTCGCCGACGTGCTGCGGTTCCTCGACGACTTCTCCGCCCGGCACTGGGACTTCCGGCAGGGGCGCGAACGCCCGGACGCGCGGGAGCCGACCCTCGACGCGCTCACGTCCAGGCTGGTCCTCGACGCGGCCGCCGCGCTCGGCATGGCGCGTACGGTGCCGCCGGCCCGCCCGGCGTACGCCCACCTGGTCGTGCTGGGCGGCCTGGCGCACGCCTGCGTGCGTCGCGTCGCGTACGCCGCGCACCTGCTGCGCGCCGGCCTGCGGGTGACCGGCGAGGTCGCCGTGCTGGGCAGCTTCCGACCACTGTCCGAGTGGGAACGCGCCACCCTCGCCGACGCGGGCCTGCCCCCGGACGAGACCGAGGTGGACGTGCTGGACACGGCGGTCCGGCAGGTGTTCGGGGTGACCGCCCCGACCGAGCAGGACGGCGTCGACGCCGGCCACCCCCACCACTCCTGGTCGTCGCGAACCTACCGGCCGACGGGCCTGCCACCGGTACGGGTGCTGGCCGCGCCGTCCAGCGAACCCGACCGGCGACGCGCCCACACCGCCGACACCCAGCGGTTCTGGGCCGGACACGTCCGGCTCGCCCCGGGTGACGAGGCGCTGATGGTCACCGCGCCGATCTACGTGCCGTTCCAGCACTGCGACGCGCTACGCACCCTGGCCGTGCCGTACGGCTGCGCCATCGAGACCGTCGGGGTGGACCCGACGCTGGCCGACCTGGCAGTACTGCCCGAGCAGACCCTCGCCCCCGGGCGGTACCTGCAGGAGATCCGCTCGGCCATCCGCTCGTTGCGCGCCCTGCACCACCAGGTCGCCCGGCGGTGACCCGACGCTCCGCCAGGCCCTACGCCCCGGCGGTGTCGGCGACGGCCTGGGCGAAGACCTCGGAGCGGTGCTCGAAGTTGCGGAACCGGCCGTAGCTCGGGGCGGCCGGGGACAGCAGCACCACCCCGCCGGCCGGGGTCACCTCCCGGGACAGCCGGACCGCTTCCACCAGTTCGTCGACCAGCTCCGTCCGCACCTTGGGCAGGCCGTCGAGCGCCGCGACGATGCGGGCGCCGCTGTCCGGGATGCCGATCACGGTCAGCTCCCGTTCCGCGAGGTGCTCGGCCAGCGGCGTGTAGTCCAGCCCTCGGTCGGTGCCGCCGACGATCACCGTCAACGGCCGCCCGTCGTACGCGTCGATGGCGTGCATGGCCGCGTACGGGCTGGTGGCCAGGGTGTCGTCGACGAAGGTCAGGCCGGACGGGTCGGTGATCTCGGTGAGCCGGTGGGCCAGCCCCTGGAACTCGGCCACCGCGACGGCCAGGTGGTCCTTGGCGGCCACCACGTCGATGCCGAGCGCGTCGAGCACGGCGAGGGCCACGCACAGGTTGCCCTCGTTGTGCCGGCCCACCAGCGGCAGCACGGCGCGGGGGAAGAGCGGCTGGTCGCTGAGGTGGAACCAGGGGGTGCCGTCCGCGCCGGTGGCGACGTTGGTGGTGTCGGGGCGTCCGGCCCGCACCGCCGGCAGCTCCCCCAGCTCGGCGGCGAGCCGTGGGTCGGCGCCGTTGACCACGATCGTCTGCGGATCGTGGGCGAGCAGGTTGAGCTTGTCGCGGTAGTACTCCCGCTCCCCGCCGTGCGCGTCCAGGTGCTCGGGGAACAGCGCGGTGACCACGGCCACCCGGGGCGAGTCGGTGAGGTCGCTGCACTGGTAGCTCGACAGCTCCAGCACGTACAGCTCCGCGTCGGGCAGGTCGAGGGTCGGCACCCCGATGTTGCCGCCGAAGACGTTCGGGCGGCCCATCGCGGTGAGCAGGTGGCTGATCAGGCTGGAGGTGGTGCTCTTGCCCTTGCTGCCGGTGACCCCGACGGTGCGCGCGGCGTGGTCGGCCATCCACAGGGCGGTGCCCTGGGTGACCGGCACGCCGCGTCGGCGCAGCTCGACCAGCCAGGGATGGGTCTGCGGCACGCCGGGCGAGCGGACCACCACGTCGGCGGCGGCCAGCCGGGCGAAGCCCGCCTCGCCGGTGACCAGCGGGGCCGCCTCGGCCAGCGGCCCGTCCCAGGGCAGTGACAGGAAGTTGGCGCTGTCGTCGACGGCGACCAGCTCGGCGGGGCCGTGCGCGGCGATCGCGGTCACAGCTGCCCGGCCCTCCCGGCCGGTCCCCCAGACGGCGACGGTACGTCCGCGCAGGTCAGACAGGCGCACTGGGCTCTCCTCGGGGTCACGGCGGCGGCAGGGCGGGGGCCGGTCCGGACACGGCCGGACGAACCAGGGCCTAGTATGGCGTGTGCCCAACGAGCAGCTCCGGCGGATGGACGCCTTCACCTTCCCGTCCTACTCGATCGACTTCGCCACCGGCGAGGTGTTGTTCGACTACGCGCTGACCGGCCCGGCCGGTGAGCAACGGTTCACCGAGGTGATCATCCTTCCGTTGCCGGCGCAGCCGCCGTCGGACGAGACCGTGGCCACCCTCGGCCGGGTGCTGGAGGTGCTGCACCTCGTCGCCGGTGTGAGCTACTACAAGGTCGCCGCGCCGCCCCGCCTGGTGCTGCCGGCGCCGCTGGGCGCGGCCACCGTCGACTACGTCACGGCCGTCTACACCAAGGGCCTCGCGGAGTACGCGTACCGCAACCAGTTGCCGCACGTGCTCGAGTTGCGCCCGCAGGTGCCGGCCGGCTCACCGGAGTCGCCGCGCGTCTACGACAACTCCGATCGTCGCCCCCTCTCCGCCGTCGGCGGCGGCAAGGACTCGATCGTGAGCTTGGAGGCGCTGCGCCGCGCCGAACTGGACCCGGTGCCGTTCTCGGTCAACCCGAACCACGTGATCGTCTCGGTCAACGAGGCGTCCGGTCTGACCCCCCTCGCGGCCCGACGGCGCATCGACCCGGTGCTGTTCGACCTGAACGCGGCGGGCGCGCTGAACGGGCACATCCCGGTCACCGCCATCAACTCGCTGATCGCGGTGGCGACGGCGGTGCTGCACGGGCTCGGCCCGGTGGTGATGTCCAACGAGCGCTCGGCGTCCGACCCGAACCTGGTCTGGAACGGCCACGAGATCAACCACCAGTGGTCCAAGGGCGTCGAGGCCGAAGGGCTGCTGCGGGGGGCGCTGGCCGAGCACGCCGGCCTGACCGAACCGTACTTCTCGCTGCTGCGTTCGCTGTCCGAGCTGCACATCGCCCGACTGTTCGCCGAGTTCACCCGGTACGACGACGTGGTGACGAGCTGCAACCAGGCGTTCAAGCTGCGCGACGCGTCCGAGCGCTGGTGCCGGGACTGCCCGAAGTGCCGGTTCGTCTTCCTCGCGATGGCGCCGTTCATGCCCCGCGAGCGGGTCACCCACATCTTCGGCGGCGACCTGCTGGCCGACCCGGAGCAGATCCCCGGCTACCGGGAGCTGCTGGGCGTGGACGGGCACAAGCCGTTCGAGTGCGTGGGCGAGGTCGAGGAGTCGGTGGTGGCTCTCGGCCTGCTCGCCGAACAGGACCAGTGGCGCGACGCCCCAGTGATCAAGGCACTGGTCGAAGCCGTACCGGAAACGGCCTGGTCCGCGGTGGCGACGTCGGACGTCTTCACCCCCGGCGGCCCCAACCACATCCCCCCAACCTACGCAAAAGCCCTAACCTCCCTGTCCTAACCCCCTCCCCCTGCCCCCTCCCCCCGTTGATCATGAAGTTATTGCCACTCTCATCGGCGTGTCTTGGCAATAACTTCATGATCAACGCGGGAGGTGGGGGGCAGAGAGGGAGGGGGTCAGGGGGTGCGGACTGCTTCCAGGGCCAGCAGGGCCACGTGCAGGGAGAGGCTTGCCTCTACCGAGTCGAGGTCGACGTCGAGGATGCGGGCTATGCGGGCCAGGCGTTCGTAGAAGGCCGGTCGGGACAGGTGGGCGGCCGCGGCGCCGGCGGACTTGTTGCGCCCCTGCTCCAGGTACGCGCGCAGGGTGTCGAGGAGCCGCTCCCGGGGGTGCTGGGCGTCGTACTCCAGCAGTGGGCCGAGTTCGCGCTCCACGAAGGTCTGTAGCCGGGGCTCGTCGCGCAGCAGGTGCAGCAGCCCCGCGAGGCCCACGTGCGGCAGTCGGAAGATCGGCAGGTCACGCCGGTCCCGTCGAGCCGCCTCGACGATCTGCCGCGCCTCGACGAGCGACCGTCGAGCCTCGCGCAGACTGCTCACCCCGGACCCGGCGGCCACGATCAGTCCGGCCGACGCGCCGCCGACGCCACCCCGCAGCGGGTCGACACCCGACCCCAGCCGGGACGGATCGGCAGCGGACGTGGCCCGGCCCGTGCCGGCGTCGAGGCGTACCCGACGAAGTGCGCCGGCGAACGCGGACAGCGCGCGGTCCTCGGCCGCCGCGTCGGGCAGCGCCAGCAGCGCGCCCACCGAGTTGTCGTCGACCGCGCTGGTCAGCGCGGTCAGCTTCGCCTCCCGCAGTGCCTGGCCGACGGCCTCGGACAGGTCCCGCAGCCGGGCCTGGCCGGCCTCGGGGCCGTTCTCTCCGGCGGGGTCGTCGCCACGGTGGCGAACCATCACGCCGACGAGGTGCCTGCGGTCCAGCGCCACACCGAGCGCCTTGGCGCGCAGCGCCACCTCGTCGACCGGTCGGGAGTGGTCGAGCAACGCCGTGAGCAGGGTGCGGTGCAGCTGCCGTTCCAGCCCCTCGGCGTCGCGGCGGATCAACCGGCCCAGCGCGAGGGTGGACGCGGCCCGCTCGATGAGGATGGTGAGCCGGGTGGGCGGGGCGACGGTCGGCTCGCCAGACCGAGCGCTGGGCGCGTCTCCGCTGGCCGGCCAGCGCAGCAGCAACCGCCCCCAGTCCTGCCCTCGGGCGCCGACGACCGTCACCAGCCAGCCGCTGTCCGGGTCGTACGCGGTGCGCCCGGCCGGCCGGATCCGCCGCGAGTGCTGCTCCCAGCCGTCCAGCAGCAGCTCGGCGCTCTCCCCCGCCGGGTCGTACCCGAGGACCTGCCGGGACAGGTTCTCCAGCACGACCGGGCACCCGGACAGCTCGGCAGCCTGCCGGATCACCTCGGCCGCGTCGGCGCCCTCGACGGAGAGGTCGGTGAACCGCTGGTGGATCTCCTCGGCGGCCCGCAGCTCGGTGAGCTGCGCGTCGACGATCAGCGCGTGCACCGCCTCGGTGATCCGCACGAACGGGGTGGCCCGGCGCAGCTCGACCAGGGGCAGGCCGCGCCGCTCGGCGGCGGCGGCCATCACCCGGGGTACGCCGCTGACGTACCGGCGGCCCAGTTCGACGACGAGCCCGGAGACACCGACGTCGGCGAGGTCGCCGATGAACGCGCGCAGGCCCGCGTCGTCGGCCGGCAACCCGATGCCTGTGGTGAGCACCAGCTCGCCGCCGCCGAGCAGGGTGGCGATGTCGGGTACCTCGGCGACGTGCACCCAGCGGACCGGCCGGTCCAGCCCGGCGTCCCCGGCGACCACGCGGGGAGCACCGTGGCGGACGGGATCCAGGGCGAGGACCTCACGGACGGTAGGGAACACGGCCGCCACGCTACCGTCCGTGACCCCGGACCTCGACGTGCCGGGGCCGCTCAGTCGACGCCGAACTCCATGGCGGCGCGGTCGAGCGCCTCGTCGGCGGCGGAGGCGACGCCCCGGGAGGCGATGGCCTCCGCGCCGCCCTCGGGCATCGCGCCGATCAGCCCGGTCGAGGCTGCCTGCGCGGCGCCGATCATCCGCTGGGGTGCCGCGCCGCCGACCATCCCGAGGGAGGCGTACTGCTCGAGCTTCGCCCGCGAGTCGGCGATGTCCAGGTTGCGCATGGTGAGCTGGCCGATCCGGTCGGACGGGCCGAACGCCGAGTCCTCGGTGCGCTCCATCGACAGCTTGTCCGGGTGGTAGCTGAACGCGGGGCCGGTCGTGTCCAGGATCGAGTAGTCCTCGCCCCGGCGCAGCCGCAGCGTCACCTCGCCGGTGACCGCCGTGCCGACCCAGCGCTGCAACGACTCGCGCAGCATCAGCGCCTGCGGGTCGAGCCAACGGCCCTCGTACATCAGGCGACCGAGGCGGCGGCCCTCGCTGTGGTAGTTCGCCAGGGTGTCCTCGTTGTGGATGGCGTTGACCAGCCGCTCGTACGCGGCGTGCAGCAGCGCCATGCCGGGCGCCTCGTAGATGCCCCGGCTCTTGGCCTCGATGATCCGGTTCTCGATCTGGTCGGACATGCCCAGGCCGTGCCGGCCGCCGATGGCGTTGGCCTCCAGCACCAGGTCGACGGGGCTGCCGAACTCCTTGCCGTTGATCGTCACCGGGCGACCCTGGTCGAACCCGATCGTGACGTCCTCGGCCGGAATCTCCACCGACGGGTCCCAGAACCGGACACCCATGATCGGGCTGACCGTCTCGATGCCGGTGTCGAGGTGCTCCAGGGTCTTCGCCTCGTGCGTCGCGCCCCAGATGTTGGCGTCGGTGGAGTATGCCTTCTCGGTGCTGTCCCGGTACGGCAGGCCGCGCTCCAGCAGCCACTCCGACATCTCCTTACGCCCACCCAGTTCGGTGACGAAGTCGGTGTCGAGCCACGGCTTGTAGATGCGCAGCTGCGGGTTGGCCAGCAGGCCGTAGCGGTAGAACCGCTCGATGTCGTTGCCCTTGAAGGTCGAGCCGTCGCCCCAGATCTGGACGTCGTCGGAGATCATCGCCCGCACCAGCAGGGTGCCGGTCACGGCCCGGCCCAGCGGGGTGGTGTTGAAGTACGCCCGCCCGCCGGAGCGGATGTGGAAGGCGCCGCAGGTCAGCGCCGCCAGCCCCTCCTCGACCAGGGCGGCGCGGCAGTCGACCAGCCGGGCGACCTCGGCGCCGTAGCTGAGCGCACGGCCGGGCACGGAGCCGATGTCGGGCTCGTCGTACTGGCCGATGTCGGCGGTGTAGGCGCAGGGGACGGCGCCCTTGTCGCGCATCCACGCGACCGCGACCGAGGTGTCGAGGCCGCCGGAGAAGGCGATGCCAACACGTTCGCCGATGGGCAGGGAGGTGAGAACCTTGGACACGGGGAAGATTATTCAGCAAGACGCATGGTCATGCAAGCGGATCGTCGCGACCCAGTTCCCAGAACGCCACCGCCGCCGCGGCGGCGACGTTCAACGAGTCCACGCCGCGTCGCATCGGGACGACCACCCGCACGTCGCTGGCCGCCTGCGCCGCCGCGGTGAGACCGGGACCCTCGGCGCCGAGCAGCAACGCCGCCCGCGCGCGCTGCGCCGGGGTCAACCGCTGAATGGGTACGGCGTCCGGCGCCGGCGTCATGGCGAGCACCGTGAAGCCCGCCTCGCGTACCTCGTCGAGGCCGGTGGGCCAGCGTTCGAGCTTGGCGTACGGCATCGCGAAGACCTCGCCCATGCTGACCCGCACACTGCGCCGGTAGAGCGGATCGGCGCAGGACGGCGACAGCAGCACGGCGTCGATGCCCAGCGCGGCGGCGCCCCGGAAGATCGCGCCGAGGTTCGTGTGGTTGTTGACGTCCTCCAGGATCACCACCCGGCGCGCGGCGGCGAGCACCTCGGCCGCCGTCGGCAGCGAGCGGCGGTGGAACGACGCGAGCACCCCCCGGTGTACGTGGAAACCGGTGGCCCGTTGCAGCACGTCCTGGGTGGCGGCGTAGACGGGCGCGTCGCCGGTGTCCAGGTCGGCGAGCTGGTCGACGCGCTTGGCGTCGACCAGGTACGACCGGGCCGGATAGCCGGCGCGCAGCGCCCGGCGCAGCACCAACTCGCCCTCGGCGATGAACAGGCCGTGCGGAGGCTCCCAGCGGGTGCGTAGCTCGACGTCGGTGAGCGCGCGGTAGTCGGCGATCCGGTCGTCGTCGGGGTCGGTGATCTCGTGGACGGGCACCCGCCGATTCTGCCGGACGGCCGACCCCCGCTCCGGATGGCCGCCCAACGGGGTGTTTTGTCCGGTCGAGACGGGGAACGACCGGTGGAATACCGGACCCGACGGGAAGGACCAGCCAGGTGAGCGCAGACCACATGGCACCGGGCGAAGCGGGCGCGCTGCCCCGGCGACCGACCGTCGCGGACCACATCGTCTCCCGCCTGTTCAGCTGGGGCGTGCGGCGCTACTTCGGCTATCCCGGCGACGGCATCAACGGCATCACCTCCGCCCTGCAACGCACCAACGAGCGCGCCCAGTTCGTCCAGGTCCGGCACGAGGAGACCGCCGGCTTCGCCGCCTCCGCGCACGTCAAGTACGGCGGCGGGCCGCTGGGCTGCGCGCTGGTGACCAGCGGGCCCGGCGCCATCCACCTGCTCAACGGCCTGTACGACGCCAAGCTCGACCACCAGCCGGTGGTCGCCCTCGTCGGGCACACCGCGGTGACCGCCGAGGGCGGCGGCTACTACCAGGAGGTCGACCTCCTCGCCCTCTACAAGGACGTCGCGGCGGCGTTCCTGGCCCAGCTCGACCACCCGGCGCAGGTGCGTCACCTCGTCGACCGGGCGTGCCGCACGGCGCTGTCCCGGCGTACCGTCACCGCCCTGGTGCTCCCGTCGGACCTGCAGGACGAGCCGGCCATCCCGGACCCGCCGCACGCGCACGGCTACTACCACACCAGCAACGTGCCGAGCAGCACGCCGACCATTCCGCCGCAGGCCGACCTGCGCCGCGCCGCCGAGGTGCTGCGCGGCGGCGAGCGGGTGGCCATGCTGGTCGGGCAGGGCGCGCTCGGCGCGCAGGACGAGGTCCGCGAGATCGCCCACCGGCTCGGCGCCGGGGTGGCAACCGCGCTGCTCGGCTTCACCGTCGTCGACCATCGCGAGCCGTGGGTGACCGGCGCGATCGGGCTGCTCGGCACCCGGCCCAGCTGGCAGCTCATGACCGGCTGCGACCGGCTGCTGATCGTGGGCAGCAACATGCCGTACTCGGAGTTCTACCCGCCACCCGGTCAGGCCCGCGCGGTGCAGATCGACCTGGACGGCACCCAGCTCGGGCTGCGCTACCCGACCGAGGTGAACCTGACCGGCGACGCCCGTCCGACCCTGCGGGCGCTGCTGGACGAGCTGGGCCCCGGCCCCGGGCCGACCGCCTGGCGGGCCGAGATCGCCGAGACCACCTCGGCTTGGCGGCGCGTCCAGCGCGACCTGGCCGCGCAGACCGCCGACCCGGTCAACCCGCAACTGCTGTTCACCACGCTCAGCGACCGGCTCCCCGACGACGTGATGCTCGCCGTGGACTGCGGCACCGCGACCGCCTGGTACTCCCGGCACGTGCAGGTCCGGCCCGGGATGCTGGCCAGCCTCTCCGGCACGCTGCTGTCCATGGGTGGCGCCATGCCGTACGCCCTGAGCGCCAAGTTCGCCCACCCGGACCGGCCACTGGTCGCGCTGATCGGCGACGGGGCGATGCAGATGAACGGCGTCAACGAGCTGATCACCGTGGCGAAGTACTGGCGCGGCTGGGCCGACCCGCGGTTCGTGGTGCTGGTGCTCAACAACCGGGACCTGGCGTTCGTAAGCTGGGAACAGCGCTCCAGCGAGGGGACACCGATGTTCCCGGACAGCCAGCAGCTGCCGGACATCGGCTATCACCAGTGGGCCCAGGTGCTCGGGCTGCACGGAGAGCTCATCGACGCGCCGGAGCAGGTGCCCGGCGTCTGGGAGCGCGCGCTGACCGCCGACCGGCCGGTCGTCATCAACGCGCTGGTCGACCCGGCCGAGCTGATGCTGCCGCCGCACTTCACCGCCGAGCAGGCCCGCAAGACCGCGGCGGCGGTGCTACGGGGCGACACCGACTGGGCCGGCATCATCCGCCGCGGCCTCCCCGCGACGATCGCCAGCTACCGCCCCCGCCGCCGCGAGCGCTGACCCCGCCGGGTCAGCCGCGCCGGTCGAGCCAGCGTTGCAGGGCCGAGCGCGGGTCCTGGCCCTGGGTGGGCTGCTGGCGCTCGGGGACGGCGGGGCGCTCCACCGGGCGGCGGGGCTCGCCGGCCAGCTCGCGGCTCGGCGCGACGAACGCCATCTCCGGCTGACCCTTCACCGCCGTGGCGATGACCCGGGCGACCGCGTCGATCACCTTGCTCTGCACCGCCGAACCCACCGAGTCGGCGGGGTCGTCCGGGTTGGCGGCGATGCCGGCGACGGCCACCTGCGGGGTGAAACCGACGAACGTCTCGGTGGCGTTCTCCTCCGAGCTACCCGTCTTGCCGGCCACCGGCCGACCGCCGAGGATGTCGTTCACGCCGGTGGCGGTGCCGCCGTTGCACTGCCCGTACGGCGACTGCTGGCCCACCGGGCAGCGGGCCGCATCGGTCGCGGCGCGCGCCACGTCGGCGTCGAGGACCCGCTTGCAGGACGGCTGGCCGACCGGCACCGTCGCGCCCTTCGCGTCGGTCACCGAGACCACCGGCACCGGCGTGCAGTAGGTGCCCTCGGCGGCCACCGTGGCGTACGCGTTGGCCAGGTCCAGCGGGGTGGTGGCGGCGACGCCCAGGGTGAACGACCCCCAGTTCGCGGCGTTGTCCTTGGCGAAGGCGGCGTCCGTGTCGGCGCGGAAGGTGATGCCCAGCCGCTGCGCCATCTCCACCACCTTGTCCTGGCCGACCTGCTCGGCCAGCCAGACGAAGTAGGTGTTCACCGAACGGCCGAAGCCGTCCCACATCATCCGGTACCCGTCCATCCAGTCCGGGTTGGCGTTCGCCGGGCACCAGCGGCCGTCGCAACTGCCCGGCCCCTCGGCGGCGTACCGGGTGGGCAGCTTGGCGGGCGCGTCGAACCCGGTGGAGAGGGTACGGCCCGACTCCAGCGCGGCGAGCATGGTGAACAGCTTGAACGTCGAACCCGCCTGGTAGCCGTCGACACTGGCCCCACCGGAGATCAACGGGTTGACGGTGTTCGGGTAGTTCGCCTGCCCGGCCGGGTTGTCGGCGAGGCTGTAGTGCCGGTTGACCGCCATCGCCAGCACCCGACCGGTGCCCGGCTGCACGGCCGCGATCGGCAGGGCGCGCTTGTTGTCGTACCCGTACACCTTGGTGGCCTGCTGCTGCGCGGTGGCCTGGACCTGCGGATCGAGCGAGGTGACGACGGTGTAGCCGCCCGAGCGCAGGGCCTGCTCGCGCTCGGCGGTGGTGGCGCCGAAGGCCGGCTGGGTCAGCCACCACTGGCGCAGGTAGTCACAGAAGTAGCCCCAGTCGTCGTGGCCCTGGGCGACGGCGGTGCAGCCGTTGGGCTGCGCGGTCGGGTGCAGGGTCAGCGGCTCCGCCTTGGCCTGCGCGGCCTGCGCGGCGGTGATCGCGCCGGTGGCGGCCATCGAGTCCAGCACGTACGACCGGCGGGCCAGCGCCTCGTCCTTGTCGCCGCTGATCGGGCTGTACGCGTCCGGGGACTGCACCAGGCCGGCGAGCAACGCCGACTCGGCGAGGGTCAGGTTCGCCGGCGGCTTGCCGAAGTAGCGCTGGCTGGCCGCCGCGATCCCGTACGACCCGGAGCCGAAGTAGGCGATGTTCAGGTACCGGTTGAGAATCTCGTCCTTGCCGAGGCTCTTCTCCAGCGCGCCCGCGTACCGGATCTCCTGGAGCTTGCGGCCGACGGTCGGGTCGGTGGCGGCGGCGCGCTCCTGCGGCGTGCGGGTGGGGTCGGTCTTGAGCACGTTGCGGACGTACTGCATGGTCAGCGTGGAGCCGCCCTGCTCGGTGCCGCCGCCCTTGACGTTGGCGACCAGCGCTCGGGCCAGGCCCCGCAGGTCCGCGCCGCCGTGGTCGTAGAACCGCCGGTCCTCGGCCGCCACGATCGCCTGCCGCATCACCGGGGCGATGTCCGCCAGCGCGACGTCGGTGCGGTTCACGTCGTAGAACGTGGTGAGCAGCGTCTTGCCGTCGTTGGCGTAGAGGTACGAGCGCTGCGGGGTGGCCGGGGTCTTCAGCGAGGCCGGCAACGCGGCGTACGACCCGATCGCGGCGCGCGCGGCGAACCCGACCAGCAGGTTGCCCGGGAGCGCGGCGACGGCCAGGGCGAGCCCGGCCAGCACGCCGGCGAGCAGCACGGTGAACAGCCGCGACAGCGGCGAGCGAGAGGCGGCCATGCTCCCCAGGATTGCCACAAAAACCGCCAACCGACCACCCCCGCCTCCCAACTGTCACCAACTTCACGGCCCCCGCCCAGCACCCGCCCAGCCCCCGGCCCGCGTTGATCATGAAGTTATTGCCACGACACGCCGAGGCCGAAGGCAATAACTTCATGATCAACGGCAGCGGGAGGACGCCCGCGCGGGCGCTTCAGGGGTTTGGGGTGCTCAGGCTGGCGTTGGCGGCGTCTCGGGCGGTTTCGCGGGGCATCAGGCGGCCGGAGCGGTAGCCGATGCCGATGCCGGCGATCAGCACGAAGATCGCGCCGAACGTCTGTAGCGAGCCGATCAGGGCACCTCCCAGGCCGAGCAGCGGTGCGGCGATGATCAGCATGATTCCGTCGCCGAGGCTGAAGGTGCCCGAGCGGGCCACCGCCCACCCGGTGAGGAACCAGCCCACGCTGTAGAACGTCGCGCCGAGCAGGACCAGCGAGCGCGCGGTGGTACCGAAGACCGGCGTCTGCTCTTCGAGCCCGGCGAAGGGCAGCATCAGCACGGTGCCGGCGATGCTGATCAGCAGGCCGGCGGCGGCCACCCGGCGGCTGCGCGTGGCGGCCAGCAGGCCCGTGAGGGCCAGGAGCGCGAGCAGGCCGAGCCAGACCGCGGCCACCCAGCCGATCAGATACACGGCCCGGCCGTCGGCCGGATAGGGGTCGTTGCCCACCCCGCCGTCGCTGGCCATCGCCACCGCGCCGTAGAGAATGGCGTACGCGGGCAGCAGCCACACCGCGGCCCGCGCGAACCGGCGTACCGACCAGGCCCAGCTGGCATTCGTGGCCGGGGCGCCCGGGGTCGGCTCGCCCACGAAGGGCAGTACGCCGAATCCTCCACCGGTGCTCCGGGAGCCCAGTGGGGCGACCGGGTCGTGCGCGCCGGGCACCGGGGCCGAGGACCACATCCGATTCGCCGGATCCTTCATGCGTCACCTCGCTCGTCCGCGAGCGGTGCGAGACGCGCCGGGGCGCCCCGATTGCCTGGTCACCACCCGTCCTAGGACCGATCGTGGCAGGCATCGGAGCGCCCCATGAGCATTTTTCGCATTAAGGCCGTGGGCCGGAGCCTCCGTTCGAGGCTCGCCCTGTCCGGCCGACGTGCCGGATCAGCCGCGCTCGCGCTGGTCGGCCGGGTCCTCGGTCAGGCTGGCCGGGGCGACCGGCTCCGGCGCGGGCAGCCCCTGCGGCTTGTTGCCGCCGGTGGCCTGCGCCTCGGCGACGCGTACCTCGTCGTGGATCTGCTGAGCGGCGTCCGCCGCGGCCTGCGCCGCCTCCGCGGCCTCGCGCTCCACCTGGCTCGCGTGGTCGGCGGCCTCCGGCGCGGGAAGGTCCCCGACCATCTGGCTCAGCCCACCGAGCGCGCCACCCATCCCCTCCAGGGCCTTGGTCAGCTCGGCCGGGATGATCCAGACCTTGTTGGCGCTGCCCTGGGCGATCTGCGGGAGGGCCTGCAGGTACTGGTAGGCGAGCACCTTCTGGCTCGGGTTCGCCTGGTGGATCGCGTCGAAGACCGTCCGGATCGCCTTCGCCTGACCTTCGGCCTGCAGGATCCGGGCCTGCCGGTCACCGTCGGCCCGCAACACCGCCGACTGCTTGTCACCCTCGGCGGTGAGGATCACCGACTGCTTGTGGCCCTCGGCGGTCAGGATCGCCGCACGGCGGTCCCGCTCGGCGCGCATCTGCTTCTCCATCGAGTCGCGGATGCTGGCCGGCGGCTCGATCGCCTTGATCTCGACCCGGGTCACCTTGATGCCCCACCGGCCGGTGGTCTCGTCGAGCACGCCCGAGAGGTGCCGGTTGATCTCGTCCCGGCTGGTCAGTGCCCGCTCCAGGTCCAGGGAACCGATCACGTTACGCAACGTGGTGACTGTCAACTGCTCGATGGCCTGGAGGAAGCTGGAGATCTCGTAGGTCGCCCGGACCGAGTCGACCACCTTGAAGTACAGAACCGTGTCGATCGAGACCACCAGGTTGTCCGAGGTGATCACCGGCTGCGGCGGGAAGCTGACCACCTGCTCCCGCATGTCGACCTTGGTGCGAACCGCGTCGATGAACGGCACCAGCAGGTTGAGGCCGGGATTGAGGGTGCGCTTGTACTTGCCGAGTCGTTCCACCACGTCCTGGCGCTGCTGCGGCACGATCCGCACCGCCTTGGCCAGCGTTATCACGGCGATCAACGCCACCGCGATCACCAGCACCCCGACTGTTGTCATCCCGTTCACCCTCTCGCTTCCGGCAAGTCGCCGGCGGAAGAAACATCGTCCTGCCAGACCAGGGCGGTCGCGCCCCGGACCTTAATCACCCGAACCCGCTCGCCGGGCTCGAAAGTCTGCGTCGTGTCGTACGGCCGGGCACTCCACAGCTCCCCGTCGATCTTGACGAGGCCACTGTCGGCGTCCACCCGCTCCAGCACCAGCGCCGTGGAGCCCTCGATCGCCTCCACGCCGAACGGCTGTTCGCCGCTCTCCAGCGCCGAACGGCGGTGCCGCTTGATCACCGGTCGCGCCACCACCAGGCTCAACGCGGACACCACCGCGAAGACCAGGGCCTGCACGGCCACCGGCGCACCCAGAGCGGCGGCACCGGCGGCGGCGAAGGCGCCGAGCCCGAACATGATGAGAAAGAGGGTCGTCGTGAAGATCTCGGCGACCGCCAGCACCACACCCAAAACGATCCACACCACGGCGTCCACCCCCTGATCGTGACACGCAAACGCACGCGCGACCTCCCCCCGAAGATCAGTAGGCTCGGCCAGGCCCCTTTCCGGCCCGCCGAAACGCCACCGACCAGCGGCCCGACCCCAGGAGATCCCCTTGACGCTGCTGCCCGAGACCGCCCGGCAGATCGACGCCCGGGTCGCGCAGGCCCAGGCCGACGGCCACACCCCGTCGCTGGTGCTGGGCGTGGTGTGCGACGGCACGCTGGCGCACCTGGCCACCGCCGGCGCGCACCCCCGCCCGCACGCCGACCTGCAGTACCGGTTGGGCTCGATCAGCAAGACCATGACCGCGACCCTGATCATGCAGTTGCGCGACGCGGGCCGGCTCGCCGTCGACGACCCGGTGGAGCGCCACCTGCCGGGCACCAGCGTCGGCGCGCTCACCCTGCGCCAACTGCTCGCGCACGCCAGCGGCATCCAGCGCGAACCCGAGGGCGACTGGTGGGAACGGGCCGCCGGCGTCGACCTCACCACCCTGCTCGCCGGGGTCACCCCCGACAAGATCGCCTACCCGCCGCACCTCACCTACCACTACTCCAACCTGGCGTACGGGTTGCTCAGCGGCATCCTCGAACGACTCACCGGGACGCCCTGGGCCGACCTGCTCAACGAGCGGATCCTCACCCCGCTGGGCCTGCGCCGCACCACGTACGCGGCCAGCGAGCCGTTCGCCCGTGGCTACGTCGTGCACCCCTGGCACGACACTCTGCGCGAGGAGCCGCGTACCGACACCGGGGCGATGGCCCCGGCCGGGCAGCTCTGGTCGACGATCGAGGACCTGGGCCGCTGGGCGGCGTTCCTGGCCGACCCCGACCCGTCGGTGCTGGCCCCCGAGACGCTTACCGAGATGTGCTCGCCCGTGGTGATCAGCGATCAGGAGTCCTGGAGACACGGCCACGGCCTCGGGGTGGAGCTCTTCCGGGAAGGCGACCGGGTGTACGTCGGACACGGCGGCTCCATGCCCGGCTACGTCGCGTCGCTGGCCGTGCACCGGCCCAGCCGCACCGCTGTCGTCGGCTTCGCCAACTCCTACGGTTTCCGTACCGGCCACATCGGCGGGCTGGGCCGGCAACTGCTCACGCTGGTGCTGGACGCCGAACCCGCCCCGGTCACCCCGTGGCTGCCGGCCACCGCCCCGCCGCCGGCCGAACTCGCCGAGCTGACCGGCCGCTGGTGGTGGATGGGCACCACCATCGAGGTGTACGCGGACGCAGCCGGCGACCTGCACGCCGGCCCGGTCGGCGCACCGAACCTCCGGTTCGTTCCCGAGGGCCCGGACCGCTGGCGGGGTCGGGCCGGTGGGCAGGACGGCGAAATCCTCACGGTGCGCCGCGACGGACAGGGCCGCGCGGTCGCGCTGGACATCGCCACCTTCGTCTACACCCGCAGCCCCGACCAGGAGCCCTGAGAACCGCCCGCCCGTCGCCCCGGCACGCCGCCGGGGCGTCGGGCGTCGGGCGTCGGGCGTCGGGCGTCGGGCGTCGGGCGTCGGGCGTCGGGCGTCGGGCGTCGGGTCAGGCTGGCTCGGTGACGAAGTCGATGAGGCGTTCCATGGCGTTGATCAGGGGGGTCTCCACGTCGGCGAAGCTGTTCACCCGGGACAGGATGTGCCGCCACATGTCGGCCGGCTCGGCCACCCCGAGGGCCGCGCAGACCCCCTCCTTCCACGGCTGCCCCGGCGGCACGACCGGCCACGCCGCGATACCCAGCGCCGCCGGTTTGACCGCCTGCCAGACGTCCACGTACGGGTGGCCGGTCACCAGCACGTACGACGAGTTGACCCGGGCCACGATGCGGCTCTCCTTGCTGCCCGGCACCAGGTGGTCGACGAGCACGCCGAGTCGTCGGGTCGGGCCGGGGCCGAAGTCGCGTACGTCGGCGTCCAGGTCGTCGATGCCGTCCAACGGCTCGACCACCACGCCCTCGATCCGCAGGTCGTCGCCCCAGATCCGCTCGACGAGGGCGGCGTCGTGGATGCCCTCCACCCAGATCCGACTGGCCTTGGCCACCTGGGCGCGAACATTGTCCACCGCCACCGAACCGGACGCGGTACGTCGGCGGGCCGCCGGCACCGGCGCGCGGCTCGGGCGGCGCAACGTCACCGGCCGGCCGTCGAGCAGGAACGCCGCGGGCAGCAGCGGGAAGTTGCGTCGCCGGCCGCGCCGGTCCTCCAACACGACCGCGCCGGCCTCGAAGCCCACCACCGCACCGCAGAACCCGGAGTCGGCGTCCTCCACCACGAGATCCGGTTCGGCGTCCACCTCGGGGGTGACCTTCCGCCGCCGCCAGTCCCCCGCCAGCACGTCCTCGCCGTATCGCCCCGCCATGTCGATCACGCTAACGCCCCCACCAGCACCCCGCCCCCCGACACACCGCGCCACCCCATCGAGGTCTGCGGCTGCGCCAGCGCTCAGGGAGGTACGCGGGACGGGGTCGCAGCGCCGCGCCCCGGCGGCTGACGGTCAACCGCGGATCAGCGGGCCGCGCTGCGGGCGCGGATCGGGCGAAGGGGGCAGTTCGGGGCAGGCAGGGCGGCCGGAGCGGCAGTCGAGACACGGCCACCGATGACCACGTACCCTTTCGGCATGTCCACCCCCGCAACGGGCGCGGCCACGCTTGCGCCGCGCCGGTCGAGCCGGTTCGTTGCCTGGGTGCGCGCGTGGCGCGCCGGGCTGGTGCCGTACGACGAGGTCGCCGACGCCATCGCCGGTGACGAGGAGCACCTCGTTGCGGACGCCCCCGGCACCTGGACCGACGTCCCGCTGGGCGCCGCGCTGCCCACCCTGGCCAAGCTCTCCCCCGACGAGATCCGTCTGGTGCTGCCCGCGCCGGGTGACCCACGGGGTCTGCCCGGTCCCGGGGACTTCGCCGGGGCGGCCCTGGTGGCGGGCGAGGCGGTGGTGGCCGGTGGGCTGGGTCTGATCCCGCAGGTGCGCAGCCACACGTCCGGCTCGGGGGACTGTTTCGAGACGGTGCTGTGGCGGGTGTACCCGCTGCCGGCCAACGCCCCGGCCGCCTCGCTGTCGCTGCCCGGCGCCGCCGAGGCGGAGGCCGAGCTGGCCGCCGCGCTGGCCGAGACCACCGCCGCGCTGACCCGGCTCGACGTGGCCCAGTGGCGGCCCGAGTTGGCCGGAGCGCTGGCCGCGCTGCGCCGCCCGGACGGCGCCACCGACCTGCCACCCGGCTTCGACCCGCGGGCCCGCCGGCTCTTCGCCCGGGCCGCGGTGCTCGACCGGGTGCTCGCGCTGGCCGGGCACGCCGCCCCCGGTGGGGCGATCAACAACTACGAGGCCCAGCAGCGCGACGCCGCGCTGCGCCCGCTCACCACGGCCTGCCGGCAGGCGCTGGTCGCCGCCTGCAACGCCCCGCTACGCCCCTGACCCACGCCGCCCGCGATCATCGCCCGCGCCGGGCATGATCGCGCTCGATCCAGGATGTCGTGGCTCCGGCGCGCACGGGCACTACATCCATGTTCGAGCGCGATCATCAGCGCGCCGCGCGGTCAGACCTCGTCGAGCAGGTCGGCCACCGAGTTGATGATCCGGGACGGTCGGTACGGGTAGCGCTCCGCCTCGGTACGGCTGCTGATGCCGGTGAGCACCAGGATGGTCTCCAGCCCGGCCTCCAGACCACAGAGGATGTCGGTGTCCATCCGGTCGCCGATCATCGCGGTGGTCTCCGAGTGCGCGTTGATGGTGTTCAGCGCGGAGCGCATCATCATCGGATTGGGCTTGCCGACGAAGTACGGCTCCACCCCGGTCGCCTTGGAGATCATGGCGGCGACCGAGCCGGCGGCGGGCAGCGCGCCCTCCACCGACGGGCCGGTCACGTCGGGGTTGGTGCAGATGAACCGGGCCCCGTCGTTGATCAGCCGCACCGCCTTGGTGATCGCCTCGAAGCTGTAGGTGCGGGTCTCGCCGAGCACCACGTAGTCTGGGGCGAAGTCGGTGAGCACGTAGCCGACCGCGTGCAGCGCGGTGGTCAGGCCGGCCTCCCCGATGACGTACGCGGTGCCACCCGGCCGCTGGTCGGCGAGGAACTGGCCGGTGGCCAGGGCCGAAGACCAGATCGACTCCTCCGGCACGTCCAGACCCATCCGGCTCAACCGGGCCGTGAGGTCCCGCGGGGTGTAGATCGAGTTGTTGGTCAGCACCAGGAACGGCTTGCCGGAGGCGCGCAGCCGGTTGACGAACTCCGGTGCGCCGGGCACCGGCTGGCCCTCGTGCACCAGCACACCGTCCATGTCGGTGAGCCAGCTCTGCACGGGCTTGCGGTCATGCATCGGTGCTCCCAGCGGGCGTCGGACGGCGGGTCGGTACGCAGCACACGGTCGGGCAGGTGTCCCACATCGGCAGGTCGCCGAGGCGACGACGCAGCTGCGCGCCGTCCGGGTCGGTCCGCTCGGTGACCAGCTCCCGGACCATGGTCACGAAGCGCGGGTCGGTGCCCGGGGTGCCGGCCCGGACGAAGTCCAGGCCGAGTTGCTTGGCCGTCTCCAGCGCCTCGGTGTCGAGGTCCCACACGACTTCCAGGTGGTCGGAGACGAACCCGATCGGGCTGACCACCACGCTGGTGGTGCCGCCCTCGGCGAGGGTGCCCAGGTGGTCGTTGATGTCCGGGTCCAGCCACGGCACGTGCGGGGGGCCCGAACGGCTCTGCCAGACCAGGTCGTACGCCAGGTCGGGGGCGGCGGCAGCGGCCACCAGCGCGGCGGCCTCCCGCAGTTGCGCCTCGTACCGGCCGCCGTGCGGGCCGGCGTTGGCCGCCATCGAGGTGGGGATGGAGTGGGCGGTGAACACCAGCCGGGTGGTGTCCCGCAACGCCTGGTCGAGCTGGCCCAGCGCGGCACGGACGGCGTCGATGTGCGGCTCGATGAAACCGGGGTGGTCCCAGAACTGGCGGATCTTCTCGATCGCCGGGGCGTCCGGGCCGACGGCGGCGCGGGCGGCGGCGATGTCCTCCTGGTACTGCCGGCAGGACGAGTAGCCGCCGTACGCGCTGGTGACGAAGGCCAGCGCCCGGGTCACCCCGTCGTCGCGCATCTGCGTCACGGTGTCGGCGAGCATCGGGTCCCAGTTGCGGTTGCCCCAGTAGATGGGCAGGTCGAGACCGTGCGCGGCGAAGTCGGCGCGGACGGCCGCCAGCAGCTCACGGTTCTGCTGGTTGATCGGGGACACCCCGCCGAAGTGCTGGTAGTGCTCGGCGACCTCGGCCAGCCGCTCGGGCGGCACGCCTCGGCCGCGGGTCACGTTCTGCAGGAACGGCATCACGTCCTCGGGCCGTTCGGGCCCGCCGAAGGACACCAGCACCACCGCGTCGTACGCCATGGGGTCATTCTCGCCCCTCGGCCGCGGCGGCCCGGCGACGCCCCCTGGTCCGGACGCGTAGATCACGCGGACGGCGACCAGGGAGCGTCGCGGCGCAGCGTCAGGAACCGACGGCGTGGTAGCCGCCGTCGACGTGGACGATCTCGCCGGTGGTGGCCGGGAACCAGTCGGAGAGCAGCGCCAGGCAGGCCCGGGCGGCCGGCTCCTGGTCGGTGAGGCTCCAGCCCAGCGGAGCCCGCCCGGCCCAGGCCTCCTCGAACTGGTCGAAGCCGGGGATCGACTTCGCGGCGATGGTACGCAGCGGCCCGGCGGCCACCAGGTTGCTGCGGATGCCCTGCTTGCCCAGGTGCATGGCGAGGTAGCGGGACGCGGACTCCAGGCCGGCCTTGGCCACGCCCATCCAGTCGTAGACCGGCCACGCCTTCGTCGCGTCGAAGGTCAGGCCGACCACCGCGCCGCCGGCCGACATCAGCGGCAGCGCCGCCATGGCCAGCGACTTGTACGAGAAGGTGGAGACGTGCAGGGCGGTCGCCACGTCCTCCCAGGGGGCGTCGAGGAAGCCGCCGCCGAGGCAGCTCTGCGGGGCGAAGCCGATCGAGTGCACGACGCCGTCGAGACCGTCGACGTGCTCCCGTACCCGGTCGGCGAGGCTGGCCAGGTGCTCGGTGTTGGTCACGTCGACCTCGATCACCGGCGCGGGCTCGGGCAGCCGCTTGGCGATCCGCTCGACCAGGGAGAGCCGTCCGAAGCCGGTCAGCACGACCTGCGCGCCGTTCTCCTGAGCGAGTTTCGCCACCGAGAAGGCGATCGAAGCCTCGGTGATCACACCGGTGACGAGCAGCCGCTTACCGGCGAGCAGTCCGGACATGCAGGGTTTCCTCCGTACGTTGTCGAAGCGCTGGTCAGTGGCCCATGCCGAGGCCGCCGTCGACCGGGATCACGGCGCCGGAGACGTACCCGGCGCTGTCCGAGGCCAGCCAGGTGACCACGGCGGCCACCTCGTCCGGGCTGGCCATCCGGCCGGCCGGGATGGACTTGCGGATCTCCGCCTTGCGGTCGTCGCTGAGGCTGGCGGTCATGTCGGTGTCGATGAAGCCGGGCGCCACCACGTTCGCGGTGATGTTGCGGCTGCCCAGCTCCCGGGTGATCGAGCGGGCCACGCCGACCAGGCCGGCCTTGCTGGCGGCGTAGTTGACCTGACCCGCGCCGCCGGAGAGACCCACCACCGAGGAGATGAAGATCATCCGGCCCCACTTGGCCCGCAGCATCTTGCCGGAGGCCCGCTTGGCGACCCGGAACGCGCCGGTGAGGTTGGTGTCCAGCACACCGGTGAACTGCTCCTCGGACATCCGCAGCAGCAGGGTGTCGTCGGTCATGCCGGCGTTGGCGACCACCACCTCGACCGGACCCAGCTCGGCCTCGACGGCGGTGAACGCGGCGTCGATCGAGGCCGCGTCGGTGACGTCGGCGCGCACGCCGAACAGCCCGTCGGGGGCATCGCCGCTGCGGTGGGTGACCGCCACCCGATCGCCCTGCTTGGCGAAGGCCTGCGCGATGGCCAGGCCGATCCCCCGGTTACCCCCGGTCACCAGCACGGTACGGGCCACGGTTCCCCCTTGCGAATGGTCAGCACGGACGCGTCGGAGCCTAGGCGTTACCGGCAGGTAAGCGCTAACGGGAGCCGCGTCACACCGTGGTACGACACCGGGATCAACCCCTGGTGGCACGCCCCGTGATGGGCTCTGCCCGTACCCTCCGGGTGGTGAACCGGCAACCGATCGCCGTGGCCCTGCGGGCGTTGCGGCAGACCCTGTGGGGCCCGGACGCCCCGCCCGGTCGACCGCTGCTGGCCCGCTGGCCCCGGCTCGCCCGACCCGCCGCCCCGGTCGGGCTGCTCGCCGCGCTCGGCCTCTTCTGGATCACGCTCACCGTGGAGAGCAACTGGGGTCTGCCGGTTCCGATCGCGGTGCTGTTCGCGGCGCTGACCGTGGCGCCGCTGCTGGCGCTGCCCCGGCGTCCGCTGCTGGCCTGGCGGCTCACGGTGCTGGCCCTGCTGGTGTGCACGTTCAACGCCCCGGCCGACCTGCCCGGACCGTGGACGCCGCCGCTGGCGCTCGGCTCGGTCGCGGTGGTCGCGGTCGTCGTCGCGCGGGTCGACCGGCCGGTGCTGGCCTGGGTGGTGGCGATCACCGCGGTGCCGGTGCTCACCCTGGTGCGCGCGGAGAACCGGGCCGCCGTCCTGGCGCTGCTCGGCGCGCTGGCGATCGTCGGTGACCTGATCCGGCGCAACCGGCTGTCCCGGCGGGCGCTGGCCGCGCAGACCGAGTTGAGCGAGCGGGAGCAGGAGCGCCGCGCGGTGCTGGAGGAGCGCACCCGGATCGCCCGCGAACTGCACGACGTGGTGGCCCACCACATGTCGCTGATCGCGGTGCAGGCCGAGACCGCGCCGTACCGGCTGACCGACGTGCCGGCGCCGGCCGCCGCCGAATTCGCCGCCATCGCCGGCTCGGCCCGCGACGCGCTGACCGACATGCGGCGGCTGCTGGGGGTGCTGCGCAGCGAGGCCACCGGTCCGCAGACCGCTCCGCAGCCCGACCTGACCGACCTGGGCCCGATGGTGGACGCGGCCCGTCGCGCCGGGCTGCCGGTGACCCTGGACGTCGACCCGCTGGGCGACGGGCGGGTGCCCGCGCCGGTCGGGCTGGCCGCGTACCGCATCGTGCAGGAGGGGCTGGCGAACGCGGCCCGGCACGCGGCCGGCGCCGCGGTGCGCGTCACCGTCCGCGCCCGCCAATCCGGTCTGGGAGTACGCGTCGAGAACTCCCCGACCGACGCCCGACCGACCGCCGACGGCAGCCCGGGGCACGGGCTGACCGGCATGCGGGAGCGGGCCACCTCACTGGGCGGTACGTTCACCGCCGGGCCGCTGCCCGACGGCGGTTACGCGGTGGCGGCCGAACTGCCGTACGAGCCGGAGAGCGGAGACGCATGATCAAGGTGCTGATCGCCGACGACCAGGCGATGGTCCGGCAGGGCTTCGGCGCGTTGCTCGCCGCCCAGCCGGACCTGCTCGTGGTGGGTGACGCCGCCGACGGCGCGCAGGCCGTCGCCGCCGCCCGCCGGCTCGACCCGGACGTGGTGCTGATGGACGTGCGGATGCCGGTCATGGACGGGCTGGAGGCCACCCGCAAGCTGCTGGGCGACCGATCGGCGCAGCGCCCCCGGGTGCTCATCCTCACGACGTTCGACCTGGACGACTACGTGTACGAGGCGCTGCGCGCCGGTGCCAGCGGCTTCCTGCTCAAGGACGCGCCGGCGGCCGACCTGGTGCAGGCGGTGCGGGTGGTGGCGGCCGGGGACGCGCTGCTCGCCCCGGCGGTGACCCGCCGACTGATCGCCGAGTTCGCGGCCCGCCCGGACCGCCGCCGACCCCGCCCCACCGACCTGGCCGGGCTCACGCCCCGCGAGACCGAGGTGCTGCGGTTGATCGCCCGGGGGCGCAACAACGCGGAGATTGCCGGTGACCTGGTGGTGGCGGAGCAGACCGTGAAGACGCACGTGGGGCGGATCCTGGCCAAGCTGGGGCTGCGCGACCGGGCCCAGGCCGTGGTGCTGGCGTACGAGACGGGTCTGGTCGCCGCCGGCGAGTAGTCCCACAGGGCCAGCCGGGAAACGGCTCCCCGGGGCGACGCCAGCGACCCGTGTCACGGTGACGGCGCTCACCGCCCGGGGTGGCCTGGCCCTGCCCGGGCTGCACACCGCGCCGGACGGTCCGGCGTGGGTGCTGGCCCGGTTCTGCTGGCTGCCCCTGCTCGCCGCGGTGCTGGTCACCGTCGTGCGCACGGGCCGCCGACACGGGTCGGCGGACCGCCCGGACCGGTGGCGTCGGCCGGGCGGTGGAGCGGTTGCCGACCGGTCGGCCGAGTGCGTGCCGGCGCCGGCTCAGGTGTACGCTCATCGACGTTCCGGCCCGGCCGACTTGCAGGAGGTGATCGCTGTGCGAGATAGCGATCCTCCTAGTCGTGGCCGGGCCGATGGTCAGCCCCGCTGAGCCACGACTCAGTCTGGCGAGCTGACCCCGCTCCGCTCCCCCACCGCCTCGGCTGACGCCGGGGCGCGTGTGCCGCGCCGTCCGGTCACCGGACGGTCGCCGGGAGCCGCCCGGTCACGACTTCGTGTGCGCGTCCCCACCCCCTGCGGTCCGCCCCCCGCACGCGGACCGTCCAGCCGCCACTCGGAGCCGTCCATGAGCCGCTACGTCGCCCCGCTGGGCTTCACCCTCGCCGCCGTCTGGGTGGCCGTCGTCTTCGTCCTGGCCGGCGGCGGTCACTGACCACCGCCGGCCCGTTCTCTTCCCCGGCCGTTCGCTGCCTGTCTCTTCCCTGGCCGTCCGCTGCCCTGGCCGCCCTCAGAGCATCCGCGACGACCAGAGCAGGCTGAGCGCGCCGGCGCAGAGCGCCAGCAGCAGCGCCAACCCCGCGTACCACTGGGTCACCTCGCGCGGCTCGGTGCGGAACCCGATCGAGCTGCCCATGTCCTGGTAGACCTGCTTCAGCTCGCTCACCGAGGCCGCCTCGTAGAAGTAGCCCTCGGTGGTCTCGGCCAGCTCCGCGAGGGCGAGCCGGTCCACCGGCACCCGCTGGAGCTGCCCACCGATGTCGACCTGACCGGTGTCGGTGCCGAACGCGATGGTGGAGACCGGCACGTTGGCCGCCTGCGCGGCAGCCGCCGCCTCCTCCACCGACCGGCCGGAGGTGCGGAACCCGTCCGACAGCAGCACGATCCGCGCCGGTGGGATACCCGCCGCGCCGTCGGCCGGCACCGACCGGATCGCCTCCAGGCAGGTGAACACCGCCTCGCCCGTCGCGGTCGCCTCGGCCAGCACCAGCCCGTCGATCGCGGCGGTCACCGCGTCCCGGTCCTTGCCCGGCGGCACGAGCACGTTGGCCGCCTTGGCGAACGAGACGAGACCCAGGTTGTAGCTCTCCGGTAGCTCGCTCACGAACTGCTTGGCCGCCTCCTGCGCGGCCTCCAGCCGGTTCGGCGCCACGTCGTCGGCCTGCATGGACAGCGACACGTCGATGGCGAGCATCACCGTGGCCCGCTCCAGCGGCTCCTTGGTGTCCACCGCCGGACGGGCCAGCGCCGTGGCGAGCACCAGCAGGCAGAGCAGGAACGCGGTCGCCGGCACGTGCCGCCGCCAGCCCAGACCCTTCGGCGCGACGGTCCGCAGCAGGTCCACGTTGGTGAACCGCATCGCGTACGCCCGGCGGTGCAGCTGCCGCCAGATGTAGAACGCGGCGAGGGCGAGCACCGGCAGCACGGCCAGCAGCCACCACGGTTGCAGAAAACGGATCATCGTGTCGTCCCCCGGGTGCGGGCGTGCCGCTGCGCGGCCACGAAACGCACCATGTCCAGCAGCCAGTCTCGGTCGGTACGCAGACGCAGGTGGGCCGCGCCGGCGCCACGCAGCGCGGCGGCGATCGTGGCCCGTTGGGCGGCGGCGGCCTCGGCGTAGCGCTGCCGCAGCCGCGGGTCGGCGGTCTGCACCTCGTGCAGCTCACCGCTCTCCGGGTCGACCACCGGCAGCACCCCCACGTCGGGCAACTCCAGCTCGCGCGGGTCCACCACCTCGATCGCCAGCACGTCGTGCCGGACACGCAGCTTGCGCATCGGCCGGGCCCACTGCTCGGTCGGCGCCAGGAAGTCCGAGACCACCACGGCCACCCCGCGCCGCCGGGGCGGGCGGTTGAGCATGTCGACCAGCGCGCCCAGATCGCCCCGGCCGGGCTGGATCGCGGTGCCGGCGACGGCCCGCAGCAGGCCCTGCGCCTCCTTGCGGCCGGAGCGGGCCGGCAGTCGGGTGAGCACCCCCGGCCCGACCGGCGGCGGGCCACCGCGCCACCGTCGCGCCGGTGCGGACGCGCCGCCACCGGTGCCGATCACCGCGCCGATCCGGTTGCCGCCGCGCACGGTCAGATGGGTGATGGCGGCAGCGGCGGCCACCACCACCTCCCGCTTGAGCCACTGCCCGGTGCCGAAGTCCAGGCTGGCCGAGAGGTCCAGGGCCAGCCACGTCTCCAACTCCCGGTCCGCGACCGTCCGCCGCACGTGCGGGGTCGTGGTCCGCGCGGTCACCGGCCAGTCCATCCGGCGTACGTCGTCACCGGGGCGGTACTCCCGCGACTCGCCCGCCTCGCTGCCCGGCCCCGGGAGCAGGCCAGCGTAGTCACCCTGGAGCAGACCATCGAGCTTGCGGGTGACCAGCAACTGGAGTCGGGACAGCACGGCCTCGCTGCGGTCGGGGGCGGGACGAGGGGTGGGTGAGGTCACGGCCGCTGCCCGGGCCAGCCGGCGCCCGGCGGCGGGGTACTCGGCGGCGGGGTGGCCTGCTGTCGGGGCGCGACGGCCGGGAGCGGGATGGTCGACATCACCCGGTGCACGATGTGGTCGGCCGGCACGTCGTCGGCGAGCGCGTCGTAGCTGAGCACCAGCCGGTGGCGCAGGATGTCCGGGGCGATGTCCTGCACGTCCTGCGGCAGGGCGTAGTCGCGCCCGCGCAGCAGCGCCAGCGCGCGGGTGGCCCGGACCAGACCGAGCGAGGCGCGCGGGCTGGCCCCGTACTGGATCAGCTGGGCGACGTCCGGCATGCCGTGCTCGGCGGGTGCGCGGGTGGCCAGCACCAGGCGCACCGCGTAGTCGACCAGCGCGTTGTGCACGAAGACCTGGTCGGCCTTGCGTTGCAGGGCGATCAGCTCGGGGGTGTCGAAGACCGCCGTCGGCTCCGGGGCGGTCACGCCCATCCGGTAGACGATCTCCCGCTCCTCGGCGTCGGTCGGGTAGCCCACGACGATCTTCATGAGGAACCGGTCCCGCTGCGCCTCCGGCAGCGGGTAGACGCCCTCCTGCTCGATCGGGTTTTGGGTGGCCATCACCAGGAACGGATCGGGCACCCGGTGGCTCTCCCCGCCGATCGACACCTGGCGCTCGCTCATGACCTCCAGCAGCGCCGACTGCACCTTGGCCGGAGCGCGGTTGATCTCGTCGGCGAGCAGGAAGTTGACGAAGACCGGGCCCAGCTCGACGTCGAACTTCTCGCTCGACTGCCGGTAGATCCGGGTGCCCATGATGTCGGCCGGCACCAGGTCCGGGGTGAACTGCACCCGGGCGAAGGACCCGCCGACGACCTTGGCGAGGGTCTCCACGGCCAGGGTCTTGGCCACGCCGGGCACGCCTTCGAGCAGGCAGTGACCCCGGGCGAGCAGCGCGACGAACATCCGCTCGACCATCCGGTCCTGCCCGACGATCACCCGTTTGATCTCGAAGAGCGCCTTCTCCAGCAGGCTGGCGTCCTGCGCGGGCGTGGTCACCGGTGCGGGTGTGTCCGGTGCCGTCCCGTTCGGCGTCGGGGCGTCGGGCGTGGTCGGCTGGGCCACCGGTCCTCCACAGCGTTGGTCGGTCGTCGCGGCTGGTGCGGTATCAAGCCTCGCACGCCTTCCTGAGTGCCGAGGTGGGGAGAAGCCGATTTTCGCCGCGGGCGTCCAATGCCCGAATCGCGTGTCACGGGTGGACAGGGACCGGCCCGCCGTGTGTACGATTCACCCCGTCGCCGGGCGGCTCCCCCCGTGGCCGCCCGGCGCTCAAGCTTTCCGTCCGGCCGCCCTAGACTGGCCCGGATGAGCCTCCCCTCCCCTGCCGACGAGCCCCTGGTCTGCTCGGCCCGGGGCTGCCGCGCCCCCGCCGTCTGGGCGCTGGAGTGGAACAATCCGCGCCTGCACACCGCCGATCGGCGCAAGACCTGGCTGGCCTGCGCCGAGCACCGCGGCAGTCTCGGCGAATTCCTGAACGTTCGCGGCTTCCTTCGTGCCGTCACTCCGGTGCCCGGATCGCCTACCCTCGACACGTGAGCGAGCGCAGCGAGCGACCGATGAGGCACGGCAGCGGGGCGCTCCGCGCCGCCGACGGGCAGGGCGAGGCGGCGGCACACGGCGCACGGATCGTGCGGCGTCGCGGCGTGCGGAACGGCGCCCGCCGGTGAGCGCGGAGGACCGCGTCGACCGCCCGACCTCCCCCGACCTCACCTCCCCGGCCAGTCCGCCGCCACCCGGCGTCGCGCCGCCACCCGGCGCGTTCCCGGCGCCCGGCACACTCGGCCCGGACCCTTCCCCACCGGACGTGTCGTGGCCGGCCCCGCTGCCGCCGAGCGCCCTGCCCCCGCCCGGCGGGTACGACGCCGCATCGCCTCCGCGCGGCGGGTACGACGCCGGTCCGCCCCCGTCCGACCTGCCGTCGCCTGGTCTCCTGCCGTCGGGCACGGGCCCGGTGCCCCACTCCGGTCCGCAGTCGTCGGGGCGAGGGCCGCTGGAGCCCTGGCCGGACACCGTCCGGTGGCAGCCGATCTCCACCAACCTGATCTGGGTGGAGCTGATCCGGCTCGGGGTCGTGGTGGCCATCGGCCTGGCGGTGACCGCGATCGGCTGGGCGCTGAGCGGCCACTGGCTGTTCGGGCTCGCCCTCGCCCTCGTGGTGGTGCTCGGCGCGTGGCGGGCCACGGCCATCGTCCGCGCGGTCCGCGTCTGGGGCTACGCCGAGCGCGACGACGACCTGCTGGTACGGCACGGGCTGCTGGTCCGGCGGTTGTCCATCGTCCCGTACTCCCGCATGCAGTTCGTCGACGTGAGCGCCGGTCCGCTGGAGCGTGCCTTCGACCTGGCCACGGTGCAGCTGCACACGGCGGCGGCCGCCAGTGACGCGCGGGTGCCGGGGCTGCGTCCGGCGGAGGCGTCCCGACTGCGCGACCGGCTCACCGCGCTGGGCGAGGACCGGGCGGAGGGGCTGTGACCGCCCGCGCGGGTGACCGTCGGCACCGCCGAGAGCCGGCCCGATGAGCGACGGTCCCGCCGAGCCGGACACCCGGCCTCCGCTGCCCGCCGGCAGCGCGCCTCCTGCCGGCGCACCGCCTGCCGCCGGCAGCGCGCCTGCCGCCGGCGCACCGCACCCCGTTGGCCCGCCCACTCCGCCACATCCCGGTCCGCCTGCTCCGCCGTACCCCGCGGGACCGCCTGGGGTGCCGTACCCCGCGGGGCCGTCTGGGGTGCCGCCCGGGGCGGTCTACCCCTGGCCGGCGTCGCCGGGCGGCGGTGACGGTGAGCCGCGGCAGCGGCTGCACCCGCTCAGCCCGCTGCTGCACGGCGCCAAGTCGCTGGTCGTGGTGATCGCGGGCTTGTCCTGGTCGACGCTGTCGCGGGTCGGCTTCGGCTGGTTCGCCGCCATGGTGGTGGTGCTGGCGCTCGGCGCGACCGTGCTGTCGGTGATCAGCTGGTACAACACCGGCTACCACGTGGTGGGCCGCGAACTGCGGGTGCACGAAGGGCTGCTCTGGCGGCGTACCCGGGCCATCCCGCTGGAGCGGTTGCAGGCCGTGGAGGTGGTCCGGCCGCTGCTCGCCCAGCTCACCGGCCTGGCCGAGCTGCGCCTGGAGGTGGTCGGCGGAGGCAAGACCGAGGCGCCGCTGGCGTACCTCGGAGTGGCCGACGCGGCCCGCCTGCGCGAGCGGCTGCTGACGCTCGCCGGGCGGACGACCCCGCCGCCCCCGCCCGGCGTCACCGCGTCTTTGACGGAACCCGGGACGCCGACGGCCTCGGCGGGACGACCGCTGCACGCGGTGCGCAACCAGAACCTGCTGGTCAGTCAGTTGCTCACCCCGCAGGCGTTCCTGCTCCCGTTCGGCGTGGCCTTCGTCGTGGTGCAGTTCGTCACCGCCGGGTCGTGGTCCTTCGTCGCGGTGGCGAGCACGCTCACCGCGATGGCCGGTGTGCTGCTGCAACCGATCCGCCGGGTGCTCGACGACTGGAACTTCCGGCTGGCCCGCGACGGCGGCACCCTGCGGGTGCACAACGGCCTGCTGGAGACGCGGGCGCAGACCGTGCCGCTGGACCGGGTCCAGACCGTGCGGGCCACCTGGCCGCTGCTGTGGCGGGTCAACGACTGGCTGCGGCTGCGGTTGGAGGTGGCCGGCTACTCCGTGGCGGAGGCCGACGACCGCAACCGGCCGGACCGGCTGCTGCCGGTCGGCGACCTGCCGACCGCCACGATGATCGTCGCCGAGGTGCTGCCGGGCGTACGCCTGGACGCGCTGACGCTGAGCCCACCACCGCCCCGGACGCGCTGGCTGCACCCGCTCGGGCGCGGCGCGCTCGGGGCGGGTCTGTTCGAGCGGGTCTTCGCCACCCGGTCCGGGCTGCTCACCCGGCAGTTGGCGATCGTGCCGTACGCGCGGATCCAGAGCGTGCGGGTGGTGCAGGGGCCGGTGCAGCGCCGACTGAGGCTGGCGACCGTGTACGCGGACACCGCCGGCGGCTCAGGCGCGGCCGCCCAGGACCGGGACCTCACCGAGGCGTGGGCCCTGGCAGCCGAGCTGACCACCCGAGCAACCAAAGCCCGCCGCACGCCCTAACCCCACCCCACCCCACCCCACCCCTCCGGTGATCATGAAGTTATTGCCCCGACACGCCGAGCGGACGGCCAATAACTTCATGATCGACGGGGGCAGGGCGGGGGCAGGGCAGGGCAGGGCAGGGCAGGGCTGGGCGGGGTCGGTTAGTGGTCGGCGGGTATCGCTGGTTGGTCGCTTGGTGTGGGGTGTCTGGCGGCTGATGGGTCGGGGATGACGGTTTGCCCTGGTGGTTCGTCGGCGGCCCTCGCTCGGCGGGCCCGTAGCGCCGCCCAGCCGCGCTCGGCCAGGCCGACGACCAGGTAGGTGAGCCCGACGTACGTCCAGCCCACCAGCACGTCGATCACGTAGTGCTCACCGGAGTAGACCAGGGTGAAGGTCATCGCCAGCGGGTACGCGAGCAGCAGCGGCCACCAGCGGCGACGGGTGGTGGTCAGGAAGAACAGCACCACGAACAGCGCCCACGCGGTGTGCAGCGACGGCATCGCGGCGACCGGGTTCGAGGCGATCTGGCCGGCGTTGAGCACGTTGCCGGCGCCGTGCATGCCGAACGCCTTCCAACCCCGGGTGGAGATCCGGGCGACCTCGGTGAGCAGGCCGTTCTGCGCCGCCCACCACGGCGGGGCGGCCGGGTACACGAAGTAGGTCACCAGGCCGGCGGCGCAGAGGAAACCCCAACGCCGCATGTACGCGGCCCAGCGGCGCCGGTCGCGCAGCCAGAGCACCGCGGCGGCGGTCAGCGCCACCACGAAGTGCGAGAAGTACACCCAGCTCGCCGCGACGTCCCACCAGTGCACCTGCGGGCGGTACAGGTGCTCCTGCAACCAGATGGTGGGCACCTCCCCGCCGGTGGCCCAGCCGAACATGAACCGGTCGGCGACGATCAGCTCCATGGCGTGCGGGGTGGCCCCGTTGTCGGCGAACCCGCGCGAGAGGTTGTAGACGACGAACAGCAGCACCACCGGCACCCAGTCCCGGGCGAAGCGCAGGTGGCTGCGCCACGGCCGGTCGCTGTTCCAGGCGATCGTCGCCAGCCAGATCCACACGAAGGCGTACGCGGGGTCGGTGGGCAGCCCGATCGCCAGCCAGGCGGCGACGAAGGCGACCGCCCAGATCGTCATGGCGACGACGCGCCGACGGCCCCCGTCCGGGGACGCGGGCGGGTCGGTCCGGGCGGGGGGTTGGGGGTCAGTCACGACGGCCATCGCGGTCAAGGTTAACGACGGGTACGGCATCGACCGACGGGGACCACCCGGCGAAGCCGTGCACACGTGGACGGCGGTCGGTGTGCGGATCGTCGGGCGCGTGCGCGACGGGCTCGGCGAGCACCTAGGCTGACGACCATGCAGGAGCAGCCCGAGCCGGCCTTCGCGCCGGGTCTGACCGCCCAGGTCGAACTGACCGTCACCGACACGGACACCGCCCAGGCGGTCGGTTCGGGGGACGTACCGGTGCTGGGCACACCCCGGGTGCTCGCGCTCGCCGAGGCGGCCACCGTCGCGGCCACGGCGGCCACGCTGCCGCCCGGGTCGACAACTGTCGGCACCCGGGTCGAGTTGGAGCACCTCGCGCCGACGGTGGTCGGGCGCACGGTACGGGCGCAGGCGCTGCTCGCGACGGTCGACGGTCGCCGGTTGTCGTTCGAGGTCACCGTCGCGGACGGCGACCAGACGGTGGCCCGGGGCCGGGTCGACCGGATCCTGGTGGACCGGCAACGCTTCGTCGACCGGGCCGGACGGTCGTCGTGAGCGCCGGGTTCAGCGAGGTCGCCGACCGGGTGTACGTGCTGCGCGAGCCCCTGCTGCGGGTCAACGTCACCCTGGTCGTCGGCGACGACGAGGCGCTGCTGGTGGACACGCTCTCCTCGGCCGGGCAGGCCACCGAGCTGGCCGCCGCCGTCGGGCGGGTGACCGACCGTCCGCTGACGCTTGTCAACACCCACCACCACTACGACCACTGCTTCGGCAACGCCGTCCTGGCCGGCGACCCACCCCGACCGGTGTACGCGCACGAGCGGGCCGCCGCGGCCCTGCGCGACGAGCCGGAGCGGCTGCGCCGGGAGGCGTACGAGGAGGTGCGCACGGAGCACCCGGAGCTGGCAGCCGAGCTGGCCGACACCCCGCTGCTCGCTCCGACGCACACGGTGCACACCGAGACCGCACTCGACCTGGGTGGCCGGCGGGTGCTGCTGCGGCACCCGGGGCGCGGGCACACCGACGCCGACGTCGTGGTGCACGTGCCCGACGCGGACGTGCTCGTCGCCGGCGACCTGGTGGAGCAGAGCGGCCCGCCCGCCTTCGAGGACTCGTACCCCCTGCAGTGGCCGGACGCGGTCGCGGACCTGCTGCGGCTGACCACCGCGCGCACGGTGGTCGTGCCGGGCCACGGCGACCCGGTGGACGTCGGGTTCGTCCGCGCCCAGCACGCCGAACTGGCGCGACTGGCCTGGCTGATCCGCGCCGCGCACACCGGCGACGCGCCACCGGAGCGGGTGGCCGCCGAGGCCCCCTTCGGGGCCCGTGCCGCCCTGATCGCCGCCCGCCGCGGCTACAACGAGCTCAACGGCACCGTCTAGCTGCCGAAGCGGCGCTCGACGTCGGTGCGGGTGGGCATGGCGGTGGCGCCGCCCGGGGATTCGCAGACGAGGCCCGCCACCCGCAGCGCGAAGGCCACCCGCTCGACCCAGCCCGCCGGGTCGTCGGGCTCGCCGTCGAGAAGCAGGTCGGCGATCAGCGCGGCCATGACCGAGTCGCCGGCGCCGGTGGCGTCGATGGCGTTGACCTTGGGGGCCCGCACCCGTACCGGATCCGCACCGGCGGCGGCCAGCACCGCGCCGGCCGCACCGAGCGTCACCACCACCGTGGCCGCGCCCAGCTCACGCAGGTACGCGGCCACCCCCTCGACCGGCTCGCGCGGGTAGAGCAGCGCGGCGTCGGCGGTGCTCAGCTTGACCAGGTGCGCGCCCGCCGCGAACTCAGCCACCACCTCGCGCAGCCCCTCCAGCGCGGCCGGCCCGTCGAGCAGGTGGGGGCGTACGTTCGGGTCGAAGACGCGCAGCCCGGCGGCGAGCGACCAGGCCCGGCGCGCGGCGGCCAGGGTGCGCGGTTGCACCAACACGACCGAGCCGCAGTAGAGCACGTCCGCGCCCTCCAGCAGCGCCAGGTCCAGCTCGTCGGCGCCGAGCAGGCTGTAGGAGGGCGGCTCGCCGTAGAAGCGGAAGTCGGGTTCCGGCCCGTCGTACGTGACCACCGCGAGCGCGGTCGACGCCGGCACCGTGACCGCACCGGCGAGACCGACGCCGACATCGGTCAGGAAGCCGCGGATCCGCCCGCCCAGCACGTCGTCGCCGAGCGAGCCGACGAACTGCGCCGCACCGCCGAGCCGGGTCACCCCGACGGCGACGTTGAGCGGCCCACCGCCGATCGCCTGCCGGTAGACCCGTTCCCCGTCGCGCTCGGTGTCGAGCAGGTCGACGAGCGCCTCGCCGAACACCACCGCGTACCCCATCGAAGTCCCTTCGTCGTCAGCCGGCAGCGTCCCGGCGTGCCGCACGCCGGCCCGCCGAGGGAACGATCGGGCGGACATGGTCCGCTGGCACCAGGCTGGCACAACGGACGCCCTGCTGGGCGGCGAAGACGCGGTACCGGTGCGGCGTCAGCCCGGGTGGTGGATCGGCCCGTCGAGCGCGGACAGGGGCCGGCCGCTGCCGCCCCAGCGGGCGGCGACGATCTGCGCGGCGACGCTCACCGCGGTCTCCTCGGGCGTACGACCGCCGAGGTCCAGCCCGATCGGTGAGGCGAGCCGGTCGAGCTGCTCCGGGCTGAGCCCGGCCTCGCGCAGCAGCTTGTGCCGCTCGTCGTGGGTGCGCCGTGACCCCATCGCGCCGACGTACGCCAACGGTTGGCGCAGGGCCAGCGCCAGCAGCGGCACGTCGAACTTCGGGTCGTGGGTGAGTACGCAGACGACGGTGCGCGCGTCGACCCGGCCAGCGTCGACCTCGGCCCGCAGGTAGCGGTGCGGCCACTGCACCACCACCTCGTGCGCGTCCGGGAAGCGCCGCCCGGTGGCGAAGACGGCCCGGGCGTCGCAGACGGTCACCTGGTAGCCGAGGAACGCGCCGATCCGGGCCACCGCGGCCGCGAAGTCGATCGCCCCGAAGACGATCATCCGGGGCGCGGTGGCGTACGCGGCCACGAAGAGGCTGAGGCCGGCGCCCCGGCGCTGCCCGTGGTAGCCGTACCGGAGCACGCCGCTGTGCCCGGCGGCGAGCAGTCCGAGCGCGTCGTCGGTCGCGGCGTCGTCCAGCCGGTCGTCGCCGAGCGAGCCGGTCACCTGCCCACCGGTCAGCACCAGCCGTCGGCCCAGTCGCCCCGCCGGGTCGGTCGGGGCCGCGCCCGGGGGGTCGCCGGCGTCGGCGGCCACGCAGGTGATGACCGCGGCCGGTTCGCCGGCCCGCCGCGCGGCGGCGACCGCGTCCAACTGCGCGAGGGCGCCGCCGTCGATCCGCTCCACGAACACGTCCAGCATCCCGCCGCAGGTCAGGCCCACGGCGTACGCCTCGTCGTCGCTGACGCCGTAGTGGACCAGCTCGGGTACGCCGGTGTCGAGCACGTGGCGGGCGCGCTCGTAGAGGTCGGCCTCGACGCAGCCGCCGGAGACGCTGCCGGTGACCGTGCCGTCGGCGGCCACGAGCATGGCGGCGCCGGGCGGCTGGGGCGCCGATCGCCAGGTGGCGACGACGGTGGCCAGGGCGACCGGCTCGCCGGCGCGGCAGCGGCGGTGCAGGTCGTCGAACACGTCGGACACGCGCTGCCGCCTCCTTCGTCTCGTCGCCGTCCGGTCCCGCCGTACGACCGACAGGGCGAGGTGCGCCGCCCCGACGCGGGAGATCTGCCCGGACGGCCGTCGTCGCCGTGGGGATGCAGACCATCACTATAGGAGAGATCCCGCCGATCCGATCCGGAGACGGGTGAGCCGACGACGGCACGACGGGCCGCGTCACCCGCGTTTTCACACATCGAGGATCGACTATTGCGTCGGCGACGGTCGCGTGGTGGGATGACGCGTACCGGGCGGTGCGAGGGCTGCCGCGCCGCCGGTTGCCGGGTTGGTTCGACGCGAGGGCACCGGTCCAGGACAGGACCGTTGATGGCGTGTGTCCGCTGGCCGCTCTTCGGCCGGGGCACGTCACTGTGATCGCCGCAACCGCCCGCACGGCGCTGCGACGACACCACAACCCCACCCGATTGCGGCGGGGCGGCTCGGGCGGCACGCCTCGCGAGTCAGGAGAACCCGTGAACCGTTCCCGTACGGCCGCGTTGCTCACCGCGGCCCTTACCCTCGCGCTGGGCGCCGTAGCCCTGGCGTCCAGTCCGCAACCGGCCGCCGCGCACGGCGCGGCGATGACGCCGGGCGCCCGGACCTACCTCTGCTGGCAGGACGGCCTCAGCCAGACCGGCGAGATCAAGCCGAACAACCCCGCGTGCGCCGCCGCGGTGGCGCAGAGCGGGACGAACTCGCTCTACAACTGGTTCAGCGTGCTGCGCTCGGACGCCGGTGGTCGCACCACCGGCTTCATTCCGGACGGGCAGCTGTGCAGTGGTGGCAACACCGGCTACCGGGGCTACGACCTGCCCCGCACCGACTGGCCGCTGACCCACCTGACCTCCGGCGCGCGACTGGACTTCCGGTACAGCAACTGGGCGCACCACCCGGGCACCTTCTACTTCTACGTCACCAAGGACAGCTGGAGCCCGACCCGGGCGCTGGCCTGGAGTGACCTGGAGGAGCAGCCGTTCCTGACGGTGACCAACCCGCCGCAGCGCGGCGGCGTCGGCACCAATGACGGTCACTACTACTTCAGCGGCAACCTGCCGTCGGGCAAGAGCGGCCGGCACATCATCTACTCCCGCTGGGTGCGCTCGGACTCGCAGGAGAACTTCTTCGGCTGCTCCGACGTCGCCTTCGACGGCGGCACCGGCCAGGTGACCGGTGTGGGTCCGGGCGGCTCGAACCCGCCCACCACCCCGCCGCCGACCACGGCTCCGCCCACCACGCCGCCGCCGACCACCCCGCCGCCGACCACGCCTCCGCCCACGACGCGGCCGCCGACCACCCCGCCGCCGACCATGCCGCCGCCGTCGACCGGTGACTGCATGGCCGTCTACAAGGTGACCAGCGCCTGGCAGGGCGGCTTCCAGGGCGAAGTCACGATCATGAACCACGGCAGTACGCCGTTCGCCGGCTGGACCGCGAGCTGGACCTGGCCCAACGGGCAGGTGATCAATCAGATCTGGAGCGCCACCCAGACGACGTCCGGCGCCTCGGTGACGGCGACGAACGTCTCGTACAACGGCACGGTCGCACCCGAGGGCACGACCACGTTCGGCTTCCTGGCCAGCAGCACAGGAACGAACGGCATCCCGACGGTGACCTGCGCGCGCCGCTGAGGTTCCCTGAAATGATCAAGAGGTTTGCGTCACCCGGAGTCACTCGGGTGACGCAAACCTCTTGATCGACAGGGTGGGGTCGCTGGTCAGCGGACCATGGAGCCGACCACCGGCTTCGTCAGCAGAGCCGACTGGTTGCGCTGGATGCCCGGATCGAGCGTCTTGGCCACGAAGATGGCGTGCCAGATGCAGAAGATCAGCACCGTCCACACCTTGCGGGAGTGGTCGGCCTCCTCCCGCTTGTGCTCGTCGAGCAGCCGCAGCGCGTACGACAGGTCGAGCAGGTCACCCGCGCCCGAGGTGCTCAGCACGTGCCGGGCCCACTCGTACATCTCGCCGCGCAGCCAGACCCGGGTGGGCGTCGGGAAGCCCAGCTTCTTACGGTTGACGATCGCCGGCGGCACGACACCCTGCAACGCCTGACGCATCGCGTACTTGGTGGCATCGGAGCGCGGCGGCAGCTTGAGATCCACCGGAATCTTCGCCGCGACGTCGAACACCTCGCGGTCGAGGAAAGGCACCCGCACCTCCAGCGAGTGCGACATCGAGATCCGGTCGGCCTTGACCAGGATGTCGCCGCGCAGCCAGGTGTAGAGGTCGACGTACTGCATCTTGGTGACGTCGTCCAGCTCGGTGCACTCGGCGTAGATCGGCGCGGTCACGTCCGTGTAGCGCACCGAGGGGTCGTAGCGGCGCAGCAGGTGCTGCTTCTCCTCCTCGGTGAACATCCGGGCGTTGCCGTAGTAGCGCTCCTCGATCGGGGTGGTGCCGCGCTCCAGGAAGCTCTTGCCCTTGACCCCCTGCGGGATCGCCTTGGAGACCGCCCGCAGGCCCTTCTGCACGCCGCCGGGCAGGCCGTTGACGGTGCCGAGCGACAGCGGCTCCCGGTAGATCGTGTAACCGCCGAAGAACTCGTCGGCCCCCTCGCCGGAGAGCACCACCGTGACGTGCTCGGCGGCCTTCTTCGCCACGAAGTAGAGCGGCACCAGCGCCGGGTCCGCCACCGGGTCGTCCAGGTGCCAGACGATCTTCGGCAGCGCGTCGATCATGTCCTGCGGACCGATCTTGGTGGGGATGGTGGTGACGTCCAGGTGCCGGGCCGACTCCTGCGCGACGTCGATCTCCGAATATCCCGGCACGTCGTAGCCGACGGTGAAGGTGAGGATGTTCGGGTTGAACTCGCGGGCCAGCGCGACGACCGCTGTCGAGTCGATGCCGCTGGACAGGAACGACCCGACCGGCACGTCGGAGCGCATGTGCATGCGTACGCTCTCGCGCAGCGTCTCGCGGATCTCGTGGTAGAGCTTCTGCTCGTCGTCGACCGGCGCGGGCCGGAACACCGGCCGGTACCACCGGCGTACGTCGATCCGCCCGCCCGGGGACCAGGTCAGGTACTCCCCCGAGCCGATGCGGCTGATGCCCTTGTGCAGGGTGCCGGGCTCGGGAACGTACTGCAGCGTCAGGTAGTGGCTCAGGTTGGCCGCGTCGACACCCGCGTCGCCCTGGTAGTTGCTGTGCGCGAACGGCAGCAGCGCCTTCTTCTCCGATGCCAGGTAGAGGCCGTCGGCGGTCTCCAGGTAGTGCAGCGGCTTGATGCCGAAGTAGTCGCGGGCGCCGAACGCGCGCCGTTCCTGCCGGTCCCAGATGACGAAGGCGAACATGCCACGCAGGCGGGTGAGCACCTGCTCGCCCCAGTAGTGGTAGCCGGCGACGATCACCTCGCCGTCACCGGCCGTCGCGAACTGCGCGCCGAAGTTCCGGACGAGCTCGTCGCGCAGCTCGATGTAGTTGTAGATCTCACCGTTGAAGGTGAGCAGATAACGGCCGTTCGCGTAGGGCAGCGGCTCGTGACTCGACGCGACGTCGATGATGGCGAGCCGCTTGTGGGCGAACACGCCGTCCGCGTACCGGCCGGAGGCGTCGCCGACCACCTCGACCCCTGTCTCGTCGGGGCCGCGGTGGTGCAGGCATTCCAATGCTCCGGCGATGTGGTCGCGGTGCGCGGCGGCGTTGCCGTTCGCGCTGAAGAAGGCCAGGAGTCCGCACATGGTGGTCATCTTTCCACGCGGTCCGTCGGCCCGTCGCAGCCGTCCGTCGATCCGGAGCGCTCCCGGCCGCCACCAACACGAACCGGGCACGCGGTACCGTCGGGACCAGCAACGACGCGGAGGGAGCGGCGCAATGACCGAGGAACGCACCGACGGTACGCCGACAGACGGCACGGAATCGCACGATCCGGACTTTCCGGAGGCGTTCCTGTCCTTCATGCGGCAGGGCTGGCGGGACACCGAACTCCCGGTCACGCCCCGTCCCGAGGCACCCAACTACGCCAAGCGCCGCGCCGCGCTCTCGGCGGCCTTCCCCGGCGAGACACTGGTCATCCCGACCGGCGGCGAGAAGGTCCGCGCCAACGACACCACCTACCCGTTCCGGCCGGGCAGCGACTTCGCCTACCTGACCGGCGACCACGACCCGGACAGCGTGCTGGTGCTGCGCCCGAACGGCTCGGGGCACGACGCGACGCTGTTCATGCGGCCCCGCTCGTCCCGGGAGACCGACGAGTTCTTCCGCAGCCGGCACGGCGAGCTGTGGGTCGGCCGGCGACACACCCTCGGCGAGAAGTCCACCGAGCTGGGCATGCCCACCGCCGACCTGAGCGGCCTGGAGGCGGCGCTGGCCGACCTGGCACCCGGTCGCACCCGGGTGCTGCGCGGGTTCGACGCCCAGGTCGACGCGGCCGTCCGCCCGTACGACGGGGTCCGCGCCGAGGGGCAGCCGCCCCGCGACCGGGAGCTGGCGACCGCCATCTCGGAGCAGAAGCTGGTCAAGGACGAGTGGGAGATCGGCCAGCTTCAGGACGCCGTCAACGCCACGGTGCGCGGCTTCGAGGACGTGGCCCGGATCCTCCCCGCCGACCGCGCCGTCTCGGAGCGACTGCTGGAGGGGATCTTCGCGCTGCGCGCCCGCCACGACGGCAACGACGTCGGGTACGGCTCGATCGTCGGCGCCGGCGAGCACGCCACGATCCTGCACTGGGTGCACAACCACGGCACCACCCGTCCGGGTGACCTGCTGCTGATGGACATGGGCGTCGAGGGGCACAACCTCTACACCGCCGACGTCACCCGGGTGCTGCCGGTCGACGGCCGGTTCACCCCATTGCAGCGCCAGGTCTACGACGCCGTGTACGCCGCGCAGCAGGCCGGCATCGACATCATCAAGCCCGGCGTGGCGTTCAAGGACGTCCACCTGACCGCCATGCGGGTCCTCGCCGAGGCGCTCAAGGACCTCGGGCTGCTCCCGGTGAGCGTGGACGAGGCGATGGACCCGGCCTCGACGGTCTACCGCCGGTGGACGCTGCACGGCACCAGCCACATGCTCGGCATCGACGTGCACGACTGCGCCAACGCCCGCAAGGAGCACTACCGCGACGGCGTGCTCGGCGAGGGCTATGTGCTGACCGTCGAGCCGGGGCTGTACTTCCAGCCGGAGGACGAGCTGGTCCCCGAGGAGCTGCGCGGCACCGGCGTGCGGATCGAGGACGACATCCTGGTCACCGCTACCGGCGCGGTGAACCTCTCGGCCGGCCTGCCGCGCCGCTCCGACGAGGTGGAAACCTGGCTGGCCGAGCAGCGCGAGGCGGGTCCGCGCCTGCCCGGCTGACCCGGTACGACCCCCGGCGGGCCCCGCCCCCGGTGCCGGCGACGTTTTCCGTCGTCCTGACACCGGTGGCGGGGCCCGTCGCTGTTTGCGCTGCCCAGGCCTTTCTTCACGCCCTGCGCCCCGGTGTACCCACCCGACCGACGTGAGGCGAATGCGGGCTTTTTTCGGATAAGTCCGCCTCGCGAGGATCCTTCTCATACGGTGTGGATAACAGGCTGCAACCCATTTGTAGCTGCTCGTGCCGCTCAAGTGGTACGAGCCCGTCTGGTAGCAGGAAAGGGCGGAAGGCTCTGATGTCCAACGACGTAACGACTCCCGACGGCGGGGCCCCAGCGGCCGCGCCGTCGACTAGGCGACGCAAGCTGTGGGTCGCCACCGGCGTGGCCGGCCTGACCGGCGTCGTCGGTCTGGCGGCACTGGGTGGGCTGGCTGCCCGTGACCACAAGCCCGACGACGCACAGCGGGCCAGCGACTCGCAGGCGGCGCCGAAGCAGAACGTCAGCGACGCCGGCCAGGCCGAAGGCCAGGACGACGGTAAGGACCGGGATGAGCGTGGCAAGGACCGGGATGAGCGTGGCAAGGACCGGGATGAGCATGGCAAGGACCGGGATGAGCATGGCAAGGACCGGGATGAGCGTGGCGAGGACCGGGA